>NC_022524.1:2965833-3639166 GCF_000473245.1 Bacillus infantis NRRL B-14911
TTCAAAACTGGCTGACAGCACGTTCATCAGGGGATGGCCAATGTCCAGATTCCCAGGCTGCCATCTCCCACCAAACCACTCGACCTTGCAGGGATTTTCAATGAACCAGCCATCTTTTTCAGATAAGGAGTTTAATACCGTTTCCAGCTCTTTTTCTGCCATCTTCATATCTTCTTCAGGAGCAACCCCTATCCTTCCCTCAATGACGGCGGTATCCGGTACAGAGGATGGCCACTCCCCGCTCGTGATTTTTCCGATATTGATCGGAATCGGGATAGGTATTCCCTTGTATAAAGGATCTGCAACCCGCTCATTTCTCGTTTTCTCGAGTTCCTGGAGAGAAGCTATCACTGCTATGGCCTTTTCAATCGCACTGATACCCTCATAGCGGGTGCCGCCATGTGCAGCACGGCCCTTGACTGTAATCCTGAACCACATAGAGCCCTGCTGCTTTGGAAAAAGCTTCATATTTGTCGGTTCAGGGATGATCGCTCCATCTGCTTTATAACCCCTGATCACAGCGGCAAGCGTCCCGGCCCCTCCGCTTTCTTCTTCTATAACACTCTGAAAAATGACATCTCCCTTCAATTCCTTCCCCGCCGCTATCAAGTACTCAAGCGCCAGCAGCAGGGATACTGTTCCGCCCTTCATGTCGGTCGCCCCCCTGCCATAAAGCCTCCCATCCTTTATTTGTCCGCTGTAGGGGTCATATTTCCAATCATCCCTGCTGCCCTCAGGAACCACATCGATATGGCCATTCAAAATGATGCTCCTGCCTCCACCGGTCCCCTTCCAGACTCCCACTACATTCGGGTTGCCGCTGAAGTCCTTTCTGTCAGAACAGAATAGGGGATGTGCGGGCAGCTCATCTTTGCCGATTTCCCATATATCCAGCTCGAGCCCCATTTCCCGGCACTTCTCAATGATCACAGCCTGGGCACCGGCCTCATTTCCCCTAGTACTTGGTTCCTGGACAAGCCTTTGAAGAAGCCTGATTCCTTTGGACCTGTTTTTGCTCAGCCACTCTTTTACGCTTCCATCACTCTCACTCAATAAAACCGCCTCCCCCGCCTGCTAAACTATTATTCTCAAATCCTCTGCCACCTGCAGCCTGCAGCCTGTCTTGCTCTTCACTTCCTCTATTGAATAGGGAGCAAACAGCTCCTTCAGGACCATTCCTGTTCCCTTAATTTCAAACACGGCCATTTCAGTTATGACGAGCGATGCACAGGAAGGCGATGTCAGCGGGAGTGTACAATGCTCAAGGATTTTCGGCATGCCATTTTTATCCGTCTGATTCATGACAACAATGACTCTCTTCGCTTTCTGTGCAAGCTCCATCGCCCCTCCCATCCCAGGTACTTTCCTGCCGGGAACGATCCAGTTGGCCAGATCTCCCTTCCCGCTGACCTGCAGTGAGCCGAGAATAGTCAAATCAACCCTCCCGCGCCTGATCATCCCAAAAGCTATGGTACTGTCGCAATATGAAGCCCCCTTAACGCTGGTCACCGGAAAGCCGCCCGCATTGCAGAGATGGGGATCTTCCTGACCCTTAACAGGGCTTGGGCCCATCCCTGTTATGCCGTTTTCTGCATGAAACATAACACTTATGGATTCCGGCAGAAAATCAGGCACAAGGGAAGGAATACCGATTCCTAAATTGACAATCATTCCGTCTCTGATTTCTTCCGCTGCCCTCCTGGCCATTTTTTTGCGTTTATCTATTCCCATGCCCATTTCCAGTTCACTCCCTTTGAAGGAACAATATAATCCACAAATACTCCTGGCGTCATGACCTCATCCGGATCAATAGCGCCTAAAGGGACGATTTCCTCCACCTCGGCAATCGTCTTATTCCCTGCCATGGCTGCCAGGGGGTTTGTATTCCGTGCACTTTTGTCATATATAAGATTGCCGAACGGATCCGCCTTTTTTGCATACACAATTGAGACGTCAGCTGTGATTGCCGTTTCAATTAGATATTCTGTCCCGCTGATAGTATGAGTTGCCTTCCCTGCTGAAACCATCTCATTTGATATGCCGATATCTGTCAATATTCCGGCAATGCCGGCACCTCCAGCCCTGATCCTTTCAGCAAGCGTTCCCTGGGGTGAGAACTCCACTTCGAGCTTGCCTTCATTCATCAGGCGGCCAGCCTCCGGGTTGGAGCCTATATGCGAGGCAATCAATTTTTTGACCCTCCCCAATGTAACAAGCCTTCCTGCGCCTATGTGGGGAAATCCGGCATCATTGCAGATAAGGGTGATATTTTTTGTCCCTTTTTCTATCAATTCCTCTATAAGGGTCGGCGGCGTGCCAATTCCTCCGAATCCTCCTGCGATTATGGACATGCCATCATGAAAATCATTCATTGCCTTTGCTGCAGTCACAATTTTATTAAAGGAGCTGTTCATGAGCCCCCTCCCTTCAGGCTTTCCTGTTCAATGATTCTGTGGAATTCAGACAAAGCCCTGTCTAGGAGTGCTGCCAATTCGTCCAGCTCCTCCATGGTGATGTTCAAAGGAGGTGCAATGATGACCGCATCCCCATGTATGCCATCTATCCCTGAACCGGCGGGGTACAGCAGGATGCCCTGCTCCTGGGCAGCACTGACCAGCTTTTGTCCTGCCATCAGGGACCGGCTGAATGGATCCTTTGACACTCTGTCCTTAACCAGTTCTACACCAAGAAGCAGTCCCTTCCCCCTGATGTCGCCAATGAAGCTGTACTTCTTCTCCAGTCTTCGGAGATGGTCACTCAGGTACTTACCCTTCCTGACCACCTCTGGGATGATTTGCTCTTTTTCCAGATATTCAAGCACTGCCAGAGAAACAGCGCAAGATTGCGGATTGGCGCTCAATGTATGTCCGCTCATGATTGACTTTGTTCCTGCCATAATAGGCTCCATTATTTTGTCGGAGACTACAGCAGCTGCTATCGGTGCATAGCCTGCTCCCATGCCTTTGCCAAAAGCCGCTATATCAGGCTGGATCCCCCAGCTCTCACAGGCGAGCATCGTACCGGTCCGTCCAAATCCTGTCATCACTTCATCGGCTATGAATAAAACATCATGTTTCTCGCAGATTTCTTTTATGACTTTATAGTAGCCGTCTGGAGGGGAAATTGCTCCTCCCGCTGCCCCGATGACCGGCTCTGCAATGAAAGCTGCAATCCGATCGGCTCCAATGCGTTTAATCGCCGTTTCGAGTTCTGCTGCGCACAGATGTCCGCATTGAGGCGCCTCCAGTCCATATGGACAGCGGTAGCAGTATGGCGGATGAACGGAAGGAAAATCCTCCAGGAGAGGGACAAATCTTGCCCTCCTCCCCGGATGGCCTGACATGGAAAGCGCTCCTAATGTGATGCCGTGATAGCTGACCCATCGGGATAAAATTTTTGTCTTTGTTCTTATCCCTTTTTCCTGCCAGTATTGGATGGCTATTTTCATCGCAGTTTCTGTGGCTTCTGAGCCGCTGTTCACAAAAAATGACCAATTCAGATCACCCGGCAAAGTTTCTGCTATTTTCCCGGCAAGGTTCTCAGCTGCTTCGCTGGTGAATTGGGATCTGTATACAAATGAAACCTTTTTAGCCTGTTCCATCATTGCCTGGATCACTTCTTCGTTTCCGTGACCGATGTTCGCTGTCACGGCTCCTGAACAGGCATCCAGATATTTCTTGCCTTCATTGTCATATAAGTAGATGCCTCTGCCCCGTTCAATCGTTGGATAATCGGCATCCAGCATAGGTTTTATCAAAAACGACGGCTGATTCAATGTCGCTTCCCCCATTCACTCACTGGTCTCGCGTGTGCTGCCCCGCTCGCTTCATTATATGAATGTCCACCGGGAATCTTTCTGAATAAATTCCCCGATCACCACTCTCATGCATCATTCCGGGCACCGGATGCCTGGCCAGTGCATATTGTTAACTGAACAGGAGGAGATGTAAAAATGCAGTATCATAGAAACATTCCTGCAGATGTAAATATGATGGGCACTCAGCAAATGCAGTCGCCCGCCCCCGTTTTTCATTTTGACCCTTATGTTTATCAGACGCTTCAAAGTGTATTGGGCAGGAATCTCGTTGTCGAAACGGTGAAAGATACATTGCGGGGAAGACTGATGGATGTAAAGCCGGATCATATAGCTGTTAAGTCTGGAGATGAAATCTTTTTTATCAGAATTGCACAGATTGTGACAATCATGCCCGATTGAGATGTAAACAGGAAGCCATGTTAAGTGCATGGCTTCTTTATTTATTTTTAATTTCAGGATGGACATGTCATTTAAATTCTCCATCGGGGGTAAGAATAGAAAAAGATTACAGTGTTCAGATACAAAGGAGGAATTGAAATGGGCCTGGAAAAAGTCATGATTGCAGCCAGTTTATTTCTATTCTTGATTGCGGGATGCGGAACACCTTCCTATTACACATATGAGGGGAAAAGCAAGAACTGGGACGGCGAGATGGAAATAAAGGCAGATGAAACAATCAGCGAGGCCACAATCACTCTTAAACTGATGTATGACGGTAAAGAAATCCAGGAAGAAAAAGAGCTTGTCTTTTGGGTTTCACTTCCCGGCCATTCTAAAGCAGCCTATCAAACCGATTTTTCAAGCAAAGAAGAATCATCTGTAGAACATGTTTTTGAACACGTCAAATTCCCTGCTGACATTGAAGAGAATTTTACCGTTCTGATCAATCTGGATGGCAAACAAGAAAGACTTCAGCTCACTATGAAATAAGAGAAAAAAACCTGCTGCAGATTTTTTTCTGAATTTCGCTAATTTTTGCAGAGTCCCCCTCTAAAACCTGCTATAATTTACTATATTGTCAGTCTTTTGATCTATGAGCCTGAAAAGGTCTTTTTACCTAGAGGGGAGCGTTCATCATGAAAAAAGTGATTTCATATTTTAAAACGATCAGAGGGAAGGTCAATCTATCCTTTGGAATATTGCTGGTCGTCATTGCTGCGCTATCTGCAGGGTCTATTTTGAGCATTCACAATCTGAAAAAAGAAACGAATTATATCATCGGGCACGATATGGAATTCCACAAACAGCTCCAGCAAATGTCCAAAGCCTACTCAGATATTGAAACAGGGGAACGCGGTTTTGTTATCACAGGCTCGGAGTCGTTTCTTGCTTCATATGGAAATGGCAAAAATATGGTTGATAACAATCTGAAGACGCTCAAGGAATTGAGTGCCGGCAGCAAAGCAAGAATGGAAAAGATCACTGAAATTGAAAATACATACAAAGAATGGCTCGTCTGGATTGATACTGTGATTGAAACACGCAGGGATTTTTCAAAAGAAGAGGCTTCCCAGCTTGTTGAATCAGCAAAGGGCAAAGAAACAATGGATAAGCTGAAGAGCCAGATTCAGTCTTTTGAGGAAGATGAGCTGAAGGCTTCTGAAGAAAGGATTGCTCATCTGAACAGCCAGGTGTCAGCTGCACAGACTGGCACCATGGTACTTGCCGTTGCGGCACTTCTGCTTTCGGCACTGTTTGGATTTACTTTATCCAGAAATATTAAACGGAGCTCAAGTGCAATCAGCTTATCCATGATTGAGATCGCCCAGGCTGGCGGAGATCTGACGAAAAGGATCGAGGTAAAGTCCAAAGATGAGCTGGCAAAGCTGGCTTCTGATGCCAATATGCTGATAGAAGGAATTGCGGGGCTGGTAAGGGAAGTATCCTCCCTGGCCGACAATGTTTCATCCAGCAGCCAGGAGCTGTATGCTTCCAGCGAGGAAACATCCAAAACAATTTCACAGATCGCTGCCAGTGCAGGCCAGATAGCCAGCGGTTCAGAAGAAACCAATAGTAAAATGTCTGCTTCCCTTATCGCAATGGAAAAGCTCAATCAGGCATCAGCATCCCTCCAGGAGAGTGCGGATTCGGTCAGCTCAGCTTCTCAATCCATGCAGATGGCTGCAGACGAGGGGCAGCAGAATGTCCAGCTCGCTTCTGACAAAATCAGATTGATTGAAAAGAGGATGCAGCAGAATACAGTGCTGATCGAAGCACTTGGAAGAAAATCGGCTGATATCAATTCCATTATCAGCACAATTTCAGATATCGCCGATCAGACAGGCCTCCTTTCACTTAATGCAGCCATTGAAGCTGCCCGGGCCGGAGAATCAGGCAAAGGATTTGCTGTGGTAGCCGATGAAGTCAGGAAGCTGGCCGAGCAGTCCCAGCAGGCGGGCAAGCAAGTGACGCTTATCGTCGGCTCCATCCAGGAGGAAATCGCAAAGATCATTGCCGGAAATCAGCAAGGTGCAGAGGAAGTAAAACAGGGCGTCATCATTTCCGAGTCAACGAATACTTCGCTTAAGAAAATCAGGGTCAAGGCTGAGGAAACAGCCGGACATATTGAAAAGATGGCTTCTGAGATAACTGCTTCCCGAAGCCTGGCAGA
The DNA here is from genome assembly GCF_000473245.1 of Bacillus infantis NRRL B-14911. Lineage (NCBI taxonomy): Bacteria > Bacillati > Bacillota > Bacilli > Caryophanales > Bacillaceae > Bacillus > Bacillus infantis. Next base: position 2,972,262 of record NC_022524.1, read on the forward strand.
AGAAGTCACAGCCGCATTTGATTCAGTTTCAGCGATTGCCAGGGAAACAGCAGCCAGCACTGACTCTTCCGCTGCTGCAGCTGAGGAAGGTTCTGCTGCAATGTCCCAGATAGCCGGCTCCTCGGAACAGCTGTCAAGGCAGGCAGAGCAGCTGAGGGCTTTGGTCTCAAAATTCAAAATCTGAATATGCGAAAAGAAAAGGATTGCCGCAGAGGCAATCCTTTCCTTTTTACCATTTACCGTAGCAGCTTGCGCCGATGATAATCAACAGAATGAACAGAACAACTATTAACGCAAACCCTGCATAGCCGCCTTGCGCGCCTGCAACCGGATATGCCGGATATCCATATCCTCCGCTATAGCATGGATCGCACCCGTAGCCTGAGTACCCATAATTCATTTCGAATCACTCCTCGTTTTCTCTGTTTCTCTTTCCATACACCATATGTATTAGGTACTTGACCCGTATGTGCATTCGCCCATATTATTCATAAAACTAACTCTCCATGCCCAAACCTGCTAAAAAACTCTTTTAAGATAACATTCATTGAGTTATTATAAAAAGAAAAGTGGAGGGCGCTTGCTCACGTATAAGCATAGGACACACGGGGCCAGCCGGAGCAGGATAGTATGAAAAAGTAAAATCGACCATCAGGGGGAACTTGAGACACCGATGAAGAAGAAAAGAAGATTAATGGCTGTTATCTCACTGATTTTGGCGGCAGTCTCTCTTTGGAGTCTGCAGATTTTCTCAAGGGCGGACGAAGCAGAGGCGACAGTCTATGAAAAATTGGCACAAAATGAAGATATCCGTTATATGATCATCGGAGACAGCATCGGCAGGGGCTCAGGAGCCGAAAAGAAGGAGCTTACCTGGTTTGCCCAGCTTGAGGAGCTGCTAAAGGCAAAGTTCCACAATGATTATAAAAGAGTTTCAGTCGTCCAAAGCGGTGCAACTGCTTTTGAAGGTATATACAAGCTGCAGCATACAGAACATCAGGGAAGCATCGACCTGATTTTTCTTGTATTCGGGGAAAATGACCGCAAGTATATGACAGAACAGGATTTTTCCTATTTTTATGAAATGCTTCTCAGAAAAGCGAAAACGAAATATCCCGCAAGCGAAATAATTACCATTACGGAAAGTCCGCTGGACAACGAACTTTTTACGAATGAAATCGAGAGAATATCGGACCATTATCACGCAAAAAATGTGAATATGAGAGATGTATTTAAAAAGTCAGGTCTCGCAGATGAACAATTGACCAAAGATCTGATCCATCCAAATGGAATAGGCTATAAATTTTATGCTGAAGAGCTTTTTACTGTCATCAGCTCACTTACAGAAGCCAACCCTGCTATTGCTTCACTGGTATCACCCATCCACGATGCTGCCGATTTTTCCATGGACAGAAAAAGCTATGCCCGAAAGATGGAAGGGGATTTCCGGTATCAAAACGGATTTCTGAAAAGCTCAGCGAAGGGCAGTTTCCTGGAATATGAATTTAAAGGCACCTTTGTGGGTGTAAATGTATTGAGGAGTAACGAAGGCGGCATGCTGGATGTCTTTATAGACGGCCAGTATTATACCACCCTTTCCACCTGGTGGCCATTTGAGAGAAAAAGGGCGCTATATGCAGCAAGCGGGCTGCCTGACGGACCGCATACCATTAGATTTGTCGTGAAGGGCGAACAGAGCCTCCAGAGTCTATTGACCTACTCGTCTGTCAGCATATCCTCGATAATCGTGCCGGAAAAACAATAAAGAGCACTGGGCTGCCATGCGGCAGTTTTTTTTTGCGGAGGAAACAATTGTAAAGGAGAAAATAAAATGAAAAGCCTTCTGAAAAATTTTATTAATGGTATTCTGACAATTGTACCAATCATTCTGGTGATATTCGTCATATACAAATTATTCATGTTCCTGGATAATCTTCTGGGCAGCACCCTGAAGCCCTATTTGAAGGAAGATTATATTCCCGGTGTGGGACTGCTGGCTACAGCTGCAGCCATTACGATATTGGGCTGGCTGTCAACCAAATTCATTACCGGCAGCGTGATCAGGTTCATTGACAGGATACTGGATCGGATTCCGCTGGTTAAGACCATCTACTCTGTCATTAAAGATACAATCAATTCTTTTCTAGGTGAAAAGCGTGCCTTTTCCAAAGTGGCTATTGTCACCATACCAGGCACCGGCATGAAAAGCATCGGTTTCATAACAGCAGAAAATCTGGAACATTTCTATGAGCCTTTGAAAAATGATATTGCTGTCTATATCCCGCAGACATTTCAGGTGGCAGGCTTCACATTCCTGATTCCAAAGGACAAGGTAGAGATCATTGATGTAAAGCCGGAGGATGCGATGAAATTCATCTTATCCGGAGGCATGGCCACCCATAAGGGAAATGCTTCTGAATAGAAAAAAGCCGTCTTCCAACGGCTTCTTTTTCATTATTTAATAACAGTGATAACAGGAGTCTCCCCGCGATTTACGGCTCCTAAAGGTTTCTTTTCAATGGAAGAAAGAGCATCTCCATTGGTAATGATTACAGGAGTGACCGTGCTTTTAGCCTTTTCTTTAACCAGATCAATATCAAAGCTTACTAGCTTGTCCCCGGTTTTCACTTTTGAGCCTTCGGAAATGTGGGTTTCAAAGCCTTCCCCTTTCATTGATACCGTTTCAAGACCGATATGGATCAGAATTTCCGCTCCATTTTCAGCTCTTAAACCGATCGCATGCTTTGTCGGGAACACTTGTACAACCTCCCCATCCACAGGTGAAACGACAATGCCTTCAGAAGGTTCAATTGCCAGTCCGTCTCCCATCATTTTTTCTGAGAATACAGGATCCGGAACTTCGGCCAAATCAACCGCCTTCCCTGTCAATGGCGCCTTCAGCACTACCTCGGTAATTTCTTCTTTTTTGCCAAATAATTTCTTGAACATTCAAACACCGCCAATTATTTTTTCTCGTCCTCGCCAAAAAGCTTTTCATACTCTTTATATCCTTCTTCTGCGAGCTTTTCCTTCGGGATGAACCGCATCGCAGCAGAATTGATGCAATAGCGGAGCCCATTTGGCCCGGGGCCGTCATCAAACACATGGCCAAGATGGGAATCAGCTTCCTTGCTCCGCACTTCCGTCCGGACCATGAAATGGCTCATATCCGCTTTTTCAATGATTTCTTCATCCTGAATCGGTTTGGTGAAGCTCGGCCAGCCGCACCCTGCATCATATTTATCTCTTGAGCTGAACAGCGGCTTGCCGGAAACGATGTCCACATAGATACCGTCATTAAATTCGTTCCAGTATTCATTCCGGAACGGCGGTTCTGTGCCATTGTTCTGCGTCACTTCATACTGCATCGGAGTCAGATTCTTTTCAAGGTTTTCTTTATTCTTCATTTTATGTCCCTCCAGTTGTTGCGGATGAACGCATCTCGTCCCGAGCCGACGCGATATGATTCGTATCTGTCCGGATTCTTCTTATAATAGTCCTGATGATAGTCCTCAGCAGGGTAGAATTCCTTGCCGGGCAGTATCTTTGTCGCAATCGGCTTATTGAACCGGCCGCTCTCCTGAAGCTGCTTCTTTGAATCCTCTGCAAGCTCCTTCTGTTCATCATTATAATAGAAGATGGCAGTCTGGTAGGACTGGCCTCTGTCAAAGAACTGGCCGCCAGGGTCGGTTGGATCAATCTGCTGCCAGTAGACATCAAGCAGTCTGCTGTAAGAGTAGACCTCAGGATCGTAAGTGATTTCAACAGCTTCATAGTGCCCTGTCGTTTCGGAGCAAACTTCCCTGTAGGTTGGGTTTTCAACCGTACCTCCTGTATATCCGGAAACTACTTTTTCAATTCCGGGCTCCTGGTCAAATGGTTTGACCATGCACCAGAAACAGCCTCCGGCAAAAACAGCCTTTTCGAATTTCTTCTCATTCACTTGAAGACACCTCTTTCCAGCGTTACATTCACCTTACTCTTATTCCCTTTAAAACAGGGTTTTAAAGCTATCCTCCCTAGATTATCCGATTATGCCGGGTGAGTGCAAGCGCTTTGCACTGATCTGGCGACAGGCAGCTGTTTTGTCTAATTTAAACATTAAGCCGCAATTGGAAAAAGCCACCTGAACTCAGGAGGCTTTCAATATCGGGTATATGCAGCTGACCGGAATAGCATCGGCCATTCTAAGTTAATGCCTGGTTCTATGCTTTACTTGCTTATGGATGCTCTTCCATTTTTTCTTTTCATCCGACTGGGCTTTTTTATCCATCCTTCTGTCGAGGTATGCCAGCTCACGCTGAAGCTTTTTATAGCTGGCAAGCCTGCTTTCTTCCATTGCTCCATCCTGTATGCTGCCCAGGACAGCGCAGCCTGGCTCATCCTCATGTGAACAGTCCCTGAACCGGCAGGAATCCGCGAGTGCTTCAATATCAGTAAAACTTTCGGACAGCCCATTTTCACTATTCCAGAGCTGAAGCTCCCTCATGCCCGGTGTATCGATAAGTACACCTCCGTCAGGAAGAAGGAACAGCTCCCTATGTGTTGTCGTATGTTTTCCTTTATCATCATCCATGCGTATCTCCTGCACCTTTTGCACTTCTTTTCCCATGAGATAGTTCGTAAGTGTTGATTTGCCTACACCAGAAGAGCCAAGCAGGGCAACTGTTGATCCATGGCCGATATAGGGACGGAGCTCTGCAATCCCCGATTCAGACATAACACTGACCGGAATCACAGGCACTCCCATGCTGACTGATTCAACGAGCGACTTTTTCTCCTCCGCATCTTGACACAGATCTGCTTTGGTTAGGATGATGACGGGATTTGCACCTGACTCCCATGCCAGAAGCAAATAACGTTCGATCCTCCGGAGGTTCAGGTCGTCATTCAGCGAATTGACAAGAAAGATGGTTGAAACATTGGCTGCCACAATTTGCTCTTCAGTTGTATTTCCAGCCATTTTACGGGAAAACTTGCCTATCCGCGGCAATAGGGCCTGTATGGTCCCTTTTTGCTCTCCTATTCTTGGCTTCACAGCCACCCAATCACCGACTGCGGGGTAATCTTCCCTGCTGCCTGCAGCAAAGGCATATTTGCCTGAAACCTCGCAAAGCAGCTCTCCTTCTTCAGTCCATACACGATACATCCTTTTATGCTCAAGAGCCACCCTGCCGGGAATAAGCCCTTCCGTTGCGAGATTATGAAACTCTGTTTCAAAATGTGCTTCAAAGCCGATTTGTTTTAAGTTTGTATTCATTATTTCCTCCATGCTGACCGTTTTATTTGTTTTTTGACATAATAAAAAACCATTGGCACACAGCCCATGGTTTTAGTCAGCATAAAAAAAGAATAGAACTATTCTCAGGTTTATACAGCTACTCTCCGGGCCGTGCTCATTGAAAATACAATCTCATTTCTTGCAAATAATAATTTCCCCATAGCACTTCACCCGCTTTCGCTTGTATTTGTTACCATTATATTCTTTTTATCATCGGCTGTAAACACCTTTCTGAAAATTCCGCTAGGCACACACCTATCCTTGGAGGCATATCATACTCTGAGAATATTTGAGGATAGGAGCGGAAAGGTATGTCTTTTAACAGAGATCATCATGATGATTTTGCCAAGGCAAGTAAATACGATCTTCTTGCCAAGTATTATAAGTACAGTGATCCTGCTTTGCATGTTGCCTATTATTATCAGCATCTGAAATATATTAGAAGGGCCGTACAAAGCATGCGAATGGAAGCCTCCCAGTCTTATGGAAGCATGCGGCAGCCAGCTATGGTCCGGGTTGTGCATGCTTCCCCAGATGCACCCAACGTCGATATTTATGTAAATGGCAACAGGATATTGAAGGATTTCCCTTACAAAGATGTCAGCGGCTATTTATCCCTTCCGGCCGGAAAATACCAGATAGATATCTATCCTGCCGGTGATATGGTTTCAACCGTTCTCAGTAAAAAAGTCACTGTGGAAGGCGGAAAATCCTACACGCTGGCAGCAGCAGGACCGGCTGCCAAATTGAAGCTGCTGGCATTCGAAGATCAGCCTTCTGTACCGGCCGGCGAAACAAAAGCCAGATTCATTCACCTTTCACCGGACGCACCGGCTGTCGATATTGCCGTCAAAAAAGGAGATGTCATTTTCCCGAACATCTCTTTCAGGCAGGCGACTCAATATTTAGGGCTGACTCCGATGACAGTCGATCTCGAAGTCAGGGTTGCAGGTTCCAGCAATACAGTCCTTTCCCTTCCCGGTGTCAAGCTGCAGCCGAATAAAGTGTATACCATCCTTGCAGTGGGTACAGCAGCCGGGGAACCGCCGCTTGAAGCCCTTATTATTGAGGGATGACCAAAACCCATGTCCTGCCATTATTGAAACCCTGCCGGCCATTGCCAGCACGGTTATATTGCCTTGCAGCTATCAATCTCTTATTGGAACGAAAAAACTGGCTGAAAAATCAGCCAGTTTTTTTATTTAGTAGGAACATATAAGGTAACGCGGATATCATCCTTTTTTAAGTCAAACTCATCCACCTTAACTTTCAGATCACTCTTCAGTTTCATATCCTGAAGGGAGACATATATCTGCTCTTTATCTGGCTGGATGACAACTCCTTCTGGCAGCTGATATCTGTCGCGGACAAATTTCAGCACATAAGATACCGGAAGGTTCAGCTGGCCGACAGCAATGGATTTCTGGCTAAGGACAACATCGCCGTTGTCCAGTGCTTCAGGCTCGAAAGTCAGTTTCATTTCCAGGTTTTGACTGAAAACCGGGAGATTCCCATAAAGCTCAACCTCATCATCAAGAATCACTTCATAGTCAATGGGGCCGTCCAGCCCCTCCTTGGCAATATAGTGGGCAATGATTCTGTTGAGGTCTCTTTTATTAGTCTGAAGGTGAAATGGAACATACCCGTCTTCATCCACCTCTGTGGTATTAATCGCTTCATCTTTTGCCGGTAGATTAATCATAACGAAAAACAGGGCTATGAAGGCAATCACAATCCCCAATAAGAGGAAAAACAGGACCTTCCATTTGTTTTTTTTGTTCAAGTCAATTCTCCTCATTCCTAACTGTATATTTCTGCTGCTCAGCAATCACCTCGAGCGCCTCCCGGCCAATCTGCCTGTAGACTCTGTCAGCAATAAGCTCATACCCTTTGTCGTTCGGATGGAAATAATCTGTGTACAGCAAATCCTCTGCCTTATTTTCAAATATATCCTTTATATCAACAAAATAAGTATAATCATAGCGGGAAAGAATCTCCCTGCTGGCTTCATTCCAGTTGTCCATAATATCAGATATTTCCGTTATATCCGAAAACCATTTATAAAATGGATTGTATAGTCCAATCAGTGCAATCTGGGTTTCGGAATTCTCACTCCGTACTGTATCGATGATTTCCTTAAGATTTTTTTCATACTGGGCTTTCTGGCCCGTAAAATCGCTGACATTCAAATTGGAGAAATTCTGCCTTACAACTTTCATGACATCATTTCCGCCGATCGTGATAATGACCAGGTCTGCTTCCGAAATGGCAGATCGGACTTCCGATGATTTGAGCTTTTTCAGCAATTGGTCTGTCCGGTTTCCTTTAACTCCAAAATTAAGGAACTCAGTCTGCGAGACTCCTTTTTCCTGTTCCAGCTGTTCTTCGAGGTAAGGCAGATAGCCTCCCCTTCCAGTGCTGTCGCCAACACCCTCTGTCAGCGAATCCCCAACTGAGACCACATGAATATCACGGGGAATAAAGTCATTGGGCACCATTTCCTTTTCAACAATGCTAATATCCTTCATTCCCAGATTTTTAGGGGATGAGTTTCCTGCCCCGCTGCAGGAGGAAAGAAGGAGAGCGGCCAAAACAAGTAAGGTGAATGTCTTTTTCATCTAATCACCTGCCTTTTCTAGTATAATTATTATAACACGTTTGCTTTCAATCGAAACCAATCAGGGCTGGAAGCTTCACCGGGACAGAAAAAGAGGCAGCAGGGGCCGCCTCTTCGCTTATTGAATCGATTTAATATCCTTAATGATTTCCTCATAAGGTATATCCTTCAGCCCTGTATAAGATTTAAGGACTTTGCCTTCCTGGTTTATCAGATAAAATTCGGTCCCATGGATCACCTGGTCATCCGATTCCGGTTTCACGACAAGCGTCTTAAAGCTTTCCTTCGCAAAATCCTCGATTTCCTGCTGTCCATAGCCCGTCAGAAAGCTCCAATTGTCATAGTCTGCTTCAAAATTGTCCCCATATGCCTTCAAGGTTTCCGGCGTATCAACGGCAGGATCGACACTGAAGGAAACAAACTGAAGATTTTCAATGCCCTCTTCCTTTGCCTTATCCTGAAGCTTCGACATATTGAAGGTCATTGGAAGGCAGACATCCTCACAGCTTGTAAAAATAAAATCTGCAATCCATACCTTTCCCTTCAAGTCAGCAAGTCCTGTCTGTTCCCCAGCCTGGTTGGTGTATGTAAAGTCTTGAACCGTCCAATTATAAGGATTTTCGATACCCTTCTGGCCACAGGCTGAAAGAATGATCAGCAGCATCAGACCGAGGGTGAATTTCGACACCCGCTTTTTTTTCATATGATCACCTGCTCTTCATCAGATAGCCATAATTCTAGCAGACGAATTAGAAAGAAGAAAGAAAAAGATTTGACAAATCAGTGAACTCATTTTGCAGCTCCTGCTCAATCGATAACGCCGGTCCTGATGATTGTGTTCTCCACATTGACTTCAAATTCTGCCTTTTTGTATAGCTTCCGCCATTCACCTTTTGTCATACGCTTTTCACGTTGAAGATGGGCACTGTAAATATTTCCGAAGCCGATGGGATCGGACTCCATGTTTTGGAGCCTTTTCAGCATCGATTCCATCTCCTGCTTGATTTTAACTGCTGTTTCCTTTTCCAGCGCCTTGATTACCTGGGGATTGCCCAGATCCATATCGCTTGACACCTCAAGTATCCGGGAATCCAGCTTTACATCAATGGCAAATGTAACATCTTCCATGTCCTTCAGACGAATTTTCTTTGACGATCTGATATCATCGATCGTAATGAACAGCGGGTCGTCTTTTTGTTCTTCCGTTTCGCTGCTTAAAGGAATAATATACTCCTTTAGTTTCTCCTTCGGAATCTCAAGCTCAAGATTCCCTGACTCATAGTTGTCTTCTAATGTCTTCAGGTAGAATAACTTTTCAATATCAATCTCTCCTGCCATCCGATCATCTTTAAAGGCAGCCATCCCTGAAATGATCACTTTATCTTCCTCCAGCTTCAAGATAGGGAGGACAGGGTCCTTTCCCGGGTCAAAAAAGCTGTGATTAAATTCATGGAGCGTTGGCGAGATGATTAACTCGTCTTTTATGTTCTGTTTGATTAAATTATACAGATAGGTGCCAAGATTGGTCTTCTCTTTTTCCCCTGCCTTTTTCAGAAGGTTTTTTGCTGTCCCTTTGCTGACCGTCAAGTAAACCAGGTTTCCGATTGTGGCATCGCGATTCAATGTGTCCACGAGCTGGATGAGCCCTTTTCCCGCTGTTTCCTCACTGTACACCGCAACCCTCAGCTGTCCTGATACAAGATTGTGTGAGGTTTTAATATTTTGCTTCTGGCGAATGCCCTTGCTTGTGTTGCCGGAAGCTGAAATGATCTGCGTGACATTTTCCTCCTTGGACTCAAAGGTATGCAGCACCACGGTCCCTTCAATAATATCCCCCTTATCGTCATAGCCAACTGCTGTGATGAGCCCAAGTCTTTCAAGCTGCTTTGTCTTCACGCACCCGGCAATTGGCAGGAGGAGGGCAGCTGCTATCAGGAGACTACGCACCATTTTCATTTTGCTTCCTCCTCCCTGTCAGTTTCTTTTTGAGCAGAACAAGCATCGAGAGCAATGCGGGATAGCAGATCCCTATATAAAATCCAGCCATGCCTATATAATCGGATACAATATTCATCTGGTATCTCGCCTTAACAAGGAAACTGCAGCTCCACACCAGGATTGCGATCAGGACAATAAAGGTTTTTTGTTTCATACCGGGAAATACCCTTTTCATCCCTCTTGAAGCTGCCCAGAGATATAAACAGATATTGGGAAGTATGATCAGCATCCAAAAGGAAACAGCGATGAATTCAAAACGTTCAAGATTGGGGAGACGGACGATTTTGAACATGGAGAGCACCGGCCAAATTGTCTTTTCAAGCCCTTTTTCCCCAAAGACGCCAATGGAAATGACTGTAACAAGGACAAATAGCAGTGTTGTATACAAGCCGCCAAGCTGTGTATATAAATGGGCCCTTTTTTTATTTTTGATAAAAGGGTACAGGAAAAGGAGCATCTCAAATCCAATTATGGAAAGAGATGTTTTGTAGACCCCTTTTAAAATCTCTGCATAGCCCTTATTCAGGATGGGCAATAAGTGGGTATAATCGAAATCTCTCGCTGGTATGATGATAATCAGTACAATCCAGAACGTGAGCAGGAATGACATGAAGGAAAAGCCGACAGCAATGCGGACCCCGCCCATCACTGCATACATGGACAAAAGCAAAAGAATCATCGCCAGGAACCAGGTGGACAGATCAGGAAAAACCCATGCCTGGACTATTTCAACATAATTCATGACGATAACATAGATGCCCGAAATAAGATAAAAGGTATAGAGGATATTAACAAGCCTTCCTAAAAAGATGCCAAATACATCGTAATGTATCCCGAACAGATCTGCGCTTTCATACTGCTTCAGCATCATGACAGAAAGAAAGATGACCGCTGAGACAAGCAGGCCGGCTATTATGATGGATATCCAGCCATCATGACCGGCAGCAAGATAGACAATCCTCGGAAGCCCTGCAATCCCTACCCCTGTTTGGATGGTATGGATAAGGAAAAACATAAAAAAAGCGTCAAATAGGAGATTTTCTTTTGGGTTTATATTGACCTCGGGCTTCACCTTCACACCTCCCTACTCATCCACATCTTTTGTTTTCGATGCTTTGCGCGACGGATATCTTGATTGATCTTCAGTCATATTCATTTCTGGCCTTTTTGACAAATACTGAAGCGGGAAGCGAACCATGCTGTAGCGGACATCTTTCCATCTCAGCGGGTAAATGGGCGCCAGATACGGCCTGCCGATAGCCGATAATTTCAAGAGATGAATCAGCAGGAAGCAGAAAGAAATCATAATCCCGATTCCGCCCCATAAGCCGGCCATGATGATAATGGGGAAGCGGATGATCCTGATGGCTGTTCCCATTGAATAACTTGGGACTGTAAAGGATCCAAGGGCACTTAGGGCAATGATGATAATCAATATATTGCTTGTAAAACCCGCTTCAACCGCAGCCTGCCCGATGACAATACCTCCTACGATACCCATAGTCTGGCCGACCTTCGTCGGCAGCCTAGCACCGGCTTCCCTTAAGAGCTCAATGATAAACTCAAGAAGCAGGGCCTCAAATACAGGAGGAAATGGTACGTTTGACCTTGACTGTCCCAAAGAAACAAGCAATGGCGAAGGAATGACCTCATAATGGTAAGTCAATACAGCCACATAAGCCGGTGTCAAAAGGACTGAAAGAAAGATGGACAAAAAGCGCAGCAGGCGCAGGAACGTCCCCATATTCCAGCGCATATAAAGATCCTCGGTCGTTTCAAAAAAGCTGAAAAAAGTGGTCGGCCCATATAAGGCGCTCGGGCTCCGGTCAAGAAGGACTCCCACCTGTCCCTTGATGAGCGAAATGCAGAATCTGTCAGGCAGTTCCGTTGTCAGAATCTGGGGGAAGACCGACCAGCTGTTATCCTCAATATACTGGGCAAGAACAGTAGTATCCGGAACATAGTCGGACTCCAAGTCACTGATACGCTGCCGGAAGGTCCGTACATTGTCTTCGTCTGCTATATCCTTGATATAGAAGAGCTTTGCTTTGAGCTTGCTCCTCCCGCCCACATTTAAATCCTCAATGCATAGATTTGCACCATTCAGATTCCGCCTGATGATATTGACATTCGATTCAAGTGATTCCGTAAAAGAGATCTTCGGGCCATAGACAAGAGATTCTGTCTCGGCCTTCTCAATTGATCTTTCTGCCGTCTTGCCGGTGCCAGCAAGGCTTCCAAATGGCTGGCCTTCTATATAGATATAGGTATTGCCGTTCAATAAAGCCGCTGAGATTTCTTTCAGTAGGTTTGCGGAGCTCAGCTCCCCTATCGGGAGAAGGTTGGATATATCCTCAGGGTCTAAAGGACCTTTTGCTTTTTGAAGCGGCAAAAGGATCCTTTCATCTAAAATTAATGGATCTGTCAGCGATTTTATAAATATCACTGCTATTTTCTGCTCTTCCTTCCGCAGCATGCGGACATGCAAATCAGGGCTTTCATTCAGTTCCCGGCTGAGTTCATTTTGCAGCTCATCGATTGTCAATGAATGAGAGCGGATCTGTTTCTGATCTTTTATAATGTTTTTTCCTCGTCTGCTTCTGAACATAATGAACACCTTTTTTATTTTTTTATAGCATTTCCCAATAAAGGTAAAATATCAGCATGACATTGAAAGCTGTTCCAGCCAAACAGGAAAAGGGCCTGAAATAGAAAAAAAGCCGGCCCTATAGAATAGAGGCTGGCTTTGTAAACTGCTATATTTCTATGATTGCGGCTGATCGCTATAGTGATTTTTCATCGTCGTGTAGAAGCTGGTGATGAATCTTGCATAATCAAAGGAAATGGCAACTTTGTGCACAGGGTATTCTGCTTTTTCTATATATTTGCGGAAATCTCCAATGCTCTGCCCCTGGCCTTCCCCCTGATCAACCTGGATGATGACAGGCAAATCCTTATACTCTATCACAGCGCCGTCAGTCAGTGCCCAAAGCGTAAAAACATCATGAAGCGGGCTTCCGCTTAATTCAGGGTCTCTTTTTTTATAAAATTCATAATAATAGTCAACCATCGGCTTTACAAGCAATCCCGGCTTGCTGTTTATCTCCTGGTAGTATTCATCCAGCCGGTCTATAAGCATAGGAGTCACGATAGCTGACATGGTCACATCAAGCGGAAATATATGAATCTGCTTAGGGGCCTGCCTGATAACAATATTGGCTGCATAAGGATCACCGTAGAAATTGGCTTCTGCCACCGGGCTGACATTACCGGGAACATTAAAGGCGCCGCCCATAATATAGAAGTCCTTCACCCTGGACATGTAAGAGGGATATAAAATAAATGCGGTAGCAAGGGAAGAAAGCCTTCCCACATTCACTATGATAATGTCGTCCTCGTACTTGGCTATTATTTCTTTAATGCCATCAAAGTTCTCAAAAAATTCCCCTTTCACTTCATATTCAGGCAGCGTAATCGGGCCGAGGCCTTCCAGTCCATGGACATCAGGATAATAGACAGGGTTCTCTCCTGTCAGCGGCAGCTCTGCACCGCTGAACACAGGAATATCAGCAATGCCGGTGACCTCACGCAGATAAGCTGCATTTCTCAGCGCATCAAGTCTGGAGATATTGCCATAGTCTGCAACAATTCCAACGATATTGACTTCCTCAGAAAACAGTGCATAAATAGCTGCCACAAAATCATCTATTCCAAAGTCACTGAAAAACAGGACATTTTTATTTTTGGCCATTGCATCTCCCCCCTATCTAAGATATTGCAGCCACCTGTCTATAATGGCATTTTTTTGAAGGGTTTATTAAAAGAGTAAGCTGAAGTGCTGTCCAAAATAGAAAAAAAGCTGGAGATATCCAGCTTTTCTTCAGTCATAATAATACATAAAGCCAATTGCACCCGGACCTGTATGCGTGCTGATAATTGGGGTCGTTTCCTCTATTTCGACATTTTCATAGCCTGTCAATTCAACGAGCCCCTCTTTGACCTTCATTGCAAGGTCAAGGCCTTCTGCATGGCAGATGCCTACCCCTTTTATTGTCCTGCCTTTAACATCTTCAGCAAATTGCTTTACAAGATATTTAGCTACCTGTGTATAGCTTCTTACCTTCGTTACAGGTGTATAAACTCCACCTTCCAGCGATGCAATCGGTTTGATATTCAGCAGGGAGCCAATGAGCGCTTTACCTTTGCCTATTCTCCCGCCCTTAACAAGATTTTCAAGAGTATCCACGACAACATATAAATGAGTTTTCTCTCTTATCTTTGCAATCTTGTCTATTATTTCTTCCAGACCAAGCCCTTCGCCGGCCATCTTTGCAGCCTCTGTTACCTGAAAAGAAAGTGCTTTTGAAATGAATCGGGAATCAATTACTGTTACCTTTGCGGAAGACATCTTTGCAGCACTTTCTGCTGATTGAACAGTGCCGCTCATCCCGCCTGTCATATGTATCGACAATACTTCATAGCCTTCTGCCCCAAAACGGTCATAAAGCTCAACGAACTTTCCCGGAGGCGGCTGCGAACTTTTTGGCAGTTCTGCAGAAGTTTTCATTTTTTTCATAAATTCAGAAGGGGTTATATCAATCCTGTCCAGATAGGTTTCGCCATCTATAGTAATCGACAGGGGCACCACTTCAATGCCAAGCTCGGCTGCAAGTGCTGCCGGCAGGTCTGCTGTTGAATCTGTCACTATCTTTACCTTTGCCAAAATATCACTTCCCAACAATGCACTTATGAATGTTATTATACATGGATTTGGACAGCAAATAAAATAGAAAGCGGTTAAAATGCCAGCTGAAGTTTCTTTGATGCAGTGATTCGGGCAAAATAAAAACGCCGGAAAAACCGGCGCAAGGAATTAAGCATTATTTTTTAATTCAACTACATTAAACAGGTGTTCATAATCCTTCCATTTCAGGACTCTTTTCAAATACTCCCTGAATGAGTACACACTTCTCCTGCTGGTGTCTTTGTGAACGGCCGAGATGAATGTTTTTAAACGGAATTGGATCATAAAGAAATTTGGGCTATCTTCCTCCAATACTGGAATTTCAATGACCTTAACCTTCTGTCCAACAGCATTTTTGAACTCTAGGCTTTTGAATAGCAAAATATCAATCCTCTTTTTCACCCGTTTGTTATATTATACCTCATCATGGTCCCGAAGTGTGTCTAAATATGCGCTGTTCCTGATATTTTTCAAAAAGGGCAGCAGGTTCCTCATCATATATGGCTTGCTATCCAATATAAGTGGAGAAGGCATACAGCGGTATATAAAAAAGAAGAGAGCAGCAGCAGGTTTTTCAGTAATTTCGTTTCAGGCAAATATTTCATATAAGCAAAGCAGCCCAGCAGCGCGCTGAATGATATTTTGACCAGGAGGAAGAGAAGCGGCCCTTTTTCATACAATCCCCCCATCACCGGATTTGCTTCCTCTATCAGCCCTGCATTCAGCCCCAGACAGGTGGCCAGTGCATCCAGCGCGTTCAATATCCCTAAATAGATGTATATACCCCTCATGGACTCACCGCTTCCTATCCTTCTTGATTTATTATCATAATCTCCCATTCTCCAAAAGAAGAAACTCCCAAACTTTTCCGATAACAAAATTGTACTTTATAAAGAACGTTTCTGCAAATTTAAAAACCCCGCAGTGCACGGGGTCTGCATTTAAATCAGCAGGTGGAAAAGATTGCTGTCTTTATTGATTTCTGTAAATGCGAAGGCTTTTTTGTTCATCCTTTTTATCAGGCCGGCATAGTCTTCTTTATCCTTTAGTTCAATGCCGACCAGTGCCGGCCCGTTTTCTTTATTGTTTTTCTTTGTGTACTCAAATCTTGTAATATCATCGGAAGGCCCGAGGACCTCATCGAGGAATTCCCGCAGTGCACCAGCCCGCTGGGGGAAATTTACGATAAAATAGCACAGAAGCCCTTCATATAGAAGGGATCTTTCCTTGATCTCCTGCATCCGCCCGATATCATTATTTCCGCCGCTCACAACACATACAACTGTCTTGCCGGCTATCTCCTCACGATACAGATCAAGGGCGGCAATCGGCATGGCGCCTGCAGGCTCTGCTACGATTGCATGCTCATTATACAGCTCCAAAATCGAGGTGCAGACCTTACCTTCAGGGACCAATACAATATCTTCCACCAGCTCGCTGCAAATATCAAAGGTTTTTTCCCCGACACTTTTAACAGCTGCCCCGTCAATAAATTTATCGATATCAGCAAGCGGGGTCACAGAGCCGTAAAGGCAGGACTCCTTCATGGAAGCTGCTCCGGCAGGCTCAACCCCGATCATCTTTGTCAGGGGCGAGACGCTGTTGAAATATGTACTGAGGCCGGCCATCAATCCGCCGCCGCCTATGCTGGCAAAAACAAAATCGATCGGCTCTTCACAGTCATTCAGTATCTCAACAGCAGCAGTGCCTTGTCCGGCAATGATCTTCTCATCATCAAAGGGGTGGACGAAAGCCATCTGCTCATCCTCTGCGCATTTTACGGCCTCTTTATAAGAGTCATCAAAAGTATCCCCTGTCAAAATGATATCCACATGGCCCCTTCCAAACAATTCAACCTGGCTCACCTTTTGCCGGGGAGTTGTAGCCGGCATAAAAATTTTCCCTTTGATCCCAAGCTGCCTGCAGGAAAAAGCGACACCCTGGGCGTGATTGCCCGCACTCGCACAAACAACCCCTTTAGCAAGCTTCTCTTCTCCCAGTGATTTCATGCTGTAGTAGGCACCCCGCAGTTTGAAGCTTCTTACATGCTGGAGATCTTCCCTTTTTAAATACACATTGCAATTATATTTTTCTGACAGCCGGTCATTTTTCTGCAGCGGCGTATGGGCAACGATATCCTTAAGCTGCTGGTATGCAATCAGTATATCCTCCAGCTGCACCCATTTTTTCTTCATTAATTTCTGTTCCATATCCTACCCTCATTTCTGCCGTTATAATTTGTACATTATACCACGGCAGAATCATTAATCAACAGAATAGTCAAAAAATTTACCTTTTTTATATTTCAAAAAAAAGAGTCGGCGTCCTTATTATGCATATACTATTGAAAAGATTGCCGAGCTGGTCATTATTTCTTGATTAAGGGAATATAGAATTAAAAAGCCAAAGGAGGGCGGACACAATGGAATTTTCGCTCTGCAGCTTTGACAGCAGGCTGCCTGTGGAAGTAACGGCCGATGAAGATAATGGCCGCTATATGATCAGGAAGGCCGATACAAGCGGTGAAGTTTTCAATAATAGAGCAGACTTGCTTCAATGGGTGAAAAACAATTTCCGCGAAGAGGATTTCTGTGATCCAAGCCAATTCCGCAGCATGCTGGAACAGCTGGAAGAAATCTAAAGAAAAGAACAGCCTTATGGCTGTTCTTTTCTTGTGTAAACCAAAAATTCGTAGTCGTAGGGATTCTTTTCATCGCTCTTCCCATTTTCCCGGCTCTCCAATTGCCATTCCTTCCAATCAACTTCCGGAAAGAAAGTATCAGCTTCAAACTTTTGATGGATCATTGTCAGATAAAGCCTGTCGGCAGATGGAAGGGCCATTTTGAAAATTTCTGCCCCTCCAATGATGAAAATTTCCTGATCGTTTTTTTGGCTGCATTCTGCAAGAAAATCATCAAAAGAATAGAAAACGGTGCAGCCCTCGCAGGTGAACCCACGATCCCGCGTCAGCACGATGTTTTCCCGGCCAGGCAAAGGGCGGCCTATCGAATCCCAGGTTTTCCTTCCCATGGCAATCGAGTGGCCCATCGTAACACGTTTGAAGTATTTCAGGTCCTCCGGCAGGCGCCAGGGCAGATCATTATTTTTCCCGATGGCCGAATTTTCGTCCATGGCCCATAGCAGTGAAATCAAACACTGACAACTCCTTTAATATGAGGATGTGATTCATAGCCTTCCAGGATAAAATCTTCATATTTAAAGCTGAAGATATCCTCAACCTTGCGGGCGAACTTCAGCTGGGGCAGCTTGAACGGCTCTCTTGAAAGCTGCAGATTCACCTGTTCCAGATGATTACGGTAAATATGGACATCCCCGAACGAATGGATGAATTCACCCGGCTCCAGATCACACACATGGGCGACCATATGTGTCAGGAGGGCATAAGATGCTATATTGAACGGCACCCCCAGGAACACATCAGCAGACCGCTGATAAAGCTGGCAGGACAGCTTGCCGTCCGCTACATAGAACTGGAAAAGGCAATGACAGGGAGGCAGCGCCATATTGCCGATTTCAGACACATTCCACGCATTGACAATCAGCCTTCTAGAATCAGGATTACTCTTGATTGAGCTGATCAGCTCACTGATCTGGTCAACCGTTTTACCATCCGCACCGGTCCATGATCTCCATTGATGGCCATATACAGGTCCGAGATTCCCTTCCTCATCGGCCCACTCATTCCAGATCCTGACCCCGTTATCCTGAAGATATTTCACATTGGTGTCTCCATTCAGAAACCAAAGAAGCTCATGGATGATCGACCTGAGATGCAGCTTCTTTGTGGTGACCAATGGGAAGCCTTCCTTCAGATCGAATCGCATCTGATACCCGAAAGTGCTGATTGTGCCGGTTCCCGTCCTGTCTTCTTTGATTGTACCCTTTTCCAGGACATGCCTGCAAAGCTGTAAATACTGCTCCATTCCATTGACCTCCTCATATGAATCTATTAATTAAGTGTACTGAAAAATTGCCAGGTGAGCGGAGCTTTTTCTTTTAAGCGCAGGCGCTCTTCTCCTCCCATATAATACATGGCGAACGTTTCAGCAAAATATTCTTCAGGGAATGTAAGGAAGTAAGGCTGGCCTGGAAACAGCTTTGCCTTCTCCTCTTTCCATATACCCTGGAACTTTCTATTAAAGCGGATCTCGCTCAAGACAAAGCGGTCAACCGAATGTGCCAGCTCATGAAGCTCCAGGTTGACCGATCCATGCCCCATGCCTTTGCCGCTATAGCCGATCTTTACAAGCACAGTCCGTCCCCCGCCTATTCCGGGTACATCATCCCAGGTCGTTTCTTTATTCTGATAACCCCTGGGTGTCAAGCCTGCCAGATGGCTTGCTGTGGGATTATCTGTGAGCTGCCCTGTAAAAAGCTTAAGCGAGATGCCTTCCTGCCTGATTTTAGACAGCAATGATAAGGGGAGATGATCCAGTCTTTCTATCATCCTAGCAGCCTCCTTCTGATCGAACTCCTCTAAAGGAAGAATAATAATCCTGCCCAGATCTTGTCCCGAATGCAGTGACAGGGACTTGACAAGCTCTGAGTTGCCAGGGAAATCTTTAAGTTTTATACCTCCCATTGCCGCCTGGGAATTGCCCATAAGCGCCAGGGAAGCTACTACAATAAGCAGAAAAAAAATCCTGATTCTCATGCTATCACCTTCTGTCCATTCTCAGACGCTTCCAGCCCCGTTTGCTGCCTGCTATCTATGTATATATGAAAATATTATAGCATATCATATCGGGTAAAAAGGCCGCGATTCATGGGCAATTTCAGGAAGTTTTAAAGTTGTGCGGCAGGAAGGGTATTTTCAGGGCTTTCAGCTTAGCTGAATGAATGCGCCATTAATTTTTTCTCAATGTCATCTAAGACTTTTTAAAAAAGGGGCCTGGAAGACCCCGTCTTACCTCTTACTTACCTCCTGGTCTGTCTTCATCCCTAAACCTGTCGAGCAGTTCCTGCAGGTGTAATACTCCCAGGTTTCCTGCCCCTTTTTTCCTCAAGGCAGCTCCTCCCTGCTCTATTTCCTTCTCACCGATGATGATCATATAAGGAACCTTCTGTAGCTCGGCTTCCCTGATTTTGAGGCCGAGCTTCTCTGCCCTGCTGTCAATGTCAATCCGGCAGCCAGCCTCCTCAAGTCGGGCTTTGACTTCCAGTGCATAGCCGATATGTGCTTCAGAAACCGGAAGCACCATGGCCTGGACCGGTGAAAGCCAGAAAGGAAAATCCCCTGCATAATGCTCGATTAAAATGGCCAGGAACCTTTCAATCGAACCGTAGATGGCACGGTGGATCATGATTGGCCTGTGAGCCAGATTGTCTTCGCCGATATACTGGCAGCCGAATTGCTCCGGCATTTGAAAATCAAGCTGGACAGTGCCGCATTGCCAGCTTCTTCCCAGTGAATCAGTAATATGGAAGTCAATTTTCGGCCCATAAAATGCTCCGTCCCCGGAATTGATTTCAAAAGGAATGCCCCTTTCCTGCAGGACCGATTCCAAAGAGGCTTCTGCCAGGTTCCAAGTTTCTTCCGAACCCATGAATTCTTCCGGCCTAGTAGACAGCTCGACCTTATATTCAAAGCCGAACAGCGAATAAAATTCGTGTACCAGCTCCAGCACCTTTGCGGCTTCTTCTTTTATTTGATCTTCCCTTACAAACAGGTGTGCATCATCCTGTGTAAAGGAACGCACCCGCAAAAGCCCGTTTAAGGATCCCGAGAGCTCATGGCGGTGAACAAGACCAAGTTCTGCATAGCGGAGCGGCAGTTCACGGTAGCTCCTTCTCTTGCTGCTGTAAATCAATACAGCACCTGGACAGCTCATTGGCTTAATCGCATAATCATGTTCATCAACTTTTGAAAAATACATATTCTCATGATAGTGGTCCCAGTGCCCTGACTGCTCCCATAATGCCTGCTTCATCATGATTGGTGTCTTGACCTCATGATAGCCAGCTTTATGGTGCTTTTGTTTCCAAAGGTTTTCCAGTATATTTCTTACCTGCATTCCCTTTGGAAGATAAAACGGCATCCCTGGTGCTTCTTCCCTAAACATGAATAATTCTAGCTCAGCCCCCAGCTTTCTGTGATTTCTCTTTTCTGCTTCTGCTTTAATTGACATTTTAATTCCTCCCAAAAATTTTTTGAATAAAAAAAGCCGCAATTCTCCCTGCACCAAGGGACAATTGCGGCTGTGGTTCCACCCTAATTCCGCCTCCTGCATAACATTCGGCGCTCAAACAAGATAACGGTTTCCCGATCATGGTTAGCTGACACCCAGCTTTTCCCCATGATTGCTCCAAGGCGGTAAATTCATCTCTTTCTCCTAAGGGCTTTCAGCCGGCGGCCCTTTTCTCTGTCAGAAGCAGCGGAAATGATTCATGTCCTTTTCTTCGCAATATTATATTTGTTTATAACACAAAAAGCCGCAATCCTCCCTGTACAAGGGACAATTGCGGCTGTGGTTCCACCCTAATTCCGCCTCATGCATCGCATGCGGCGCTCAAAAAGATAACGGTCTCCCGACCATGGTTAGCTGACATCCAGCCTTTCCCCATGATAGCTCCGAGGCGGTAAATTCATTTCTTTCTCCTAAGGGCTTTCAGCCGGCGGCCCTTTTCTCTGTCAGAAGCAGCGGAAATGATTCATGTCCTTTTCCCAGCTTAATGGATTCATAAAAATGATTAAATGAATTATATTCCAGTACCTTTTATATTGTCAATGCAATTCTTTCATTTCTAGAGAAAAGAGCTTTCTGCTCACTAATGCCGTTACGCCGCCTAAAGCGTCACGCCGGCTGATGATAAGCAGCGCCCTTTTCTTCATAAGAAAATCATAAAGCATGAAACCAGTTTCATAACAAGCGTTATTTCTCAATTTTTCCAAAAGTAAAAGCCCGGCAGTATGCCGGGCTTTCGGGTATATAGAATTAAACGGCAAGGCCGAAATTTTTGCACAGTGCAGCCAGCCCGCCCGAAAATCCGCTTCCGACAGCATTGAATTTCCATTCGCCTCCATGCCTGTACAGCTCACAGATGACAACGGCCGTTTCAACGGAGAAATCCTCTCCCAGATCAAAACGGAGCACTTCCTGGTTTGTGTCTTCATTCACTACACGGGCAAAAGAATTGGATACCTGGCCAAAATTCTGGCTGCGGCTCTCCGCATCATGGATTGTGACAGTGATGGCAATGCGGTGGACATGGGCCGGGACCTTGCTGAAGTCGATTTTGATCTGCTCATCATCGCCCTCGCCTTCCCCTGTCCGGTTGTCCCCTGTATGCTCCACAGAGCCGCTTGGATGGACAAGATTGTTATAAAAAATAAAATCATGGTCCTGGACGACTTTCCCATTTTCATCTGCCAGGAATGCAGACGCATCAAGGTCAAAGTCGCCGCCCCCGGAATAGCGGTTTGTGTCCCAGCCAAGCCCGATGATTACTTTTGTCAAACCCGGATTGCTTTTAGTCAAATCAATGCGCTGTCCCTTAGAAAGGTTGATGCTCATATTTTCTTCACCTCTGTTAAAAGTTTTCTATTATAACAAACCATCCAGCTTATTAAGTATAAGAACGAACCACATCAGACAGCCCTGGTGCATTGGTGCCTGTTCCGACTGCGGCAAATTTCCAATCAGTTCCATGCCTGTATAATTCTCCGACTACCAGGCTTGTCTTGCCGCTGTAATCGTCAGTAAGGTTATAATGGATGAGCTCTTCCCTGCCCATTGGATTCACAATGCGGATATACGCATTGCGGATCATGCCGAAATGCTGCTTGCGTTTAACCGCATCATAGATATTCACTACAAAAACAAGCTTCTGCACGTGGGAAGGGACACGGCTAAGATCCACATTGATCTGCTCATCATCTCCATCTCCTTCTCCAGTCAGATTATCGCCGGTATGCTGTACGCTGCCATCTGAACTCTTCAGGTTACCGAAATAGATGACATCGCTGTTATTCCTTAATTTATCATTCTCCCCAAGCATGATGACTGAAGCATCACAGTCGACATTGGCGCCTCCGCCGCCGCCGAAAAGAGAGCCGAGAAGTCCGCCTCCCCCTTTGCTTTCAACAGGATCCCACCCGAGGCCGACCATAATTTTCGATAATCCCGGATTTCCTTTTGTCAGATCTACTCTTTGTCCTTTTTGCAAATTAATCGCCATTCATTTCACCTCATAAATTTACTTTTCTGTATTATTTATATTTAACAGCCCTGTGTCAGGCTGAAAAAAGCGCCATCAGCCTTGATTTTTCATATTTTTGAAGTTTTCCTGGAGCTGTTCGAGCCTCTTGGTCCCTTCTTCCCTCAGTCGCCTGTTTTCATCTTCAATCGATTTCGTTTCCTGCATCCCCTTCATGATGATGTTCCACGATTCTTCAATCGTTTCAATCTTGATGCTCGGACCTCCGGCAAGCCTGGCTATTTCTGCACTTTGATTTGAAATATTCTGGGCATTGCGGACGAGCATCTCATTGGTTCTGCGGTCAAGTTCGCTCATGGAATCGGCAACCAGCTTCTGGCGCTTTGCCGCAACCGCCTGGATCAGACCATTTTTAAATATCGGTATGGTTGTAACGAACGCTGAATTGATTTTCCCGATCAGCTTGGTGTTCCCTCTTTGGAGAAGGCGGATCTGGGGAGCTGTCTGCAGGGCCACCATCTTTGCCATTTCCAGGTCATAGACACGCTGCTCTAGCAGATCGATGCTATTGCGGAGCGTATCTGCCTGCATGGAGGCAATCTGGTCCCCGGATGCTGCTTTTGACTCCAGCTGCGGAAGCTGTGTGCTTTTAAGCTCCTCTGCCTTCATCTCGCCTGCAACTGCATATTTTTCAAGTGTGAGATAGTATTGATAGTTTTGATCATACATCTGCTCAAGCATATTGGTGGAGTCCACCATTTCACTCTGATACTTGGAGATCTCGACATACACCTTGTCAATCTCTTTGCCCATTGTCTGATATTTCCCAAAGAGCTTTTCAATCATTTTTTCCCCGCGCTTGAACAGCTTTCCGAACAATCCGCCTGAAGTCTGTTCAAAATCCTTCTTGTCGAACCTGTCCATTATCTTCCCCAGCTGCTTCAGGAGGACACCGGAGTCTTCCACCTTGGTAGCCCTCATATTGCCGAGAATCTGGTCAGAGAAACGGGAGATCTGCTGCGCTGGTTCTTTCCCGAATTCCAGTATTTGAATCTGATCGCGTTCATCGATCGATCTGGCGAGGTTCTGCACTTCCGCTTCCTGCCTCAGCGCCAGTTTTATTTCCGGCACCTTCGTTTCTGTAAGCATATCAGCGGGATCCTGGGTAACCAGTCCTGCACTAGCTTGTTGCGGATCATTCATGGTTCAGTCTCCTTTCAAATTTTTCAGCAGCCCTTGCAGAAACACTTTCTTGATCAGTGAAGGCTCTTTATAGTCCTGGTCAAAGACCACTTCTTCCAGCCAGTGCGAATCAAAGACATCTTCATTGACATAGTTTTCAAGGTCATTGTGTCCCGGAGGATTATACACGATGATATCAACTCCAAATTGGTTCAGGAGGAGCAGGAGGGCTGCATCGCTCCTTGTCATCGTACCATTCATTTCATTGTTATAGAGGATCAGCTTGGGCACATCCTGAGAGTAGTCAAACTTCTGCAGAAGCTTCAGGATGCTGGCCGGCATCTGCATTGCCTGTGTAAATAAATAGATGCTGATTTCTTCCTGACTCTCATTATGGCTCGGCTTTAACTCCGGCTTTGCGCAAAGATTTCTGATTGCATGGGAAATCCCTTTCTGGAGGCCCCCAGGAAGATGGCCGTATTTCCAGTAGTGCGAGCCCATGACAATGTCAGGATCCAGCTTCCCGTCTTTTCCAAGCGCATTTCTGTAATGAAAGCGGAAGTCGCTTGTCAGGGGGTTTGAAAAAGGGAACTGCCTGATCAGAAAGCTGCAGTCATTCTCGGCAAGAGCATGCAAGCGGTCCCAATATTCCTTCCGGCTTTTGCTCACTCCGTTGATTTTCGAAAAGATGGAAGGGATCTTCACTTCTCCGCCGCTGACTTCAAAATTCGGCCTGATCATCGCCTTTTCTTTGGCAAGGATGAACAGTTCATCATAAGTTGTTTTGAGCGTTACAGCAGAAGGTTTGTAATCCCTCAGCTGCCATGGCTTATAAAGGCCAGAGCCTTCGTGGTTAAGAATGGTTTCGATTTCTCTTGAGGCTTTATAAGCCACCGTTGACTTCCTTCTCCTTTTCTCCACGGGAAAAGGTTCAGCTGCCTTCTGTTCAGGATACTGCTGAACAAATGTTTCTTCTTTCCCCGGATCTGCGAGCGCAAGGACATCCTGGCCGTCCGGGCTGAAAGCCGCGAGATCGCAGCCGAGAAAAAAGATGAATGACAGGAAATATTGCTGGCTCTTACTTGCTTCTCCATACCAAAGAAATTTCGGCATGCTTTCTTCCGGATTGCTGCTGCTTAGAGGCTGGGAGAGATGGTTAAAAGACCATTTCACAATATCTACAAGCACCCTTCGGAAATCAGGGCTTTCAAGGCCTTCTTTTTCCCCCCCGGCAAACGTCTCAATGACTTTAGTGAATGCCTCCCTTACCTTTCTGTGGACAAGGGGATTATCAGGCTTCAGGAGCAGCTGCTCACCATCAAGGAAGGCGATGAAGCGGTTGATTGAAAGCTTCTGCTCCCTGTTGATGTTCAATACCTTTTGAATGGCCTGAAAATGCTGGTTGTCGATCGTTTTATCAAGAGTATCGCTGCTTAAAAGGATAAGTCCATTATCTGGTGAGTGTATATAATCATAAAGCTGATTATAGTATTCATCTTCATCCGCAGGAATGCCCAGAAACCTTGCAGCAACCTGGCTGATCTGGATAATGCCGTCGCCTGCCTGGTACTGCGGGCGGTCTGAGCTGCGCTTTTTAATGGCAGACAGCCAATTGTCCGCAGACACAGGCAGCAGATTGACCTTTAATCTATTATAAGTTGGATACATGATTATCCCTTCCCTCTAGGAGCGAAAGATTTAGCCCTAATGGCTTATGTAAATTTCTTTCATCATATCATATCAGGTGCATGTTTTAACAACGATAGCCTTCAGCACTGGCTTTTAGCTCTATTAGAATATACGGATCAGGCTGAAAAAAGTTTCAATATTAATATGATTAAAACAAGTTATATTCACTCTTCCCCTGCATAATCACCAACGGGCTTATCCCTGCATATAGTTGAGTACAAATAATTAAAGAAGGTGATCCCTTGCGCTTCCTGATTAAAAGGCCCTCCTATGAAAGCTGCAGGAATGAACTGGAAGCTGTCCGCCAGATCATGACTTCCGGCGCTTACCAATTCATTGACCTCCTGCTCTGGTCAGCCGTGCTCGCCATCATGACATACCCGCTTCATCACTCACCGTCTTATGCGCTTGCGGTTTTTCTTGCTTTTTATGCATTTGGGAGCCTGCTCCTGTTATTGCTTCATTTCTTTATAAAAGGGCAGTCCGGCCGGGGGCAGGATTACCGCTGAAGGGCAGCTTCCCGGCCAAGAAGCAGCCTGAATGCCTTCAGGAGGATTTCTTCTCCGGCAAGTATTCCCCTGTTCTCCGAAAAATTGCAGCTGAATCCATGAGGCATCTCCATAGAAAGCTCTCCATGATCCGGGACAAAAGCATGATGGCATACCTTCAGGAAATCATAATCGAGAAGGGAATCTCCCGCACCGGCAAGAATATCTGCTCCCTCTCTTTTGCTGATGAATTTAACCGCCTCTCCCTTGCAGACAGGAATAGGAATAAAGTAAAGCTTCCTGCCTTGCAGGGATATACGCCACCCGAGCCGGCGGACATCCTCTTCCAGTTTTTTCTTTTCCTGAAGGCTGATGCGCTCCTGGAGGATATAGTAAAAGAAAGAATCCCCTGCTTTTTTCAAAGTTCCGGGAAATCTGCATCCTTCAGCAAACTCAGCCATTTCCTCCTGAAGCGCGCACTCTTCCTTAAGGCGCTTATATACCAGCTCAGTCCACTCAGCCAGAAGTTTCCCCTTATAATGGATTTGGGCTCCATTTGAAGTGACCTCATAAGAGACAGGGATATCTTTTCCAAATATCCCTACTCTTTTATACTGTTCATATGTCCTGGTTGTAACAGGCACAACAAGGGCTTCTTCTGCAAGTTCCCTTAACAGGTTAAGCGACCTTGAAGTCATGAATGCAGCAGGCTGCCCTTCCTTCATCTCGGCAGCTGACAGTTGGAGATCCTCCTCTAAGCCAAGCTCTTCAAGCGCTCTGTTTGAATAAATCATTGTTCTGTCAAGATCTGTTGCAAACATATTCATGACTGGCCGCCAACCTTTTTGATCAGTCCGCAGCATGTATAGCTCATGTCAGGGTACCGGACGATCTCCACACCGCGTTCTTCAGCCAAGAGTTTAATATGCCTGACATAAGGGCTTTCCGGGTCCCTCATCAGAATTTTCCAGGGGACTCTCCTTAACAGTACACGTGTTGTTTCACCAACGCCGGGCTTAACATAATTCGTGCTTTCAATAGCATATTCTTCTTTGATTGCCATTACTTCCTCCATCCCCCTGAAATCTGGTTCGGATTCAGCTTCAGCAGAATAGCCATCACAGATTTTTTTCGCCTCTTCCATAACGGAATCAAATTGTTCCTCTATTATGCTGATATATTCATTGGAAACATCCGCCTCTGCAAGGCTGCGGTAATATTTGGCACCGTGGAAATCTTCAGGCCCGATTAAGTCATTGAGCACCGTCCTGCTGACAAGTCCGGAAACAGTTGAATTCAGGCAGGCGCTTGGAATCAGGAAGTCCTCCCTTGTCCCATACAGGCTGGTGCAATAGCCTGGATCTGCGAGGACGGCAAGGGTGTCATCAAGATTCCAGCCATATTTTTCATTCATGCTGCTGCATGCTTTCGTCAATTCAATTGAGATAGCTCCTTTGCCTGTCCACCCATCGACAAACTGGATCTTGCAGCCAGGATGCTTTTCTATTATGTATTTCAGGGCATTCTCATCAATGCCCCTGTCACGGACGATGGAAATGCTGTAATGGGGAAGGGTTGTCCCGTATATCTGCTTTATATACCGCTTCATCAGGATCCCGACCGGGGTGCCGGCCCTTGCAAGTGAAACAAGGACAATCTTGTCCCCTCTTCTGCTGAGCAGCTTTTCCGATGTCACCGCAGTGCAAAGCGCCACCTTCTCCTTATAGTCTTCAAGTGTATTCCAGAACAGCTCTAAATAGTGGGCTGGAGGGATGTATTCAATCGGAAGCGTTTCACTGTAATGCTGGCCTGACTGAATCTTTTTTTCCCTGTTTTCAGTTGCCCCTTCCAGTTCATATGCACTGAGGTCCTTCAGCAGAAAGATGACATCTTCCGTGCTGTAGGAGCCAAAAGTTTCTGCTGCTGTTTCAGCCATTGTTGTTCCCTCCATTAAAATAAACGATTTTTATATCCTTGATCCCTGTTTTCTTCAATTCTTCCAGCAATGGGACAAGCGCTTCCCGATTCGGTTCCCGTTCAAAGAGGATAAAGAGGTCATCATAAACTCCGGGAGTGATATTATAGACAAATTGCCTGATATCAGCATCCTCAGGATTGGGAAATGACAATCCTTCCCTTGCCCCGTACCCTTCCCGGTCCAGAACATGGACCGGGCTTCGTGTGGTGGACTGAAAAAAGACCCCTTCCCCCATTTGCGATGCCACTTTCATAGGGATATACATGAACTCTCCTGTTCCCAGGACAAGTGTATGATCTCCTTTTCTGCTCTTAGCCAGGAGTGCGGCTGCAGCCTCCAGGTCCTTTTCAGGCTCTTCTGCTCCCTTTTGGAGCCCGAATCTGCCTGTTCCTTTGAGATAGGGGATATTACAGATCCCGCCTCCAAGCGTGATTGAAGGACTCCCGGCTTTTTCAAAAGAAAGCCCCGATTCACTAAGATTGATGAAGCATATGCTGGAGCCGCCTGCATCACGTTTTCTGTCTTCTATATTCGTTTGGATGACAGGTTCTCCTGCAGCCTGCATTTCCCCTTTTAAGAGGCTTACACTGTTGATCGTGATTCCGAGTTCTTTTTCAAGCATCTGGAATGCTGCCTGATTTTCCTGTGAACGCCAATCCAATATGGAAGCGACAGTATATTCACTGCGGGGGAATTCTGCCTGGATGGATCTGATGATATTGACTGCCGTTTTGCCTGTGGTCATTTCATCATCAACCAGGATGACTTCACGCTGATTGTCAAGAAGCTCCCTGTCCGCGTAGCAGCGATGGGAGGTTGCATGAGAATGCTCTTCCTCGAAGTCTATTATGGAAACCGCTTCAGGAAGTGTTTCTCTTGTAGTATGAAAATACCCTGCTGCCTTGAAAGCATTATAAAAGCTGTGGCCAAGCGCGGTTGCAGTCTCTGCAAAGCCGATGATCACCGGATTGTACTTTTTATCAACAAAGGGAATGGACGGCCTGCTTACTCCCGGATCCAGCAAAAAGGCCTGCAGAAGCTCTTCGGTTTCCGGCAGCGGCAAGCCTTCCTTTAATTCTGCATAACGTGCGGCCAGCAGCTCTCCCGTGATCAGCCCTTTTTCCGGATGGATGGGCAGATGCTTCCCCAGCAATTTGCTCACAAAAAGGAATGACCTTTTCTTGTTGATGCGGGCTGCCATTGTAAAAAAATGATCAACAGGTATGTTATATGGATTTTCAGTTATGTCAAGTTCAACGTTCAGCCCCTCAATAACTGGAAGCAAATACTTCTTTTTCGAGCAGGTCAATGTATGAGTATTCTTCATGAAGCACCCCGTATATTTCAGATTTTAAAAGAATTTTCTGCGCCCAATATAAATGCGGCTTGATTTCATTCATTTTGTTAGAGTAGGCGCTTTTCATGACGCCAATGCTGCCTTCTGCACTGGCAGCAATATTCCTGGCATCCTCGTACTCTTCAAGGGTAACGGCATTCAAAGCCTGCACCGGCCTTATATGGGTAGGGTGGATGATCGTCTTTCCTGTCAGGCCATTGGCAATATCCATCATAATTTCACGGATCAGGCCATCCATATGCTTATCGATCAGTCCGGTCCTCATCCTGATGCCTGCTTCCCCGTACTTCTCCAGGAAGGGCGTCTGCCTCAGCTGGGGCTTTAGCATTCTATCTTTAGAGGAGAAATATTCCCAGACCGGCCCTGATACTGTGAACTGGCTGCCGGCACGCACAAAAACATTTATAATATCAGCAATGCAGTCACGTATGACCGCAATATCATATACCGTGTTATCCGAATTTCTCCTGATGCCGTATAGACCGGAAAAATCGGTCGCCCCTATCCTGACATTAAGAATAATATCCCTATATTGTTCAAGAAGCGCTTTTATGTCCAGAAGCTCTCCGACTCTTGTTTCTTTCTGGATGATTTTCTTTGTTTCCAGAATCGGCATTGCATATAGAACGTGGCCTTCTCTATTCCTGCGGCTGATTTCTGCCAGTGATTCTGCTCCTTCGACAGGGTCAAATTTAGGAATGACGACTCCTGTCAGCATGCTTATTTCCTGTCCCATCCTGGAAAACAGCCGCTCCAGCTGTCCATGGCTGCGGATCCTTATAAAAATAAGCGGCAGATCATCCTCCTGGAAATATCCCTTCCCCAGCTCTTGATGAAGGAGCTTAAGTTCAGCCAGCAGGCTTTCTTCAGCCTGCTCCACTTCTGAATCGCCAATGGCATCCTCCAGGCAGATCACCATGGAAGTAAGGCCAGAATGCTTCTTTGAGAGCAGATCCTGATGAATATTGGGCCTTGTTGCAGGCATATAAAGCGTTGCGCCTAAGCAATAGGACAACAGCTCTTTCGGGGAACGTTTAGAGAAGGACCCCGGCTTTTTATAAAAGAGCCTGTCAATTTCCCTGTCTTCCAAATCAGCAAATAATTTCATTTTAATTCTCCTATTCATGCATAGTAAAAGAGGGGAATGCTTGTCTTAAAGGATTATTCAAGCATCCCCCTAAGCATATTTGTCCAATCTAAGAAGCTTTCAAACTGCCAAAAAAGGATAAAAAGAAAAGGAGCGGACAATTGTCAGTTCCCTTTCCTTGTTTCTATACGTCTGTCAGTTGCTTTTCTGGCCCTGCTCAGCCTTCTTTTTATTCATAAAGTGGACGATGAAAGTCGCTCCGAAGACTACTATCAGCAGAAGGAAGAAATAGATATGATCAATGTGGATATGGAATACTCCAAGGAGCATCTTCACAGCAATGAGCAAAATCAGCACATATGCGCTTGTTTCCAGCTCAGGCACTTTATCGATCAGCTTAAGGAATACTCCTGCTACACCACGCATCATCAGGACCCCAAGCATTCCGCCGAGAAGAAGTACCCAGATTTGATCACTGACTCCAAATGCCGCCAGGACGCTGTCAACTGAGAAAGCTATATCCATAAGTTCTACCGCTGCTACTGTTCCCCAGAAGGTACCAAACAGGCGGATCAGCAAACCGCTTTGATTGAGGCCTTCAAGCTCCTCATCATCGCCGACGCCTTTCTTCTTATCAATGAAATATTTAATAGCAAGCCATGCCAGGTAGCCGGCTCCCAAAATCTTTACCCACCACAGCTTAATCAGGAATACCCCAATTCCAATTGCAATGAAACGGAAGAGGTATGCCCCAAGCAATCCGTAGAATAGAGCCTTTTTCCGCTGCTCCGGCGGAAGGTGTTTTACCATAACAGCCAGTACAAGTGCATTGTCGGCTGAAAGCAGTCCTTCCAGGATTACGAGTGTTCCGATAAGTCCCCAGCTAACAGGGTCGCTTAGAACTTCCGCCCACATCTGCCAGTCAAAGAATGCGGCATATGTATCTATAAAACCTTGAAAAATTGTCATCTCTTGAAGTTCCTCCATTACCTTATATAAGTGCTAACGAAAGACCCGGCAGAGCCGAGTCTCAAAGATCAATAATAAAAAAGGGATTATCCAATCTGCAGGCCAAAGTCAGTTGCAAGTGCACCAAGGCCGCCCTGATAGCCGGACCCGATCGCGCTGAATTTCCACTCTCCGCCGTGCCTGTACAGTTCGCCTACAACAAGTGCAGTCTCGATGGAGAAGTCTTCTCCAAGGTCATAGCGGATCAGCTCTTCATTTGTTTCGCCGTTAAGGATGCGGACATAAGAATTGGAAACCTGCCCGAAGTTCTGGCTGCGCGCCTCGCCATCATGGATTGTGATAGTGAATGTAATGCGCTGGACATTTGCCGGTACAGCACCGAGCTCAACCTTTACCTGCTCATCATCGCCTTCTCCTTCGCCTGTCCGGTTATCTCCGGTATGTACGACAGAGCCGTTTCCGCCTGTTGTGTTATTATAGAAAACGAAATCCGCCTCAGAAGTAACCTTGCCGTTTTCCCCAAGAAGGAAAACCGAGGAATCAAGGTCAAAGTCTGCTCCTCCGTCATACTTATTTACATCCCAGCCTACCCCTACGATTACATTTGTGAGGCCCGGATTGGATTTTGTCAAATCTACCTTCTGTCCTTTTGATAAACTAACTGCCATTTTTTCTACCTCCAATTATTGTGATAGTATGCTTACGTTTCAATCTTTAAAAAGTTTCAAAACTACAAGCATATTTTTTCATATTTTTGCTTACATTTCAAATCTCAGCTCAGCCATTTTGGCGGAGTATTTTTATTCCAGTAGATGGAACCCAGCTCATGATGCTTTTGGAAGGCATCCTCAGAGGTATGGTAGTGGAAGTTGAACCAGTATCCCTCCTGGGGCGGATGGTCCCTCCTGACATGAAAACGAAGGACATCTTCATTGGATTGCCGGTTGACAATATGGAAGATTTTTTCCGAGTTGCCCCCGCCAGGCCATTCGGTAATTTCCAGATTGCCCAGGTCGCTCCCTGGTATCCTTGCAGCTGTTTCCTCCACTGCTTTTTCAATATTCGGCAGGATGACTTCACGGAACTCATCTTCTATGACGGGTTTGATCTTTCCCCCGAACTTAATATAAGACTGGTTCTCCGCCTCCTGGACAGCAGCCTGGATGAACCTTTGCCTGATCGATTCCTCATCCTCCTCAGGTGCAGCAAGGTCCAGTCCTTCTGCCTGTGCCTCCAGGACATCGCGCTTAGGGGACCTGTCCTGGTTTGCATTATCATACAAAAATGCCTGTGATGGCGTAACCAGCCCAAAGGTAAGGATGGTTACCATCACCACAAACGATTTGCGCAGCCACTTAGGCATTTTTATCCCTCCTCATAAAAGGCTATTTTCATGCGGTAGATTTCTTTTTTAATATGCCGGAAGAGCTTATTTTCCGAGCGGCCTGCCGGAGCCTGCCTTCAGGCTGAACGAGTGCAATCCGTACGAATCCCTCGCCGGCCGCACCGAACGCGCTTCCCGGTGTAACAGCCACTCCAGCTTCCTCCAGCATGCGGATGCTGAACTCCCTGGAGCTGGTGCCGTTTGGAATTTCTGCCCAGAGGAACATCGAACCTTTCGGGCTGTCGACATCCCAGCCTGCCTCCCGAAGGCTTTCTACTAGGGCATCCCTGCGTTTCCTGTAGACCTCTCTTGATTCGGCCAGGAAACCCGACTGATCCTCAAGAGCCCTGGCAGCCGCGGTCTGGATGGGATGGAATACACCGTAATCCAGATGGGATTTCAGGTCTGAAATCATGCGGATGATGTCTTCATTCCCAGCTGCATAGGCAATCCGGCAGCCTGCCATGTTGAAGCTCTTAGAAAGGGAATTCATTTCTATCCCTGTTTCAAACGCGCCTTCGACAGCTAAAAAGCTTACCGGTTTTTCTTCAAAATAGAGCTCAGAGTATGCAAAATCATGCAATATCACAATCTCGTATTTTTTGGCAAACTCTATTGCCTCCCTGAAAAATGCTTCATTCGCAAGGCCTGGCACAGGATTGCCGGGAAAGTTCAAGATCATCATCCTCGCCTTTTTCCTTATTTCTTCCGGTATTTCTGAGAAATCCGGGAGAAATTGCTTTTCTTTCATGAGAGGCATTGAATATATCTTTGCCCCTGCCAGGGCGGCACCCGCTGCATATGCGGTATATCCTGGATCGGGCATCAGTATATAATCGCCCGTGCTGCACAAAGCAAGCGGCAGATGGACGAGACCTTCCTGGGAGCCTATAAGGAGGGAGCATTGTTCCTTGGGATCTATGTATACACCGTGATTATTCTGGTAATAAGAGCTGACTGCATTGCAGAAGCTTTCTGTCCCCGCAAGGGAGTAGCCGTATTGGGTGCTGTCCAGCGCTCCCTCAGCGATCGCCTCCCTGATAAATAACGGAGGGGGCAGGTCAGGGCTGCCGATGCTCAGATCGATCACATCTTCACCTGCTGAGATCTTCGCTTTCTTCATACGGGACAGTTCTGCAAATACACTTTCCCCAAATGCTTCCATTCTCTCTGCCATGGATATCTTCATACTAGTACCCTCCAGCATTCTTAAAAGCCTGATGCTTACTTAGAAAATATTATACTCTTTTTTTAGGAAAAAAGAAAAATTGGGGAGAAAAATTTTTGAAAAAAAAGAAAGTTTCCTAGAAAAATGAGATTAAAGGGAGAAAATATTGGGGATAATATAAGACTAATGGTAAATGAATACATAGTCCGAGGAGGATAATAATGGAGTGGGAAATTGTTTTTGTTGCTGTAAGCCTGCTGATGCTGGGATATTTTGTATTCCTGTCGATTACGGATTAAAATGCAAGCAAAATAAAAACCAAGGCGCAGGGGAATCCCTGCGCCTTGGTTTTTATTTTGCTTGCTTATTTTTTTCTTTCCAGAACTCCAAAGTGAAAGCGGGAAGATTTCCGCCGGTAAACCTCAAAGCCGAAGGTGCTGAATCTTTCGCTCCGGAAATGGTCTTTCAGGACGACCCTCTTCCGCGAAACCCTTTTGGCTTCTTCTATCAGCTCCCCGGACAGCCCATACACAGCAAACTTAGCCAGTTCCTTGATTCCGTCGGAGTCCAACAGTTTTTCCTCGAACATGGGGTCAAAGTATACAATATCTGCGGACTGGTCCTGCCTGCCCTTCAAGTAGTCAAGGGAGAGAGCACTGATGACCTCGACCCTCTCCATCGCCTCATCCATTTGCGGAACTCCGGATTTCCAGGTTTTAAGCCCCTTCTCTGCGAGATAAGCAAGGAAGGGATTACCTTCCACACCGGTCACTTTACCGGAAGGACCGGCTGCATAGCTTGCGATGATGCTGTCTGAAGCAAGGCCGAGCGTGCAGTCCGCCACTGTGTCCCCGGGCTCGATTTTCGCTGCTTCCAAAAAAGGGTCAGACTCGCCTCTCATCAGCCTTTTTATCCTGAATGCTGCGGAATTCGGATGAAAGAAGTACGGTGAGCTTTTTCCATATGAAAATAATTCGAGCCTGTTTTTGCCATATACGATGCAATCATCCTTCCACTGCTCCTGCAGTGAAGAGACAGAATGGCTCTTTCGGGGATGAAAGGCGACGCCAAGTTCAGCTGCCGCTTCTTTTGCCGCCTGGATCATGCCAGGGCTTGTCCTGCCCGCTGTAGTTACAAACATCTTTTCTACCTTCCTGACTGAATAGTAATAATCTCTTTTTGTCACCAAGATATTTCTCTTTTGAGAAAAGGCAAAAAATGCGAAAGGATGCCTTTTACGGCATCCTTTCTGTGTTGTTCAGCAGTTTTCCTCAAATGCAGCCAGAAGATTTTCCATGATGGTCTCCATCGGGAAGCCTTCAATATCATGGCGCGGGATAAAGTGTACAACTTCCTTTCCCTTCATTAAAGCCATGCTTGGTGAAGAAGGCTCAATCCCATCGAAATATTCACGCATCTTTGCTGTCGCTTCTTTATCCTGCCCGGCAAATACAGTGACAAGGTGATCAGGCTTCTTTTCAGCATGCATAACAGCCTGGGTCGCAGCAGGACGCGCCAGTCCGGCCGCACATCCGCAGACAGAGTTAACAACCACGAGCGTTGTCCCTTCTGTACTTTCCATAAACTGTTCAACCTCATCTTCTGTTGTTAGCTCATTGAAGCCTGCGCGTGTAAGCTCTGCACGCATCGGCTTTACCATCTGCCTCATATATTCTTCATATGCCATAGACATGTTTGATTGCCTCCTTTAAACGTTTGCAATGATAGCATACTATAACATCAGCTCTGATTGCAATTGGAGGGCACTCTACACTTTAAGCGGCCTGGCAGCAGGCTCTTCCTCAAAATGGTCAGTGACAGCCCCCCTTGAAGCGGAGGAAACGAGCCTTGTATACTTAGCCAGGGCTCCGCGGGTTAAAAGCGGCGGCGGATCCCAGGATTTCTTCCTCTCTTCCAGTTCAGCAGGAGAGACATCCACTTCAAGTGTCTGTTCGGTGCTGTCAATAGTAATCCTGTCACCTGTCTGTATTAGGGCAATCGGTCCGCCGACCTGTGCTTCCGGAGCGATATGTCCTACCACAAGGCCATGGGTACCTCCCGAGAAACGCCCGTCTGTCAGCAGGGCCACACTTTCGCCAAGACCTTTTCCTACGAGGATGCCCGAAATAGAAAGCATTTCCGGCATGCCAGGCCCGCCTTTTGGCCCTTCGTACCTGATAACCAGTACATCACCAGCCTGAATGTCACCCTTCAGGACAGCATCTGTAGCAGACTCCTCATCATCAAACACCTTGGCAGGCCCGGTGTGCCTGGTGACCTTCAGGCCGGATACCTTCGCTACGGCGCCTTCCGGGGCAAGATTGCCTTTCAGGACTACAAGCGGCCCGTTTTCCCGAAGAGGGGCATTAAGCGGGTAAATGACCTTTTGGCCAGCTTTCAGATCTTCTGCTTCTTCCAGATTTTCAGCGAGCGTCTTGCCCGTCACAGTCAGACAATCGCCGTGAAGCAGCCCTTCCCTCAGCAGCATTTTCATAACTGCACTGACTCCTCCTGCTTCATGGAGATTCTGCATGACATATTTTCCGCTCGGCTTTAAATCGGCTATATGGGGGACCGTTTTCTGAAGGCGGTTGAAGTCCTCAAGTGACAGATCCACTTCAGCAGAATGGGCGATGGCCATCAAATGGAGGATGGCATTTGTCGAACCGCCCAAAGCCATCACGACAGTAATTGCATTCTCAAACGCTTCCTTCGTAAGAATATCCCTTGGCCTGATATCCTGCTCCAAAAGGCGGTAGACTGCCTTTCCTGCTTCATGGCAATCCTGCCGCTTTTCATCTGTTTCTGCCGGATTGGAGGAACTGCCCGGAAGGCTCATTCCCAGCGCCTCGATAGCGCTTGCCATCGTATTGGCTGTGTACATTCCGCCGCAGGAGCCGGCCCCCGGACATGCATGGCATTCGATCTCATTGAGTCCAGCTTTATCAATGGCCCCACCATTGAACTGTCCTACCCCTTCAAATACTGACACAATATCGATATCCTGTCCCTGCAGCTTGCCAGGCTTGATTGTGCCCCCATACACAAAAACAGCAGGCAGGTTCATCCTTGCGATGGCCATCAGGCAGCCGGGCATATTTTTATCGCAGCCTCCAATGGCAACAAAGCCGTCCAGGCTTTCACCCCCAACGACCGTTTCAATGGAATCAGCAATCAGGTCGCGGCTCGGAAGGGAATACCTCATCCCCTCTGTTCCCATGGAGATTCCGTCAGAAACAGTAATCGTATTGAATACAAGCGGAGCTCCCCCGGCTTCCCTGGCACCGTCCTTCGCCTTGAATGCAAGTTCATTGATATGTATATTGCACGGAGTCACTTCGCTCCATGTGCTTGCAATGCCGATCATCGGCTTTTTGAAATCTTCATCCGTGAACCCTACTGCCCGCAGCATCGCCCGGTTTGGTGCGCGCCTTTCATCCTCGCTGATTACATGGCTTTTTATTCTAAGATCTCTTCCCAATTATGAGCCCTCCTGAAAGATTTTCTTTTCAATATAGAGGACTTTTTCAGCAATTGCAATAATTTTCACAAAATTTAATGATTTTTTATTGCTAAAAAGCAGATTAGCACTAAAGCAACACAGTACAACTCAGGAAATAAGGAAGAAGGATCCTGAACGTTTTGTCCAGGACCCTTCATCTTATCTATTAAAGTATGTTTAAAGATCAGCTGTTTTGGTTCCTGGCTTCGGTCATTTGCTTCCACACAGAACCCTTGGCCTCTTCACCCTGTTCAATCCGCTCAATGGCCATCTTGATCTGCATGCTGACTTCAAATTCAGGATCCTCTTCAGCATCCTTTAATGCCGGGAGCGACTTTTCAGTACCTTCTTCATACAGGAACATGGCTGCACGCCAGCGGACAAGCTTGCTCGGATCCTGGAGGGCATCCATCATTGCTTCCTCTGCTTCAGGAAAACCAAGATCTGATAAGCAGTCACCCGCCGTTCTCCTTACAGTTACACTTTTATCCTTCAAAGCTTTATATAGATATGGAAGAACACTTTTGTCTTCGATCATCCCGAGATAAACGGCTGCCAGCCTGCGGATTGAAGCCTTTTCGTCTTCAAGCGCCCTTTCGAGGACAGGATAATCCTCCACCCCCGGATCTTCCATCTGTTCCATCAGCTGATAGCGTATCCGCCAATCACTGCTGTCAAGATCCTCAGGCGACAGCTTCCTTTTTGTCCTAGCAGGCCTGCTGTCTGCAGCTGCGCCATGCTTGCCTTGCTCGATAAGGCTCTTCAGCCTGCTTTCAGGATAGGCTGCCAGCAATTCTTCAAGAATATCCTGCCCGACCTGGTCCATATCCCCGTACCTGACACCAAATTCCTTCCACTTTCTGCTCATAACAACATTATCATCAGGCTGCTGAACTTCACGCACTGCCTGCACGTAAGCTTCCGGCAGTCCAAAGCGCTTCTCTTCAGTTCCATCAGTCAGTTTGATCTGCATCGGGATATCTTTGTACATCTGCACCTGGACTTTTACCTCGCCATAATGCTCATTCAAGGCTGCCTCGCCGCCTGATTCTTCTGCTTCCTCTCCGAATGCCTTACGGACTTGAGGGAGAAGCTCTTTCCAGTCAAATTTTGCATTTCGTTCAACCGCGAGGAAATCTGCTACATGATATACCCCTTTGATTCCTTCTATCTGAAGGATATCCAAAACAACCTTTGGCGCTCCATCTGTCTTGTCCTTTTTATAATTATTGCTTTTGCCCATAGGCAATTCTTCGTCAAGGATGATTTTCATCGTATTCGGGCTTGGTGTAGGCTCAATTGATTTTATTTTCAATGATGGTTCCTCCTCATGATTCGATAGAATTTGTTTCATCTTAACATATGGGACCAGCCCATTGCCGGCCCTCTGCTTGCTCTCAGCCCTCTGCGAGCTCGGCCAGATAGCTCCATCTTTCAATAAGCTCTTCAAGCTGCTCATTTAAACTTGCTTCTTCCTCGAGAAGTTCATTTGCCTTCATAAAATCGCTGCCCGTTTCTGCCATCTCACCGGCAATTTCCTCAAGGCGCTTTTCTGCCGCGGCAATCTTTCCGTCGATGCTGTCCCACTCTCTTTGCTCATTGTAGGACATGCGCTTTTTCTTCGGCTTTGCCTCCTGCTTTGGTTTAGGTTCCTGCTTCACGCTCTTTGGCTTTGCCTGCTGCGGCTGGCTCTCAATATACTCTGTATAGTTTCCATAGTAAGAGCCGACTCTGCCTCCTCCTTCAAGGATGAGCAGCTGCTCTGCCACTTTATCAAGAAAATAGCGGTCATGAGAAACAGTTATGACCACCCCTGCAAAATCGTCGAGATAGTCTTCAAGCACGGTCAGTGTCTGTGTATCCAGATCATTTGTCGGCTCATCCAGCAAAAGGACATTCGGCTCCGACAAAAGGATTTTCAAAAGATAAAGCCTTCTCTTTTCCCCGCCGGAAAGCTTCCTGATCGGTGTTCCATGGGTGCTTGACGGGAAAAGGAACCGCTCTAGCATCTGCGCTGCCGAAATCGTTTTGCCATCAGAGGTATGCACGACCTCGGCTGTCTCCTTCAAATACTCGATCATTCTCTTATTTTCGTCCATGTCCTCGCTTTCCTGCGTATAATAGGCAACTTTTACTGTCTGGCCGATGATCCGATCCCCTGAATCCAGGGGGATTTTGCCGGCTAGTATATTTAGGAGCGTGGACTTTCCTGTCCCGTTTCTGCCGATAATCCCGATTCTGTCGCCCGGCTTGACCAGTAAGCTGAAATCATCAAGCACAACCGTGCCGCCAAGCGCTTTGAAAGCATCCTTCAGCTCAAAGACCTGCTTTCCGAGCCTGCTTCCGGATAAAGCCATATCGAGCTTTTCTGATGCTTTGACAGCAGACAGGGTGTCCTCCAGCTGATCAAAGCGCTGAATCCTTGCTTTTTGCTTGGTGGTCCTGGCTTTTGCACCTCTTCTGATCCATTCAAGTTCCCTGCGGAATAGATTTTTCTGCTTTTCTATCGTAGCAGCCTCGTTTTCCTCCCTGACGGCCTTCGCTTCAAGGAAAGCGGCATAATTGCCCTTATAGCTGTAAAGACTTCCTCCATCCAGTTCAAACATTCTGTTTGTGACCCGGTCGAGAAAATAACGGTCATGCGTGACCAGCAGGAGCGCGCCATTGAATCGGCTAAGATATTCTTCCAGCCACTTGACGGTTTCATAATCAAGATGGTTGGTCGGCTCATCAAGAATTAGAAGATCCGGAGACTGGATCAGCACCTGTGCAAGGGCAACCCTCTTCTTCTGCCCTCCGGAAAGCTCCCCGATTTTCCTGCTGTATTCCTCGATGCCGAGCCTGCTTAAGATTGCCTTCGCGCTGGCATCCGCTTCCCAGCCATCCAGCTCATCCATCCTTTTCTGAAGAGCAAAAAGCTTATCCTGGAGACCGGTATCCTCAGGCGAAGCTCCGAGTCCCGCCATAACCTGTTCATATTCCCTCAAAAGGCGGAATATCGGCGCATCCCCTTCAAATACCTGCTCAAGCACTGTCAGTCGGGGATCCAGCTCAGGCTTCTGTTCTGAGTAAGACACTTTATAATCTTTCGGGCATACAATCTCCCCTGAATCCGGTACATCCACTCCAGCCACGATCTTCAGCAAAGAAGACTTTCCAGTTCCGTTGACGCCGATCAGTCCTACTCTTTCATTTTCAGCTATCGTGAAAGAAACATCCCGGAAGAGCTGCTTTTCCCCATAAGATTTTGATAAGTTTTCAATTGAAATCATCTTCATGACTGACCATTCCATTCCCTGTAAAATTCATTTAAGTATAATTGCATAAATTCATGGCGCTGTTTTGCCATCTCTTTAGCTGTATCCGTATTCAGAAGATCGCGGAGCTTCAGCAGTTTTTCATAAAAATGATGGATGGAGGAGGTTTGCCCATTCCTATATTCCTCCTGTGTCATTTCTTCCCTGGCTGAAAGTGCCGGGTCATAAAGGGCATGGCCTTTCATCCCGCCATAGGCAAATGCCCGGGCAATCCCGATTGCACCAATGGCATCCAGCCTGTCTGCATCCTGGACAATCCTTGCCTCATGAGATTCTGCCTTTATGCCGGAGCCCCCTTTGAAGGAAACAGAGGCGATAACCTCTTCCAGCTGCCTTTGCAGTCCAGTTTCAATCCCTGCCTCCCTAAAAAAGCTGCGGAGCCTGTCCCATCCTTTTTCCTCATCGGCATTCAGCTTAGCATCGGGTATATCATGTAAAAGGGCTGCCATTTCAATAATGAAAGCATCTCCCCGTTTCTCCTGCCTCTGTATATATAACGCATTTTTCCTGACTCTATCTATGTGATGCCAGTCATGCCCTGAAGCATCCCGGCCAAGCTCAGCGCGGACATACCGCTCTGCCTGCGAGATTATTTTTTCCATTAACACGCACCTCTTTCCTGCTGATGCTTATTTTATCATGAAAAGGAGGAGGATGTTTCTTCTCAGCTATATCTGCCTTTTATGTGAGCAAAACATCAAAAGAAAAAACCTTGCTGCTGTGCAAGGCTTTCCGCTTACTGATTTATTTCAGCCCGTTGAACCAGCTGAATCCAATGGTATTTTCCCCGGCATGAACCCCGATGGTGGCTCCAAGAGGGAAGGCGCTGAACTCGATTTCCTGAAAGCTGGCCCTTAGATCTGCCATCCACTCTTTTGCCTCTCTGTCATATAGGCCATAAAGAATGAAAACCTCCCGGAAACCATGCTGTTCATACGCTTCCTTGAGCAAGGCCTTCATCCGTTCCCTGGCCTTCCTGATGCTCCTTGCCTTTTCTTTTATGCTGAGTGCCCCGCCGCTAATGGCAATGATCGGCTTAATGCTCAATAGGCTGCCAAAATAGAATTGCAGCCCGGACATCCTTCCGCTGCGATGAAGCTGTTCGAGGCTCCCGACAAGGACTAACGTCTCCGATGTGGATCCGATTTCCTCGATCCTGCGGGCTGCTTCGCTGCTCTCGATCCCTGATTCTGTCAGAAGCATCCCTTCCTTTATCAGCCTCGTCAAAGGATAAGATAAGATACCCGAATCGACTGTATAGACAGGTATGTTCACCAGCTGTGCTGCCTGCTGGCTGGATGAAACAGTCCCGCTGAGCTTCGCAGATACAAGGACAGCCACAATGGAATCATAGCTTTCTTCAAGCTCTTCAAAAAGAGCCTGAAAAGAGCCCACAGAAGGCTGTGAGGTCTTTGGAGGCGAAGAAAGTGTCTTCAGCCGCCTGAACAGGTCTTCAGCGCTCATGGTCCTCCCCTCTATATACTCCTGGCCATCCATGATGATTGTCATCGGTACAACATAGACATCCGGGTGCGCCGCTAATTCCTCATCCAGGCATGCTGTGCTGTCGGTAACCCATGCCACTTTTCCCATCAGGTTTCCTCCTTGCGGTAATTATGTATTTCTATATTTTTTTATAAACGGCTATCCCAGGAAAAAGGATAGCCGCACACTGTTATTCTTCCGGCAGAAAAGCCGCGATCCTCGGAAATAGTTTCAAGGCATTGTAGTAAAATACCTTTTCATGATGCTCTTCAGGGATAAGATCCTTGATAAACTCAATATATGGAGCTATAGGGATCAAGGGCCAGTCGGTCCCAAAGATCAATTTATCATATGAATCTGCAAACTCAATCGCGTGGCGAAGGTGGTCAAGGAACCGCCCTCCGCTCCTTTTCTTCAGTTCTTCTTCCGTACCCACTATCAGTCCTGAGAGATCAGCGTATACGTTCGGATTCTTATAGATGATTTCAGCCCCCGTCAGGGTCCAGGGGTCGCCGAAATGAGCCATCATGAAATTGACATTCCGGTGCCTGACAGCCACTTCATCGATGGCAAGAGGATGGGAGTACTTCAGCAGCCCTCTTTCTGAATAAGTGTCGCCAGTATGAAAGACAACCGGCACACTGTATTTCTCAGCAAGTTTATAGACTGGTTCATATACTTCGTCATAAGCGTAAAAAGGATAATAGCCCAGGTAGATTTTAAATCCGACAGTCCCGGGGCGCTGAATCACGTCTTCCAGCCTTACAAGCGCCTCAGAATCCATATTGAATGGATTTATGCCGGCGCAGGCCACTATTATATCCGGCTGGGATTCAGCCAGGTCCAGCATCATCGGCGTCCTTGCATCATGGTCCGGAAAACCCATCCCGTTTGTTTCCTCAAGGCCCATGCCGATTCCGAGCAGGACACCTGCATCCCGGTACTCAGCAGAAATCCCTTTATAGGAATAATCAACAAACGAAAGGTCTCTTGCTGTTTCATGAAAAGATTTAATTTGTGAAAAATGCATATGTGCGTCTATTATTTTCATTCTGTCTCCTCATTGATGAAACTGATTTTCTGCAGCCTATCCAGCAGCTTCCCGGATAAATCCCTTCTGTCAAACAGCATGAATACCGGTTTCGTCTGGCTATCCCGCCCTCCGGAGCTGAATGGCTGCCTTGATATAAGCTGGCATGCCTCTTTGTTCATATATGCCTCATTATGGTCAGCCATGCTGTTTGCTACCATATAAAGCTTTTCTTCTGCATGTGTGCTGCAGACGGATGAGCCATTCCCCAAAAAGAGAACATTCTCGCCCTTTCCTGCTGTATAAAAGCCATTCTCATCTGCTTCGTCCGGCCTGATCGAAAGGTCTTCAAGCTTTCCGCCCATCAGGAAAGCATCCGTGACAGCGTACTCACCGGCAAGGAGCTTGCCGCCCGCTTCCTCTATTCTGAGAAATGACCCGATCAATGGTACACCTGGGAGCATGAGATAATATTGTGCAAATGTAAGTCCCTGCCATACAGGATGCTCTCCAAGCCTTGTTGTAACCTTG
Organism: Bacillus infantis NRRL B-14911; assembly: GCF_000473245.1. Classification (NCBI taxonomy): domain Bacteria; kingdom Bacillati; phylum Bacillota; class Bacilli; order Caryophanales; family Bacillaceae; genus Bacillus; species Bacillus infantis. The sequence goes on from NC_022524.1 coordinate 3,016,247, forward strand.
AGTCCCTGCCACAATTCCCCTGAATTATCCCGGACCGCAGCTGCCCCCGCCTCTGTCTGGCCTTTGAGGATAGAGAAAACATTCAGTTTTGAAGGAATTGTCTTCATTCCTCCGCCCCAGGGATTCCACCAGCCTTTTGCCTGCAGTGAAGGGAAAGAGTGGTCCAGCCATTTTCTTCCGTTCACAGAGATGGAGAACAGTCCAGGATAGAAGCCTGGAGCCGATTTGATTTCCACTGGCCCGTTTACTGCTTTTGCCACTTTTAATCCGGCTTTCTCTTCCCATGATATTTGCACTTCTCCTCCAGGCATCAGAACGATGCTATCGATTTTTTCGCAGCTGCTGCCTTCCTCAAGAACTGCAGACACAATGCTGATTCCTGCTTTTTCCCCCAATGCAACGCTGGTTTTATAATCTTTTCCTCCCTCAAGCCTAATCTCTTCAGCTGCCTTGACCCTGCCGTCAGCCGAAATGGATAGCTTCCCTTCAATCGGCTGTAGCCTGTGATTGATTAAAGTCAGGTCTGCCGCATATTTTTCATCAAGGCCGCATACTGAAGTGATGATCATCTCCTTCTCAGGGGCTGTACTTTTTTTATCAGCTAAAGGGGAGCTGGTTGCAAATGCTGCGAATTCTTCCCAGGACTGGAAGGCCCCAATTGATAGATAAACAGGTTCGAGGACCGCTTTTTCTTTCGCCTGGATCTCACCGGTCTGGAATTCAATTGAAAGCTGCCAATTATCCGGCACCGCCTTGGCGCTTTCCGGCCAGGCAAGCCCTACCGGTTCCCCTCCTTGTCCTGCGAAATACCAATTCCCTGACAGAGAGCTGAAGTTGACATCTCCATACAGAAGCTCCTTCATATCTGAAAACGCAACTGCTTCCCCGTCCAGCGGAAACACCATCTCCCTGCCTTCATGGTACATCGACTGAGAGATATACAGCTGTTCAACAGGCTCTTCCCTGCCATTTTCACATTCCATCCACCTCTTTACAAGTCCTTCAGCATATAGGGATGTAAAGATGCTAAGCTTGATTCCAGGCAAATTCTCCGAAAGAAATGCAAGCTTATGGGTTACAGCTGCCCCATCTTTATACCACTCTGCAGATACAGGCTTCTTTTTGGTGAATTCTGAGGTATATGGCTTCCCCAGTTTCGGCTGGAAGAACGCAAATGGCTGATCCATTTTCTCGCTTCGGCCGGCTTTCACAGTATAGTCACGCTTTCTGATATTCACCTGGCTGTTGCCATTGAAGATATGCCAGTATTCCTCTGTCTCGCCGCCAAATTGGCTGCCAAAACCCTTCAGTGCAATGCCGGCTTTCTTTTCAAACTGGAACTGGCCGCCTTTAGAACCAGTTAGAGCCACCTGCAGCAGGTGCTCAGAAAAACCATGCTTCTTTACCTCAGCTGGAAGGAAGATGCTTTTCCGCTCTTTCGGTTTCAAATCAAGAATAATTTCTTTATATTCAGGAATGAGATTCTCTGTTTCCGGAATCCGGATTTCCACGTTTACATCTTCCGGCAGATTATTTTTAACCTCGAAAGCAACCTCTGCCTGTTTTCCCTGGTAGCTTAAATGTCCAAGAAGCGAGGCAGTAACATCGGCCGGCTTTTTAGGATGGAGGCCCAGCTTCAGTGAACAGCTCCTTCCATTTATAGACAATTCCACTTCTGCAGATGGGTGCGTCTTCCAGGAGTCAGGCGCTTCCCCTTCTCTGATGTCCAGCACTCCTGCGATGACCTCTTCGCCAGAGACCACTAGGGACGCTGTTAAGCTGCATTTCACGCGCCCGCTGTCCTTCCCGGCTGCTTCAACCGCAAGCGGATTTCCGGATTTATTGACAATCCTTAAGGAAATGGACTCTTTCCGCCCCTCAATCAGCTGGTGCCTGTTTAAAACAAGTTCAGCCAGGAATTCATCTGTCTCAATCAGGCGCATGCCCCTTCCTGAACGTTCAAATTGGACTCTTGCATGAGTTCCTTCATCTTCCCACTCATAATCATAATAAGTGAAGCCATTTTCGTTTTTCCCATCAGGCTTCACTTCAATTTTCCTCGAGCTTGAACTGTACCAGTCCAGCTTTTCAAAAACAGGCTTCAAAAGCGGCGTATTCAGAACAGCGGGAATAAAGTTCATCAAGTGAGTGGAGTCGTCTCTGTCTTCCCAAAAGAATCCGCATTTTTTATACAATGGCACAGCCTTCGTATTGCCTGGCCAAGTATACAGGTCCAGACGCGGCCACCCGAGCTCCACAGTCTTTCCAAGTGCCTCAAGAACAAGGAGCTTGCCGATTTTTCTGCCATGATAATCAGGCCGCACATTCAGGAGAGGAATATAAAGCGCACCTTCATCTTCCTTATATTCTGAAAGTCCGCAATAGCCTACGACCTCTTCCCCATCCAGGGCGATATACAGTTCGATATTATCCGAGTTTTCCTCTTTCGTCTTCACTTGCTCCCCTGTCATCACCCGGTTGTCGCCGCCCCAGCTATCGCGGCTCATATTCCACATTTTTGCAACTGCATCCGCCAATCCAGGCTGGTAGGGGACCACCTGTATCTTATTCATCACTTTTTCCATGTCTCTTCCTCCTCGATTCTTAACTACGTGCCTTCCATCTTATCGGTGCATTGAATTTGTATTTTTCCTGCTTTGTCCATCTTTATTTCCTCCTTCGATCAGGGCAGTTATTTGCCTTGTTCCCCCTTGGTGGAACATTTTGGCACGCCCATTCTTATCGTATTAGGTTAAAGAATCAAAGTAAAGACAATTCTAAATTTTTAAAACAGAAAAAATGGCAGGCAAAAAGGCCCTGCCAAAGCAGAGCCTTTTGTTACATCCAGTTTAGGACCGAATGCATTATCTTGCCAATTCTTCTTTAATATCGCCGAGGATTTCTTTGGGATTTGTATTGGGAGAATACCGCTTGACGACTTCTCCTTTTTTGTTCACAAGGAATTTGGTGAAATTCCATTTGACAGCCTTCATGCCAAGCATGCCAGGCGCTTCTTCTGTTAAATATTGAAAAATAGGGTCGGCATTTTTCCCGTTCACATCCACCTTCGCGAACATAGGGAAGGACACCCCATAGTTCAGCTGGCAGAACTGCTGGATTTCTTCGTTGCTGCCCGGATCCTGATTCATGAATTGATTGCAGGGGAATCCGAGAATTTCAAGACCTTCCCTGTGGAGCTGTTCATAGATTTCCTGCAGCTCCTTGAACTGTGGTGTAAAGCCGCATTTGCTGGCTGTATTGACAATGAGGAGCACATCCCCCTCAAACTCCCTCAGCGGGACATCCGAGCCATCTGCTTTCATTGCATTAAATTGATATATAGACATCATCGCACCTCCTGCTATTATCGTAATCACGATCAGTCTATAATGCCAGTTTAAACTCTTGGTTAAAAAAGCACATCCTCAAGCTTCCTCAGGCATTCGGCCATATGATCGGACAGAAGGGCAAGATCATCAATCTGGTCTTCATAAATGAGTCTGCCAAAAGTGATTTCCGTTATATTCTGCACAGTGTCCGGCTTGCGTAATGGATCATAGGAAACTGTTTGGGTGATGCTTCTATTTTCTCCCCAAATGGCCTTCATGAGCCTGTCGATCCCGGCTGTCTGTTCCGGCTCATTCTTTTGGCTGAAGGAAAATCGGATGCTGATCATGCAGCCTGAGAGCTTTTCAGACAGGAGGGCGGGATGCAGCTCAGCCGCCAGATTTTCGAGCGCCGCTTGCATGATGAAGGTGCATGAAGCTTTGACAGATTCCCTGTCCTGAAAAGTGATTTCAAATGTCCTCGAAAGCTTGGCGGTATTAATCAGCTCGTTGCGGTCAATTATGCTGATTTGACCGGCAAGGTCCTTATCATACAGAAGGCCTTCCATGACGATCTTCATATTTTCATACGCAGTAGGGTCAAACAAGCTGAACACCCCTTTTAAAATAGACCAACAGCATTTCCGTTCTCATCCACATCCATTTTCAAAGCAGCAGGCGATTTCGGAAGCCCCGGCATTGTCATGACATCTCCTGTAAGGGCTACGATGAAACCTGCCCCGATTGAAGGCTTCAGCTCGCGGACTGTCACAGTGAATCCTTCAGGCCTGCCCAGCTTTGCAGGGTCATCTGACAGCGAATACTGGGTTTTGGCCATGCACACCGGAAGGCTTCCCCAGCCAAAGGTCTCAAAATCAGCAAGCTGCTTTTTAGCTTTGCCCGCAAATTCTACATCGGCTCCCCCGTATACTTTCTGGACGATAGTCCTGATTTTCTCTTCAAGCGGATCTGACAGGCTGTATAACGGAGCAAAACTGCTTTCCTTTTTATCAATAAGCTTCAGGACAGTTTCTGCCAATGCAAGTCCGCCTTCCCCGCCTTTTTCCCATACTTCTGTAAGGGCAGCAGGGAAGCCTTCTTTCTCGCAGAGTCCAAGCAGTGTGCTCACTTCCAGATCTGTATCAGTTACAAATTTATTTATGGCAACAGTGAACGGAAGGCCAAAGCTCTTAATCGTTTCAGCGTGCTTCTTCAGATTGGCGAATCCTTCTGCCAATGCAGCGGCATTTTCCTCTGCAAGATCTGTTTTCTTTACTCCGCCATGCATCTTAAGCGCCCTGATTGTGGCCACGATCACCACTGCTTCAGGCTGGATGTCAGCATTTCTTGTTTTAATATGAAGGAATTTCTCTGCTCCAAGATCTGCACCGAACCCGGCCTCTGTAACCACATAATCGGCCAGCTTTGAGGCAGCTGTTGTCGCGGCAGCGCTGTTGCAGCCATGGGCGATATTGGCAAATGGCCCTCCATGCACCAAAGCTGGTGTATGTTCAATCGTCTGGACCAGATTCGGCTTAATCGCATCCTTTAAAAGCAGGGCAAGCGCGCCTTCTGCACCTAAATCTCCGGCTGTTACAGGTTCCTTTTGATCATTATAGGCGATGACCATCCTGGAAAGCCTCAGCTTCAAATCTGCCAGATCGGATGCCAGACATAAAACGGCCATGATTTCCGAGGCGACCGTAATATCAAACCCATCTTCCCTTGGCACTCCCTGCATAGGGCCGCCAAGACCGACGATCACCTTTCTCAGGGCCCGGTCATTCAGATCGACTGCCCGCTTCCAGACAATCCTCCGCTGGTCGATACCCAGTTCATTTCCCTGCTGCAGATGGTTATCAATCAAGGCAGAGAGCGCATTATTTGCTGAAGTAATAGCATGCAGGTCCCCCGTGAAATGAACATTGATATCCTCCATAGGCAGTACCTGTGCATATCCGCCGCCGGTGGCGCCCCCTTTGATTCCCATCGTTGGGCCAAGTGAAGGTTCACGCATCGCTATCACGGTTTTCTTCCCGAGTCTTGTCAGGGCATCACCAAGACCGACAGTCACTGTAGACTTCCCTTCTCCTGCAGGAGTTGGATTGATGGCTGTAACCAGAATGACTTTTCCAGACTCTTTTGTCTGCAGCTTTTTCATGGCCTCATATGAGAGCTTGGCCTTGTGCTTCCCGTAAAGCTCTAAATCATCTTCTTCCAGCCCGATTCCGGCTGCAATTTCTTTGATCGGTTTCAGTTCTGATTCCTGTGCGATTTCGATATCTGACTTTACCTTTGGTTTCACGTTCATTCTTGTCCCCCCGAAATATGCAAAGTTTCCTTCTATATTGTACCACCGCGTCCAATAATAAGTGATAGAATTTTAAATAATGAATCTTTTGCCCGGCATTGCCTGATCATGCCGTTTGCTTTTATAATTAGATAATTGAATATTCAAACAAGGAGGAAGGCCCGTGCCCATTTGTATTCCGCCTCTGCTGCCTGCCCGTGAGATCCTGGAGAAAGAAAATATCTTTGTCATGGATGACAGCCGGGCAAGGCAGCAGGACATCCGTCCGCTTAATATCATCATCCTGAATCTCATGCCTGAAAAAGAAAAAACAGAAGCACAGCTTTTGAGGCTTCTTGGCAACACACCGCTCCAGGTAAATATTTCGTTCCTTAAAACAGCGACACATGAATCAAAAAATACAAGTGAACTGCATCTTGAGCAGTTTTATACCACTTTTCAAGAGATCAGGCATCATAAATTCGATGGGATGATCATAACCGGGGCTCCGATTGAAATGCTGGATTTCGAGGAAGTCGATTATTGGGAAGAACTGACTGGGATCATGGATTGGGCGAAAGAGAATGTGACCTCCAGCATGCATATTTGCTGGGGCGCCCAGGCTGCGCTTTATCATTATTATGGGATCGGCAAGGAGATCCTTTCGCGGAAATGCTCCGGGGTATACGCCCATACCGTTTGCGACCCTTCCATAAAGCTGCTGAGAGGATTTGATGACCATTTCCTTGCTCCTCATTCAAGGAATACAGACGTTTCGATTGCAAAAATAAACGAGCATCCTTCCCTGAAGCTTCTGTCTTTATCAGAAGAGGCCGGCGCATTCATCATCAGTTCAAAGGACGGCAGAAGAATTATGGTCACCGGCCATCTGGAATATGAGGCACTCACACTGGCTGATGAGTATGAAAGGGACAAAGCAAGGGGGCTTGTGCCAGACCTGCCATTGCACTATTTCCCTGAAGACAACCCTATGCTGCCTCCAAAGAACAGATGGAGGTCTCACGCGCATCTGCTTTTTTCAAACTGGCTGAACTATTATGTATACCAGGAAACTCCATATGAATGGTAACGCCCTGTCTTCTGAAAGAATGGCAAAATGGCTGCACTCTTAGAGGCAGCCATTTCATTTCATCCATTCAATCAGCTTTGCTGGCTATAGTAGACTTCCTCAAACGGCTGCACTACAACAAAACCGTTGCCCGAGAATTTCATTTGGATTGATTCCCCGCTTCCTCTTCCAAGGAAGGTCTTAAAGGATATATCAGTCACAAACTCCGGCTGAAGGCTGCCTGACCAGGCTACTGTAGCATTTGGATCTGTGTACACTGGATTATCCGGTGTGACCAGCAGTGTCAGCGGCTCATAATGGGAAGTGATGGCGACCATGCCGCGCCCTTCAAGGCGGACATTGAAGAGCCCGCCTGCCATCATGCCGGCGATCCTTTTCATCAGCTTGATATCCCAGCTGATGCCGGGTTCGAATGCCAGCAAGTCATTTCCGTTCACAAAAATCGCTTCACCGCCAAGGTTAAGGATTGATATCTTTTTCCCCTGGTCTGCCAGATAGAGTTTGCCATTCCCTGTCGCTTTCATCAGTGACGTCCCTTCCCCTGTCAGCGCCTTTTTGAACATTTTCCCGAGACCGTGCTCCAGGATCCCTTCTCTTTCAAACTTTATGTTTCCCCTGTAGGAAACCATGGCACCGGTTTTTGCCCAGATCTGATTTGTCAGGTTGATCTCAAGCATCCTTGGTGTTTCAAGCTCAAACAGGCCTTCTCCTTTATCCTGCTGTTTTGTCTGGCTGACGAATTCTTCGATTGAATATCTGCTCATCCCTACTACCTCCTCTTATTTATCATTTTTGATCATGAATACCCACATAAACGATAATGCCTGCTGCAATTCTTCTGTTAAGGAGCCTTTGGAAATCAGTTCTGCACTCCTTTTATAAACACCGAACCCGGCTGTCCTGCTCCATCCGTTTTCAGCAGCTAGCCTTTCGAACTCCCATGGCATCATTGTATTGCAGACAGCTTTCTTGCCGTAAAGCCTTTCATAGCTGTTTTCCCGCGGCTTCGCAGTGGGGCCTAAAATGCCGACGCATCCAAATCCTCCCGGCCTGACCACCCTCTGCATTTCCCTGAGGACTGCAAGTGGGCTCTCAGTCCACTCAAGGGAATTGATCGCAAGCACTGCATCAAAGGCATGATCAGGAACATCCAAAGATGCAATATCAGATTTAATAAATCTTGCATCATTTCCTTCATTCACCTTAATGGCTTTATGTATCATTTCCTCTGAAACATCTGCCCCTGTTACTTTATAGCCGGCATTTGCGAGTTTCAGTGTGCCAAAGCCATCTCCGCATCCAAGGTCACAGACTGCAGAACCTGCAGGGACATGCTGATTGAAGAAGCCTGCAATTTCCTTCCGGCTGCCTGATTCCCACATTTCCCTGCTCTGCCGGCTCCATGAGCCGGATTTCTCATCCCAAAGCCTTTCTGCTTCAGAGGCCCAATTAAATTCCATCCTGATGATCCCTCACTTTTATTACGGATATATTCTAAAAAAGTTTCATTCTTGTATTTCTATAAGGGCAGCTGGTAATCCTTTGTACTAAGGAAATTAAAGGAGGGGCTTTACATGCAGCCGGAAAAATTAATTGCTGTCCAAAGAAACCACCTGGGAGAGATTATGTCTTTCCAGACCTCGGGAGGGCGGATCATATCGTTCAGAAAAGCAATGATGGAAGCAGAAGAAGGACTCATCGAGCTTGCAGAGGCGGAACACAGCCTGATGGAAAACAATGTTAACACGGTGAATCTGTTAGAGGATTTTCCGAGCTTTGGGTAAGGGTATAAACGAGGCTTAATAACCGTTAAGGTAAAATTAAGAAATATTCGTATTCATCTATGCCTTTGGCAAAAGAAATAAGAAAGTTTCATGAAGTATGCCTTTCAAATGTAGTCTGTTGATTTGCGTTCCAGGCACTTCGCTTTCCGCGGGGCGGCGCTGAGCCTCCTCGTCGTACCTCCTGCGGGGTCTCAGCTCTGCCGCTGCAATCCCGCAGGAGTCTACGTGCCTGGAACGAAGATCAACAGGGCTCAAATAATTAAATGGCAGTTCTTTATTACCACCACCCCTTCGATCCCTTTTAAAAATGTGATAATAAATAGCGGCAAGGCATCCTTTAACGCCTTACCGCTTTTTATTCTGTCTTCATCCTTCAGTCTGCTCATTTTTCCTGGCGATTTCGCGGAGAGAATCCACTCTCCCCTGATCTTCTTCAAAGAACTGGACTAGGTCACCCACCCGGTCAATCGCATCCCAGCTTAAATGATGCTCTATGCCTTCCACATCTTCATAAATATTCTCTTCCTTCACGCCAATGATCCTTAACAGCTGTTCGAGAAGTTCATGGCGGTATACAAGCCTTTTGCCGATCTTTTTGCCTTTTGGAGTCAGGATCAGCCCTCTGTATTTTTCATAAACAAGATATTCGTCTTTATCCAGCTTCTGCACCATCTTAGTAACTGAAGAAGGATGGACTGACAAAGCTTCGGCGATATCGGATACACGTGCATAACCTTTATCTTCTATCAGTATGTATATTTGTTCTATATAATCTTCCATGCTTGGAGTAGGCATCCGATAACCTCCTAAGTATTAAAACCAGCTTCTTGCCGGACAGAAATATACATCCGGTTTCAGCTTTACTGCTGTTTCCTGTTAAATAATGTCACCGGCCCATTGCTTTCCTGCAAACAGAAAGCTCCACCATGCAGCCCCGTAAAAATTGTCCAATAAAAATTTTACTATAGATGGGGAGGACAAACAAGTCAGGCAAGCGAAACACCAGGGAGAAGCTTGTGCCCCTCCCCTGCATTTATTGCTGCTTTATGCTGTTTTCAAAGACGAAGTTAAGCCTGCCTTCTCCCCATTCTAGCCTGGCCTGAAATTCCTTTTCGCCTTTTTTGAACCCTTTGATAAGATCTGTCTGCCCATCTTTCAAAAGCTTGCGGACATTTGCCTGGCTTATGGTCTTCCCAAGCACTTTTTTGGATATGGTGAAACGGCAGTCAGAGGCTTTATAATTCGCACAGCCATAAAAAGTCCCTTTGTCAACAACATCGCCGCCGCACAGCTTACATTTGCCGACCTTCGTGCCCGCACCGCCCCTTTTGCCTTTTTTCCCCGGCCTTCTATCCTTGAATTCCTCCAGGTCATATCCATCAAAGCTCCACTGGGAACTCTGTTCTGTCGCATCATTGATTAATTTAATTGACAGCTTCTTCGCCTGCTCCATAAATTCTTTTGGCGATGCTGCCCCCTCACCGATTTCATTCAGGCGCTGCTCCCATTTGGCGGTCATTTCAGGGGATCCAAGCACACTTTCGCCGATTGAATCGATCAAAAGCTTTCCCTTGTTCGTCGCATACACCTGGTTCTTGCGGACATCAATATACATCCGGTCCTTAAGAATGCCAATGATCCCGGCACGCGTCGCTTCAGTGCCAAGCCCTTCAGTCTGGTTCATCACTTTGACCAGGTCAGAATCCTCCAAATGCTTCCCGGCAGTTTTCATCAGGGTGATAAGCTGCCCCTCGGTATACCGCTTAGGCGGCTGCGTCTTGCTCTCTTTAACCTCTGTATCCTGTACAATCCCTCTTTCGCCGGATTCGAGGGACGGGAGATCCTGCTCATCTTCATCTTTAGCTGCACTCTTCTTGTTGCTGAACAGGACCTTCCTCCAGCCTTCCTGAATCATTTCCTTCCCTTTTGACAGGAAAGCAGCCCTCTCATCCGCCAATGTATGGATGGTTGTATAATCGAAGATGGCTTTTTCATAATGGGCGGCAATCAGCCTTTTTACAATCAGCTCATAAATCCTTGCTTCATCGGCACCCATTTTAGCCGGGTCGGCTGCCTGTTCTGTAGGAATGATGGCATAGTGGTCTGTCACTTTCTTTTCATTCACAAATCTTTTATTATCCAGTATGGATGAAACAGGAAGCGGGAAAAAAGCTTTAAAAGCATCCATTTTCGAAAGCTTTTCCAGTGTTTCAGGAAATGCCGCCGCCTCCTCTTTCGTGACAAAGCTTGAGTCAGAGCGAGGGTACGAAATAATTCCTTTCACATAAAGCTTTTGGGCGATTTCCAATGTTTTTTGCGGGGAATATTTGTAAAGTTTGTTTGCTTCAGCCTGCAGGGACGAGAGATTGAATAAATAAGGAGGCAGGAATTCCTTCCTCTCTTTATCGATTGATTCAATCCTGGCGTTCTTTCCTTCTGCAAACTGCTGGATTTTCCTGGCCATCCCTTCATTATCGAGACGGGAATTCCCATCTTTATGCCATTTCCCTTTATATGTCTTTCCTTCCATATTGAAAGTAGCCATGACTTCCCAGAAAGGCTCTGACTTAAAGTTCTCGATTTCTTTTTCTCTTTTTACAATCAGTGCAAGGGTCGGGGTCTGGACCCTTCCGGTAGAAAACACATCCTGGATCCCTTTTTGCTGGAGCAGCAGGGTGTATGCCCTCGAAGCATTCATGCCGACAAGCCAGTCGGCACATGCCCTGCTGAGCGCCTCATAATAAATATTTCTTGTCTTAGACTCATCAAGGAGATTGGCAAAGCCATTTGTTACAGATTTGGCGGTGAGCGATGAAATCCATAGCCGCTTCATCGGCTTTCTGCTGCCGCACTGAGTCAGAATGACTCGGATAATGGCTTCCCCTTCTCTTTCTGCATCACCGGCAATGATGATTTCATTGACTTCTTTATGGTGGACCAGTTCTTTGATGACTTTGAATTGCTTCCACTTTGACTTGGATACACGGTGCTTAAATTGCTCCGGAAGTATCGGCAGAGTGCTCAGTGACCACTTTTTCCATTTAGAATCATATTCCTCGGGAGGAACCAGTTCACATAAATGGCCAATGGCCCAAGTCATGAAAGCACCATCAGGGAACAGTTGGTTCGGAGCGATTTCCAGATAGCCTTCTTTTTTCTTAAATGAAAATGGGGCGGCAAGCTTCATTCCCTGATCAGGCTTCTCTGCAATAATCAGTTTCATATTCATTCTCCTTGCTCGGGACTGCGCAAGTCCGACTTGATTATTTTACTGCTAACCTCAATGGCAGCAGGGCCCGAAAAAAAGATTATACATGATTCCAGGCTGTTCAGGCACCCTTTAGCTCCTGTCAGATTGGGACCATGCATTTTTTTCAGAATTGAATAAATGGGGGGGTTCTATGGGAGATGGATGGCTTGAGGGTAGCTGCTGATGTACATATGGCTTGAGGCAGCAGAAAAAAGCGCCATTCCCGGCGCTTCTTCTATTATACTATTAAACTTTCTCTCTTTAAAGCTCCCTGCAAACCAAAAGACTAGAGAGTATGATCATTCTGCTGTACGGACCCGCAGGCTGTTCCGTTTTTTCATTATATACCCTTTAGTAGGCGAAAACAGGAAAACAAGGGCAAATAGTATTCCATTGGCAGCTGCCATGCTTCCGGATATCGAGGCATTCAGCCAGCTTGCAGCGAAATATCCGCCGACAGCGGCAGCCGCTCCGATCAATGCACTATAGATAAGCATGGTCCCAAGCCTGTCTGTCAGCAGGTATGCTGATGCTCCCGGTGCAATCAGCATAGCAACGACAAGGACTGCCCCGACGCTGTCAAAAGAAGCTACAGTTGTAATCGAAACCATTCCCATGAGCAGGTAATGGATGAACAGAACCGGAATCCCTATCGCTGCTGCCATCTGGGGATCAAAAGATGTAATTTTGAATTCCTTGTAGAATAATCCAATCAGCAGCAGATTAAACAGCAGGACACCCCCAAGCATCAGAAAGGCTTTCGGGACTTCTGGAAGCATTCCAATCCGGACGACATCCCAAGGGACAAAAGCAATCTCCCCCATCAATGCATGGTCGACATCCAGGTGGACATTTTCAGCAAAAAGCGAGACCAGGATTACTCCTACAGCAAACAGGAAGGTGAACACTACGCCGATTGAAGCATCCTCCTGAACGCCGCTGCTGTTAAAGGTCTGGACAAGGAAGGCCGTTGCCAGACCTGTTGCTGCTGCTCCAAGGAGCATGTAAAATCCGTTCATGCTCTGGCTGATCAGAAAAGCAAGGACGATTCCAAGGAGCACGGTATGGCTGATGGCATCGGCAAGCATGGAAAGCTTCCGCAATATCAGGAAGCATCCGGTGATGGCACAGGTGATTCCGGCCAGTGATCCTACTGCCAAAATCCATAATTCATAGCTCATAGATTCTCTCTCCTTTCTGGAAGGGGAAAAGGTGAAAGGACCGGCATCATATTATATTGCCAGAGCAGTTTCTCCGCTCTTTTGGCAAGCGGATCTGACGGTTTTACCATCAGCTTTTCAGCCAGCGCTTCCCTCTGGTCCTCATTAAATTCTTCACTGTGCATCAGGCAAAGTTCATTTATGCGTCCTTTCAGCGTCAGGATATAACCTTCGAGAACGCCTTTGTCCGTGAGCATCCATCCTCCTGGATCTTTTGCAATTAAATGCTCCTTGTACAGGTCGCTCATCAGCCTCATGGTATGTGATTTTGAGAAAGCGAGCTCATCGGAGATCCTGCTTTCAGCTATGATCATTTGTTCCTTCCCTGTCTCCCTGTAAGCAGATTCTGTCAGTTTGTACATTGCCCTAAGCACCTGGCTCCTCTTCGTCTTCCTGTTAAAGACGATTCTTTTGGCCAGCTTTGTCAGCAGTCCTCTCTGCGGGGCAGCCAGGACAGAGAACAGAAATAAGCCAGTAGCCGTAACAACAATGAACGGCCCAGTTGCAAGCCCCTGCCCCAGCGTGCTCAGAAGGGTTCCGGCCATTCCTGATAAGGCCCCGAATCCTCCTGAAATGATGACCATTTTCCCAAGTGACTCTGTCCAATACCTCGCAGCAACGCTTGGTGTGATCAGCATTGCAGCCATAAGGATTACGCCTACCGCCTGGATACCGATGACAACAGTGCCAGCCAGAAGGGTAAGAAACATAAAGTTCAGCCAGCCGGCAGGAAGTCCGAGCCCCCTCGCAAAATCAGGATCGAAGGTCAGGACCTTCAGCTCTTTAAAGAACAGCAAAGTCACCACGATGAGAACGGCAGAGGCACCTGCCATCAGCTTTACATCGCTCCCTACCATGGAAGCAGCCTGCCCGAAAATAAAGTCATCCAGCCCGCTCTTGTTGCCTGCAGGCGATTGGGATATCTTTGTCAGCAGGACAATCCCGAATCCGAAAAATACAGACAATACCAGGCAAATCGCGCTATCCTCTTTTAGAATTGAGCTGGAAGTGATGAATTGGATACAATAGGCGGCAAGCAGACCGGTAATTGCTGCTCCGATAAGGAGGGCAGGCAGAGATTTTTCACCTGTGAGCATAAAAGCAATGCATATCCCCGGCAATGCTGCATGTGCAACAGCATCCCCGATCAGGCTTTGCTTTCTCAGAAGGGCTATGCTTCCAAGCACTCCGCTTGCTGCACCCAGCAGCATTGTTCCAAACAGGACCCACTGTGTATTCGCGTTGCCCAGCATTTGCAATAGTTCATTCATATAAGACACCTCACTTTTGCTCGACCATCACTTGGCCCTTTTCCAGGAAGGCCAGCTTGCCGCCATATGTCTTGTGCAGGTTTTCCATTGTAAATGTTTTATCTGCCGGACCGTGGGCTATGGTTCTCATATTGAGCAGGATGACAGAATCAAAATATTCTTTTACAGTCTGCAGGTCGTGATGCACAACCAGCACCGTTTTCCCCTGGGCCTTCAATTCATTCAGCAGGCTGATGATTGCCCTTTCTGTAGCGGCATCCACCCCGACAAATGGTTCATCCATGAAATAGACGCTTGCATCCTGTGCAAGTGCCCTTGCAAGGAAGACCCTCTGCTGCTGTCCTCCTGACAGCTGGCTGATCTGCCTGTGCTGAAAAGCTTCCATGCCTACTTTGCGCAGGCATTCCCTTGCTGCTTCCACATCGGCTCTTTTGGGACGCTTGAACCAGCCGACATGGCCGTATCGCCCCATAAGGACAACATCAAGCGCATTCGTCGGGAAATCCCAGTCTACAGTACCCCTTTGCGGCACATACCCAACGAGCCTGTCTTTGGGCCGGTATTCTCTGCCGTATACTTTTATCTCCCCCGAAGCTCTCGGAATCAGCCCCAGTATGGCTTTAATAAGCGTAGATTTTCCGGCTCCATTCGGCCCGATTATTCCTACCAGGCTTCCTTCCCCGACCGAAAAGCTTACATCGCTCAGGACAGGCTTCTTCTGATATGCGACTGTCAGATTTTTTATTTCTACTGGATTCATGGCCTTTCCTCCTATTTCAGCGCTTTCGCGATGGTATCGACATTATGCCTATACATCCCCAGATAAGTTCCTTCCTCTGTCCCTTCCTCTCCCATTGCGTCAGAGAACAGCTCTCCTCCGATAGAAACGGTATGGCCTTTTTCCTTTGCTCCTTCTATGACCGCGTTGATGGATCTTTCCGAGATGCTCGATTCAACGAAAACTGCCTTTATATTACGCGTGACCAGTGTATCGACAAGGGCCTGAACATCGCCGAGTCCGTATTCGGCATCAGTGCTCAATCCCTGAAGGCCCATCACTTCCATATCGTATGCTCTTCCGAAATAGCCAAAAGCATCATGGGCTGTAACCAGCACACGCTGTTCTTCCGGAATCCCTGCCATTTCCTTGTCCGCAAATCGTTTTAATTCATCCATTTCTGCAAAATAGGCATCTGCATTTTCCCGGTAGTATTGTTCATTATCAGGATCTGCCTTAATCAGTCCTTCTTCTGCCTTTTTGAGAGCGGTTTTCCATAGATCGATATCGAACCATACGTGGGGATCATAGGCTTTGCTGCCGTCTGCAGCCAAAAGCTTCTCTGGTTCTATAGATTCAGCTATGGCGTATGTGGGTTTCTGTTCATTCATTTTCTCAAAGATATCAAGCATCTTTCCCTCCAGGTGCAGACCGCTGTAAAAAATGATATCCGCTTCCTGAAGCTTCTCCATATCACCCTGTGTTGCTTTATAAAGATGGGGGTCTGTGCCCGGCCCCATCAAACTGTGCACTTCCGCCTTATCCCCCGCTATTATTTTCACAGCATCGGCTATCTGCCCGATCGTTGTGGTGATATAAAGCTTCTTTCCATCCCCTTCACTTTCAGCGGTCTTCCCGGAGCATCCCCCCAGCACAATCAGACTAAAAGCAAAAGCTAACATCATCCATTTTTTCAATCCCGACACCTCTTCCTTCTGTTTTTCTTCATCCTCAGTCCTAAATTGTATGCACCTCTTTTAGCGATGTGCACACTTTTTAAACAGGACTATAAATTTTTAACTAAAACATAAAAGTTTCCTTTGGTAAACATTTTAACCTCAGTGTAAGATATGTCAATCTATTTAATAAAAAAAAATAAACCGGCTGCGCCGGTTTAGGGTTGATATGGCTTTATAGACAGATTGCACTGGGTATACCATCTTTCTTTTGGAATCACATGTGATACAGTAAGGATCAGGGACGGAATTTTCTCGAGAGTAAAAATGATCATGCCGATTTGTTCATCTATGATAGAAAAGGAATCGCCGTGAGAACTTTGCACAAAAGTTTTGCCCAGCTGTATGAGCGAACTGAAGATAGCCTGTTTGATTTCAGGATCCAGCTCGATATTCGGGGAAAATCTTAATATCCATTCCTCATTCCCTATCAAGAACCTGAACATCTTCTCACCTTTTTCTTTGTTTTTCAGCAGGCTGCACTTTATTCAGGATGCAGCCGGCTGTTTTATAATTTATGAGAAAAAGGGCTGAAAATGACAAGCAATCTCTCCTATTCATAATATCCGTTCGATTTGCAGCCCCCTGCTGTATCTTAAATCAATGAGGCGGTCTTCTGTCTGCACAAGTGCGGATAAAGGATCATATGGGTGAATCATCAGGATCCTGCCCTCTGACTGGTCTGTCAGCCTGACCCTAGAACCGGCCAGGCTGTTCATCAGGTTTTGGATAAAAATAAGCATAAAACCAGGTTCAAATGAACCGAAAGCGCCATCCTTCATCTTGCGCATGACCTGGTAAAATGGCAGGGCCTCATGGTAAATGCGGGCAGACGACATGGCATGAAAAACGTCTGCAATGGCTGTAATTTTTGCTAAATGCTCTATTTCCCTTCCTTTCAGGCCCAGCGGATATCCCCTTCCGTCTTCTCTTTCATGATGCTGCAGAACAATAAGGGCTGCTTTCGGGCTTACAGCATCCAAATCCCTGACCATTTCATATCCATAAACAGAATGAAGTTTCATTTCTTCATATTCTGATAGAGTAAGTTTTCCGGGTTTTGATAGAATTTCATCCGGAATCTTAATTTTACCGATATCGTGAAGGATGGATCCAAGAAGCAAATCCTCCATCAGTGCTCCGCCAATGCCAAGCCAGCGTCCGATCATCCCGGCTATCATACTGACACATACGGCATGGCTCGAGGTATATCTGTCTTTTCGGTCGAGCTGATGGAAAACATGGGACACTCCGGGAATATCAGCAAGTGTCCGGATGACAGGCAATATATCTTTTTTGATTGCAGTTATTCCAACACCCTTCCCTAGTCTTGCTCCAGCGAATATATCCTCCACCTGCCCCACCGCATGATCGATCAGCCCGGCAGTATCCTTCCCGCCTCCTCCATCGCTTATGCAGCCTGAAGCAAACGCAGGAGGTCCTGGCCTGTCTCTTTTCAGCTGGAAAAGGAGCCGATCGATTTCTGCTGAAGATAAAGGCTTCTCCCTGCCGGGTTCCTTAAAGGTTTTCACCATCTCACCCTGCCTCCAGAATTATTTTATAGCTTTAATTTTAACAAAAACAGGAAACGCCACCTATCATTTTTTGTCCTTTTTTTCATAAATACAAAAGATTCAAAAAATTTAAGAGATTTTTGTAAAAATTCTGCATTATTCCTTGACTGGAAATTTTCCTTCGTGTATATTATAGACATCATTTAACAGGATAATTTTTGAGTTTTCCAGAACTAGATAATTATTCTGCTAGTGATAATATTTATTTCGACACAATCTGTGTCTTGAAAGGCTTAGGAGGAAAAGTTCACATGCAAAACGGCAAAGTTAAATGGTTCAATAACGAAAAAGGTTTTGGTTTTATTGAAGTTGAAGGCGGAGACGATGTGTTCGTTCACTTCACTGCTATCCAAGGCGACGGCTTCAAGTCTTTGGAAGAAGGCCAGGAAGTTTCTTTTGAAATCGTTGAAGGAAACCGCGGACCTCAAGCAGCTAATGTTGTAAAACTTTAATCAGCACTTATAGATATTGGCCCATTGGAGACCAATTAAAAAAGGCTGGCATTTTGCCAGCCTTTTTTACATAGGTAAATGAAAGCGGCAGCAGACTGTTTCTAAGACAGTCTGCTGCCGCATTTTTTTATTTTTTCCCCGATCGTGCATTGAGTAATGCAAAATCGGTGAGCGAACCTCTTCCCTTTTTCTTCTTTGTGATACTTGTGGAGAAAGCAGCCTTTGCAGTACTGTTCCATAAGCTCTTCTGTTTCTTTATAGATATCCTTTCGTTCCAACTCTGTCCTTCCTTTCCTCTTCAGAAAACAATATTCCAGCTTTTATATAATCTGCATTCTGCTGTTGATCAGCTTTCCTTCCAGCGCCTGGCTGGCCAGCTTATCCGCTTCTTTATTCTCGGACCTCGGTATAGGCTCATATTTCGGCTCAAGGCCAAGTTTTTTTATTTTCTCTTCTATCCGGTCAAGCCATCTGTTCAAACTCTCTTCATAACAGGGCCATTCTCCTTCAAGCTGCTTAAGCACGACCTGTGAATCACCCAGGAAGCGGCATGTCATATGATGAGCTCCCATTTCTTCCAGCAGTGTAACAGCATAATGCATGGCAGCATATTCCGCTTCGTTATTTGTTTCCATTTCGCTGATTCTTTCATTTGCCCGGATGCGGAACTTCTTTTTTCCCTGCTTATAATAAATGACTGCTCCCAGTCCTGCCTGATAGGTATCTTTATTGAATCCGCCGTCAAAGTACACGGTTATGTCATGAGGCTCGGCTTCCACTTCGGCCAGCAGCTTCCTCATTTCCTTCAGTGACCAGCCGGTACCCATCTCATCGAAAAACTCAAGATCCAGGGCCTTTCCTCCCTTTTCGAGATCTCCGCCGAGTTCAAGCGCAGTTTCCCCGTCCATCCAGTCTGAGGTGAACCGGATTCCGTCTGTTCCTTTCAGCCTGTAAAGCCACTCTAACTTGTATTTCATAGTATCCGCCTTTCGCTTCAGTATCAAGTATTTGTTTAGCCTATTCCAGTTCGTGCACTAGTATCACAAAATTGCTAAAACTTTCACTTCTCCTGAGATGTGTCTTTCCTTCTATATTCACGCTATAATGGTCAAGGACAATTAAATATATGGCGGTTCGCAACTTCCCGCACTATCAAAACTAGGAGGATCTTATGTTTAACGAATGGTTTGGCTTCATTTTTGCTTTAGTTAATTTTGCTTTTGTCCTATTATTTTACCGCATTTTCGGCAAAACCGGACTTTTTGTCTGGATTGGCCTTTCTACTGTACTTGCCAATCTGCAGGTTATAAAAACAATTGAAATATTCGGTATGACCGCCACACTTGGAAATGCCATGTATGGCACCGCCTTCCTTGTTACGGACATCCTGAACGAAAAGTACGGTAAAGAAGAAGCGAAAAAGGCGGTCTGGCTTGGATTTTTGACACTTCTGTCCATGACAGTGATCATGCAGATGGTGCTGCTTTTCAAACCGCATGAAATCGATATGGCACAAGGTGCATTAAGCACGATTTTCTCGTTTCTTCCGCAAATAGCGCTGGGAAGCCTTGCTGCTTATCTTGCAAGCCAATTCCTGGATGTTTATATTTTTCAGTTCCTGAAAAGGAAATTCCCCAAAGACAATCAGTTTTGGATCAGGAATAACGGAAGTACGATCATCAGCCAGTTTATTGATACACTTGTTTTTACCGGGATTGCTTTTGCAGGGGTCTTTCCCTTCAATGAATGGATCCAGATATTCATTACAACTTACCTGCTGAAGTTCTTTGTTGCCATCCTGGATACGCCTTTTGGCTATCTTGCCAAGAAAATGCATAAAACAAATAAGGCGAATACATCCATCGACCAATAGAATGAAGAGAGTGCCTCGGCACTCTTTTTTTGCATTCACGGTGATAAGAAAGAACCATTTCTGTGATAAACTTACATATAGTGTTACCCGTTCTCATGCGGGATAAGCAAGTTTCATTCTTTTAAATGGAGGATTTGCGATGATCGAAGTATATATTGACGGTGCAAGCGCCGGCAACCCTGGACCAAGCGGCGCCGGAATTTTCATCAAGGCTGGAGGCACTGTTGAACGCCATAGCATACCGCTCGGTGAAATGAGCAATCATGAGGCAGAATATCACGCTTTTATCCACGCACTGGAGATTTGCCTGCAAAGTGGCTACAGGACCGTTTCTTTTCGGACAGATTCCCAGCTTGTGAATGCAGCAGTCGAGAAGGAATTCGTCAAGAACCCTCTTTACAGCAGTCTTCTGGAAAAAGCTCTGGGCCTCTCCAGGCAGTTAGACCTTTTCTTTATGAAATGGATTCCAAGCAGTGAGAATAAAACAGCGGATGAACTGGCCAGGAAAGCGGTCCGCGACAATGGGAAAGAAGGGACCGCTGAATGACACAGTCCCGATCCTTGGCAGATATCTGCCTTCTTCTGGTAGCACTCGTGTGGGGTGCGACCTTTGTGCTGGTCCAGAATGCCATTTCTTTTCTGGAGCCATTCACTTTCAATGCGGTGCGTTTTTTTATCGCCGGAATGCTCCTTGCCATGTGGCTCTTTATTTTTAAACGGGAACAGCTGGCCCGCCTCAATTGGAAGCTGGTATCCTCAGGCATCTTCATAGGCCTTTGGCTGTTTGCAGGATATGCCTTCCAGACAGCCGGCCTTCTTTATACAACTTCTTCAAAAGCAGGCTTTATTACGGGCTTAAGTGTCGTAATGGTCCCTTTATTGGCCTTTGCTCTGCTGAAAATTAAGCCAGGCGCCAACAGCGTCATCGGAGTGGCTGCTGCTGCGGCCGGCCTCTATCTGCTCGCCATGACAGATGCATCTTCCCTGAACAAAGGGGATATGCTGACATTTGTCTGTGCTGCAGGATTTGCCCTTCATATCATTTTCACCGGCAAATTCAGCAAACACCATCCGGCCCTGCTTTTGACGGTTGTTCAAATATTGACTGTGTCAGGTCTTGCAAGTGTTTCTGCTCTTTTATTCGAGGATTGGCAGTCAGCCCTGAATCCTGATATTATCCTCGAAGGAAATGTTGTTACGGCTTTGCTGGTGACTTCCATATTTGCTACCGCTCTCGCCTTTTTGGCGCAGACTGCTTTCCAGAAATTCACCACTCCCACAAGAGTGGCGCTTATCTTTGCAATGGAGCCTGTCTTTGCAGCGGCAGCCGGCTATCTCTGGGCAGGGGACCGCCTCACGATTTCGGCCCTTGCTGGATGCGGGCTGATTTTTGCGGGAATGGTCTATGCAGAGCTGCCTTCAAGGAAGGAAAAAAGGGAAGTGGCGCGCGAGCAAAAATCCGCTTAATATAGAAAACAGCAGAAAGCACGGCTGAATGCTGTGTAAAGAGACGATAAGGCCCTGGCACTTGCCAGGGCCTATATTTCTTTTTCAGCTGCACCAATTCAAACTGCAGGATAAAAAAGAGGAGAGGCACGGGCCTCCCCTCTGGCTTATATAGCCAAAAGCTCTTTTTGTTTGATGAAATGGAGCGCTTCTTTGCGGGTAGTGATCCCATTGGCCATCAGCATTTCCAGCAGGGACACATAAAAGCTCCCGTCAAAGGCTTTTTGTGCTTTTAGTGTTATTTCGATAGCGGCATTTGCCAGTTCATCCGATGCATTCGTATATTGCTTGCCAAAGTATACAAATCCTTTTGCGTCTTCACGGAATTGAAAGCCTTTGCTTTCAAGGTGAGTCAAATATTCTTCAACGGTTTTCAATATGCTGCAGCTCCCTGAATCTTGTCATCCTATCTTCTAAATTTTACCTTGAATTTCGACAATTTTCTATCTTTTTTTGAGAGCAGATAGCCTGCCGAACCGGTAAGGATTCCAAGCAGGGCGCCACCAAGCACTTCCTGTGGCTGATGCCCGAGCATTTCTTTAAGCTTTTTCGGTTTTTCTTCACTGAATTCCACTGCTTCATCTTTGTGGACTTTGTCCATCAGCTCTTCCATAGAGTTAACCTTCAAGGTCAGCTCGCCCGTTTGCCTCCTAATTCCCTGCGCATCATACATGACAATCAGGCCGAATACAAGAGACAGAGCAAAATCAATTGTCGGCAGCCCGCGTTTCAGGGCGATAAATGTAGTCAGGGAGGACACGCCTGCTGAATGGGAGCTCGGCATCCCGCCTGTCTGGAAAAACAAACCCGGCTTCCATTCCCTTTTCTTTAAAAAGTGGAGAGGTATTTTCATGCCCTGGGCAATGATGATGCTGAGCAGCGCTACAATGACTCCTTTATTCAATGGTCATCACCTCATTTTATATTGTGAAGATGAGGGGGTTTAAATATTCGTTTGGCAAATACTAAAGCTGCAGGTGCAATAATCAGCAGCTGCATCACTTTTCCGGAGGTGAATGCACGTGAGTAAAAACGGCCATGCCAACAGGGGGAAAAAAGCCCCTGGCGTCAATCCCCAAGGCTACGGACAGGATGCCGAGTTTGCTGAAGAGCCAAAAAGCAAGCTTGAGAATGCTGCAAAAAAGAAAAATACGAAATAACAGCAAAAGGAGCTGCAGCTGTGGCAGCTCCTCCAATCTTATATCTGCAGAACTCAGGCAAGGCTCTTGCTTTCCTCAAGCTTTTCGAGATGCCTGTACAGCCCCCTTAATTCCAGTTCACTGAACTTTTCCATCGCCTTTTGCTGATTGATTTTATAAACAGCATCATCCAGGACACATTGGACTGGAACATCGCATTTAATCTCTGCCAGCTGCCTGCTTAGATGGAGCATTTCAAGCCCCTCTTCAATTTTAGCTTTTTGCGCTTTTGTGAGCTTGTCCAGATTCTCGATAACGCCATCCACATGTTCGAACTGCTGCAAAAGCTTTAATGCTGTTTTTTCGCCGATTCCTTTTACCCCAGGATAGTTATCGCTTGGATCTCCCATAAAAGCTTTGAGATCGATCATCTGCCTTGGCGTAATCCCTTTTTCTTCATAAAAGGTATCTGCTGTATGGACAAGATAATTGCCAAACCCTTTTTTAAGCAGGATGACCGAAATATCTTTGTCAAGGAGCTGCAGAATATCCTGGTCGCCCGTCAGGATAGAAACCCTGGCCTCCGGCTGAAGGTTTCTCGCAATCGTGCCGATGCAGTCATCAGCTTCAAACCCGGCCAGCCCGATATTGGGAATATCCATAGCTTCTACAGCTTCTTTGACCAGATCAAACTGAGGAAGCAATTCGATTGGCGCTTCTGAGCGGTTTGCTTTATAGCCGCTGAACATTTCAGTCCTGAAGGTTTTGCTGCCCATATCCCAGCATACAGCCACATGTGTTGGCTTAAAGGATGATACGGCTGTGAAAAAATGCTTCAGAAATCCCTGAATCGCATTAGTCGGAACCCCTTTTGAATTGATCATAAACTGGCCGGTGACAGCAGTTGCAAAGAACGCCCTGAATAACAGTGCCATGCCATCAACAAGCAGCAGGGAAGGTTTATTTTCATTCATCATGTACAGCCCCTTTTCTCTTCATATTTCACTATTATAACATGGATGAAGACACGGCTTCCCTGTAAAGATTTAGGTTCCTTTAACGGGAAAAAGGCCTTGTAAAGGCCTTTCTGTTTACAGGTCCATCACTCTGCCTGCGGGTCTTTTTTAATGACTTCTATTCCCTTTTCTTTGAGTACATACTGCATGGCAACCCTTGCTTTGACTACATTGTTATTCAGCACCATGGAATATTTCTTTCCATCCTTAAAGGTCACAATGAATTTGTCATCAGTTGCTATTCCTCCTGATAGTTTGGCTGTCTGCTCCGCAGCTGCCACTTCATCCCATGTGTATGTTTTTTCCTTCAGCGAAAATATAGGATCGATTGTAATGCCCTTCTGGTCTGCATAATGATACCCGTCTGTACTAAGCAGGATGAGCAGCACACCAATAACAGCACTGCCTGCCAATAACCCTTTCAATCCTGCTGTCATTCTCTGCTTGCTGAGCAGTACAGCTGCAGTTATGCATATGGCTGCCAGCAGCAGCAGGCCGGCAATGAAAACGCCATAGGCAGCCCTTAAGGGTTCAAAGAACCATTCGCCTGATGGTGAAAACAGGATCTCCTGCAGTGGTATCAGAATGAAAATCGGCACAAAACATGACGACAAAATCAAGATGATTGCACATGAAACAAAGATTTGGCTCTTTTCCGTTTTTCTCTTTTTTGTAATGGTATAGCCTGTGCTCATGAAAAAAGATCCCCCTATTAAAATTTCAGAACCTTCTCAATTATACAATATACGAAAAAGTAAAAAAATCCCTTTTTGAGGGATTTTCTTTTTATTTGCCAGCTGCCTGAGCTACTGGATTCTCCGGATAGGAAATCCAGTCGCTGAAGCTGCCGACATACAGCTTTACATTTTCATAGCCTGCTTCCTTTAAAGCAATGAAATTAGGGGCGGCCGTGACGCCTGAACCGCAATAAACAATGACAGGATCTTCCAGTCTGATGCTGCTGAATCTTTTCCTTTGTTCTTCCGCATTCCTGTATTTTCCGCTAGCGAATCCGTCTGTCCATGGATAATTGACTGCTCCGGGAATATGGCCAGCTTTTTTATCAATAGGCTCCTCTATTCCCAGATAGCGTTTTGCCTCCCGTGAATCTATTAAGGTTTTCTTGCTTTCAGCCTCGGAAACCTTTGTTGCCTCTTCTGTATCAGCCAGTATCTCAGCATTTAGGCTTAAGGCATATTCACTCCTCACAATGTGGGGAATTTCTTTTGTCACAGGCTGTCCTTCCTTCTTCCATTCTTTGAAGCCGCCATTCAGGACATAGACGTTTTCGTGGCCGGCATATTTGAGCAGCCACCATAATCTTGCAGCAAACGCCCCTTCTCCGCCGTCATAAGCAATGACAGTTGAATGATTGGAGATTCCCGCCTGTTCAAGTTTTCCCTTGAAATCATCCATATCCGGGAGGGGGTGCCTTCCGCCATGCTTTGACACTTGTCCGGAAAGGTCCTTTTCCAAATGAAAATAAACAGCGCCCGGGATATGTTCTTCAAGATAGGCCTTTTCCCCTTTTTCCGGCTCCCCCAGACTGAACCGGCAATCACAAAACCTGACGTCTTCGCTGCCGAGCCCTTCTATCACCTCATTCAGTTCTTTCACCCATTTCATTTTCTTTTCCCCCTTCCCTTTTCTCCATCAGTTTCCTGACATTTTCCTTTGGATCCCAGCAATTGAACTGGTAATATGGCAATGTGTCAAAGCCGAGCCGCCTGCACCGGTACTCCATTTTTCCCCCGGCCCTTTCTGCCTGGAAATGGATGCAGGTAGCACAAGCATGAAATGATTTCCCCATCATTCCCCCCTAAATATCGAGAAGTTCCCAAAGCCATTGGTTCAGCTTCCCCCTGGTATTTTCCCTTTTGCCAGCCTCCCCCGCCGGAATGTCCAGCTGGTTTGTCTGCCCGTATAAAAGGACTTCCAATTCTGCTCTTTCACTTTCCTTTATCAGTCTGCCACTCACCTTTGATTCTCCAAGGATATGATAGTATGGCAGTATTTGGGCAAAGTCCTGTCCTTCAGGAGCACAGGCAAAGAGATCGGACCAAGGCACAGCTTTCATTTCTTTTGACAGCATTCCTGCCAGCAGGCCGGATCTTGCAGCGTGGATCAGCTGTTTCTGCCTCCTTGGCGTCAATTCCTTGCCCGAGATTTCTTTTAAGTTCCGAACCATCAGTCCCTGATAATGCTTTGCAAGCTTAAGAGAAGAATATTCTTCACTGATGAAGTTCCGGAGACGGCTGGCAAAATCCTGCCTGTCAATATAGACGATTGGCGAATACGCCCATTCATAAAGGCTCGGATTCGATTTTTCCAGCAGGCTGAAAGCCTTGAACAAATCCCAGCCTGCCGAGTCTGCCGGCGAGGCATGGACAATTGTCTGCTGTTCAGGCTTTAACGCTAAATAGCTGCGTACCTCATTGTATTTGTAAATAAAACGAACATCGTAATCCGATTGTTCGGAAGCCGTTCCCCAGGCGCGGCTTCCTGCTTCACATGCATAATATATGGTGATGTTATGCTTCTTTTCCAGATCCTGAAGCCATTCCTTCACGTGACCACCCTTTACTGCCAGATGTGAACTGGACGAGTGAGCGTTCCAGTTCAATCAATTTATCAAGAGGAATTTCATCACTCAGCGCTGCGGAAATCCCTTCATAGTATTCTGCTGCCTGATCTGCCATTTCGGCAGTCAGCTTTCGGTATTCTTCTTCCAGAATGCGTGCATAATAGTCTTTCAGCCTGCTGCTCTCGGAAGCCAGATAATTGTCAGCCGGTCCATCCAGCACTTTGTGCAGTTCCTCGCCCAGCTGTTTTCTGCCATTCTGTTCAAAGAATGTCTTAGGGCTTTTAAAATAGCTTAAAGCCTTTTTGAACAGTCCGGGCTCCAGGTCCGAAAAAGCGGATGTGAAATCAAGCCCTGGATGGCTGGAGACTTCAAATTCTGTAAAAGTAATGTCTCCGCTGATTTTGCTGATGGAAGATACCAGGGAGGCCTGGGCTTCCTTTGCCAGCTTGCCGGCAAATACTTCAAGTCTCAGCGAGGTCGCCCTCATCTCCTGGGCAAAATCAAATCCGAAAGAGCTGAGGAAGTCTGCCAGGGCATCCTGGAGCGCTTTCTTCATATTCCTTCCATCATCTTTCAGGACAGAAGGATTAAAGGCTTCTTTGATAAAATCGCCAAACCTGAAAAATACCCGCTGCTTAATGTAAAAGATGAGCTCATCCGCTTCCTGCTCAAGTCTTTTCTTCAGCATCAGGGAAGAGCCTTTTTCAAGAATATCCCGGACTCCAGCCTTCTCCCCTGCTATCTTCTCGCGTTTCATCTGCTTTGCCGACTCATCTTCCCGGGAAGAGCGGATAAAACTCCTGAGCTGACCGATGGCTCGTTCCCATTCATTTTCAGCCGAGTTTACGGCAATGGCAGAGAGCTCGCTGGAAATGAACGAATAAAACCGTTCCTCGAACTCTGCCAAATAAGATTTGCCGGCTGCCTCTCCCAGCTTCTCCTGAAGTCCAAGCAGACTTGAGACCGGATTCAGATGCGGCCGGCGAATGCCGTACTGAGTCAGCTGATCTTCCACATAGCGGAGCACAGACTCCATCTCCTCCTCACTTGAGGCGAGATCTACTGCATTGACGGCAAAGAACATTTTGTCGAGTTCAAAAGACTCCTTCACCCTTCCAAGCTGGATGAGGAATTCCCTGTCAGCCCTTGAAAATGCATGATTATAATAGGTGACAAAAAGGATGGCATCTGAATTTTTTATATAATCGAATGCAACACCTGTATGGCGGGCATTGATGGAATCGGCTCCAGGAGTGTCGACAAGGGTGATGCCCTGCCTCGTCAATGGGCAGTCATAAAACACCTCAATCAGCTCCACCAGACAGGATTTCTCTTCATCTGCCACAAAGGCCCCGAATTCTGCCAGACTCACTGTCATCGTATCTCCCAGCTTGGCACGGTAATCCGGATAACCTTTCGAAAAGGCATTCAGGAAAGCCAGATGGGTTTTTTCACTGCTGTTCAGATCCCCTGCTTCACTCAGCTTTCCTATTTTTCGCAGGGCATCTTCAAGATCTGTTGCCTGTTCATTGAAAGCCTTAAGGGAACGATTGACATCTCCGTAAAGGACCTCGGCTGTTTTAAAATGCACCAGGCTTGTGCCATGGGCATGATCATGATCGACAGGCCTGATCTTGTTGATTGCTGCTGTAGTCGGATTTGGCGAAACCGGCAGCAGCCTTTCGCCAATCAGCGCATTTGCGAACGATGACTTGCCGGCACTGAAGGCTCCGAATAATGCAACCGTATAGTCCTTGTCCTTCAGCCGCGCTGCTTTTCTGGCCAATTCGGCAGCCGTCTTGGAAAAGCCGGGAACGCCCTTCAATTTCTCAGCTGTAAATAATAGCTTTTTGATTATGTCATCCGGATCTGCGCTTCGCCCGGCAAATTGAATCTCTTCTTCTTCCATCTCAGCTTTATCGTTCACCTTATCCAAAAAGTCTTCTTCTTCATCCGGCGCAACTTCGGCTGTTTCTGTGTCTGCTGTCAGCTCGATTGCGCTGGCACTGAGCTGATCAGAAGGATAGTCTTCATGGATTACCTGCTCCAGCCTCATTTTTGCAGCCAGCTGTTTTTCTTTCATTTCATTCAGGCTGATCCACGCCTCTGCAAGACCTTTGACTTCCCTGTATTCCGCTTCTGATTTTTCAATTGCTTCGGAAGAATTTTCTGCCGCTTTTTGGATCATGATGTTTTTGATTTGTTCGAAATGATCCTTAGCCGTTTTTTTGACCGCTGAGGCAACATCCTCTGTATAGTTAAGCACATATTCACCTGTCAGCATGGCTCCGCTTTTCACAGTCTGTTCGATCATTTGTGCTGTAAACGGGATGGAGAAGCTTTGCACCGCTTCCAGCAGTTCCGGATCATGCAGCTCTTTTTCTTTTATTGTACTTGAAAACACTTCCTTTATATGCCAGACCAGCTCCGACCTTACCCGGTCATGAAGGTCCTGATAAAAGGCATCAAGGCGGCGGGCTGATTCCTCCCCGGTTTTCTGGCGTGAGAAAAACAGGCCGACTTTAAATCCCGGCTGACGGGATTCGAGATACTTTTCTGCAAGCTCCCTTGTCTGGTAAGGCATCAGGTAAGCATTCTTTAAGACCTTTTCCAGCTCCTTTCCAAGGTGTTCCTGGAAAGAATCCCTTTCTGCCTTTCTCTTATTGAGCTTATCCGCCAAAGCAGCAGCGTCCTTTTCTAGAGTCTCTCTCCGCTGTCCCGGAAGCCCTTCCAATATTCCGTTCAAACGCTGTTCTTCTGACTCATCGAGCGCCTCCAGGAATCGGATATGCTCATCAGCGAGCCTTTTTATAGCTTCCTCTGCTGCCCGGGGAAGCAATTCCTTGCTTAAAGCCATCTTTTCATGGATGAATTGGCGCAGCTTTCCGAACTCATTATGAGGATGTTCCTCTTGCTTTAGTGAGGTATAGAAAATATGTTCAGGCTGAACCCCCCAGGAAGAAAATGACTCTCTCACACTGGCTTTGAACTTTGCCATGCTTATTTCTTCTTCACGGTGTTTATCAATCTGATTGATGATCAGATAAATCTCTTTTCCAGCAGCAGCAAGCTCTTTTGTAAACAGAAAATTAAGCTCTGACTGGACATGATTATAATCCATCACGTAAAAAATGAGGTCGGAAAGGTGAAGGGCAGATTCTGTTGAAATTCTGTGGGCATCATCTGCCGAATCGATTCCCGGTGTATCCATGACTGCGATATTCTCCGGGAGGATTGTTCCCGGCTTGCTGATTTCGATCGAGTGGATCTGGCCGCCATCCCGGCAATACTGCTTTACACGCTCATAATCATATGGAGCAGGATAGAGGCGGGGATTACCTTCTTTAAAATAGACCTTGGCATAATCCTCCCCCGCTTTAATTTTCACTAAATTGGCGCTGGTAGGAATCGGGCTCGACGGCAAGAGGTCTTCACCGATGATTTTATTGACCATGCTTGATTTTCCGGCTGAGAAATGGCCGCAAAAAGCAATAGTAAACTCATCCCGGCTGATTTTTCTGGCAAGCTGGCCCGCCTTTTCTGCTGTTTGGGCATCTTTCTGTTCTGCTAAATAATCATGAAAGGCAGCGGCTTTGTTGAGCTTCTCTGCTGTCCGCTGTTCAGGCAATGTGAATGACATCCGATACTTCTCCTTGCTTTTATGAATTTACTATCATTTTAAACGATAATTCGCTCTTTTCATATATTTATAACTATGCAGCTGCCAGGCCGTGCGGAAGGAGCTCTTATAAGCTAAAAAAAATAAACAAAAAACCCTTTCCTTAAAGGGAAAGGGCCTGGAATATTTTATTTCACTGTCTGCGGCTTAGCAACATGGCTTAAGACGTGCTTCATGACAAACGAGTATACAGCGATCACACCAATAATAAAAACAGATACCATATGTAACACCGTCCTTGGTTGAATTATTTTTTCAATTGAGAATAATATTCAGCCTCATTTAGAAGTTTATCATCAATGATAATCATTTTCAACTGCTTTCTTCAGAAATTCGTTTTCTTCCTGGAAGAAAACGGTTACGCCGCAATTTTTGCCGGTATTCAGTCAGGCCGCTGAGAGCCTGTTCTTCTGCAGGTATCCTGACTGAGAGGATGGCTAGATTAAGAATTGAAAATACGGCCAATGTCCAATACGCCTGGAACATCAGAGGAAAAGCGAGGAATTCCAAGGTTACAATTACATAGTTCGGATGCCGGATGAACCGGTAAGGCCCTCTCATGACCACATTGGCATGGGGTATAACCAGGATTTTTGTATTCCAGTACTTCCCCAGGGAAAGCAGTGCCCAGAGCCGGCCAGCCTGAGTGATTATGATCACTGTCAAAATTGCTGGCCACAAGGACGAAAGGGTCCTGCTCCCCCACGAAACCTCAAAACTGTAAAAAAGAAAGAAAGAAGCATGAATCATGACCATTATACTGTAGTGCCCCTTGCCAAACTCAAGGGCTCCCCGGCTTTTCATCCATTTTTCATTGCTTCTGGCTACTGCCAGTTCCCCGACCCTTTGGAGCATGATGATCAAAATAAAAACAGTGAACCAATCCATATCATTCCCACCTCAGCAATAGCAGTTCAGAGCTGAAGCCCGGCCCCAGTGCTGCCGCAATCCCAAGCTCGCCTGCCTTCCCTTTTTCCATGAATCTTCTCAGTACATACAAGATTGTAGCTGAAGACATATTGCCGAACTCCTTCAGCACCTGAAGGGATATATCTGTCATATGGGGAGAAAACTGCAGGCTGGTGACATAGGCATCCAGCACCTTTTTCCCGCCGGGATGAGCAACAAAATGATCTATTTCGTCCAGTCTGGTGTCCATCCTTTTCAGAAAGCTTTCTACATTGGGCTTGAGCCAGTTTTCAATAATGGAGGGAATATCCTTGGAAAACACTACATAGAGACCCTCGTTCCTCACATCCCACCCCATTACGTCAAGGGAATCAGGCATGGTTGTCGAAGCTGTGCCAATTATCCTTGGAATGGCGTGAGAACGCTCCATATTAACCAATTCCGCTTGATCACCGGCCATTAAGACACATGCAGCACCGTCTGCAAATAAAGAAGTGCCGATCAGATTGCTTTTGCTCCGATCATTTTTCTGGAAGGTCAGGCTGCAAAGCTCGACTGCCAGGACAATCACTTTCGCCTTTGGATAAGCAAGGCAGTACTCATAAGCCCTTGATAACCCTGACGCTCCTCCGGCACAGCCGAGCCCCCATAAAGGGATCCTTTTTGTATGCTGTGAAAAAGGCAGGACGTTCATGATTCTTGCGTCCAGGCTTGGAGTGGAAATTCCGGTGCTTGTCACCATGAATATGGCATCAACCTCCGAATAATCTATTTTTCGTCCCAGGAACTGTCTGTCATGGAGGCAATTCCGGATGGCTTCTGCCCCAAGCTCTACCGCACACTCAATAAAAGCCTGATTTTTTTCTTCAAAAGAATGTTCTCTCCTGTACCAGTCCATTCCTTTGGCAAAATGCCTCTTATGTATCTGGCCATTATGAAAGGCTTTTAAAAGCCTTTCAACATCCTTGAAGGACTCCGAAAACAAGTCCCTTGCAAACTCCATTACTTGTCCCTGCTCCAGCCTGTGGGCAGGAATGGCTTCGGCAGCCGAGATGATAGCTGGCATTTTTATACGCTCCTCGCTCTATAAACAATTCCTTGTTAATTTTTCCAAACAAAGAAGTATTATACACAGTTTCTCATCTGGCACGGCTTTCGGGATGCAGCAGGAACAGCGGGAGCGCGGACAAAAAAAAGCTTCCCCGCCTGGAGGAAGCTTCACGTTTTGAAGGAGTTGCTGTGCTCTTTTATTATATATTGTTTTACTGGGGCATTCATTATTTAATCTTTTCCAATTAATATCCACCCGAAGCGATACTTTCAGCCCAGAGACTTTTGACCCGCAGCCTTTGGGAAATAATAAGATACGTTTTTGCAAAAAACTTACTACCAGCAGCGGGAAATTATGTTAATATTAATGTTAGCTGGTTGCTGGAGGGATCATTCATGTCATTGACAAAAAATGTTGAAGATATCATTAGCGGGACTATTGAATCAATTAAAAGTGTTTTTCCTTTTGAATCTTCAGTTGAGGAGCCGGCGCAATTTTCACAGCCCTTTACACAGCATAGCATTGGTGTGCTGATTGGAATGACGGGCGATTTGCGGGGCAGAGTCATTATAGATGGAGAAGAGCAGGCTTTCAGCAAAATCGGCGAAGCTATGTTTGGAATGCTGCTGGAAGGTGAAATGCTGGAATCTTTCGCGGGTGAACTCGGAAATATGATTGCCGGCAATCTATCTATTAACTTATCAGGGCAGGGCCTTCAGATTGATATCACTCCCCCTACGGTCCTTGTAGGCGAGACGAAGGTCTATGGGTTTGAGAAGGCCTACAGCCTGCCTGTAAAGCTTTCAGGCGCAGGTGAGCTGATGGTCGTCCTGATGCTTGAATAGCCGCAGCGGACGCCTATCAGCTGGATAAAAGGAATAGACATCCCCCGGCACATCGCCGGGGGATTTGACTATTCTGTCTAAAATCCTTTAATCGTCATGCCGCCGTCAACAAATAGTGTCTGGCCGGTCACATAGCTGCCGGCAGCACTCGCCAGGAATACTGTCGGACCAACCAGCTCCTCCAGCTCGCCGACCCGGTTCAGCGGCGTCACATCCAATATTTCCTGCAGATATTCCGGATCTGCAAGGAGCTTTTCTGTAAGCGGCGTTTTAAAATACCACGGACCTATTGCATTGACGTTGATGTTGTAAGGGCCCCATTCCATGGCAAGTACTTTAGTCATCTGGATTAATGCGGCTTTTGTTGCTGCATACACAACTCCCGTCCTTAAAGCAACATGTCCGGCAACTGAGGCAATCGTAATGATCCTGCCCGGTGTCCCGCTGTCCTTCATAACCCTTCCGGCCTCCTGGGAGACCATGAATGCGGATTTGAGATTAGTATCCATGATTGTCTGCCATTCTTCATCTGTTACATCAAGCGCTTTTGAACGGATATTCATGCCTGCATTATTGACGGCAATATCCAGTCTTCCCCAATGTTCTGCAGCGGTTTTGACTGCATTATGTACATCTTCCCTTTTGACTGCATCAGCCTGGATGACAATGGCCTCCCTGCCAGTCTTCCTCACTTCTGCGGCGGTTTCCTCCAGATCGGCCTTCGTTCTTGCCAGCAGGGCTACATCTGCACCCGCTTCTGCCAGCCCAATTGCAAGGGCCCGTCCTATTCCCCGCCCCGCACCGGTCACTAATGCCTTTTTCCCTTCTACCCTGAAATCAGGCAAATACATATCCATCACCCTTTTTAGAAAATTCATATAAATTTTAACATACAGCATGCCAGGACACCTAACTCTCTGCCTCATGCAGGAAAAAGGGCACGCTGCCGGCGCCCTTCCAGCCTATTCCTTGGATTTATCAGATGAAAGCTCCTGTGCCTGGACGTTTATGATAATTTTCTTGCCTGCAGCAGAACCGCATACTTTACAGCTTCCCTCTTCATTGTAAAGGAGCCTGCAATGCTCGCAATAGAACTTTTCCACTTCTTCACCCTCATTCTGTATTGCTGCAATTATATTTTATTTATTAAAAAACAAAATGTTCCTCTGCTAAGCTTCCATGGTAAAAAAACAGGAAATTTATTCCCTTTTCAGAAAATAATCACCTATAATAAGTTTTAGGCTGTATGGCCGCATCTGCTTTCATAGGAGGAAACCATGAAAATATTCCGCGATTGGACGATATTTGAAATAAGCTGGCTTCTTGTTTTTATACTTATTAATGTGTATTTGTTTATTGCCTGGCAGGATTCCCTTCTTGGCCTTATTTCTTCTTTGGCCGGGATGCTTTGTGTTGTCCTCGTAGCAAAGGGAAAAATCGCAAACTATTATTTCGGCATTATCCAGACAGGGACATATGCTTATATTTCCTATACCTACGGGCTGTATGGGGAAGCCATGCTCAATGGCCTGTTCTATTTTCCCATTCAGTTTATCGGCATTTATCTCTGGAGAAAGAATATGACAAAGGACAGCATAAAAGGGGAAGATGTGAAGGTTAAGACGCTTGATTCCAAGGGATGGTCCCTTCTCGGAATTACTGTGCTGGTGTCCATTTTTCTATATGCCCTCCTCCTTGACTATCTGGGGGGGAGATCTGTTTATATTGACTCTGCCACAAATGTCCTTTCCGTAACAGCACAGATATTGATGCTGAGAAGATTCGCCGAGCAGTGGCTTCTATGGATCCTTGTCAATGTCCTGTCGGTCATCCTCTGGTTTAATGCTCTGATTTCAACAGGGGGCAATGATATATCTATGCTCGTCATGTGGACGGCATTCTTGTTTAACAGCATTTATGGGTATATAAATTGGACGAAACTTTATAAAAAACAGGGAGCTGCAGCGGTTTGAAGAAAAAAACAATTGGTATGTACGGGGGAAAGTTCCTGCCTTTCCCCCATCTTGGCCATGTATACAGCATGACGGCGGCAGCTGCAACAGCTGACGAGCTTCATGTCATCATCTCACACGACAGCGACTATGAAAGAAAGCTTTTTGAAGGCGGCTGTGCAGAGCATGTCAGCTTTACACTGCGGCTCCGCTGGTGGAAACAGCTGACCAGGGAGCTGCCGCATGTACATGTCCATGAAATTTATGATGAACAGACCGGCTCTTTCTCCGATTGGGAAAATGGCGCAAAAAAGATCCGTGCCGCAATCGGCAGTCCGATCGATTTTGTGTTCAGCTCAGAGCCGGATTACGGACCGATTTTTTCCCGTCTTTACCCGGAAGCTGAGCATATCCTCATAGATCCGGAGAGAAAAAGGTATCCGGTATCAGGTACGATGTTCAGGAAAGATGGCGTGCTGAAGCATTGGGATATGGTGCCTAAATGTGTCCGGCCGCATTTCGTCAAAAAAGTGGTGATTGCCGGGACTGAAAGCTGCGGAAAATCCACGCTGACAGCCAATATGGCCCAGATTTATAATACTTCTTTTGTGAAGGAGTATGGCCGGACCTTTTATGAAGAACTTGGAGGATGCGAGGGAATAACAGTACCGGAAGACTACCCCCATATTGCATATGCACATAAGCTGGAGGAATGGAAGCAGCTGAAGCTGGCAGACAAAATCCTTTTTGTTGATACTGAGGCAATCACCACCCAGTTTTTCTCTCACGCCTATCTGAATAAAAGACAGCCTGTGCTCGATGAAATGGCCAGACTGCAGGAGTATGATTTATGGCTTTTATTGGAGCCGGATGTAGATTGGGTCGATGACGGGACAAGAAGCTTCGGGCATCAGGATTTGCGCTGGAAGAATCATCTACTTCTGAAATCTCTTCTTGATGAACATCATGTGTGCTATAAAATAATCAACGGCAGCTACCGGGAGAGGCTGGAAAAGAGCATTAAATTTACGGATGAGCTGCTGGAAGGAAAATGACAAGTTAAAAGGGCATCAGGGCGATGCCCTTTTATCAGTTAATTCATCAGCCCTTCAATCCGGTTCAGCAGGGCAGATGCATCATTTATTGTTTTAATCATTTCTGAGTTTTCCAATTGATCAAGGGCCAGATTGCCGCCATCTATAGCCAGATTGATTTCTTCCAGCAGCTCTTCATTTTTGGCAGCCAGCTCCTCATGAATGGCCTCAGCGGGAGCAGGTATATCCTGAAGCTGAATAAAGTTCTCAATATCCTGTTTTAGATTAACCAGCCTTTCCTCAAGCTGGTGCCGGATTTCTGAATCCCCGGCAGCTACTTCAATCATCCCCGGGGCATCCTCGGCAAATGCATTCAGCTTTTCAATATGCTCTGCAGCTTTATTGGCATACTCTGCAGTGCCGGCAGCCTCTTCCAGAAAGGAGCAGCCTGCAAGCGAAAGGGCTGTCACTGCAAACATGAACAGCCGGAAGATTATCTTCAATACTCTCATTCCTCCTTTAAGTTTCATATTATTCAATACGTTTATCATGAGAATATGTTTCACAAAAAAAACCATCCCCATTAAAAGCGGGATGGCTGGCTATTATTATGCTGCCTTCTCTTCAAGCTTAGAGGCCGCGGTCTTTGCTTTGGAGGTTTTTACATTGAATACAAGATTGAGTGCAATAGCCGTCAAACTTCCCGCTACAATGCCGTTATCTGTCAGGATCCTGATGCTCTCAGGCATTTCAGCGAACAGGCCTGGAACTGCTGTGACTCCAAGCCCCATTCCGACAGAGCAGGCGATGATCAGCAGATTTTCCTGTGAAGAAAAGTCCACCTGGCTGAGCATTTTGATTCCATAGGCGATGACCATCCCAAACATGGCAATCATTGCGCCGCCCAATACAGCTGATGGAATGACTGTAGTCATGGCGCCGATTTTTGGAACCAGGCCAAGGAGGACAAGGAATACGCCCGCTGTGTAAATGACATTCTTGGTTTTCACACCTGACAGCTGGAGAAGGCCGACATTCTGAGAATACGTTGTATATGGAAATGCATTGAACAGCCCGCCAAGGACAATCGCAAGCCCTTCTGCCCTGTAGCCGTTTGCCAGGTCTTTCTTATCCAGCTTCTTGCCGCAAATATCCCCCAGGGCGAAATAAACGCCTGTTGATTCAACCAGGCTGACCATCGCGATAATGATCATTGTCAGGATTGCTGCCGGTTCAAATGTCGGCATCCCGAAATAGAAAGGCTGGACCATATGGAACCATGAAGCCTCACCCACTGCCGAGAAATCTGATTTCCCCATCAGGAATGCAGCGGCTGTTCCAGCAAATAGTCCTAGCAGGATTGAAACAGAGCGGATAAATCCGGTAAACAAGCGATACAAAATAATGATGAAGAATAAAGTTCCAAATGCAAGGGCCAGATTGGAAAGCGAACCATAATCGGCACTGCCTTCGCCGCCAGCCATATTATTCATGGCAACCGGGATAAGTGTGATACCAATGATGGTAACAACCGAGCCTGTTACAACCGGAGGGAAGAAACGCACAAGATTTCCGAAATATTTTCCTACCAGTATAACAAAAAGGCCCGAAACCAAAATAGATCCATAAATAGCTGTAATGCCATATTGCCCGCCAATCGCAATCATCGGGCTGACTGCGGTAAACGTACAGCCAAGCACAACCGGAAGGCCGATGCCGAAGAATTGATTGCGCCATACCTGGAGGATCGTCGCCACTCCGCACATTAAGATATCAATGGAAACAAGATAGGTCAGCTCTTCTCCTGACAGCCCCAGGGCCCCGCCCACTATAAGGGGTACAATGACAGCACCTGCATACATGGCTAAAACATGCTGGATTCCCAATGAAGCTATTTTAAATGGTGAGTTTTTCATCGTGTTGATGCCTCCCTGCTATTTTCCAAGAATGTGATGCTTCCATTCCCAAGCGACTGGATCCGTGCAAGGGAAACCACTTTGACAGTTTTCTCTTCCAACAGGCTGCGTCCTTCCTGGAAGGACTTTTCAATAACGATTCCAACGCCCGCAACTGAAGCCCCGGCCTGTCCGGCAAGTTCGATGAGCCCCAAAGCAGCCTGGCCATTGGCCAGGAAGTCGTCAATGATAAGGACCCTGTCATCAGCGCCAAGATATTTGGAAGATGCTGAAATCTCGTTGGACTCTTGCTTTGTGAAAGAATAGACACTGGCGGAAAGCAGCCCTTCTGAGAGAGTCAATGATTTTCTTTTTCTCGCGAACAGCACGGGCACCCCAAGCTCGATCCCAGCCATGACAGATGGAGCAATCCCTGACGATTCCAGCGTAAGAATCTTCGTAATAGCTTCCCCTGCAAAACGTGCTGCAAACTCTTTGCCTATTTCCTTCATCAGGAAAGGGTCGATCTGATGGTTGAGAAACGAGTCTACCTTAAGGACACTGTCAGACAGCACCCGTCCTTCTCTTTTGATTGTTTCTTCTAGTAGTTTCATCATTATCCTCCCTATGAATAGAAAAATAAAAAAGCCTGAAGGAAATCACTCACTGCAAAAAAATGAGTGAAGCAATCCCTTCAGGCTTTTATAAGGCAGGGGCAACAGCAAAAGATCCCATGCCTCCCATTGCTCACCCATAGTCAGACTGTTAACGGCAGTCCGGTAGAAACTTGCAGGCCATATTCCCGCGATTATATGAGTGTATCGTTATGAAATTATGTTTCATTATAACACCCCAGCAAGATATTTCAATAGTTTAATAAGAGAAAAAGTCGAATTATTTGTTTTTATTCCACTTGCATTGTTCGCTTTTAGTGATAATATGGTGCTTTTTGGCTCTTGAGAAGCACTTATACAGTCCATTTCTGAATAATCCTAAAATAGTGAATATAATCCCCTGGGGAGAGTCATTCCATTTCTCAGCCTGGGCTTATTTACTTAATGACGCATTGAGTATTTCTCCTTTTCACATAAATTTCACATTTCTATATAAGAATCCCGGTCCTTCCGGCCTGCTGCAGCAATTTTACACTATTGGCATAGTGCCAACAGAATGAATGAACACTTTGTGAAACAGGTGAAGACTGGTAGAATCCGGAGAAATTCCTTGTATGATGAACATGTAATCATTATTTATTCATCCATATTGAAAGGAGAAAAAAGCCATGGCAAACACGGAACTTGGCAGGAAAAATAAAACAAAGATCGAGGATGCTTCATCTTTAAAGGGAACCTTGGCCTCTGTGTTTATTCTGGGTTTATTTTTAATCGGAGTATGGGCAGGCGTCTATTTTTTATTTACAGATCGATTTTAATCATCAAGCATGCTATCCATTATGATTGAAATGCCTGAAGGGAGAAGAAAGCTATGCATATGCATAAATTTGAAAAAGCCTGGCTCGGGTTCGGAATCGGCTCACTGATCGTTTTCTTGACGGTTCTTGGCATCAGCGCATTCTATCTTGGCAACCAGCCCCCGAGCTGCCTTGCAACCATCAATCCGGAGAAGGTGGACCAGACGGCGCCTTTCAATGAGCCCGGCCTAAAAAAAGTGGAGGGAAAGGATTGGGATTATGAGCTGGTATTCGTTGCCTCCGCCTTTTCCTATAATCCTGGCGAAATTGAAATACCCCTTGGGGCGAAGGTGAAGATCATGGCAACGACAAAGGACGTTATCCACGGCTTTGAGGTCGCCGGCTCGAATATCAATATGATGCTGGAGCCCGGATATATCAGTGAGCATACAGCAACTTTTGATAAAGCTGGAGAGTATCTTATCTTGTGCAATGAGTACTGCGGTGCAGGACATCATATGATGACGTCAAAAATAAAGGTGGTTGAAGCATCATGAAGCAAAATCAGAATACAAAGGTTGACAGACAGGACGGGAAGCTAGCCATGGCTCATTTCTATGTAGCCTTCACAGCGCTCGCAATCGGCGGCCTTGCCGGTTTACTGCAGGTGCTCGTCCGCTCCGGCAAGTTCCAGCTGCCGGCTGGAATCGGCTATTATCAGATTCTCACTGTCCATGGAGTCGTATTGGGACTGGTACTGACAACGTTCTTCATTATGGGCTTCCAGCTTGCAGCAGTCAGCAAAACAGCCGGGACCTTGACGAAAAAGCAGCGGACGATGGGCTGGATCGGTTTTTGGCTCATGACAGCCGGAACCATGATGGCAGCCGTCATGATACTGCTGAATGAAGCAAGCGTTTTGTATACCTTTTATGCCCCGTTGCAGGCACATGCCATTTATTATATTGGACTGACTTTCGTAGTAGTCGGCAGCTGGTTTGATGGCGCTGCGATTATCATGAAGTATGCAGAGTGGCGCAGGAATAATCCCAGGCAGCCGAGCCCCCTGCTTACATTCATGAGCCTGGTAAATACCATCATGTGGATCGTCGCTACCATTGGAGTGGCCGCAACGGTGCTGATACAGCTGCTGCCATGGTCACTTGGCCTGGTCGAGACCGTCAATGTCGGAGTCAGCCGGACGCTCTTCTGGTATTTCGGACATCCGCTCGTGTATTTTTGGCTCCTTCCTGCTTATATGGGCTGGTATGTTGTCATTCCGAGAGTAATTGGCGCAAAAATTTTTTCTGATTCACTGGCCCGGATGTCATTCATTCTATTTCTGCTATTTTCCATACCGGTCGGATTCCACCATCAGCTGATGGAGCCGGGTATCGACGCGGCATGGAAATTCCTGCAGGTAATCCTGACATTCCTGGTTGTTATCCCTTCTTTAATGACTGCCTTTTCACTGTTTGCTACATTTGAGGGATTTGGAAGATCCAAAGGGGCAACAGGCTTATTCGGCTGGCTCAAAAAACTGCCATGGGGGGATGCCCGCTTTACAGTTCCATTCATCGGGATGGTTGCCTTCATCCCTGCAGGTGCAGGAGGCATTGTTAACGCATCACACCAGATGAACCAGGTAGTCCACAACACAATCTGGGTAACCGGCCACTTCCATTTGACCGTTGCAACTGCTGTGGTCCTGACATTCTTCGGCATTTCTTACTGGCTGGTGCCGCATTTGACCGGCAGAGTCCTTACGAAAGCGATGAACCGCCTCGCCATTACACAAGGAGTGCTTTGGGCAATCGGCATGACATTCATGTCCGGGGCCATGCATGCTGCAGGATTATTGGGCGCCCCCCGCCGCTCTTCTTTTTCTGAGTACGGCGGAGCGGCACAGGCAGCTGAATGGATTCCCTATCAGGTCGCACAGGCAATTGGAGGATCCATCCTGTTCCTTGCTATCATCCTGATGCTGTATATCTTTGTAAATCTCGCCTTCATGGCCCCTAAAGGCTCTGAAGAATTCCCGGTAGGCGAAACAGCGGAAAATGCCGAAAAAACGCCGCTTGTCTTTGAAAACTGGAAGCTCTGGCTCGGCATCACCGCTGCCCTCATCCTGTTTGCCTACACCATCCCGTTCATCGACCTGATCCAAAACGCACCGCCGGGATCTAAAGGGTATAAACTATGGTAATCATCTTGCCAGGAGTAAGGAACGCAGGCAAAAAACGCCGCGTCCTGCGGGCCAGCTTAAGACAAGCCAAAATAATTTTCCAGACTGAAAGAAAACACTCCAGCAGCTGCTGGAGTGTTTCTTTATGCACTATTCCCTGTCTCAAGGGGTGTTCTCCCCTTTCTTTCCGGGAGGTTCACGAGGATGACGCACAGAAGGATTATGATAGAGCCGGACAGCTGCATGTAACCCAGTGATTCTGAATATAAAGCAACACCCATAAAGATGGCTACGACAGGCTCAATTGTAGCAATGACCGCTGCTTTGCTGCTTTCTGTCTTTTCTAAACCCCAGGTGTAAAGAAAATAGGCCAGGACGGTCGGCAGCAGGCCTAGGCCAAGGCCCAGGAACAGAACCTCCGGCTGTAAAAACAGAGAAGCTTTTTCCCATAGCCTGGTAATCGGCAGCAGAACAGCAGAGGCAGTCACGAAGGTATACAGCGTGACAGTAAACGGCTCATACTTTTGGAGCGCAAACTTCCCAAATATGCTGTAAAGCGCATAGCCAAGACCTGCTCCCAGTCCAGTTACCACCCCAATCACACTCAAACCGGAACCGCCCCCCACCCCTGCAATCAGGATGCAGCCGGCAACAGTCCCGCAAACGGCAATGATTTTCCGCCCGGTTATTTTCTCTTTCAGGAAAATATAGGACAACACTGCGACAAAAGCGGGAGAAGTATACAGCAGTATGACTGCAATCGAAATATCCATCAAATTAATGCTCGTAAAATAACACCAATTAAAAAATACAATGCTGCAAATTCCGGTGCCGGCAAACAGGCCAATATCAGAAGTCCTTTTTAAAGCCAGCCGGCCCGGGCCCAGAAAAAGCCCTATCAGCAGCAAAGCCGCAGCTGCAGTTACTGCCCGGATCCCGACGATTTCCATTGAGGAAAAGCCGAACCCGGACAAGCCCCTGATAAAATAGGCAATCAGGCCCCATAAAGATGCACCGGCAGAGATTGCAAAATACGGCATCAGCTTCTTCATTGCCTCACCCTGCAGAAAAAGAGCGGCTGCACCCCGCTCTTTTTCCCTTTCTTTATTTTTTCAAATTAACGGGAGGACTCTTTTAAACGGTAAACCTTCCCGTATTTCTCATAAAGATACTCTGACAGGCAGCTGGCATTCAGCCCTTCGCCAGTAACATCTTCAAGAATCTCAAGCGGCTTTTTCAGCTTGCCGTACTGATGGACATTTTTCGTGAACCATTCCTTGACTGGCGCAAGATCCCCCTTTTCCAGAAGCTGGTCGTAATCAGGAAGATCCTTCAGCAGCGCCTGCTTTAGCTGTGCCGCGTACATATATCCGAGTGCATAGGAAGGGAAATACCCAAAGCTGCCCCCGGCCCAATGGACATCCT
Organism: Bacillus infantis NRRL B-14911; assembly: GCF_000473245.1. Taxonomy (NCBI): domain Bacteria; kingdom Bacillati; phylum Bacillota; class Bacilli; order Caryophanales; family Bacillaceae; genus Bacillus; species Bacillus infantis. The sequence goes on from NC_022524.1 coordinate 3,058,742, forward strand.
GAAGAACTCCTTCTGCATCATTGGATGGTCGCACTCCCAGGTATTCTTCGTATTTGCTGTTCCAGATTTCCGGAAGGTCCTTCACTTCAATTTCATCATTGAACAGTCCTTTTTCGATTTCATAGCGGACAATAACATGAAGCGGATAGGTCAGTTCGTCTGCTTCAATCCTGATCAGCGACGGTTTTGACTCATTGATGGCACGATAGAAATCTTCCAGCTCCACCCCATCAAACTGGCCATCAGCGTACTGCTTGAGCAGTCCGTAGTTTTTCTTCCAGAATGACTCACTGCGCCCTACAAAATTCTCATAAAAGAGAGACTGTGATTCATGGATTCCCATTGATGTCCCTGTGCAAAGCGGCGTGCCTATAAGGTCTTTGGAAATATTCTGTTCATACAGCGCATGGCCGCCTTCATGGATTGTACCGAATACAGCAGTGCGGAAGTCCTTCTCATCATATTTCGTTGTCACCCTGACATCCCCTGGATTCAAGCCGGTCGCAAATGGATGTACCGTTTCATCAAGTCTTCCTGCATCAAAGTTATAGCCCATCTGCTTCAGGATTTCCAAGCTGAAATCACGCTGCTTCTCCTTTGGGAAATTTTCATACAAAAAGCTGGTATCCGGCTTTGAATCTGATTCGGATATGCTCTTGACGAGAGGCACGATTTTGCTTCTGAGCTCGCCAAAGACTTCATCCAGCACATCGACTGTCACACCCGGCTCATACAAATCCAGGAGTGTGTTGTATTTATTGCCTTCATAGCCCCAATACTGGATAAAGCGCTTATTGGCTTCCACAAGCTTTTCCAGATACGGCTGGAAAAGCGTGAAATCCGATTTCTCTTTAGCCTCTTCCCATACACTTTCAGCCTTTGACTGCAGGATAACGTATTCCTTATACTCCTCAGCCGGAATCTTCTTATTCCGGTCATATTCTTTCTTGCTTTCTTCAAGAACCTTCACAGTAATTGCATCAAGTGATGCAGCCGCTTCTTCTCCTGAAAGCTTTGCTATGTATGCAGCCATTTCCTCGGAAGTGGACATCTTGAACACTTCTGAAGAAAGCATGCCAATTACTTCAGTGCGCTGGTCTACCCCCTGCTTGGGAGCGCCCGTACGGAGATCCCAGTATATTAATGACAGAGCCTCATTATAAGCGCCCATCTTTTTAACAAAATCAAGAAAGTCTTTTTCAGTTTTTTTCAATGCTTCGTTCATGCTGGCATCCCCCTAAAAATCATTTGCAACATATATTTTATCACATTTTTCTGAATAAAACGCTAGAATAGAACTGCAAATCACCTAAAAACAGGAGGAAGAATGATGAGGGAACCTGCCGGAACCTGCGTACAATGCGGGAAAACGATTTATTGCCTGGACGGATTTTTCAACGGAATCATAACGGATGACAAGAAAGCGATCTGCTTTGAATGCAGTGAAGAAGGCTGAAGGAATAGATCTCTCTTTATGGTTGTGCCGTTAGTTTGCATGCTGACCCCTGCTTGAAAAACGGGAATACAAACCTGCAGCGAATGAGGACCAAAGTAAAATTTATTCTCCCTGTCGGTCCCCTTCAATGGATGCAAAAAGCCCCTCCCTCTGCCAAGAGGGGGGGCATCAAAACCTTATTTAACAGGTGTAACAGGCAGCACAGCTTCAACAGACTCAAGCACAGAAACATCTTCTTCTCTGCTGGTCAGGATGTGTACTGTTCCTCTGTCCTCATGGCTCCTGATAAGCCTGCCGATTCCCTGGCGGAGCCTGAGGAGCATGTATGGCATGTCGATTTCCCGGAACGAATCTTCCGCGCTTTCACGCTTGGCATCAAACACCGGATCATGCGGAGGGAACGGGAGTGAGAAAATGATTACATTTTCGAGTGATCTGCCAGGTATATCTAAGCCCTCCCAAAGATTTGTAGAGCAAAGGACCGCTTCTTCTTCGTTCTGGAATTTTGAGACGAGCGTACTGATTTCAGCCTCTCCTTCAAAATAGACAGGGAATTCCGTCTTGCCCTGTGCATAGTCCCTAAAAAGGTTCAGTTCTCTCTGATCTGTAAAGAGCACAAGGCCTCTGCCTCCAGATTTCTTAAGCTGTTCCAGAGTATATTCCATTTTGCCGGTGATATCTTCTTCACTGTATTCAGGCATATGAATGGCCATTTTCTCTTCATAGCTGAAAGGTGATGCTACAGTGAATGATAAATAGTCGTCGATGCCAAGGCTCGTGGCCATATAATCAAAGGAGCCTTTTTCCGATAATGTGGCGGAAGAAAAGATAAATGGCTTCTTTTGGGAAAACACCTCATCCCTCATGATTTCCTCTACCATTCTAGGCATGATGACAAGGGTCCGTTCACCATTATGTTCTTCAAACCAATTGATTCCTCCCTTATCTTTCATAAAAAGGGAGAGCGAGAATGATATTTGCTCAAGATATTCTTCAACAACCTTGAGGTCATATTCATTTATAACATACATTTCGCTTTCAAAGACAAGCTCCTCTTCCAGCGAGCCGATCATTTCAAGCAGGAGCTTTCCTTCTTTCAGAACAGCCGGCCCTTTGGCAATCTGCTGTTTCTCAGAGTCCGTCCGGCTGCCGGCAGCAGCTGAAAGGGCATGGAAGAAGGTCTCATTCTGGACGATGGTGTCTTCAATCAGATTCAAAGTTTTTTCCCTTACGTCATTTGCCATCAGGCGGGTAAGGAGCGATTCAAGAATCTGCTCGGTCAGCCTGTATGTCAAGGCTTTCTGGCTGGCATACTCAAGCAGATGCCCTTCATCGAATACAACCGTGCAGGATTCAGGCAGCAGGGGCAGCTGGCCTTCCCTTTTGCGGGATTCTTTTGTCCAGATATGCTCCATATAGAAGTCATGCGAGCAGATGATCAGGTCCTGGCTGTTCCGGTAATAATCCCTGTGAAGTGTCTGGCCGCACCGGTGCCTTTTCTCACATGTAAAGCAATCCTGAAGGGAATCCCATGATAAACCGGTCCATTCGCTGTCTGTCAGCTCAGGATAATCTTTCCTGTCTCCGTATCTTTCGAAATTCTGCAGCGATCCTCCGCTGTGGGTAAAGGACGGAAGCTGGTCATAAATGTTTCCATATGCCTCATAGTCCTGTTCCGCTACAGCCTTGTCCAGCTTGTTCAAGCAAAGATATTGATCCCTTGACTTAGCCAGGCGTACATCAATATTCAATCCAAGCGCTTTTTCCAGCTTCGCAATATCACCTTCTTTTTTTACAAGCTGCTCGATGAGAGTTTCATCGGCACAGGCGATGATGGCCGGCTTATTCGTATATCTCGCGTAGCAGATGGAATACAGGAGATAGACAAGCGTTTTTCCTGTTCCGACACCAGCTTCAGCAAAGATTGTCTTTTTCTCCTTGAAGGCATTTTCCAGCTGGAAAGCCATATAGATTTGTTCGTCTCTTAATTCAAAACCGGCTTCAGGGAGCAGATCATAGAAAACATCCCCGATCCAGTCGCCAAGCTTTTCAAAAAATGATTCTGTTTTTGCTACTGCAAAGGGCAATTGGTTTTGCATGTAATCCTCCTATATCCAGAAGCGTCCCGGGGGCTTCCTGTATCTTTGGAAAATGGCGGGGGACCGGACATCGGCCTGTGAGCCTCGTCCGCCTATAGCGGAAAAACTCCTGAACATGCAGGCGTTCCTGCGATTTCTCAGCATAAAAAAGTATAACCGCCTGTCAGAGGCGGTAATTTTCAATATTATTTATGGCCATGGAAGCACGGCCCTTCACTTTTTATATACAAGCTGCCATATGCAGCATCTTCGAACTCCAAACCAGGAGGCCAAGAATCATTTTATACTATTTTTTCAACTAGTCAAGCTCAAGGGGCCGGGAGCACTATGGGATGAATCAGGAATTCGTCAGTACAGGCTGTACATTTATCATCTTGAACGGCAAAAAACCGGCGCTCCCTTCGAGGAGGCCAGCCTTGTGCCTGGTTATTGCCGGACACCGGGCAGGATTTACTGCTGCCTGCCGGAAAGGGAAAAGGACAGGGCCTGCCGGAGCTCATGCTGGGCACTTTTCAGTTCATCCAGCACCTGATCGGCAGGCGTTTCTTTTACCAGCATTTCCATCGAGTAGTCAAGCGCCTGAGAAATTCTATTGAAATCAAGAGTCCTGTAATCCATTGGCTCTCCTCCTGTAAATAAAACTAGCCCATCTAATACAAAACCGATAGAGTATTGCTAGTTTATTCAATAAGAGAACCCTTTATTCCTCTTTCTGCCTGTTTTCTCTTGGCGGACGCTTGCCCCAGTATTGATAGAGGTCTGTTCGGATGAAACCGTTGAACAGCTTCCTTTTCTTGGTTGCCTGGCGCCCGAAATGCTGTTCAAAGTCCTCATCGGAAGTAAGCATATAAATCGACCATGTATCCAGCCCTGAGAGCGCTTCTCCCATTTCACGGTACATTTTCTGTACAGCCCCTTTTTCCCCAAGCCTCTCGCCATATGGAGGGTTGCCGACAATCACACCATATTCTTTATTGGAGGTAAAGTCCCTCACCTGCATCTGCTTGAATTGGATCATGTCCCCCAGGCCTGCTTCAAATGCATTTTCCTGGGCAATTTTCACCATCCTGTGATCAATATCAGATCCAGTGATATCTAATGGCTGATCATAGTCTGCCAAATCCTCAGCTTCATTTCTGGCTTCATCCCATACCTTTTCCGGCATCCAGCCCCACTTCTCAGAGGTAAATTCCCGGTTAAAGCCCGGGGCAATATTCTGCCCGATCAAGGCCGCCTCGATCGGGATGGTCCCTGATCCGCAGAAAGGATCTGCAAATGGCTTGTCCGGTGTCCAGTTCGTCAGCTGGACGAGCGCAGCAGCCAGGGTTTCCTTCAGCGGAGCTTCTCCCTGTCCTGCCCGGTATCCCCGTTTATGAAGGCCGCTTCCGCTGGCATCCAGAGTCAGGGTTGCTGTATCTTTCAGCATAGAGATTTCAATGCGGCATAATGGACCCGTTTCATCAAACCAGCCTGTTTTTTTATACTTTGTCCTCAGCTTCTCGACAATCGCCTTTTTGACGATTGCCTGGCAGTCGGAAACACTGAACAGCTTTGATTTGACAGACTTGCCGATTACCGGGAACTCAGCATCTTCTGCAATATACTGTTCCCATGGAAGGCTTTTTGTTTTTTCAAACAGCTCATCGAAAGTATAAGCTTTAAATTCGCCGATTTTGATTTTGATCCGGTCTGCCGTTCTCAGCCATAAATTGCTTCTCGCTATAGCTGTCTCATCCCCTATGTATTCAACTCTTCCGTTTTCCACCTGGCATTCATAGCCAAGTGCCCGCACTTCCTTTGCAACGAGCGCTTCAAGCCCCATTGCCGCTGTTGCGATGATTTGGTATTTTCCCATGTAAGACATCCTTTCCAGTAGATCTTCCCTTCATTATTGCCGGCCAGCGGTCCGCTTCATCCATGATAGCCTGAAGAAGTTTCCGCGTGCAAGTGTTCCCCATGAGGGTTTTGGTATGTATTAAAAAAGCCCTCCTGCAAAAGGAGAGCTTTACCATTTCAAAAATCATCTCACTAATAACGTTCTGTAAGCCATGTTTTGTTCCTTTGTACTGCAATCGACCTGAGTCTCGTACTAAGGCGGCAATCATCTATCTACAGATATAAAATCTGTCCTTCTCCTTGTTCATTTCCTCAGAGAAAGTGCCCCTACCATTATTTGGGTTTCTCGCTCGCGGGGTTTACCTCGTTCCACCCTTCCCATTTCTGGAAAGGCTCCGTCACTGTGGCACTTTCAAGGTATTCATGCCATATCCCGAAGGACTTAGGCATTTTCCCTGCCGTCAGCCGCGCAATCGCCCGGCTGCCCTGGCTTATGACTTCGCCAGGCACGAACACTACGGACATCTCAGTCCGTGCGAGCATGGACTTTCCTCTGCAGCAGCAAGCTGCCGCAGCGATTACCCGAACGTTATTAATGACTACAAATGATATTATATGCAATCTGGCTTCCAATAGCAATGGTTTTAAAAAGGAAAATCAGTTAAAAGCTGTTATTCATAAAGTTTGCTGCCAAACACATGCTTTTCCAGGTTGGAAAGGCGCTTTAAGATATCAAAGTTCGTTGTTCCGGCAGTCTGGGTGCTTGCAGGCCTTCTAGAGGCTTCATCAAGCTGTTTCTTCAGGCGCAGGTTTTCCTGCTGCAGATCTTCAATTTCCTGGTGGAAGGTTTCATAATCCTTGATGATCAGATCCAGGAACTTATCGACATCTTCAGGCTTGTACCCCCGCATCCCTGCCTTGAATTCTTTTTCCAAAATGTCTTTTGCTGTTAACTTAACTTTATCGGATAGCATCACATTCACCTCAGTCTATCGCTGAATAATCTTAATATATTTTTTCAAAAATATGTACTTTTGTCAATTTATCTTTGGAACTAAATTAAAATTCCTGGTTCTTCAGCTGCTCTTCTTCAACAATCAGCTGAAGATCATAAAAGGAAATCATCCTGATTTCATAAGGATTCTTTTCCTGATAGCTTTTAGCTGTTTCATAAATGAATTTTGGCGTTCCTTCCTTTTCCGTATCGTAGACAAGAAGAAGCACATCGCTTTTTTCGATAAGGAATTGATTCTTCAGCCTGAACTGCCAGGGCTTTTCGTAAGGCTTCCTTGTTACTGAATCTACAAAATCGGCCTGGGAAATCACAGATTCATACCACTCTTTATTGGAATCGCTCCAGTTCTGCTCCTGGTCAAGGAAAGGTGTGATGACGGCCAGCTTAAGATCAGGATATTCATCGAGCTGCAGCTGAAAGACCTCCTCGGCAGCCCATAACTCTGCGCCCGGCTGCCCGCTGATGATCACCCATTCAAGCCCTTCGTCAAGCATACCGAGCAGGCTCTTCCTGATAGCAGCCCTTATGAAAGCTGCTGCAGGGTCATTTCGTTTGAAAATTCCCAACTCGTGGGGTTTATAGCCTGAGACAACCGCTGTTTTCATTTGGGCTGCTCCTTTCTATGTAAAAATAATATGCGATTTATGGAAAAAATTGAGCAGGGGCCTGTATACAGGCCCCTGCCTTGGTAATGCACCTTAATATGGCAGGTTATTATCTTCCGAAGCCAGGGCCGCCAAAGCCTGGGCCTCCGAAACCAGGTCCGCCGAAGCCGCCTGCTCCAGGGCCGCCGAAACCAGGGCCTCCAAATCCAGGGGCCGGTCCAGGGCCTGCGACAAACTGCTGGTTTGTCACTTCATTTACAACTGATTGTGTTTGTGGGAAGTAATGCTGATGCTGAAAATTAATGTGGTTGACTGTCGTAGTGTGTGTAGGATGGATATGAGGCACCACATTATTCTGGAAAGTATGATTTACACAGCATTTTGTCGGATGGACAACTGCCGGGCAAATATTCGGTCTTGGTCCGCAATGCATAATTAAGATCTCCTTTCATTCTGTTATATTTACACTAACAAGTTATGATGAAAGGGGGAATCTTGTACTAAGGAAAACACCTAATTTTATGCATTTGCCGGGTTTTTTTTGCTACAGCATAACATAAAAACTGTCCTTCATGCTGGAAAAAATAATGACTGTCAGACAGATGACAACAAAAAACAGGAACAATATCGCTTTATACATCCAAACCAGCCTCACTCTTTTTATTCACTGTATGTAGCATACAACATTCAATTTTACAGCTTCAATGAGGTACAGACAACTAATAAATAATGGTTTTTACACATAGAAATATTAAAGTTTTGTTACAGCGGGCAAAGCGGATTTTCTGGGTACAAAAAAACGCAGCCAGGGTGTTATTTTCCTGATGCTGCGCTTTTTATACCGGCAGAAGCGGTATCATTCCGGGACTGTTCTTTTTCCAGCTTAGCATAGAGTCTCCGGATCCTCTTATCTGTTTCCGGTTTGAGCTTATCTGAGGTACCAGGTGCAGGAACGGCTTCCAGCGCCTTTCTCGCTTTTTCAGCATAATGGACTGCGCGCGCAAGGTCTTTGCTGCGATGCTCAAAATATTTTGCCAGTTCAATGGAGGATTCAGCCGTAATTTTCGGATCTGCCTCCGAATCGGCGCATTCCTGCCATAGGGCTGCCGCCTGTTCCCAGTCCTTCAGTTTCTTGTGTTCAAATGCGAGTGCATTCCTGGCCTTCACTGACTCTTCATTCTCTGTCTGTGCTGCCTGCACAAAGGCTGCTTTTGCAGAAGAAGTGTTGCCGAGAGAAGAAAACCACCGCCCTACTTCATAGGTTTCCGCAGCGGTCCGGCTGCCGTCCAGCCCAAGGAGCTGATAGGAAAGATGTGTGTACAGCGTTATGAGCGACAGGATATCGATTTCATTATGCTTCAGGATTCCGAGCATGCCTTCGGGGTTCTTTGTCTGCACGTAATCAAAATAGATCATCGGTGCAAGGAAGCCTGGTATATCATCTTTCCGCTCAACGCCAAGCACTTCCTTCTCGACGATGGAAAGCTTCAGCCTCTCAAGCCTGTGCTTCCAGATCCTTCGGGATGCGTGGTAAAGATCGAAATGCCCGAAAGGCGGAAGCTTGGGCACCTGTTCCCTGATAAGGGTATGCCTTGTCTTCACCTGCGGCCAGTCAAAAGCTTTGCCATTATAGGTGACCATGGTTGTATAATCCACGCTGTCCAGGAAGCTCTTATAAAGCGGCACCTCTGCACCGGGATGGGGAAGGATATGCTGTTTGAGCTTCACACCATCACGCGTCACACTGGCATGCCCCAGCAGGAAAATCGTGTTTCCGGTGCCGCCGCCAAGACCCGTAGTTTCTGTATCAAAGAAGAACAGCTCATCAGGCTGATGCCCGGCAGAGGAAAGCGGATGGGATACATCCCCGCTGTTCCAGGCATTCACTGCAGCCGCAAAATCAGAGAACCGGTAATTACCATGCTTCCAGTCTAGCGGATATTCCTTTTCCCTGACGAGGCAGAAGCTGTCCTCAAAATGGAATGGAAAAACCCCGTTTTCCTTCCATAGGTCATGAAGCATAAATTCCTGAGTAGCTTCTTCTGCCCTGACAGGCTTAGCCGGTTCACTCCCCTGTTCTTTTGAGAGATGAGGCTTTAATCGGTTCAGCTTATTTTTGAGGCTCATACCGCTCCCCCTCCATAGCCGTTTTTCTGAATAATGCCAAAAGCTTCAAGACATCGCTTTTGGCCGTATTCATAGCTGAATCAGTGCCAATGCACGATGGACAGCCGTTCTCGCAGGAGCAGCCTGCTACCATGCCTTCAGCCTTCTGTATGACCGTTTCAATCCCATCATAGAGCTTTTCGCTCAGACCTATGCCTCCCGGGTAGCGGTCATAAAAGAAGATGGTCGGCTTCTCATTATGCGCAGCCTTTACCTGCGGTACAACGAAAATATCCTGCGGATCGCACATGACAAACAGCGGGGCAATATGCTTGAGTGCATGTGCGGTCCCGATCAATCCTTCTTCAATCCGGTCTTCATCAAATTGGATCTGCTCCTTGCCGATGGATATCCACGCCGAGCTTGTATGCAGCTCTTCCTGCGGCAGGTGGATCGGCCCGGAACCGATGTTTTCATGTGTTTCAAACTTGATCTTCTTGAATATCGTTGCCATGGCCAGCACGCTCACATCGCCATATCCGATTTCCATTTCACCGCGTGACCTGTTTTTATCTTCTTCAAGCACTTTCAGCTCAACGGCAAGATTGGCATCTGTGAAATAATCCACATCAACCTCCCTCACATACGCTTTCTTTTCATCCCAATCCAAATACTCAACCTGGAACTGGGTGCCCTGATGGAGGTAAATGGCTTCATCATGCAGGAGCGTCATCGCAGAGAAACGGTCCATTTCACCTATCACCTTCACGTTTGCAATGTCGGACTGGTCAATGATGATGACATTTTCCTGTGATGCAGACCGGAGGCTGATATTGTGGGCAGGAAAAGAATCGTTCATCCAATGCCATTTATCGCCGTTTTGGTAAAGCACCCTTTCTTCTGTCAGATATTCAAGAAGTTCCTCCGTATCGGCAGTACCGAATTTCTCCCCATACTTAAATGGCAGCTCATAGGCGGCACACTTCATATGGTCGATTAAAATGATGAGGTTGTCAGGATTGATCCTGGCCGTTTCCGGGCTTTTATTGAAAAAATAGTCCGGGTTCTGAATGACGTACTGGTCCAGGGGGCTGGAGCTGGCAACAAGGATGACGAGAGACTCGCCATGCCTCCGCCCTGCCCGTCCCGCCTGCTGCCACGAGCTTGCGATTGATCCCGGATAACCCGTCATGATGCATACCTGAAGCTGGCCGATATCCACGCCAAGCTCCAATGCATTTGTACTGACGACCCCGTAGATTTCACCCGCACGCAAACCCTTTTCAATCGCCCTTCTCTCTGTCGGCAGATAGCCTCCCCGGTAGCCTCTGATGGCTTTCGGCCCCAGCTGATGCTTGACCAGCTCCTGGAGGTAGGTGAGCAGGATTTCGACTCTGACACGGCTCCTGGCAAATACAATAGTCTGGATGCGGTTTTTCAAAAGCCTCCCGGCCAGCTTCCTTGCTTCAAGCGTGGCGCTTCGCCGAATATTCATCGGTATATTGACAATCGGCGGGTTATAGAACAAGAAGTGCTTCCTTCCGCTTGGCGCCCCGTTATTGTCTATCAGCTCCATTTTCTTTTCCGTCAGGTTTTCAGCAAGCTCAAGCGGATTGGCAATGGTTGCCGATGTGCAGATGAAGAGCGGGTCGCTCCCGTAGAAACGGCAGATGCGCCTGAGGCGGCGGATCACGTTTGCCACATGGCTGCCGAAGACGCCTCTGTAAATATGAACCTCGTCAATGACAACATATTTGAGATTTTCAAAAAGAGAAACCCATTTGGTATGATGGGGAAGGATCGCCGAATGCAGCATATCAGGGTTCGTTATGACAACATGGCCTGCTTTCCTAACTTTTTCCCTTATATTAGCCGGAGTGTCGCCATCATACGTGTAGCTGTTGACAGGGAGCTCCGCTTCCTGGATCAATTCATTTATTTCACTCTTCTGGTCCTGGGCCAGTGCTTTGGTAGGGAATATATACAACGCCCTCGCCTTCGGATCGCTGATGGCCGTCTGGAGGACGGGAAGATTGTAGCATAGTGTTTTTCCAGATGCAGTTGGAGTAACAGCCACAAGGCTTTTTCCTTCAGAAGCAGCCGCATAGGCAGACCTCTGGTGTGTATAAAGACGGCTGATGCCCCGCTTTTCCAAAGCATTTCTCAAGGATGGATGTATATCATCCGGCAGATCCTCTGTTTTTGCTTCTTTTTCTTCAATTGTATGCCAATGGACAATATTATCCTTGAACTCTTCGGTCATCTTTAAATCTTTTAATATCTCCTGGAGATTTTTCCTGAGCTTCATTTTCCGTTCACCTCATACACCCATTCTACCGAATAAACGTTCGTTCAAAAAGGATTTTCTTTTGTTTTCCTGTTGGATTTATCTGGAACGGAACCAAACAGCCCGAATTTAAGATTATCAGATTTTTCCAAAAGTAAATTGACTGAAGGTATAAAATTTGCGACAATTCAGATATATTTTTTTTGAAAGCGGCTCTTTGGCCGCGGTTAACCTATTTTAACAGATATATAGAAGAATGGGGGTCAATCGTTTTATGCTGTTACTTAAAAAACTGTTCATTTTTCTCCTTGTGCTGGCGAGCTTTCTATTGATTCTGCTGCTGCCAAGAGAACCGGTCATCTATCAGCCTTCCGCATTTCACATTGAAATGGATTATCCTTTCAGTGCAGAAGCCTACAAAAATAAGATTCAATCCTTCTTTCAATTTATCCAGAAGGAAAACGGATTTGGCGAGAGCCGGACTGGAAGGAAGGTGTCCGAAGAAACCATCCTTTATATGAAAAGAAGCCTCGGAATCATTCTTCCTGCTTTCTTTATCAGCATGGCAGCTGGAATACTGGCAGGAATTGCAAAGTTTTCGATGCGCCTCCGTATGCGGGGTAAAATTCAGGAAGCCTTGTCCTGGCTGTTTTCATCGGTTCCGGATTTTTTTCTGTATATGAGCCTGCAGTATATATTGATCAAGCTGATTCAATGGGGATTTCCGCAGATTACACTATACGGCCATGAGCATTGGTACAGTTTTCTTCTCCCAATGATCTCACTGACACTTTTCCCTTTCATTCATATGGTCAATTTTACCGCTGCTGCGATGGACAAGGAAAGCGGGGAAGATTATATCCGGACAGCCTACTCAAAAGGGCTGGGAAAGAAAAAGATTTATCTGCATATCCTTTTTAACTGTGCCGGGACACTTCTCAATCAGGCGCAGTTCATTATGCTGTATATCTTATCGAGCCTGCCGATCGTGGAGAAGTTATCCGGCTACGAGGGAGCAGGAAACAATCTGCTTAAAAGCATCCTGAATTATAATGATGTTTCTTCTTTTGCGCTGATGCTTCCATTCCTGGTGCTGATGTTTTTAACCATACTGGCCTCTCAATCAGCTAAATATCTCTTTATGCCAAAAAGGGCAGGGGGAAGTGAACTGATATGAACAGAAAATTTCAGTGGAAAAAATATAGTGTATTTATTATAAGCCTGGTTTGTCTCGGGATCCTGGCATTTATTGCTTTCATCGGCCCTTTCCTCCCTTTTATAGACCGGGAGCTGTCCACAATCACTTATATTATGGATGAGAACCGCAAGCCTGTCATCCCGCCATACGGGCCAAATGAAGACTTCCCGCTCGGAACGGACAAATCGGGCAGGGATCTGCTGAGCATCATTGTGCTTGGCGCCAAGGAAACGCTTCTCCTTGTGATTATCATTACAGCCCTCAGATATGCATTGGCGATTCCCTTTGCTTTCCTGGCGCATAAAAAGGTGCTGGCGGCCGATTCTGTCCTCAAATGGCTGAATGGCTTCCTATCTTATATCCCGACCATCATCATTGTCATACTGGTCGTTAATCTGCCGCCTTTATTGTTTGCAAAAGACCGGCCTTTCTGGCTGATCCTTGTGGTTGCCCTTTCTGAAGCAGCCAGGGCTGCCGACATGATCAAATTGGAATTCGATGAAGTATCATCAAAAGAGTTCATTACAGGGGGAATAGCAGCGGGAACCACTCCCTTTGCCATGTTCAAACGATATTATATGCCTTTTCTGTATGGGAAAATCCTGGTCTATATGATCTCAGATCTGGGAAAAGTAATGTTCCTCCTGGGACAGCTAGGCTTTGTCGGCATCTTCATTTCCCAGCAGTTTGTCCAGACGCCAACAGGGCTATGGGAATTTGTCAACACATCCATCTCCTGGCCGATGCTTCTAAAAGATGCGTTTATCGACATCCGGGGCCCGATCTGGATTCCATTCTTTGCAGCCTTGTTCATGACTTTTTCTATATTCACCTTCAATCTCCTTTCCCAGGGGATCAAAAATATTTTTGCGCGGAAAATCAGGTATCTATAAGTAAGAGGGTGAGTCTTTCTCAAAGGGACCAATCGGGCGCTGATTGCATAATATATCCCAAGATTCTGTTTTGGGAGGAGATGCATGAATGTCTTCACAGCTGCCTGATGGCCCAAAAAAGAAAGAGAAAAATGAGCCATTCAGCGATATCATGAAATCGATGAACACATTCTTTCAGGAAAAACCCGTCAAAGGGTTCTTGCAGAGCATTGATGATTTCTTTAAAACTCCGTTTCCGCAGAGTTCCTTTTCTGTCCGGGTATCTGAAACCGATAAAGAGCATCATATTACAGCAGAGCTGCCGGGGATAAAAAGGGAGCAGATCCATATTGATGTACTGGATAATTATATTACCATTTCAGTCAGCCACGCGGAAACCGTACTCCAGGAAGATGATAAGCACAGGACCTTCAGCCGGAAGCAGACGATGCAGCAATCATCCAGGACCATCCCGCTTCCGCAGCCTATCAATGAAAAAAAGGTCAGGGCTTCTTACCAGGACGGCCTGCTGATCATCCGGATACCTAAGCAGTCAGGCAAGAAAATCATCATTGATGAAAATAATTAATGCCTATTGAGCTCACCTGCCAAAGGCAGCCAAAGTTCCTCTTTACAGGCCGAAAAGCTCCCTTGCAATTGCAGCAAGGGAGCTTTTTACATGCGGCATTCCAGACGGCAGAATATTATTCAAGCGTCAGCCAGTCGGTAAAATAGCCTTTCGGGACAAGAAAGTAGTCTGCGGCAAAATCCGCAAACATTTTCGAATCCACTTCTTTGAATTTAAACTTTTCGTAGTACGCTGAGAGGAACTCCATCCCCACAATACGCGGGTCATTGCCTTTGACCATGAAACGGTTATTGACTAATTCGAGCAGCTTCACTGCCGGCTGGCCATACACATATCCGTTATGCGACACTTCATCCAGCGGCACATTTGAATGCTGTCGTTTAACTGATTCTTCTTCTATGCTCTTCATCCGGTTAAGAGGAAGAGAAAAAGCCTTAATTTCCCCCTCGCCTTTTCCCGCATAGAAATACATGCTGGTTGCAAACTCGGTAATCCCCTCATCCACCCATGCTTCATAATAAGGATCATTAGAAACGGTTCCGTAGAAGTACTGATGGGCGATCTCATGAACGATGGAAACCTGGTAGAAATACGAATCCTCAATATACGGATTGATCGTAACGATGCCGGGATATTCCATAAACTGACCTTCATCCAGGACGACATCAAGCGTTTCATGAGGATATTCCCCTATTTTATCCTGGTAGAAGGAAAGAGCCTTTTTGGCAAGATCAAGCGACTGTTCAGGATCTTTGTTATGATCATCCTCCGTAAAGAGCCTTACCTTAACCCCCTCTTTTGCTTCTGCTTCATATACCTTTGTATCTTTAAGGATACTGATGAAAAAGTCCCTGACCTTTTCAGCCTTCAAAGTTCCCCTGGTTTCAGAGGCTGGCGGGTCTTCATCTGCTGTTGAGGCAATCGTGTAGCCTTTTGGTATATCATAGGAAACCTTGTAATCTGAAAAATCGGTATGGTAGGTTTCCAGCCCTTCGGAATACTTCTCCTTATTCCATTTATGCTCACGGAAGGTTGCCAGCATCGGGTACCATTGGGCAAGGTAATAATTTTTATCCACTTTTGAGAAACGATTTCCTTTTTCAGGAAGGGTGAACTCATAGTTTATCTCAACTTTGCCTTTATCGCCTTTATCCATTTTTTCTGAAAGGAAGACGCTTAAGGTATCATCCTTCAGTTCATAATCCGCTTCCTTCCCGTCCACCTTGATGTGATTCAGAGTGACGGAGGCGTAGCCTTCCACGCTTTGAAACGAATGGCCTTCCTTGAATACATTCGGTATAAAATAGAACACCAGCTTATCCCATTCATCCTCTGACTCATTCTTCACTTCAATATTGGCTGTCGATGAGAATTCTCCTTGCTTGTTCATCTTAAGGCTCAGGTCATATTCAGCCTGGCTGAAGTTTTTCACCCCTATATCCTGATCCTTTGTGGCATACACATAAGTGCCGGCACTGATAAAGAGGATCAAAAGGATTATAAGCGCCATCGGTTCAGGCGACAGCAGCTTCCTTCCTTTTTGGGCTATATAATTTTTCCTTACTGGCTTCAGCTTTGGCTCCTGTCCGGTTTTGATCCAAGGTGTTCTCTGGTAATTGGACTGGAATCGGTTTTTCATGCCATTGGCCAGAAGGCTGAATGAAATGGTCGTGATCAATAAGACTGCAAGGGGCACCATTAAAATATGAAGGTTCCCATAAATATTTCCCCTTGCCTGGCCGACCAGCCCTGCCAGCTCTTTCGTTATGGAGTGAAACAGGAGCGGATCATAGGTGACCCTTGTACCGCCGACAAAGATCTCCAGCAGGCCAAGCTGCCCCATGATCGTGATCACATAGACAATCTCAAGAATGAACATGACAAGAAATGTTTCTTTGAGCTGAGGGAAAATATGTTTCCAGATCAGCCTGTGCCTTCCTGCCCCCAATGCCCTGGCAGCTTCAATGTATACAGATTTGTTCAGCTCTGCCGTTTTCTGCCGGACAGATGAGACAATGCTTGGAATGCTGACAAGGGAAGTGATCAGGATGAACAGCATGATAAGCTTCCATGTCGGAATGAATGACAGCGTGTTGATTCCCCTGAAGAAAAAGTAAACGATCAGAAACAGCGGGACAAAGCTCCACGCATTTTCAAACGCCAGCAGCCATCCCGGTGTCCGCTTCCAGGTCCCCACATACAAACCGATAATGGTACCCAGCACCATCTTGATAAAAGTTACGGCAATCGCGATGAAAACTGTGTATTTCAGGCCATTTAGAATCATGGATGCAATATCATAGCCCCATCTGTCAGTCCCCAATGGATATTCGCCAGATTCAAACGGCTGGATCGGCGGTGCGAGCACCTTTCCATCCCGATACTGTGTCTCCAGCGCTTCAGATAATTGATGGGGCGCCAAATACGGCCCGAAAACAGCAAAGAAAAGCAGAACACTGACTAGAAATACGCCAATATATAATGAGTAATTCACTCTGAGCAGCTTATTCATGGATCAGCACCCGCTTAAATAAGTAAAATAATAATCTGATAGAAAGATAAACGATCAGCGACATCAAAAGCATTGCGAACAAGCCGATCGCAATGGGCTGGAATCCATTAGCCTGGAAAATGAATTTCGTGATTCCTGAAACGTTCATTATGTATTCAACGATAAATAAATTTCCTATCCCAAGCGAAATCACCTTTGTCATTTCCGCCAGGATAAAAGGCTCGATGTTTTTAAAAACATGCTGAAGATTGATATAATCCAGCCGCATCCCTTTAGCCACCGCGGTCCTGATATAATCTTCGCCGCTCAGCTGATAGTATTTCACTGCCACCAGCTTAAACAGATACAATGTGGGGGCTATCGCCACAAGCACTGTCGGAAACCACGTGTTCAGCGCACCGGAATCCGGCCTCAGGGAAATGATCCTGATCCCCGTCATTTTATAAAATTTCACGGCAAGGATCATGCTGGCAACAATAATGATGAAATCCGGAATGGATGCCAGAATGTTAAGGATATAATTGAATCCCCTGGCTGCCCGGAACCTGCTGATAAAGAC
Source organism: Bacillus infantis NRRL B-14911 (assembly GCF_000473245.1). Taxonomy (NCBI): domain Bacteria; kingdom Bacillati; phylum Bacillota; class Bacilli; order Caryophanales; family Bacillaceae; genus Bacillus; species Bacillus infantis. The sequence continues at coordinate 3,075,876 of NC_022524.1, forward strand.
ACCGAAAACCAGGCTGAGCACGACCGCTGCCAGGATCCCCGCTTCCATGATTTTCAGGCTTGTGATAAAGAACCGCCCGATATCCTCCCCGATGGACCGTGTCCTCGTCCCCTGCTGATATGTACCTAAATCCCCGTCTGCTATTTGTGTGAAAAATTCGCCGTATACCTGCGGCAGCGCACCCGGATCAAAGCTCAGCGATTGTGTTTCCGGATCTGCGGTTACCATTAACGGCAGTGAGGCAATGAGCAGGATAAGCAATACCACGATGATAAGCTGCTGTATTTGCCTAAGCATATTGACCACCCCTTTTTATATGACCTACAGTCAATGTTTCCATTTTCCAATCCCTTCACAATTTTGTCAATAATATTCCATGAATTCCGAAATTTTCGGTTTTATATTGGTGAAAGCCAGATAGAAAAGAACAGCCTTCCTCAGCTGTTCTTTATACTTTGAATATGCCTCCCAGCCCTTTGACCATAGATGAGACCTGATTAACTGCGCTCATCATTTGGCCGGCTGTATTCATCATTTTGTTGAAATCAAGGGATCCATCCTGGCCTTTAAAGGAATTCATGATCGACTGGACTCCCGAAGGCTGCTTTGCCATGAAAGACTGCTTGGGGTATGGATTCATATAAGGGTAAGGATTATGGGGCTGCTGGCTTTGCGGCTGCTGATATGCTTCCTCCTGCTGCAGCGGATTTTGAAAAAGCCCCTGGCTTACAGGCTGCTGGGCCTGCGGCTGGACTTGAGGCTGAATTGGCGGCTGCATTTGATGCTGATAGCCCTGGAAATAGGGCGGCGGATTATGTGCCTGCTGGAAAGGAATGAAGTATGCTGATTGACTGCCGGCAAAAGCCTGGGGCTGATATTGGGCCTGGGGGCTTCCTTGCATTGGAAATGCGGAATAGTATCTGTGCCGGCCGTATATGCCGCTGCCCCCTGGCTGCTGCACTCGTGCCGGAAATCTTCTGTTTTTTTGAAACATGGGCAGACATCCTCCTAATACTGATCGCTACTTTAAATTATGATGCATCTGCCCAATTTGTGCATTGCAGGTAAGATTATCCGGTTTTGTCTGCTTATGATGAATTTTGTCGGAAGTTTCAATTTTTTAAAAACGGAGAAACTTTTTTGTTTCATGATACGATATGGGAAAAGGCGGAGGAGGAACATTAATGAACATTCACGAACTGAGACTGAAATTTTTGCAGCTGAAAGATTATAGCCCCGAGAGCGTCAATGAATTATTGGATTTCGCCAAGAAAGCCTATATCCACAATGAGATCACCATTAATGAATACCGCAACCTTATTCGTGAGCTTGAAGCACAGGGAGCCGTAGCTGACTGTTCCTTCACCGCAGCAGCAAATCTGCAGAATTGATCCCCGGAGGGTATAGCGGGACACGGGCCGCATAACTTTAATCAAAAAAAAAGCTTAGCCTGCGGACAATTGTCCTGCAGGCTTTATTTTTTTTCGTCTAAATGGCCAAGGAGGACATTGAGGACATATTTGGTGGAGTTATAGTAATTAATGAAACGGGTCCGGCTTGTTTCCGGGAAGAAGCATTGGACAGTAATCAGTTCTATATGCTCCGCTGCCGAACTGATCTGATTTTCATGCAGGTTCTTGGGCCTGTTTTCCGCGATCCAGCGGGCAGCCTGAGAGGACCATTCGTCCAGCAGCTGTTTGCTATGATCGGCAAAAGGCTTTACTTCCGCATAGAAATCAGGCTTGGTTCCCCTTTCCCGCGCCTGGCGGTAATGGCCTGCCGCTTCCTCCGTGCATTCCAGCAGCTCTCTAGTCAGCCTGTCTAAATGTTTTACCTCGTCCATATATTTCATCTCCAGTTGGATATTTGTCCAAAAAAATAAAAGTAGCGTGGGTATCCAGCTACTAAAGATCATTCTTTATTTTAAACAACCTAATAGCCCAATTCAAGCTTAATGCCGTCATTACCGCCTGTCATCTTTCGGTCCCTGCCGTCCTTTTTCCCGATTTCCTGAAGCCGATTTTCAGCATTGGCCAGCCTTGATTCGCAATATATCATCTTTTGCTGATGTTCCTCCGCCATTTCTCCCCTGAATTTTGAAAGGCTTGTCTCAAGTGCTGCATCCAATTCTTCCAGCTGGTCATATATCTCATTCAGCATATGGAGCAATTCTTCTTTCTGTGAAGTGTGTTTCATCATATAACCTCCCTTTTACATATATATCCGACTGTACGGCTTTTTGCTATTCACTGTATTCGCCTTCTCTTTTCACTTCCCTTCACCCCTGACAAAACTAGAAGCGATTCGCCAAAGATAGTTATATTTTTCAATGGAACAAAGAGCGTTTCGACACATCTTGAATGGATGAAATATTGGTGATTGAACACACTAAAGGATGGAGGTGTTGAAAGATGGCAAACAAGGAAAAACAAAATAAGGTTCAGCCAAAGAAGCAGGAAGAAACGAAAACTGGATTCGGCAGCAAAAAGCTGGAAGGCCCGGACAGACCTTCCACCTGATGAAAGCAAGGGGGATCCCTTGCTTTTTTTGTATTGATGGCTGAGCAGATTATGAATTGGTTTTAGTAAAACCAAGGTTCCTTAATCCAGGAACTTCATTCAATAGGGTAGAGGAAGATTGGAGTCTGTAATTTGGACCTGGGTTATTATATTTTGAACTTGTCAGCATTGCGGTTCCGGCTGGTGTTCTAGAACCGTTATTTTTCGTTTATAGCAGAATAGTGGTTCCAGCCTCATGTTCTAGAACCGCTATTTTTCGGTTTTTCTTTAAAAAGCAGCGCCAGCTGGTGAACTATATCCCGCTCCAGCTGATCCGCAATGCCGGACTGCGTTTACCTTTTAAACCAAATAAACTTCTTTAATCCCGCTGCCCGTTCCAGCTGCCTCTGCTTATGCAGGAACCATTCTGTCATCAGGACAGGCTCTTCTGTCTCCCCTTCTTCTGCAAACCACTCAGGGCTGACTCCTCTCTCCTTTGACCAATCATGCTTTTCATGTATGTGATGGCTGATAACAGGGTAAGTATCTTTTAAGGTTTGCAAAGCCCGCTTTGTCCCGCCATTGAGGAATTGTTCGTAATCCAACCTTGATCCCGTGTGAGGCACTTTTCCTGCAAAATTCAGGAACTCCGGAAAATGAGCGGGTGAGAACAGAATCCCTGCAAGCCTTTTTCCGAGCATGATTCTTTCGTCCGTTTTCCTGAACTTCTTTACACTTGCTCCATAAAGCTGGCCGCTGCAGGTTGGAAACAGGACCGAGCTGAAATGCATCCAGTCCTGGATGGAAAAAAACAGTGAATGGAACACCCTCCTTTTATACACCGGATGTTCAATCACAGGGCGCTGGATCAGGTTTTGTTCATTTATTATCAGGGCAATCATTAATCTTTCCCGGTCCCCCTCCTGCCAAAACCGGTTCCATTCTTTTTCCATAAATGAAGACACATGAAAGAATGGCAGAAGATGAAACATTGGCGAGTTTTTTTTCGTCGAATATTCATAGAGAAGCAGCTGTGGAAAGGCATCTGAGAAAATGAGCCAATTGGCACGCTCATATGTAAGGAAAAGCCGCTCCCTGATTTCCGGTCCAAGGAGGCAGGACAATGACGCCTCTTCCAGATCGCACATATTCCAGCCTGCATTTCTGGAAACCATACTCGCCAGGAAAGCCCATTGGATGTCCGGGTGGGATTGATAATAGTCGAAATATGCATGGGTCCTGCTGATATTATCTTTGTTATAATGATCCGCAATCGAACGGATTTCCTCTGCGAGCATCCGTTCGGAGCTGTCAAATGTGAAATTGGCTGTTTTTCTCAAAGCAAACCTCCTTGCTCACTGTTGTTATCGTTCACTTTTTGGTGCTTTTTATTCAACATTCCAGCCGGCACTTTTGGTATGATGAGTAGTGAGCGATTGCCGGCATAGCGGCACAATGAAAACAGGCAGGTGAATGCAATTGAATTTCCACTACCCAAACGGACGAAAGTATTTGCCGCAAAAGGCGGCTGCTGCGCCTGTGAAAAAGGAGAAAAAATGGACATATTCCAACAGGGGGATGACACTAGAGGATGATATAAATGAAACAAATGCTTTTTACCTGGAAAGGGGGCTGGCTGTAATCCATAAAAAGCCCACGCCAGTCCAGATTGTGAATGTTGACTATCCTAAAAGAAGTGCTGCGGTTATTAAGGAGGCTTATTTCAAGCAAGCCTCAACCACAGATTATAATGGCCTTTATAAAGGAAGATATATTGATTTTGAAGCAAAGGAAACGAAGAATAGCACTTCTTTTCCTCTTAAGAACTTCCATGCCCACCAGATATCCCATATGCGCAGGATAGTTGCCCAGGGGGGGATCTGCTTTGTGCTGCTCCGTTTCTCAGAGAGCGAAGAAATCTTCCTTTTAGAAGCCCGCTCCCTTTTCCCTTTTTGGGAGAGGATGGAGAATGGCGGACGCAAATCCATTGCGAAAACGGAAATAGAAGAAAATGGCCATAGGATCCAGCTTGGCTTCCAGCCCAGGATTGACTATATTAAAGTAATAGATTATCTTTATAATCTTACATGATTTTATGCAGATGTAAGAAAGGATGAATATATATATGGCAGAAAACTACAACTCAAGGGAGGAACGCCGGAAGCAGCAGTCTGCCGGCACCAAGAAAAAAACTCCCAAAAAGAAAAAAGGCGGTATCTTCAAAAAGATATTTCTGGTGCTGATCGCACTCGGGCTTGCCGGCATCATCATCGGAGCCGGTGCATTTGCATACATGGTCAAAGATACGCCAAAGCTTGATGAAGAGAAGCTGAAATCCGCTATCGCATCTGAAATTTATGATATGAACGGGGAGCAGATTGCAACCATCGGTTCCGAAAACAGGGATTATGTCGAGTATGAGGACATACCAAAGATCGTTGAGGAAGCAGTCATTGCAACAGAAGACTCCCGCTTTTATAAACATCATGGCATTGATCCGATCCGCCTCGGCGGTGCAGTCCTTGCCAACATCACAGAAGGCTTTGGTGCAGAAGGAGCGAGCACCATCACCCAGCAGGTAGCCAAAAACTATTTCCTCGAGTTTGATAAAAAGCTTTCCCATAAAGCTCAGGAAGCATGGCTGGCCATCCAGCTGGAACGTAAATATACAAAGCATGAAATATTAGAGCTTTATATGAACAAAGTGAATATGTCGCAATACTCTTACGGGTTCGCGACTGCTTCAGAAACATACTTCGGCAAGCCGCTGAAGGATCTGGAGCTTCACGAAGCAGCACTGCTTGCAGGACTGCCGCAAAGCCCGAACAATTACAATCCCTTCAACCACCCTGACAAGGCGGAAAAAAGGCGGAATATTGTACTGACGCTGATGAATAAGCATGGATACATCACAAAAGAACAAATGGAAGCGGCCAAGAAGATTCCGGTCACATCCTCCCTGGTCGCCGAAGAGAATCGAAAAATCAATGGAGACATTCCTTATGATTCCTTCATCGGGCAGGCTATTAAGGAAATTGATAAAAAATATCCAACGATTAATGTCTTTACAGATGGACTCAAAATATACACTACACTGGACAAAGATGCACAGGAATATGTGGAAACAATGCTCAACGGCAATGAAATTGTAGAATTTCCAAATGAAGAATTCCAGGCAGGCATAACACTCCTGGATACAAAGACAGGGGAAATCCGTGCCCTTGGCGGGAACCGAAACTCAGATGTGGAATTTGGTTTCAACTATGCAACCAGTCATACGCGACAGCCTGGATCAACCATTAAACCAATTTTAGATTATGGACCTGCAATTGAATATGAACGCTGGGGAACTTACCATACATTGGATGACAAGCCTTATGCATATTCCAATGGAACCGAATTCAATAACTGGGACGGCCGCCATATGGGACCGATGAGCATGAGGGAAGCACTCGCCCGTTCCCGCAACGTGCCAGCAGTCATGGCCCTGCAGGAAGTCGGCCTTGAGAAGGCTAAAGATTTTGCTGTTAACCTGGGAATTCCATTGGAAGATATCCAGGAGTCCTATGCTATCGGGGGACTAAAAAATGGAGTAACATCCATGCAAATGGCAGGCGCATACAGCGCATTTGGGAATAACGGCATTTATAATGCCCCCCATACTGTCAAGAGCGTTGAACTTCGGGATGGAACTAAGCTTGATCTGACACCGGAATCCAAGGCTGTAATGAAAGATTATACTGCCTTTATGATCACTGACATGCTCAAGAGTGTTGTTAAAGATTCATATGGCACCGGCCAGCAGGCCAACGTACAAGGCCTGCCGATCGCAGGAAAGACAGGAACGACTAATTACAGCAGTGATGAAATATCCAAATACAATGTTCCTGACGGCGCTGTACCTGATGCCTGGTTTGCCGGATATACAACGAATTATACAGCGGCCGTATGGACTGGCTATAAAGACAGGAAGAATTATCTTCCTTCAAACGGTAGAGACCAGAAAATAGCTCAAAATCTATTTAAAAACCTGATGGCCCATGTGTCTGAAGGCAAAGAAACACCTGACTTCAAAATGCCGAAAAGCGTAGAAGTCGTAAAGATTGAAAAAGGCACTTCAAAGCTCGCAAGCGCCTATACGCCAAGCGACCAGATCCTTACTGAATATGCAGTTAAAGGAGAAGCTCCTACACAGGTTTCAAAGAAATACGACAAACTTGATGCGCCGCAAGGCTTATCTGCAGTATTTGATCCAGAAGCCAATGAAGTCGTGGTTGGCTGGGAATATGGTTCAGAAGAAGGCGTGCAATTCGAGGTGAATGCTTCGGTTGACGGCAGCGGCCAGCAGCCTACGGTAACGGCTGAAAAAGGCTTAAGGTTTACTGCTCCTTCCCCTGGAAGCACATACACTTTCAGCGTTACAGCATTTAGAGATGATATGCGCAGCGATCCTGCTTCTGTTTCTGTCACCATCCCGGGAGCTCCTGAGGATGATGGACAGGAAGAACCTGAAGATGGGGAAGACGGCAGTCAGGATGACGATGCTAACCAGAATGATGAGGAAAATGAGGAAGACAATCAGAATCCTGGCAACGGCAATGGCAATGGCAATGGCAACGGCAATGGCAACGGCAACGGCAATGGCAACGGCAACGGCAATGGCAACGGAGGAAATGAAGAAGATGACGGAGAAGGTGACGACAGCGGTTCTGAGGGTGAATCCGGCTCCGGCGGTGAGTCCGGGCAAACCGGCCAGAATGGAGGACAGTCCGGATCAGGCAGCGGAACCGGCTCCGGTTCTGGAGGGTCCGGCACAGGATCTGGAGGTTCTGGCTCCGGGAGCGGATCCGGATCAGGCAGCGGCTCCGGGTCTGACGGAAGCAATTAATCCGGCGCATCTTTCAAAAGTCTAAATGTAAAAAGCGTTTAAGCTTTATGCTTAAACGCTTTTTCTATGCTTGCTTTCTTTTGGCGCTGCTTTTCTAGTTCAGCCTGCAGCTCACATAATTGAATGAACGAATGATAAAGAAGCGGACTGGACAAAACAAATTCCAGCCGTTCATTTAAGTTAGCTGGCTTAACATTCAATAGCATAAACTCTTTAGGAGTATCCAGCCTGGCCGGCTGTCCGTTGGTCCAGAACAGCATTTGAACGAAGATGCCTATAGCAGACCTCATCAATTCCGCCAATCCCAACCTCTCCCGTTTCCCATGCAAAGCAGCAATGGAGGATTTTACCTCCTCCCACTGTTCAATCCTTGCGGGAAAGAACTCTTCCGCCTTCTCCCATGGCCTGAGCGCTTCAATCCCATTATAAAAAGCAATCTCATAGATGAAGATCGCATCTGCCTGAAACTCATCTGCCCAAGCTGGCTCCCAGGCTTCCTCCTCTCCCACCAGAAATGGATGGTAGACTTCAGGAGACACCTGCAGCATGATTTTTTCGCTATCCGCCATTATTTCCTCTTCATCCTTTTCCGGCCTTCCCTGCAAAGGTCAAGGAGCGGGCAGATTTCGCACTGGGGGTTTTGCGCCTTGCAGTGATATCGGCCAAAAAAGATCATCCGATGGTGCGTAACTGACCATTCTTCTTCAGGCACCTTTTTCATCAGTGTTTTCTCTACTTCAAGAACAGAATCCTTCCACCTGCAGAACCCGAGGCGTTTGCTGACCCTTTCCACATGGGTATCTACAGCGATTGCAGGCACATCGTAAGCCACAGAAACGACGACATTTGCCGTTTTCCTTCCTACCCCGGGCAGCTTTGTCAATTCGTCCCTGTCATGCGGGACAATCCCATTATACTCGTCGATGAGGAGCCTGCAGAGCTTGTGGATGTTCTTTGCTTTGTTCCTGAACAGGCCGATCGACCTGATGTCGTTTTGCAGCTCATCAAGGGAAACAGCTAAATAATCCTCTGGCGTTTTATATTTTTGAAACAGGTTTTTGGTAACCTTGTTGACCAGCGCATCTGTACATTGAGCAGAAAGGGCCACTGCAATAACAAGTTCAAAAGGGTTTTCATGATGAAGCTCGCAATGGGCATCAGGGAACATTTCGCCCATAACATCCAGGCAATGCCTGATTTGTGTTTTATTCAGCATTTGTATCACCACTCTGTATTTAAATATGTTTTCATTATCTTAACCTTTTCTCTATATCCTGTCCTTCCAAACGCTCTTCAAGCACCTGGAGGGAGCATTCAGGAAATCATACAAAAAGGGCGGGAGAAGTCCCCCGCCATTAACATTATTGCTCAAGCCAGTTGTAAAAAGGAATTGATTTTTGCTGAACAGGACGTTCATCCGTTTTTTGCCTTGAAGACTGCGGCTGGTTTTGACGGAATTTGCGTCCAAAGCTCTTCGCCTGTTCAATTGTCTTAATCCCATTTTTCTTCCATTCGAATAAAATACGGTCGATATAACGGAAATTAAGCTTACCGGATATAACTGCCTCCCGCAATGCCGCTTTAATGATGACAGGGTCATGGTGGTCATCATCCATCCACATTGCCAGCGTTTCACATTCAAAAGGCGAAAGCGGCCTTCCGAATTCTTTTTCAAAGCATGTATACAGATCCATCTCTTCCTGCTGATGGGATTTAAGATCCTTTTGTTTGTCTTCGAGGAGGAATTGGTCAACCACCCTTTCCCAAAGGGGTTCAAGCGAATACTTTTCAAAGCGTATTCCCTCATCCGAAAAGCCGTCAAGAATTTCAATAAATCCTTTCTGGATCAGTTTCCGGATCATATCGGTGCATGCTGTATCAGAAATCGTCATTCGGGACGAAATTTCATTCGGGGTAGGAAAGTCTCTGCCTTTTTCAATAAAGGACGATATATGCAAAAGCAGGACGAGTTCCTGTTCAGTTATATTCATTTTATGATAGCGGGCCAAGAGGGCACCTGGTATGGACAGGCTCCCTTCCTGGAGCCACTTGATAATATTGTCTTTCATCCTGGACACCTCCTTTAAAGTATATCATGAACATTCAGGGCCAGTAAGGAGAATAACAGGCAACGCTGCCAGAAATTAGGTCTGAAACAGCACAGGGCATGAGTGCATATGAATAAAAAAATCCGCGTAAGCGGATCTCTTTATTTCCCTTTTATGCTGTAAGCGGAAAAGAGCATTGGCCATTCATGAGGCGCGAAAACGTCTCGCCTGCTGTTATGCCATTTAGATCACTGGGCCTTTTCTGCCACAAACCTGCGTATACGTTCAACAGCCTCTTCCAAAGATTCAAGCGAAGTTGCGTAGGAAAGGCGGATATTGTCCGGAGCACCGAATCCAGAACCGGGAATGACCGCTACCAGGGCTTCCTCAAGAAGCGCTTCGGCGAATGCATCTACATCTTTATAGCCCGTCATTTCGGCTGCCTGCCTGGCATTCGGGAATAAATAAAATGCGCCCTGCGGCTTAATGCAGGTGAATCCCGGTATAGACACAAGCTTTCCGTAAATCTCTTCCAGCCTGCCTTCAAATGCCTGCCTCATTTCCTCGACCGGATCCTGTGTGCCGGCATAAGCGGCAATGGCGCCGTACTGGGAAGCAGTGGCCGGATTTGAAGTGCTGTGGCTAGCCAGATCGGTCATTGCCTTGATGATCCTGCTGCCGCCAGCTGCATAGCCGATTCTCCAGCCTGTCATCGAATGCGATTTAGAAACACCATTCACGATGATGGTCTGCTCTTTTAATTCAGGTGACAGCTGTGCTATGGACACATGGCGGTTATTGCTGTATACAAGTTTCTCGTATATTTCATCCGATACGATCAGGATGCCTTTCTCAAGGCACACTTCCCCAAGCGCCTTCAGCTCTTCCTCCGTATAAAGCATTCCGGTCGGGTTGCTTGGAGAGTTGATGATGACTGCTTTGGTTTTCTCTGTAGCCGCATCCTTCAGCTGCTGCGGAGTGATTTTAAACCCATTTTCCTCAGAGCCTTCTGCATAAACAGGGATCCCGCCAGCCAGCTTTACCTGCTCAGGATAGCTGACCCAGTACGGCGTAGGGATGATGACCTCATCTCCTTCATCAAGAAGCACCTGGAACAGGGTGTACAGCACATGCTTTGCTCCGCTTCCGACAAAGGTTTCATTGATTTTGTAGTCAAGCCCCTGGTCTTTTTTAAGCTTTGCAGCTATTTCGGCTCTCAGCGCAGGAAGACCTGCAGATGGAGTATATTTCGTGTTCCCCTCATTCATTGAAGCCAATGCAGCATCTATGATATGCTGCGGCGTGTTGAAGTCCGGCTCTCCTGCCCCCAGCCCAATTACATCGCGGCCCTGTGCTTTCAGTTCCTTTGCTTTAGCTGTTATCGCCAGCGTGGAAGAAGGCGTCAGCGCCTCCACCCTGCCTGCTAGCTTTATTTTCATAGCTTGCGCCTCCATTTCATCCTCATCATAAATTTTCAATCCGCTTGAGCATTTCCCCAGTTTCGAAATGAATATAATAATAATTGATCAGACCGCCATTAGAGCGGTAATACACTTCCCAGAGAGGAAAGCCCTTTTCCATCCCCAGCTTTGCAGAAATGATCTCTTTTGGCTGCTTTTCCCTTTTAACTATATCAATCGCTTCTTGTTTAGATATGCCGTCTTTTGCATTTTTGACAACCGGCTTCCCTTTTTTCTCAGGAACCCAGACAATGAGTTCTGTTCCTGCTTTATCCTGTCCCTGCAGGACGTAGAGGGTTTTCTGTCCGTGATAAAGGGTAAAACTGTCCATTCTCTCGAGTGCAGTCTCTTCTTTTGCCCTCTCAAACGCTTTTTCTGAAGCTGCTTTGACCGGTTCTGTTGAAGCAATATACACTTTAGCAGCTATCCCGATCAGAATGGCTGCCGCAATGATGCTGATGATGATCCATTTTTTCATATTATCACTCTGCTTTATGTACGATAAATGGTGAATACCGCTTTATTTTGATCTTCCTGGTCAAGTGCCAGGCCGAACATTAAATCTTTCTCCTTTAATGTTCTATTCAATGAATCGACGATTTTATACAAATCGGGGCTGTTGGTGATTTTTACAGTCGACAGCACTTCTATTTTGCTTTCCATTGTTCTGCTCCTCTCTCCGGACCTTTGACAAATATTGCAGCTGATAATACAGCCCGGACAGCTTATACTATCCATATAACAGGTCTTTGCCAATATTATAACAGGTGATGTTATCATCCGTTAACCAAAGATGCATGATTCACCAAAAATTTTCTTCTAGTCCACAACGTCTTTTAGCTGCGCAATCATGCGCAGCTTTTTTGTATATTCCTGTGTGCCTGCGCGTCCTATATGACATACAGGCTATCCTGCCTCACCCGGGGAAATTGTGATCACCTCATAATTCAAATCAGTGAACTTTATTGTGACCGTTCCATGGACCCCGGTATAATAAACATCGATCCATGCTTCATGCAGCATTTTAAAAAGATCTTCATCAGGCTTTACTTTCCTTGACTGGAAGATGACGGCGATCTGAGGATCAAGATGTTTAATCAGCTGCCCTGAGACCGAATTGCCCTCCCCGAAGCCTGGCATTTTCACTATATTTACATCCGAAAGATTTTTTTTGAGAAGGGCCTTTTCTGCATCGAGGCTGCTGGAATTGAGCAGCAGCACCTTATGCTTCATAAGTGTAAGCTCAAGGTCCATACCTTCTTTCGGGTTTTCATTTTCGAACAGGACCTCTGCCTTCAAATTATGGAAAAGCTGCTGCTTTGTGCCCGCGCTCCATATATGGATATTCACCTCATCGAACTCTTCAAGCTCTTCCATCCTTTTCCGGGCCAGCCCCTGGCCTGCAACGAGCTGCTTAACACCGAATTCCCTTATGATGCTTCCGGCGTTCACCATGGAGTTCACATCTTCTTCTGTCATGATAATAGTCGATATTTGTTCCACATTATATAGTCCAAGCAGCCTTGACAGCTCTTCTCCAGAGCCTTCACCGCCTGTATTAATAAGAATATTCTCTCCATCCGGATGCTGAATTAAGGCAGATTCTCCTTCCTGCAGGGAAAAAAACGTGATTGCCAGCTCATTCCGTTTAAGCTTTAAATCAATGCTTTTTACTTCTGCGGGCAGGGATGGAGATTCAACCGGGACATAGTACCAGCTTGTGAACAACATAAGAAAGGCGAATAGCATATTCATCCAGAACTCCTCCAATGCTATCCTTTAGAGTGTGTCATCCGAAAATTTTTATCCTCTTATCCCGGCATATTTTACCTTATTGCAGCCAATCTTCCACAAGGTCAACAATAGCATCCAGGGGGCTTACCTTAACTGGTATGCTTGGGATGGAATCAAGGAATGCCCTGCCATATGACGCTGTGACGATCCTCCGGTCGAATACAATAATTATTCCGCGGTCATTCTTTGTTCTGATCAGCCTCCCGACACCCTGTTTGAAGCGAAGGACCGCTTCGGGGAGTGCGTGCTCGGAGAAAGGCCGGCCTCCCCTGCTCTGAATCGCTTCCTTCCTTGCTTCCCCCAGAGGCTCATCCGGAGGAGAGAACGGCAGCCTGACCATCACCAGGCATGAAAGATCTTCACCGGGAATGTCCACACCTTCCCAAAAGCTGCTTGTCCCAAAAAGAATGCTCTTGTCAAACCGCTGAAAGTTCCTTGTAAGCCTTGTCCTGCTTCCAGACGTGATTCCCTGGGCTATTAGGACATATTCCTCAAGAAAGCCGCTTTCCTTCACGAGCTCATAGGTCCTGCGGAGCATATCATGTGAGGTGAACAGAATCAGCATCCTCCCATTCGCCGCTTCAGCCAGTGAGATGATATGCTCTGTGATCGCCGAAACATATTCCTCCAGAGGAACGGAATTGATTTCAGGCAAATCCGATGGTACGGCAAGCCTGACTTGTGAAGCATAGTCGAATGGGGACTCTATCAGTTCTGTCTGGCAGCTGAACCGGTCAAGGCCCAGTTCATCCATAATATAATCGAAAGACTGGCCGACAGAAAGAGTTGCAGATGTAATAACAGCACTTTTCTTCTGATTGAAGAAGCCGTCCCTCAGATTTCCTGCGACAGTAATCGGCTGAGAGTAAACAGTCGTGGCGTTCTGCATTGCTCTGCCGTCCAGCTCAACCCAGACAGCACAGGCTGTTTGCCCGGCAAATATGGTTTTCCTGATGCTTTCACGTACATCCCTCAGTTCGCCGATGCAGGCTGAGATCTCCTCCAGCAGCGCCTGGTCACCCGGTGCCAGTTCGCCGGTTAAAGGCACAAGCAGCTGAAGCCTGTCCTCCAGCGCTGAGATAAGGTCCAGAACCAAGAAAGAAAAGCGCTCTGCAGAAGCCTCCACCGCTTTGAAATCCCGCGGGGTTATATCTGTTAGCCTGAAGCTTATTTTGCTGGATGCATATTTCCTTGCTTTTAATTTCCTCTTTCCATAAATCCCTACCAGCTTAAAAAACTCATCCATCTCATACTGAAGATCAGCAACCAGCCTGTTAAGCTCAAAAGGATGAGCAGCACCGTCCATAGCGGCCCTGCCTTCAAGCAGCCGCTCGAGCTTATAGAGGAGCTGCTTTTGATCATAGAGCCCGATTTTTCCAAGCAGGAGACGGAGAGATAAATAATCGATTGAGAAGCCAAAATGCTTTCCGGCGGCCTTGCTGAACTGATGCCCTTCATCTATGACTGCATAATCATATGAAGGGAAGATCTGATTTTCGCCTGAAAGACTGTTCAAAAGCATAGCATGATTGGTAATGATCAGATCTGCATTTTCTGCGCTCTTCCTTGCTCTGTTATAGAAATCCCTTGATTTCCAGCCTGATTCGCTGATGAATTTGCTGTCCCCGTTTTGTATCTTATTCCAGAAAACAGCACCGCCGCTGGAAAGGTTCAGTTCGTCCACATCGCCTGTAGCTGTTTCAGTCAGCCAGACCAGTATTTGCATTTTTGTAAGTGTAGTATCGTAATTATCATCCGCTTCATTCAATGACTGCTCAAATCGGGCAAGGCTTAAATAATGCTTTCTGCCTTTTAAGAGCACAGCATTGGCAGGGAAGCCCAGAAGTTTTTCAAGCAGGGGCAGGTCTTTTGAAAGCAGCTGCTCCTGAAGCTGGACAGTATAAGTGCTGATCAGCACCCTGGCTCCTTCCTGCCTGGCAAAAATGATTGCCGGAAGCAGATAGCCAAGGGTTTTCCCTGTGCCGGTGCCTGCTTCGACCAGTGTATGCTCGTTATTTAAAAAGGATTGATAGACAGCATCCATCATGGCAAGCTGGCCGGGGCGCAGTTCATAATCCGGAAATGCATTCTTAAGCATATCCTCTTTTTCCCGGCTTCCTGCGGGATAAACAGGAGCCGGCAGGCGGCTTGATGCTGCTTCCAGAACCCCGCCTGCCTTAATGGCGATTCCGTTATGTATTTCTATCCCTTCAGGAAGTCTCTCCGCCGTCCCTTGCTTTTTAAGGAGGATATCCTCCAAAATGAGATCAAGGTCGCTTTTCAGCCCTCCTGAAAGCTTTAGAAGCTGTTTGATCGTTGTCAGAGGCAATTCCTCAAGGCGTTCCAGAAAGATGTGCAGCAGTTTTGCAGTGGCATAGGCATCGCTGTCCGCCTGGTGCGGCCTATCATGCATGATGCCTTCTTTGGCAGACAGATCAGACAATTTATAGCTGTCAGAGCAGGGCAGCACCGTCCGTGCCAGCTCAACCGTATCGATGACCGGCCCATAAAAGCCCGGGAATCCTGCATCCAGAAGCTCTTCCTGCAGAAAGGAGAGGTCGAACAGAACATTATGCGCCACAAAATAGGCATCCTCCAATAGCTCCATCACTTTAGGTGCTATTTCTGCAAACACAGGAGCATCAGAGACCATGCTGTCATTAAGCCCGGTCAGCTCCTCGATGAAGGCCGGAATCTCCTTCCCGGGATTGAGCAGGCTGGAATATTGATCGATGATCTTTCCGCCTTCCATGACTACCGCAGCGAATTGAATGATTTTATCGCCCTTTTTGGCGCTATTTCCTGTAGTTTCCAAATCAACTACTACATATTTATTACTCATCGGTTACACCTCAAACATTCAGTCATTCAAACGGTATCACAAAAGCGGAAAATAAAAAAGGCAAACAGCCTTCCCCATCATTATTTTTCTTCCCATCAGCACGGGGTTTATTCAGGATTCTATCCCAGGGACAGGAAAATGCCGCCTGCAAAAAGGGCTGCATTGCCGTTTTGCAATGCAGCCCTTTTTCTTTATAGTGAATGATCATTCTTAAAGTATGGTTGAAGCCGGCTCAGCATGGAGCAGACCGGTTATGCTATTGCCTTCTCCCATAATGACTACCTTAGGTTTATGGGAATCTACTTTTTCCTCAGGGACAAGGGCATAAGATATGATGATGACTGTATCGCCGACCTGGACAAGCCTTGCAGCCGCCCCGTTCAGGCAGACTACGCCGCTTCCCCGTTCTCCTGGGATGATATATGTTTCGAATCTTGCACCGTTATTGTTATTGACAATCTGGACTTTCTCATTATCAGCCATTCCTGCCGCATCCAGCAGGTCTTTATCAATTGTAATGCTGCCCACATAATTAAGATTAGCTTCTGTCACCTTTGCGCGGTGGATCTTTCCATTCATCATGGTGCGGAACATGTCTTTTCCTCCGATCAGTTGTTAGACTGCAATGATTATATTATCTATCAGGCGTGCATGTTTGAATTTAACGGCAAGAGCGATGATGATTGTGCCTTCAGCTCTATCTGTTTCTTTTAATTCCGGCCAGGAAAGAATCTCAGCATAATCAATGCTCCCCGAGCTCTCTGCTTTTATCCTGCTGCGTATGAGCGCTTTAAGCTGCTCTGTGTCCTTTGTTCCTTCCGCAATCAATCGTGCCGCTTCTGAGAGGCTCTCGTATAAAACCGGTGCTTCCTTCCGCTCTTCCGGAAGCAGCCTGACATTCCGGGAGCTTTTTGCAAGGCCGTCCGGCTCCCTTACCGTTTCTCCCCCTATTATCTTGACAGGGAAATTCAGATCATGTGCAAGGCTCTCTATCACTGCCAGCTGCTGTGCATCTTTTTTGCCGAAATAAGCTTTATCCGGGGAAACGATATGAAATAATTTAGAGACAACCGTTGCTACACCAGCAAAATGGCCTGGCCTGGATTTGCCGCATAATACATCGGTCTTTCGGTTTACAATGACTGAAACAGAAGGGACTCCGCCAGGGTACATGTCTTCAGGTGCAGGGCTGAAAAGGTAATCGGCCCCTTCGGCTTCTGCTAGACGGGAATCCCGCTCAAAGTCCCGCGGATAAGAATCCAGATCCTCTGCCGGGCCAAATTGAAGCGGATTCACAAAGATGCTCAGAACCATTACATCATTTTCTTCTCCCGCCCGCTTCAGAAGGGAGAGATGCCCTTCATGCAGATATCCCATAGTAGGCACAAACCCGATTGTACGGCCTGCCTTTTTTTCATCCAGCATGAGCTGCTGCATTTCTCCTGGTGATGTAATGATTTTCATGATTTTCCTCCATAAAGTCCTGCCAGCTCTTCCTCTTTCATCGTATAGCTGTGCTCTCCGGCCGGGAAGATTCCTGCCTTCACTTCAGTGATATAAGCTTTCAGGCCCTTTTCCGCTTCTTCATCCATGTTTGCATACCGTTTGACGAACTTCGCAATTCTTTCTGTCCCGTACGACAGCAGATCGTGATAGACAAGGACCTGCCCATCAGTCCCTGCTCCCGCCCCGATTCCGATGACTGGAATCGTCAGGATAGAGGAGATATCTTCAGCAAGCTGTTTTGGCACACATTCTAGCACAAGCGCAAAAGCACCCGCCTCTTCACACCTTTTAGCCTCGCAGATCAGCTTCCTGGCTGCTTCAGCATCTTTCCCCTGGACTTTATACCCTCCAAGAACCCCCACTGACTGGGGAGTAAGGCCAAGGTGGGCGCATACAGGGATGCCTGCTTTCGTTATGCTTCTTATCTTGTCAGCGACCTCTTCCCCGCCTTCAAGCTTCACTGCCATCGCTCCTGTTTCCTGAATCAGCCTGGCTGCATTCAGGAGGGTATCACGTTCAGGGAGATGATAGCTCATAAAGGGCATATCAATGACAATAAAAGTATTGGCCGCCCCTCTTTTTACCGCTTTCCCATGGTGAATCATATCTTCCATCGTCACCGGGATGGTCGATTCATATCCCAATACGGTCATGCCAAGCGAATCTCCGACAAGGATCATATCGATTCCGGCTTTTTCTGCCTGCCTGGCTGCCGGATAATCATAGGCAGTCAGCATCGCGATTTTTTCATTCTTTTCCTTCATCTTTGAAAAATCTGTAGTTTGCTTCATCCTTCTTCCTCCCATTCGCAAGTACAGGCCTGAAAAGACCTGCCTTAAGACTCAGAGGAGACAAAACAAGTGAACAAAAAGCCGGATATAAAAAAGGATCCTTCAAAAAATGCAGAAGGATCCCGTCGCGTCTTGGCTTCATTATTCGTTTCATCCCTCTGTCCCGGTCCATATGCTGGATCTAGGCAGAAACTATTCAATATAAAAAGATAGAAAGGTGCAGTTCATTATGATACTGCCCAGTTGAATTATATCAAAAATAAAAAATATTGGCTAATAAAATCATGAGTCCAGTTCAATATCAGCAGAGTAGACATGGTGTATCTCTCCTGCCTCATCTTCTATTCTCAGCACGCCTTCCTCGGTGATGCCCAATGCTTTCCCGCTGATGCTGCCTGATATCGTCCTGGCAGTGATCTGCTTCCCAATGCTGACAGCATAGCTTTCCCAAAGGAGGCGGATCGGGTAGAAGCCTTTTTCCATATAAAGCTTGTACAAATTCTCCAATTTCTGCAGGACAACCCTGACCAGCTCTGCCCTCGAGAGGTTCCCGCCCTTTTCTATCGCCAGGGAAGTGGCTGTGCCCCTCAGCTCCTCCGGATAATCCTCAAGCTGCTGGTTCACATTGATGCCGATCCCGATAATGATTGAAAAAATGCGGTCGGCTTCCGCCTGCAATTCTGTCAGGATGCCAGTGACCTTCTTGCCTCCAATGAGAATATCATTGGGCCATTTGATCTGCGGGGAAAGGGCCGTGCATTCCTCAATGGACTGGACGACGGCAACTGCTGCAAGTAGAGTCAGCTGCGGAGCTCGCGGGAGCGGGATTTCCGGCCGGAGGATGACACTCATCCATATTCCTGTATATTTCGGGGAATGCCATTTCCTGTCCATCCTTCCCCTGCCGTTAAGCTGTTCTTCCGCCACTACGATCGTGCCCTCGGGTGCGTCATCATAGGCGAGCCTGTGGGCGATTTTCTGTGTCGAATCCACACTTTCTTCATAATGGATTTCGGTACCGAGCAAGCTGGTTTTCAGACCAAGGCGGATTTCATCTGCAGTCACCTTCTCTGTTGTCTTCACAATCCGGTAGCCTTTCCTTCTTACGGCTTCAAGCTCAAATCCATCGCGCCTCAACTCTTCGATATGCTTCCAGACGGCCGTCCTGGAGCAGCCGATCAGGTCTGCCAGATATTGGCCGGACAAATATTCCCCATTGCTCTCCGTAAAGGCGGCAAGCAATTTTTTCCTCAGCTCTGATTGCACTCCAGCCACCCCCTTATTTCCTCTTTTTTATTTGCCAGATGACCGGAGATAATGCTGTTTTCAACCTGGCCCAGCAATTCCTTCACCCAGGGTCCGCCCGGCTTATTGAACCATTGGATCAAGTCATTCCCGGTAACATCCAGCTCCTTTGTACTCCGTATCGGAAGTGAAGCATATAAACGGACAGGAACTTCCTCATCCGCACTGTCATCCCCGGTGGCCGCCAGAACTCTCTCTGCATTCCGGGCAGCCTCTGCCCCCGCCTTATAAACCGATTCAAGTGTCCAGTTCTGTACTGAGCGGTATTGAAGCCAATAAAGGATTTTGCCAATTTGCCTAATCTTTTTGACAGGCATTTTCCAGCTTCTCAAAAAGGATTCCGCGGTCTTAAAGTCATGGCCAAGACCTGCTGACAGCAGAGCCCATCTTTCCTCGGATAAAAGCCCGCTGTCCAGCCTTCCGGCAAATGATATCAACTCCTGCTTTTTCCCTGCCAGGCCTGGGAGATGCTGTGAGAGGCCAGTGTCTGCCATGATTTTCAGCGCCATAAAGCTGTTTTCGCCCGCAAGCAGCTTTTCAAATTCTGCCAGCTTTCTTTCAACCGCAATCTTCTCAAGAAGATAAGCTTCAGAAACCAGCGCCTCATAAGTCTCTCCATCTATTTGGAATGAAAGCTGGCTGGCAAAACGCACGGCTCTCATCATCCTTAAAGCATCTTCGTAAAATCGCTCCAGCGGATTTCCAACGGTGGCAATCCTTTTGCTGCGGATATCCTCCTGTCCCCCGAAAGGATCAATGATGCGGCCGTCCTTTGACATCGCCATGCTGTTCATTCTGAAGTCCCTGCGTTTAAGATCCTCATCGAGGGAACGGATAAAGTCCACTTTAGACGGCCTGCGGAAATCTTCATAATCCGACTCAGACCGGAAAGTGGTGACTTCATAGCTATCCCCATCATAAAGAACTATGACCGTACCATGCTCTATACCGACATCCGCTGTTCTGGGAAAAATGCCTTTGATTTCCATCGGAGTGGCCGAAGTGGCTATGTCCACGTCGGAAATATCCTTGCCGAGCAGATAATCCCTGACAGATCCGCCTACAAAGTAAGCCTCATACCCGGCAGTTTCGATCTTTTCCAATACAGGTGCCGCTTTTAAAAAAACCGGATTCATATTATCCCTCATTTAACATATCAAAATAAAGCCTCTCATACTCGCTGACTATTTGTTCGGCGCTGAACTTTTCTCTCGCAGTCTGTACTGCACGATGTGAGAAGCTTGTGTGCTTATCAGCATCAGCCAGCAGGCCTGCCGCTTTTTCCGCCATGCTCCCTATATCCCCAAGCTTGCAGATATATCCTGTCTCGCCGTCAGAAATCACTTCCGGGATCCCGCCGATATTGGTCCCTATGCAGGGAACACCGCACGCCATGGCCTCAAGCGCAACCAGGCCGAAGCTTTCTTTTTCAGAAAGGAGGAGCATCAGGTCGCTGATGGAATAAAGCTCTTCCACTTTATCCTGCTTCCCCAGAAACAGTACCTTCTCCTTCAGCCCGAGCTCTTTGACCAGCTTGCATACATTGGACATTTCCGGGCCGTCGCCGACGAGGAGAAGCTTTGCAGGCATCTCCGACTCTATCCTGGCAAACACCTTTACAACATCCTGCACCCTTTTGACCGCACGGAAATTGGAAACATGGATGACCGTTTTTTCATCCTCGGTGATCCCATATTCTTTTTTCAGATGATCAGAGCCAGTTTTCTGATATACTCTATGGTCTATGAAATTATAGACCGCCTGAATTTCTTTTTCAGGGTGTATCAATTCATTTGTTTGTGATATAAGAGATTTGGAAACAGCTGTCACCCTGTCAGACTTCTCGATTCCAAAGCGGATGCTGTCTTTCAATGACGGCTCATAACCAAGGACGGTGATATCTGTTCCATGAAGGGTAGTGGCAATCTTCACATCGCGCCCGCTCATCTGCTTGGCAAGGATTGCACATACGGCATGGGGAACAGCATAGTGTACATGCATGAGATCAAGCTTTTCTCTGTTAATCACCTCAGCCATTTTGCTGGCGAGGGCAATATCATAAGGCGGATACTGGAAAACAGAATACTGGCTCACTTCCACCTGGTGATAAAATATATTATGATACATCCGATTCAGCCTGAAAGGGAGGCTGGAAGAAATAAAATGTATTTCGTGCCCTCTTTCGGCGAGGAGCTTTCCAAGCTCTGTAGCGACGACCCCTGATCCACCGACTGTCGGATAACAGGTGATCCCGATTTTTAGTTTTCTTGTCATGCTTCTCCACCCAATAAATCTTTATGTATTAGTACCGGCTTTTTAGACATGAAGCCTTCAGCGTATTTGACTCCCGCTTCTCTCCCATAAAGCCTTTCCCTTGCTTCTACATTTTCGATATAGCCATTTACAAGCGGAGTGTCTGCTGAATCCTCCGTCCTGACAAACTGGCTCTCATACGCCCTCAGGCCCGCAAGCTTTTTGTCCATATAATCTGACACATCAATGATAAAATCAGGCTGATGGAAGCCGTTGATCATATAGAAATGAAGCCCGTTTACTTTGTGCGGGGCTAATCCGCTTTCAGGGTCCGCCCTGCGGATGCCTGCTGAAAATGCGGCTTCTTCTACAATTTTTGCACAGTTTCCGTGATCCGGATGCCTGTCTTCAAAATATGGCGCAAAGATGACTGATGGCCTGTATGTCCTGATCATCCTCGCGACAGCGGTAATAGCCTGTTCATTCAGCAGCAGCCCCCGGTCAGGCAGTCCAAGGTTTTCCCTGACTGAAACACCCAGGATAGCTGCTGCCCTCTCTGCCTCTTTTTTCCTTGTTTCTACAGTTCCGTTGGAGGAAAGCTCCGCACCAGTAAGGTCGCAGATGCCAATCTTTTTTCCTTCAGCTGCATACTTGGCAAGCGTACCTCCCATCCCGATTTCAACATCATCGGAATGGGCGCCAAAGGCCAGGATATCCAATTTTTCTCCTATCATAGAACCTCACCGTCTTCGCTCTTCACTATTTTCCTCCAGTCGAGGTCGCCTCTTTCCAGGCCCTTTACAAGCAGCTCAGCAGTGCCCATATTGGTGGCCAGCGGAATTGAATATACATCGCACAGGCGGACCAAAGCGGATACATCCGGCTCATGCGGCTGCACAGTCAGCGGGTCTCTGAAAAAGAAGACGAGGTCCATTTTCTTATTGGCAATCAGTGCCCCGATTTCCTGGTCCCCGCCGAGCGGTCCTGATTGAAAGCGGGTGATTGTAAGGCCTGTTGATTCCATGATCCTTGAGCCGGTCGTCCCTGTCGCAAAAAGGGAGTGTCCCGCCAGAATATCTTTATAGGCTGTTGCAAAGCGGATGATGTCGTCTTTCTTTTTATCGTGGGCTATCAAAGCGATGTTCATCATTTCCCCTCCCTTTATTCCATAATATTTTCAAGTCCGTAGACAAACAGGTCTGCTTTCATTACTGTCTCTACAGCCAGCTTCACACCGGACATGAATGAGGCCCGGTTATAAGAGTCATGCCGGATTGACAGAGTCTGGCCATCTGAGCCGAACATCACCTGCTGATGGGCAATCAGGCCGGGAAGGCGGACTGAATGGATGCGCATCCCTTCGTAGTCAGCACCCCTGGCCCCTGCCAGAGTTTCTTTTTCGTCTGGATGCCCCTGCTCTTTGGCTTCTCTTGCTTCAGCCATCATTTCTGCTGTTTTCACAGCTGTGCCTGACGGAGCATCAAGCTTCTGGTCATGATGCAGCTCGATGATCTCCACATCACTGAAATAGCGGGCTGCCATCTGTGAAAACTTCATCATAAGGACAGCACCAAGGGCGAAGTTTGGGGCGATGATGCATCCCTTTTCTTTTTCCCGGCATGTTACTTCCAGCTCTTTCAGGTCCTCTTTGCTAAAGCCGGTTGTCCCGACTACCGGCCTTACTCCATATGAAAGGGCAGTCCGTGCATGATGCATGCCTGCCTCCGGTGTCGTAAGATCGATCAGAACATCAGCTTCTGTCTGCTCCAGACAATTGGCCAGGTCTGTATATATCGGCACATCTGCCCCTGTAAATCCATCAAGGTCGCTGAGCATTTTCCCTTCGAATTTATGGTCTACAACTGCCTGAAGGGCAAAATGGCCGGTATTCAGCACAAGCTGAACCGCTTCCCTGCCCATTCGGCCGCGCGGCCCCGCAATAACAATTTTTATCTTATCCATCAGAATCTCTCCTACTCTTCAATTCTTGTCCAGCGGTCTTTATCCCGCGTATTAAATTTATCCATAACCCTGTCATGGGCTTCCTGCAGATCAATATTCAGTGAATTGGCAAAGCAGATAAGCACAAAAAGCATATCCCCCAGCTCATTTTCAATGGTATTCTCTTCTTCGGTCGATTTCTTTGGCTTTTCCCCGTAATGGTGATTTACTTCCCTGGACAGTTCACCCAGCTCTTCCGTCATCCGTGCCAGCATGGCAAGAGGGCTGAAATATCCTTCTTTAAATTGGCTTATGTATTGATCAACCTCAGCCTGGAGGTCTTTCATCGTTTTATGATTGGATTCCATCTCGATTAGCCACCTCAATTTCCGCCTTCCTGAGCCTTTTGCATAAAGCAGCAAATTAGGCTTATCTTATAGAGAATAGATGCTTTTTCTATATCATGTTAGCCTAACGGAACAGCTTTTTACAAATATTTTTAACCGCCCGGCAGCTGCTATTCTGTCCGGCTCATTATTGCTCTGTCATCTTTTATTTTATATAATCTTATGGTGATAAAAACAGGAAAAGAGGGAAAAAACGTGCAAAACGGATTAAAATTCAAGAATATATTGTTCATCCTGCTCGGTTCAGCAATCTTTTCTTTTGGAATTGTTCATTTCAATATGCAGAATAACTTGGCCGAAGGCGGTTTCACCGGCATCACCCTGCTCCTTTTTTTCCTATTTAAATGGGATCCCTCCTATACGAACTTATTGTTAAATATACCATTATTCTTTATAGGCTGGAAATTGCTCGGCAGGAATTCCTTTTATTACACCATGATCGGCACCTTCAGTGTTTCCCTGTTCCTGTGGATTTTTCAGCGCTATCAGATTGACATGCCGCTGAAGGAAGACCTTACTCTTGCGGCTCTTTTTGCAGGTGTTTTCATCGGCATTGGCCTCGGCATCATTTTCCGTTTCGGCGGAACAACCGGCGGAGTCGATATCATAGCGAGGCTGGCCCATAAATATATCGGCTGGAGCATGGGAAAAACAATGTTCCTTTTCGATGCCTGTGTCATTACATTATCGCTCATTTTCTATCTGACCTACCAGGAAGCCATGTACACCCTTGTTGCCGTGTTCGTAGGTGCCCGGGTGATCGATTTTATGCAGGAAGGCGCCTACGCCGCAAGAGGTGCGATGATCATTTCCGACCAGAACGAAGCCATCGCCGGCAGGATTCTGAAGGAAATGGACCGCGGGGTGACGGTGCTGAAAGGGCACGGCTCCTTCACCAAACAGGATCGGGAAGTCCTTTACTGCGTAGTCGGCAAAAATGAAATCGTGCGGCTTAAAAGCGTCATCACCTCCGTCGATCCGCATGCCTTTGTCACAGTCAGTGTCGTTCACGATGTGCTCGGCGAAGGATTCACCTTGGATGAAAATAAGAAGCCGATTGAGCACTAGAAATGCAAATGGCGCTTGTTCACTATAAGAAATAAAGAAAACCAGCCCAAATGGCTGGTTTCTTCATTTCTTAATCCTGCCTCTGCATGCCTGTGAAGATCATGATCAGGCGCAATAGCTCCAGAACCGCAACAGCTGCGGCAGCTACATAGGTCAGGGCAGCAGCGTTAAGGACTTTCTTCGTTTCCCTTTCCTCATCATTGCGGATAACACCAAGTGAGACGACCTGATCCATTGCTCTGTTTGAAGCATTGAACTCGACCGGGAGGGTAACCACCTGGAAGAGGACGGCCACGGCCATGAAAATGATTCCCAAAAGGAGAAGGCCGCTCAGCTCAGCAAAAATCCCTACCATGATCAGCACCCAGGAAAAATTAGAACCAATGCTCGCGATCGGCACCAGCGAATGTCGGACCCGGAGGAATGCATAATCCTGCTGATCCTGAATGGCATGGCCGACCTCATGGGCAGCTATTGCTGCTGCAGCGACGGAATGGCCATGGAAATTCTGCGAGGACAGCCTTACCGTTTTTGAACGGGGATCATAATGGTCTGTCAGATGCCCCCTCGTTTCCTCAACATTGACATTGTACAATCCGTTGGAATCCAGGATCCTTCTGGCAACCTCGGCACCTCTCATATGTGAAGAGGCTGGTACCCTGGAATATTTGTTATAGGTGCCTTTCACCTTGAATTGCGCCCAGATCGGCACGAGGATGATGATCGCAAAGTATATCAGGAAATCCATGTTATTCCTCCCATTCATCTTTGCTGTAATTTAATCTATTGTATTTTTTCTGGTGAATGGTGTCAATTTTTCAGCTCTCTTTTTCTGCTCTTCTCTTTGTCCTGATCTCCCTTATATTTTCTCCAGCCGACATAAGATAATGTAAGGATGATGATGCTTCCTGTAGAAATAATGACCCACCAAAGCGAAGGATCGGCCTCATCGTCAGTCATTTCATCAAAAAGCGAGGATAAATCTGCCTCGAGGGCATCCAATTCCTGCTGGCTCGAGGTCTGGCTCACCACCTGAGGCCTGTAATGGTCTATGAAATTGACCCTGGTATCCAGCTGCTGAAGCCTGTCTGCCTTGAGGTCCACTTTAAGGGCAGGGTAAATGACGCTGTATAAGGTCAAAAAGGAATTCAGGCTTGAATGGAAAGCCTCACTGTCGCCTGCATGGGCAGCCTCCTTCATCCCCCCGAACACATCCATGATCGGATCCTCCATTTCCGTCCACAAAGGCTGCCTGCTGGAGGTGATTGCATCAATAACCAGCCTGAATCTTGTTACCCTGTTCATCCGCTCTTTATGGTTCATATCGATGCTGGCCGCTGCTTCCACTGCTTCATCATGCGCATTGGAAACGATTCTCAGCTCATCCATATTGAACGGCCTTGCCTGTACATCCCCCGAAAGAAACTGATCCGAAAAATAATCCAGAATCTTTTTTGCCTCTTCATATTTTTGTATTTTGACCATCTGAAGAGCTTCATCAGAGAGCAGATCAAGTTTGTCCATCGAAGAGGAAGGCTGCTCTGCATATGCATATATGGAAAAAGGCATTAAAAGATAGATCAAAAACATGGATACAGCAATTTTTGCTTTCAATATTGTCCCCCCCTGCAATTACTATTAAAAATGTATGAGAGGTTGGACAAGGTTAGACCAAAAGTTCGCTCGGCTGGGATCAATTTTAGAGATAAGCTGTATTAACATCAATGTTGGTTTTGGGCTCATTCAGCCGGATATTCATCCAAGCCGAAAGGAGTATAAAACTAAGTCCCCCCCTGATCCAAAAATCAGCATGAGATACTGCCAAGAAAAAAAGGCTTCCAATATGGAAGCCTACTCAATCGCCAGCTTTGTGCGGCCGGGCCTGATAGAGAACCAGTACACAAGGAAAAGGGAGAATATACTCAGCCAAAAAGTAAAATAGCCTATCTCCGGTGTATATAAGTTCAGCACAGGATAGCGCGGCAGCATGAAGAATACATAATCGATTACATCATTATGGAGTGTCCATACAGCAGCAATGAGCAAATGAATCCACTTGATCCGGTAAAAGGGTGAATATAAGATCCCCTGGACTGCCATAGCAGCGTGGGATCCGATCAGCATCAACGCAATAGGATCAAGTTCGCCTGTCACTTTATAAACAAGCAGATTCATAACGACTGCCCAGACACCGTATTTAAAAAGCGTCACGGCCGCCAGAGCCTCTAAAAGGGGCCAGTTCCTCCGCATCAGGAAGGCAGCAAGGACAAAACAAAAAAACAGGCTGGCCGTCGGACTATCAGGAACAAACGCCAGAAAGTGCGGGGGCGTATCCTTCAGCTGCCACCCGTACCAGTAATACCCATACACCGTTCCGGCAATATTGACCACAAGCAGCAGCCATAATACCGAGCGGTTCCCCAAAATAGGATAAATCCACTTCATACCATACCCTCTTCTCTCTATCATTATGGCTATATTTTATCATAGAGGAAATTAAAGGGGGAACTTTCCGCTATAATATGCTGGAGCTGGCTTGGAGATTGCCCTTGGTTAATACCCGAGGAAAAGTGTTCAGGAAGATGCATACCCCCTAAACTGCAGGTTAACGGAAAAAGGCTATTATTATCTAAATTACTGGTTATATTGCACAAAAAAAGAAGCCGGCAATTCGCCGGCTTCTCTTCTTTTATTTACTTTCAATGCTTGAAATGAATTCAGAAAGCTTTTGAAGCTCTTCGTCAGTTCCTTTAAAGATTCCGGCAGGCATGGCACCTTGACCTTCTTTAGCGATTTTCGCCACTTCTTCAGGAGAAAGTCCTGTATCGATCAGGGCCGGAGCACCAGCTCCTCCTGCCAATTCACCGCCGTGGCAGCTGATGCAGCCTTGCGCTTCATAAATTTTATAGCCTTCTGCTTCTTTATCAATCTCCGCTTCAGCTACGATTTTACCTTGCTGCTCTGCAGCTTCCCAGTCGTGGTTGGCTACAGATTCCCAAGTTAGATAGAAGATGCCGGCAATCGCAAGCAGCATGAAACCAGTTGCGAGAGGGCGCTTAGATGGGCGCCTTTCAGGGCCGCGGTCGATGAATGGAGCAAGCATCAGCGCTCCGAAAGCCAGTCCGGGAATGATAAACGCCCCGATGACGTTATATGGGCCTGAAGCATATGTGTACTTTAATAGTTGGTATAAGAACAAGAAATACCAGTCTGGAAGCGGAATATATGCTGTATCGCTCGGATCTGCTATTTTTTCAAGCGGAGACGGGTGAGCGATGGTCAAACATAGATATCCGATCAGGAAAACGGCGCCGACCATCCATTCCTTCAATAGGAAGTTGGGCCAGAATGCTTCCGTTTTGCCAGGGTACTCCGAGTAGTCTTTCGGAATATTCGGTTTACGGTTTACAGGGACACGGGAGTCGCCTACAAACTTCATACCTTTTCCACGATGCATTGAGCATTCCCCTCCTTTTCAGTTAGCAGTAGTGAAGTTGAATTTTACAACGGTCCAGAAATACCCTGCTTACGGATCATCAGGAAGTGGGCACCCATCAGTCCAAGGAGAGCTCCAGGCAGGAAGAATACATGGATCGCAAAGAATCGTGTGATCGTCTGGGCTCCGACTATGTCAGTGCTTCCAGCCATCAGCGCTTTCAGCTGCTGACCGATCAACGGTGTTGATTCAACAATTTGAATGGTAACTTTTGTTGCAAATAACGCTTTCATATCCCAAGGAAGAAGATAGCCTGTCAGGCCGAGCGCCAGCATAACGAAGAAAATAAGCACTCCGACAACCCAGTTCAGCTCGCGAGGCTTCTTGTAGGCCCCTTGGAAGAAAACACGTAACGTATGTAGGAACATCATTACGATGACCAGGCTCGCACCCCAGTGGTGCATACCGCGGACAATCTGCCCGAAAGCAACCTGATTTTGCAGATAATAGACAGATTCCCAGGCATTCTTAATATCCGGCACATAATACATTGTAAGGAACATACCGGATAAAATCTGGATCACTGTGATGAAGAAGGTCAATCCGCCAAAGCAGTAAACGAAAGCCGAAAAGTGATGGGCAGGGTTTACATGCTCAGGTACTTCATGGTCTGCAATATCCCGCCACAAAGGCGTAATATCCAAACGCTCGTCGACCCAGTCATAAATTTTGTTTAACACTTATTA
This sequence comes from Bacillus infantis NRRL B-14911, assembly GCF_000473245.1. NCBI lineage: Bacteria > Bacillati > Bacillota > Bacilli > Caryophanales > Bacillaceae > Bacillus > Bacillus infantis. The sequence continues at coordinate 3,104,859 of NC_022524.1, forward strand.
CGCCCCCTTTCGCGGTTCTGCTTTTCCTAATAATAGGAAACCATCTTTTTCTTTTGTAGGATACACATCCAGCGGTGCAGCAGGAGGTGTTCCAGGCACGTTTGTTCCATCCTTCGTATAAAGCCCGCCATGGCATGGGCAGTAGAAGTGGTCTGGATTCGCCTTGTCTTTGTTCCAGTCAACAACGCAGCCTAAATGCTTACAGATAGGAGATAAGGCAACGATCTCCCCGTTTTCATCCTTATAAACCCACGCGGTGTTCGATACCTCTGAAGTATACCAGGCATCCTGCTGTTCGAATTTAAAGTCGACCCGAGTAGGTTCAGCAGTGATTTCGCTTACTTTTTGCGGTGTCGGAATGAAGTCTCCTCCCTCGCTGGCTTTCAGTATAGGATCCACGGCAAAACGGACCATCGGCATCAGCATGCCGGCCGCCATGAAACCGCCTACACCAGTAAGTGTATAGTTCAGGAATTGACGTCTTGAAACACGATGTTTGCTCATACATTTCCCCCCTCTATCATGAAATCAAGTCCAACGGACAAAATTCAACACAATATAAAACTAGGACATAACAATGATATATCAATCTTTAGGCAAGGTCAATAAAATCTGTAGGCAAACCGGCTGTTCAAAGCGGTTTTTCAGGAATTATTCACCAGCCTGCCATTTTTGTACAAATAAATTCAGCAGCTGCTTGACCTGGTCCTCCAAAACAGAGTTTCTGTACGTTTCGTCCATATGCTCCAACGGCAGGGATGGCAGCCAGAGCAATGATCCCCCAAGCTCCCCTTCAGCCATTTTCCACCCGCTGTCCGAGGTCAGATAGAACACATGCCTGAAGCCGCTTTCCAGGATAGCGGACTCCCATTTCTTCAGCTCTTCGAGATGCTCATCATGGGCTGTGTCAGATTTAAGGTAGGAAAAGCCCGGCAGCATCAAAAGCCTTCCTTTGAACTGCCTTTCCATCTGATAAGAAAGCAATGTGACAAATTCAGCCATTGAGGCAGCCTGCTTCATATCCCCTGTGAATGTGACGGGCAAAAGGGGGATGACAGCTGTGTCGACATATTCTTTTGATTTTAAATACATTTCAATATCCTGCGGAATCCACTTCATTATCACCACTCCAAATCGTATAGCTTGCCTCATTATTTTACCATAACTTCCTGCTGCTGCCGAAAGCAATGCTGAAGGGGCATCCGCCCGGATGCCCCTTCACCAGTCCAGCTATTCTATTTATGCTTTCACCATAATCATTTTCAGCTTTTCAGTGAGCTGCTTAAATGTTTCTTTATCGCCTTTATCCAGTGATTCATCAATCATCTGCATCAATTTTTCCCTCTGGAATTTAGCCAGGCTTTCGGAAAGGAAGCGTTCTGCGATCAGCCGGTCCTTCTCGCTTACCTGAAGGGTCTTCGGCATGAACGGATTTTCCTCCAGGACGGCTGCATACTGATGGGCCTTATTGGAGGCATGGAAATTAAGCTGGATGAAGATATCTTCTTCCCTGTTCAGCCTTATATCATGGAATGATTTCTCGGCATCAGTTGTCATGACATTCTCTTTGTAAAAACGGAAAGGAACTTCATCAACGCAATGAGTTGACATCACGAGGCCTCTTGGGCAATATTGTGCTTGCTCCACAAAATGCACCCGTTCCATAAGCTGGTCATGGCTCATCAAATAATTTAAAATCCAAACGCATTCGCGCCGTTTCAATTGATAATGGTTTAAGAACCAGCGGATAAAATCTTTTTTCTCGCTGACAGATACAGGGGTCGCCACCATTTGTTCCCTCCTCTGCTTGCAACTGAATTTTTGTTAGTGCCTTTTCTTACATCAGATCGCCGCTAAGCCTCTGGACGATATCGAGATATTCTTCGTTGCTCGGATCCTGCCCAAGCAGTTTCTTAAAAATTTCGGCAGCCTCTGCCCATTTTCCTTCCTCCATCAGAAAATATCCATAGTCTGACAGAAAGTCTGACTGTTCTTTAAAATAAGTATATGCTTGCTGGTATTTGTTTAATGCCAGGGAATATTCTTCTAGCTCCTGAAGGGCAGAAGCCGCATCCCAAAGGAATTGGGGCTCTTCTTCCTCCTGCGCTTCCATCGTATCCACAATGTCAAGGACATCACGGTACCGTTCCTGCTTGATGAAAAGCTTGTTCAGTGTCAAAGCCGCCTCGGTGAACTCAGGGTCCAGCACGAGTGCCATACGCAGCATGTCCTCTGCCTCGTTTTCGCGTGCAAGCTTTAAAGCAAGCCTTCCGCCATAGAAAAACAAATCCTTATTGAACTCATCATGCTTGATTCCTTCCTGGACAGCCTCAAAGCTGTTTTCGAGCTCTTCTTCACGCTCATAGGCGCGTGCGAGATGCAGATACAGGGAATGGTATTCAGGATCAAGCTCCTTCACTTCTTTGAACTTTTCAATAGCAGTCCTGTTGATCCCAGCCTGAAGGGCAGTGAATGCGTAGCTGAAAAGGGTATTGATCTCAAGACGGGCTTCGAGTGCCTTTTCATAGAATGGGATCGCTTCCTCAAATGCCCCGCCGGCACTGAGTGCCTCGGCCATCCTCTGATTGACATTTGTTCCGGCGATTTCCTGGCTCGTTTCAAGAACCTTTTCATAAGACTTGATTGCTTCTATAAATTTCCCTTGCTCCAAATATAATTCACCAAGGGCAAAATCAATGATGACCTCTTCGTCCAGAATGGACTTAGCTTTTAAAAGCTTCTGCTCGCTCACCTCATACAAGCCTTCCATCTGGTACAGATCCGCTAAAAGGAGCAGTGCCTGCGGATAGCTTGGATCCTTCTCTGAAATCCTCTCGAGAACCAGCATCGCTTCCTCTTCATTGGCCAGATCAATATGAAGCTCAGCCAGGAGGACTAGCAGTTCGCCTTCATCCGGGTAAGATTCCAGCAGCCTTTCAATCAAAGCCTTGGATTCCTCAAGCAATCCCAGCTGGAACAATTCCTCCGCCAGCACAAATCTCTCCTCATGTGAACCCTTGTCCAGGATCTGTGCATAGTCCCTCAGTGCTTCTTCATGCTGTCCATTTTCTAATAGCGATATGATTTTATTAACTTTGTCCATTGTTATATCCTTTCATGACTAAAGATGGTTGCAGATATCATTTAAAAACGGGCTGGGTTCAAATTGCGGCCGATCCCGCTTGTTATCATAATCCTGCAGCCCGGCTGACAGGCTGACAGGCTGACCCATTCCGTTATACTGTAAAAAAAGCCGGAATCTTTATTATAACACGCTCTCCATAGCCCGGACAGAATCTGAAATATCCGCCTGCCCTGATGATCGTTCCTTTGTGGGCCGTTATGGCAAGTCTATGACTATAATAATGAAAGAGCTCTGATTCTTCAATGTTTCTGTCTCCGCCATCCTTAACATATAAATTATAGCTTGCTTCCCCTCCTTGCCTGATGTCTCCTTTATGGGGCCAGATGCCCATCATGGCCAGGTGCTCTCTGGCGACCGGCTCTCTTTCCTGCAGTTCTTCCCCGATGTGTGCCAGTTTTTCTTTTAGCATCAGCTGCTTCCAAAAATGCTGAAGCGCTTTCTTTTCTTTTTCATCCGCTGTTTTGAAAATAGGCACAAGCGGGCAATTGTATGGAAAAACAGCTTCCCTTATCCATCCCCAGGGAACCGCCGACAGCTCTTCTTTGCTTCCAGCTTCCACAAAGACGGCCGGTATTTTTTCTGTCCGGCATTTCCTGATGAAAGAAGGTGACAAGAGCCTGGCAGGAACTTTGACAGCAATCACATAATCGGCCGGAGAGCTGATCAAACTTGACTTTACGGTTTTTATTCGGGAAAACAGCCGGGATTCCTGCCGCACTTCTGCAAAAGTTAAAAAAGAAGTCATCCCTTTCATAAGCATTTCGTTAATAAAATAGCTTTTCTGCTCTGAAAAGGGTCTGTCCAGCGGAGGTGCAGGATCATACATGACCTGAGCAGGCGCCATAATATAATCTTCTGCATTCATTTTCATGAACGAATAGCGGGGGAAAGAGTCCCGGATGCCAGTTATTTTCCCTTTTTCCACCAGCAGTGAAGCCTTCTGAAATGTCTGCTGCTTGAGAATATTGGCATTCTCAATAATATATGCCATAATACCACCCTTTTAAATGGTCTTATGACAAGCTATGAAATAATCTTAGATTTATGTTTGAAAGTTTTTAAGCCAGAGATGGTTTATTGAGAAGAATGTTCTGTTGAGCTGGACTGCGGAAAAACTCAGTCAGCGAAACGGAGCAGAAATGGTTGTGGAATACATCAAAAGCAAGGAGTTATTCACAAAAAAAGGGCCCGGCCATCCCGAACCCCACATGTATGAAACTTCCTTCCCTTAGCCGATCAGTGACTCCAGATGCTCAAAAAATGCCGGATAGGAAACTGAAATGGCTTCAGCGCCAGAGAGAGATACTTCCCCGGTGCAGATGGCAGCCCCGATGGCGAGCATCATGCCGATCCTGTGGTCGCCATGGCTTGAAACATTCCCGCCTTTCAGCGGAGTCCGTCCATTGATGACCATCCCGTCAGCTGTTGCTTCAATATCCGCTCCAAGCTTTTTCAGCTCGTTGACGACTGTATCTATGCGATTGGTTTCCTTGACTTTCAATTCTTCAGCATCTTTAATGACCGTTTCCCCTTCCGCCTGGGTTGCCAGAAGCGCAATAATCGGAATTTCGTCGATCAGTCTTGGAATGATATCTCCTTCAATGACGGTTCCCTTTAATTGCGAGAATCGTATGGTGATATCTCCTGCAGGTTCTGCACTCTCATTATTGTACGGAAGAATGGTCATGTCAGCTCCCATACGCTGAAGAACTTCCAGGATGCCTGTCCTTGTCGGATTCAAGCCGACATTTCGGAGGACTATTTCACTGCCGGGAATGATTGCGCCAGCAGACAGGAAAAAGGCTGCAGAAGAAATATCCCCGGGAACATGAACCTTTGCCGCTTTCAGCTTCTGCCCGCCCTGCAAACGGACTTCTGTCCCCTCTGACACAATCTCTCCGCCGAATTGGCGGATCATCCTCTCAGTATGATCGCGCGTCTTTGCAGGTTCAATAAGGACGGTTTCCCCGCTTGCCTGAAGACCGGCAAACAAGAGGGAAGATTTCACCTGGGCGCTGGCAACCGGCAACTCATACCTGATGCCCTTAACCTCGCCTCCCTGTATGGAAAGAGGGGTAAGTTCCCCGCCTTTTCTTCCTCTTATTTGTGCACCCATTTCTGATAAGGGAACAGAAACACGTGTCATCGGCCTCTTGGCAATTGACTCGTCGCCCGCCAAAACGGCATGGAACGGGAGACCTGCAAGAATGCCCAGCAAAAGCCTTATTGTAGTGCCGGAGTTCCCTACATCCAGGACTTCATTAGGCTCATTCAGCCCTTCAAAGCCCCTTCCATCGATGATCATTTTGTCTCCCTCGTTTGTGATCGAAACACCAAGCTTGCGGAAGCATGATACAGTGCTTAAGCAATCTTCCCCCATCAGGAAGTTGGTTACTTCCGTCCTGCCTTCTGCAATAGCTCCAAACATGATGGAACGGTGGGAAACAGATTTATCACCCGGAATATCAATCTCGCCCCTGAGGCTGCCTGTATTTGTTTTCAAAATAACTGATTCCATTCTTCATCACCTTTCTTCGATAGCATATTATGGCCCGGCTGAGGTTTCATAGGCGGTATAATGATGAATGCATGCTGCCGCCCGGTCCCTGTCCTCTTCCGTCTGAAAACTGATCACAAGCACCCCGTATATTTCTTCCCTTGTCTCAAGGATTCTGATATTGGTTATGCTGATCTCCGCTTTGGCCAGATAGCCGGTGATTTCAGAAATGACCCCGGGATAGTCGGGAACATCAACGAATAAATCATAGAACGCAGGAATGGCACCCTTCTGCTTCTGGGGCAGGTCATCCCTGAATTGCTTGGCGCCCGCAAAATACTGCTGGATATCCTCTGAACTTTGATTTGCCAGCATCACTGCCACCCGCTCCATTTCCGCCTGCCAGCTTCCCAGAAGCTTCAGGAGTACTTCCTTGTTAGCAAGAAGGATATCTCTCCACATTTCGGGGCTGCTTGAGGCGATTCTTGTAATATCACGGAATCCCCCTGCAGCAAGCCGGGGAACCAGCTCATGGGAGCGGCTTTCCTTTTCAGCCTGGTGAACGAGCGAGGCCGCTATGATATGGGGGAAATGGCTGATGATGCCTGTCAGATAATCATGCTCTTCCGGTGACACCTGGATGAATTTTGCTTTTGTCCCTGCAAGCCATTCCTTTAGCGCCATAATGTCCTTCTCCTTAACATGTGGCTCTGGAGTAAGCAGATAGAATGCGTTCTCGAATAAAATTTCCTTCGCTGCGATCACACCGCTTTTATGGGAGCCTGCCATAGGATGGCCTCCGATGAATATGATTCCCTTTTCTTTAAGGCCTGCAGCACTTTTGACGACCTCTGCCTTTGTACTTCCTGCATCAGAAATAATGACGCCTTTTTTCAGCTGCATTCTGCCCAGTCTGGCAAGTATATCGGCAGTTACCTTCACAGGCGCGGCCAGCAGGATTAAATCAGCCTTTGCCGCTCCTTCTTCAATGCTATCCTCAGCCTCATCAATCACTCCCAGCATCCTTGCGAGCCTGCATTGCTCCGCATTAATATCAAAACCGGCTATGAATGCTTCTTTATGCTGCCGCTTTATGCCGAGAGCCAGTGAACCGCCTATCAGCCCGAGGCCGATAATGAATACGCGGCCTTCCATAAAAAATCACCGCCTTTGCCATGCTGCTCTTTTGCTTATCCGGACTGACCCACGTGGATGCTGGTCCTTATAGGGCCGCTGCTGTTTCCTCCAAAAATTGGCCGATCAGTTCCATAATTTCTTCATTCTGCTCTTTTGAGCCAATCGTGACCCTTATGGACTGCGGGCAGCCAAGACCTGCGCCAGACCGTACGATATAGCCTTTTTCCAGCAGATATTGAAAAACTTCATTGGCATCCCGCTTGAAGTCAATCAGGATGAAATTGCCCTGGGACGGATAATAACTAAGACCTGCCTGGTCGCAGAATGAGTAGAACTGTTCCAGTCCTTCTCTGTTCCTGTTCCGGCATTCTTCCACATATTTTTGATCCTTAACCGCTTCCGCAGCAGCCATCTGTGCAAAAGTATTCACATTGAACGGCTCCCTCGCAGGCTCCAGCGCCCTGACTACGTCCTCCCCGGCGATGCCATACCCGATCCTGAGGCTGGCAAGACCGTAGATTTTTGAGAAGGTCCTGAGCACAATCAGATTGCTGAACTTCTCCAGCAGGCTCACTGCATGGTAGTAATCATCAGCAACTGCATACTCGCAATAGGCCTCATCGAGTACCACAAGTATGTCTTCCGGCACCTTTTCCAGGAATGAAACAAGCTTGCTCTCATTTATATAGATCCCAGTCGGATTATTCGGGCTGCAGAGCCATACAACAGATGTATTTTCATCAATGGCTTCAAGCATCCCCTCCAGATCATGGGCACCGTCAAGCAGGGGAATCTCCTTCACTTCAGCACCTTCAATCACTGCATTGTGCTTATACTGGGGGAATGTCGGTGCAGCCATGATTGTATTCCTTCCAGGCCCCAGCAGGGCGCGCGAGATGATCTGGATCACTTCATCCGAACCATTGCCGAATATAAGCTGTCCTGGTTCAGTTCCAAGATGGGAAGCCAATATGCTTCTCAGTTCGCCGGCATATCCATCTGGATATTTTGCAAAAATGCCCGAGCTTTTTTGAAGGGCTTTTGCTGCTTCTTCCGAGCATCCGAAAGGATTCTCATTTGATGCAAGCTTCACAATCTTTTCAAGCCCATATTGTTTTTTTACGTCTTCAATAGATTTGCCTGGCTGGTATGGTGTTAAATCCAGCAATTGTTTTTTCCACTTCATAATATAAACCGCCCCTCCAACTCTTCTTTCCGCTACCTAATTAAAGTAATAAAGAACTGCTTTTATTTTATCATAAGCGCGCCTGTCTGGTGAGAGGCAGAATCATTTCTTTTCCAAATCAGGCCTGAGGACAACCGCTCCCCCAAGATAAACATGGCTGATCTCCTGCTGGCTCTTTTCTGTATTTAAATGGATCATAACCCGGATGCAAAGCGGCAGAGCGTCCTGTACCGACATTTCACGCATGCACATTACAGGTACATGCTTCCAGCCATCAAGCGTCCGCATGGCTTTGGCAGGGAAACCCTGGTCAATATCATCAGTCGCGGAGATGAATACAGAAGCAACCTCTTCCGGGGCTATGCTGTTTTCATCTATCATTTTCTTTAACAGGAGTTCTGCTGCTGCTGCAATCTCTTTTTCTGTGTTCGATTGCACTGTAATTGCTCCCCTGACACCTCTGATCATTTTTCAGCCCCCTTTATGGCAAACATCTCCAGCGCTTCCTTAAGCTCCCCGTCAGGGATTTCTGAGAGAACCGGATGGCCGATACTATCAAGAAGAACAAAGTTCACTGCTTGCCCGATTGCCTTTTTATCCTTCTTCATCCTGGACAGAAGTTCTGCAGGATGAAGGCCCTCCGGCAATGAAATGGAATAGCCCAGGCCCATCAGCCAGTCCCGGAATTGCCCGGTATCGAAATCGAGTCCGCATTTTTCGATGCTTAGTTCCAGGGCATACAGCATCCCGATGACCACCGCTTCGCCGTGTGTCATTTTTCCATAACCGGATTCCGCTTCAATCGCATGTCCGAGTGTGTGGCCAAAATTCAAGAAGGCCCTGACCCCTGCTTCCTTTTCATCCTCGGAAACAAAAGCATTTTTAACCTGTATGCCTTTCGAAAGAATGAACAGCCATTCCTCATCTTTCATGTCCTTAAGCGAGTGGACATTATCCAGCAGCCAGCAGTAAAAAGAATGGTCCTTAATGAGTGCGTGCTTGACTGCTTCACCAAACCCTGACCTTATCTCCCTATCGGGCAGCGACTTTAAAAAATCCAGGTCATAAACAACAGCTTCAGGCTGATGGAATGCACCAATCATATTTTTGCCTTCAGGATGGTTGATGCCTACCTTGCCTCCCACTGCGCTGTCATGCGCAAGTATGGTTGTCGGAACCTGGATGAACGGGATGCCCCTCATGAAGGTAGCGGCAGCAAAGCCGGCGAGATCTCCCACTGCTCCTCCCCCCAGGGCGATGACAGCCGATTTCCTATCAAGTTTCTTTTCAAGAGCAAAAGTCAAAGCTGCATAATAAACGTCAAACGTTTTTGCTTTTTCCCCGCTTGGAACAATATGTATAGAAGGATTAAATTCAGCAAGGGCTTCTTTCACCCTGTCAAGATGCAGGGATGCTACTGTCTCATCCGTTATAATCAGCAGGCTGGTCAGGCCGGGAAGCTTCTCTCTAAGCAAGCCGCCCAGTTCTCTCACAGCACCGGCGCCGATCAGGACCGGATATTCTTTTGAAGGGGTTTTAATGGTGATGGTCTCCATTAAAATTCCCTCGCATATTTCCGCTGTGCATTTACACTATCAATCAGAGCATCCATTCTGTCTGCATAAAACTGGCCGCATATAGCGGAGGCCAGTTCCCAGGCAACGACATTTTCTGCAACAACGGCAGCAGCAGGGACAGCGCAGCTGTCAGACCGCTCAATGCTTGCAGTGAATGGCTCTTTCGTTTCGATGTCTACACTCTGCAGCGGCTTATACAGGGTAGGAATCGGCTTCATAACACCTCTTACTACAATCGGCATCCCTGTAGTCATACCGCCTTCAAATCCTCCAAGGCGATTAGTTTTCCTGGTATAGCCATCTTCACTATTCCAGGCAATCTCGTCATGGACCTCGCTTCCAGGCTTGCGAGCAGCCTCAAACCCCAGTCCGAATTCGACTCCTTTGAATGCATTGATGCTAACAATGGCAGCAGCCAGCTTTGCATCCAGCTTCCTGTCATAATGGACATATGATCCAACGCCTGCAGGCATACCTTCAACAATTACTTCGACAATCCCGCCGATTGAATCGCCATTGGCCTTTGCATCGTCAATGGCCTGCATCATCCTTGGCTCTGCTTCCGGATCAAGGCAGCGGACCGGAGAGTTTTCCGTCCTTTCCTTTACTTCGGCCAGGCTTTCATACGAAGCAGCGGCAGATTGGATCCCGCCGATTTCAACTACATGTGAGGCGACTTCAATTCCCAGCAGACTGAGCAGCTTCTTAGCTGCAGCTCCGGCTGCCACCCTGACTGTCGTTTCCCTGGCAGATGAACGCTCCAATACATTGCGCATGTCGCGGTGCCCGTACTTGATGGCACCGTTCAAATCTGCATGCCCTGGGCGCGGCCGTGAGATTTTCCTCTTTATTTCGCTTTCTTCTTCAGGAGAAACCGGCTCCTGGCCCATAACTTTTGTCCAGTGCTTCCAGTCGTTATTCTCTACTTCAAGTGCGACCGGTGAACCTAAAGTGTAGCCATGGCGGATTCCGCCGGCAATTTGCACGGTATCCTTTTCAATCTGCATCCGCCTTCCGCGGCCATGGCCTTTCTGCCTTCTGGCCAGTTCGGCATTAATATCTTCTTCGAGCAGCGGCATTCCTGCCGGCAGCCCTTCAATAATAACGGTCAGCTGAGGACCGTGTGATTCACCTGCTGTTAAGTATCTCAAAACTCTTTCCCCCTTCAACTCATTAAAGGATTATGTACCAATATATCACACACACTATCATTAGCATAGCAAAAATTAAGAATTTTTCAGACAGCTGGCGAAAAAAACTCATTCAGCCTCTCCCGGCAAGTTCCCCTCCTGTTTGCCGATGATGCCATTTTAGCATGCCTTCAGCGGCACTACAAAAACAAGTGCAATAAGCAATCCTTCTTATAATAGAAAAAAACCATGAAGACCTCTTCACAGTTTTTACTTCCCTCTATTTTTTCCTGTAAAAAAACGTGTCCTCCGTTGCCAGCCCATACAGGCCGGGATTGAAGATCTGCTCTGTACTGCCTACAAAGAACAGCCCTCCGGGCTTCAAGGCTCCGCTGAACTTGTGGTAAAGCCCATCCTTTGCTTCTTCTGTAAAATAAATAAGGACATTCCGACATACGATTAAATCATACGGACCTCCGAAAGGATCAGACAGCAGATTCTGTTTTTTAAAGACAACAGTCTTTTTTATCTCGTCTGATATTTTGTAAAGGCTTCCTTCTTGTGTAAAGTACTTCTTTTTCATCTCAAGAGGCATCTCATTCAGAGATCTCTCCTGGTAAATGCCTGCCTGCGCTCTTGCCAGCACTTTTTCGTCAATATCTGTAGCAAGCACCTGGATTTGAGAGAGAGGCAAGAATTTTGCCAGAATCATGGCAATCGTATAAGGCTCCTCTCCTGTGGAGCAGGCTGCGCTCCATACCTTCAGCCTGCCTCCTCTGGCAGACATAGCAGGCAGCAGCTGAGTTTCAAGTATGTCCCACCGTTTCGCATTCCGGTAAAACTCAGATACATTAATGGTCATGCGATCAAGGAACTCATCCAGCAATTCTTTATTCCTGCTTAACCCCTGGTAGAAATCCGAAAAAGAATGGTACCCTTTTTTTTCATAAAGAGATATAAGGCGCCTTTTCATCTGCGCCTCTTTATAAAGTGAAAGATCGATTCCTGTCTTTGTTTTAATCTGTCTGATGAACTCCTGATATTCCCCCGGCATTTCTGTTCTCCCTTATTGCTTATTTAAAACTAGTATAGCTGAAAAAAGAGAAAGGAGAGTGTTTTTTTTCTATATTTCGCCAAAAAATGTGTATGCGGTTACAAAAAAAGACACTTGCAGGCAAGTGTCTTTAATGGATTAGTTAACCCAGTCATTAATCAGTTTGGAATAGCCGGCAAGCTCGGATTCGTTGAAGAAAAGGCCGATTTCACATTCTGCACTCTCAGGAGAGTCTGAGCCGTGAATGATATTCTTGCCTACCGTTACGGCAAAATCTCCGCGGATTGTCCCTGGGGCAGCATCCTTAGGATTTGTGGATCCCATCATCTGGCGGGCTGTCGCAATAACATTTTCCCCTTCCCAAACCATTGCAAATACCGGTCCGGAAGTAATGAAATCAACAAGTTCACCAAAGAATGGGCGCTCTTTATGCTCTCCGTAATGCTGCTCAGCCAGTTCCTTTGAAATAACCATCAATTTACCGCCGGCAAGCTGAAAGCCTTTTTTCTCAAAACGGCTGACAATTTCACCGACAAGGTTGCGCTGGACGCCGTCAGGCTTGACCATTAAAAATGTTTTCTCCATTGTCTCCACTCCTAAAATCTTATGTATGAACAGCTCTATAATAGAGACATCCATGGAGAATAGTATCATTTTTTCGACAATTCTGCAACCGCTTAAAACTTTCTCTTGCCAATAAATTTAGCAATATCCCGGAGCGATTTTTTGGCCCTGTTTTGCGGAAGGGTATCAAGGACTGCAAGCGCCTTGGACAAATATTGGTTGCTGACAGTAAAGGAACGCTCAATTGCGCCGGAATTTTTAATCAGGGATATCACTTTTTCAATTTCTTTTCTATCCATCGTTTCATTCACTTTAACGATTTCCCGGCGAATGTCTTCGTCCTCCATGGCAAATAGGACAGGCAGCGTAATATTCCCCTGGAGCAGGTCTCCCCCTGCAGGCTTTCCAAGTTCCTTCTCCGTTCCCGTGAAATCAAGGATATCATCGGTAATCTGAAAGGACATCCCAACATAGTAGCCGAATTTGTACAGCTTCTTGTGGATGCTTTCATCTACTCCGGCAGCAACTGCCCCAAGCTGGCAGCTTGCCGCAATCAGCAGTGCCGTCTTTCTTTTGATCCTCAAGAGGTAGTCCCTGAGGTTCTGGTCAAATCGGTATTTGTCCTTGATCTGCTCAATTTCCCCCACACAAACCTCCACAATGGTCTTTGCCAGGATTTCATGGGCTTCCGGCCGCTCTATTTCCGTCATCACTTCGAGGGACTTGGCAAAAATATAATCGCCTGTATACATAGCCGTCCGGTTGTCCCATTTCGCTTTGATGGTGGGTTTCCCCCTGCGCAGCTCTGCATCATCAATTACATCATCATGCACCAGGGAAGCCATATGGATGAGTTCCAGTGCTACAGCCACTTTTTTTATCTCGCTGATATCATAGGAACCGAATTTTGCAGACAGCAAAACAAAAACAGGACGGATTCTTTTTCCTCCTGCCTGCAGCAGATGCATGGATGCATTTCGCAATAAAGGAGACTCTGCCTGCACGGTCTCCTCTAATGACTGTTCAATAATATTAATGTCAGAATCTAAAAATGAATACATCATCTTTAATTTCATCTTGTATCCACCCAGCTTTAATCATGTTTGCAAGCCTGTTAAATCGACGAGCAACAAGTACTTATTTTCTCGGGGCCTGCCAGTCTCGGAAAGCCCCATCTTTCTCCGGCTGCAAACAGATGCAGAACTTACTTCAAGCCGGTATGGACAGCAGCAACTCCACCGCTGTACGGCTTGAAGGATACATTACTGAAGCCAGCGCTCTCAAACATCGCAGCAAGCTCCTTCATGCCTGGAAAATCTCTTGCCGACTCCTGGAGCCAGGAATATTCTTTATAGCTTTTCGCAAACACCCTTCCAAACAGCGGCATGATGTAGCGGAAATAAGCATAATAGAGCTGCTTGTAGCCGAACATGGTCGGCTGGGAGGTTTCCAGGCATACTGCCATCCCGCCCGGCTTAAGGACCCGGTTCATTTCCTTCAGGACCTGCATATAATCCGGGACATTCCTCAGGCCAAAGCCAATGGTGACATAATCAAAAGAATTGTCTTCAAACGGCAGCTCCATCGCATTGCCGTGAGTGAGCTCCACCTGGGACAAATTCCTGCTTTTCACCTTTTCCTCGCCGATCTTCAGCATATTTTTACTGAAATCCAGCCCTTTGACTTCACCTTCAGTACCGACAGCTTCTGCAAGCGCAATGGTCCAGTCTGCAGTCCCGCAGCATAGATCCAGTGCTTTCTGCCCTTTTTGGACATTCATCTTTTTCATGGTATCCCTGCGCCATCGCTTATGCTGCTGGAAGCTGATGACAGAATTCATCTGGTCATAATTTCCGTATATTTTCTCGAATACGCCGTGTACGCGCTCTGCTTTGGATTGTTGTTCCATAAGGGTCACCCTTCTTCTGCAATTGATTTTGTCATGGGTTGATGCTGGTCAAGAATGGAATGGATCCGCTCCTCCAGCAGGCTATTAAGGAAAGGGACAGCTTTCATGCCTTTGTCAATCATATCTTTAGAATGATCGATATAGCGGTTGGCTATCAGAAGAAGATATCTTTTCTGCTCAGCAGACAGGTCGGCAAGCTCTTGTTCCTTTTTAGGGAATACGAGGCGTTTAAGTCGTTCAAACAGAAACGATGTCCCCTGATCCAGATAGCGTCCCCTTTCTTCCATGAGTCTCTTCATCAGCAGAAGGTGGGATGACAGTTCGGTCCATGCCGGCTTGTTAAAGCATTCTGCAATTTTTGAGAACAGTGAGGACTCTATCAGCCTGACGCTTTCCATCAGTCCTTCGACATTTTCCGTTTCATGCTGGTATACAGAGATTTTATGCTCGTTCACTTCTTTGATGCCGTCCGACAGCAGCCGGATCATTCCAATATCCTTTGATTCCGAGAGAATCTTATAATATAAGCTGCTGTAGTAAATGCCGGCGAGGACCGTAAGCTGCCTGTTTTTTTGCATTTCGCCGGCGATTTGTGTATTGCTGACCTGTTCATGGGTATCAAGGGCGACTTGTATAAGCATGGCTGTCACTGAGTAGTCATTCTTCTGCTTCTGAGTCAATTCAGCTTCATTGAGCATGGAGACAAGAAGGAGCAGCTTATCCTGATCGATAACCGGCTCATCAATATATTTAAGCAGGTAGGGGTGGAGAACCTTTCCCTCAATCTGCTTCCGGACATATTCCATATTTATTTTAATATCCTGCAATCTGATCACCCTTGTTCCCCGAAGGTCATTTATGTATTTCCTATGATGCTCGTGCATTCGTTTTATATAAAGCGGTGCTGGTCTGGGCGCTACCCATATAGCATTCGCCATTAGGGGCCATTTTAATATTGTCCACAATGAAACAGAGACAATTATATCATAAAAGGGGTTGCCGTGGCAGATTATATTGAAACTTATGTTCCGCCAGAAGCAAAAATGCCAGGCTTAAAGAGCACTCTGGAAATTTCGGATGCTCTGCCCCTATTTTTTCGCTTCGCTTTCCACTTCTCCATAGCATGTCATGATGGAGGCATTGCCCCTGATTTTTATTGCGGAAGTATGCTCGGTGAATTGAGCGATCATGACTTCCCCTTTATCAAGTTTTTCAGAATGGTGAAAGCGCGTGTCTGAGCCTCTGGTCAGCCCGATTACATTCACGCCGTCTTCTTTTGCTTTAATTACCACATAGTCTCCTGCCGGATTATTTCTTGTTTCCATATCCTTCACTCCTTCAAGCCGCAATCGGCCAAGATAAAAGGCTAAAAGCAGTACTTTCAGCCTCCGGGACAGATTAATCTTTAATTAATGAAAGGACTTCAGCCCTGGCCCTGGCATCCTCTGCCAAAACACCTCTTACAGCAGAAGTGACAGTTTTGGAACCAGGCTTTTTAACGCCTCTCATCGTCATGCACATATGCTCAGCCTCTACGATGACCATTACACCGTGGGGCTCCAATTTTTTCATGATAGCATTCGCTACAGTTGAGGTAATCCGCTCCTGCAGCTGCGGTCTTTTTGCCACGGCCTCGACGGCCCTTGCAAGCTTGCTGAGCCCGGTCACCCTTCCATTCCGGGGGATATAGGCAACATGAGCCTTCCCAAAGAAAGGTACCAGATGGTGCTCACACATACTGTAGAATGGGATGTCCTTTACAAGAACAAGCTCCTCATGCTCTTCTCCAAAAATAGTTTCAAAGTATTCTTCAGGATCCTGTCCGATCCCCATAAAAACCTCTTCATACATCTTGGCCACACGCTTTGGTGTATCGAGCAGGCCTTCGCGGTTAGGGTCTTCTCCGATTGCTTCTAATATAGAACGCACCGCTTCTTCGATTTGGGCGCGGTTGACATTTGCCATGATTCATCCTCCTAAACCATATCTCTCTAGTGCCTTTACCCCTACATATTAGCACATCCATTTCCAAACAGGCAAAATACAAGGTGTGAGGCTTGTGACCTCGGTGCAGCACTGGATGATGATCAAGAATTGCTCATGGCCTGCAACTTACCATTTATATATTCCCAAGCAAAAATAAAAGGCCGCGAAGAATTTCGCGGCCTTTTGCTCAAGCATAAGCTTAAAGCACGGTATGTACTTATTTAACAGCGTCTTTAAGCGCTTTACCTGGTTTAAAAGCAGGAACTTTGCTTGCAGCGATTTCGATTTCATCACCCGTCTGCGGGTTGCGGCCCTTACGTGCAGCGCGCTCGCGGACTTCAAAGTTTCCGAAACCGATCAATTGTACTTTATCACCATTTTTAAGTGCGTTAAGAATAGTATCAAATACAGCGTCAACTGCTTTAGTAGCGTCCTTTTTAGAAAGCTCGCCAGCTTCAGCAACTGCGTTAATTAGTTCTGTCTTGTTCATGCCTTTCACCTCCTCCCAAAAATCTTGCCCTGATAAGGATCTTATCATCATTTGTAAACAAATTTACGGAATTCTATACGTCGTGATGATTGGCATACCTTATATTAAATGAACGGCATGAAGATTTCAATCTTTTTTGCTAAAAAACCTTAATATATAAGGGTTTTCGCGGCCACGACGGTAATTCTGTTAAAAGATTATCATAATCATCTGGGCATATCAAGAAATATTCATTAATTAATGGTAATCTTTTCTTATTTGAAACAAACTTGTAATAAGACACCCTTTTTTGTTACCCAAATCACTATTTTTCAAAACATATATCCTATTTTAACAATTGGCTTACCTAGGGCTCCTTGTTGATAACGGAAGCTTTCAGTCTGGCATTCAGCACTGCTCTAAGGAATCAAGCTAAGTTTCATACGACTGAGTACAGATTAACAGCAATGTTTAACACAGCCAATTGATAAGGCTCTTTTCTCATAGATTGTTGCTATTTTGCCTTCCTTATAAGAGGTGATAAATTACACCTTCAGGAGGCAAATGCTGCTAGTGCTTGCCATAGCGACATGCTGAAAAATAAGCGGAGAATTTCCCCCTAAGTTTGAAAAAACTCTAAAAACAGCTCAAATAGACGGAGAAATTCCGTCTATCGACTCAAAAAACAAGAAAATGGGCATTTTCGCTCCACATAACCGGAAATTATCCGCTTATTTACAATCACCCAGACCATATTCAGCAGCTTAACCGGAAATTCTCCCCTTATTTTAAGGCTTGCTGGTCACTCAAATAAGAATAAGACTTCCTGTTTTTTTAAAACCACTCCTGCCCTGTTAGCCCAAAAAACCTTTCTTCACGCGATACCAAAAAATGTAAATCATTCTTTATAATCATTAAAAGCAACAATCTTTACGGTAAGAGCCCTTGATAAAGTTCCAAAACGGTCCCCAGTATACCACGTAAAAAAGAAGCGCTAAAAAGGGCAGCTTCCGCTGCCCTTCAGATTTTCATTATAGGATGATGGCAATCAGGCCGCCGGATCCTTCATTGATGATTCTTTCCAGCGTTTCCTTCAGCTTGTATCTGGCGTTTTCAGGCATGAGAGAAAGCTTTGCCTGAATTCCTTCTCTTACGATGGAGCTGAGGGAGCGGCCAAATATATCAGAATTCCAGATGGATAGAGGATCGTCTTCAAAATCCTGCATCAGATAGCGGACAAGCTCCTCGCTTTGCTTCTCAGTGCCTATGATCGGGGCAAACTCGGATTCGACATCCACCTTGATCATATGGATGGAAGGCGCCACCGCTTTGAGGCGTACCCCGAAGCGTGCTCCCTGGCGGATGATTTCTGGCTCATCAAGGCTCATATCAGCAAGCGACGGTGCTGCTATGCCGTAGCCGGTCTGCTTCACCATTTTCAGCGCATCCGAAATCTGGTCATACTCAGCTTTCGCATGGGCAAAGTCCTGCATCAGTTCAAGAAGATGATCCTTACCGCGGATTTCAACCCCCACAATTTCTTTCAAAATCTCATCATATAGGTCATCCGGGGCAAAGAGGTCGATCTCTGCAACCCCCTGGCCCATTTCTATTCCGGCGAGGCCTGCCCTGTCTATGAATTCATAGTCGCTGAAAAGGTGGACAACACGGTCTACATCTCTCAGCCGTTTGATATCCTTGACGGTTTCCTTCACAGCTTCCTGGTAGCTCTCGCGGAGCCAGTGATTCTCCCGCAGGACCATCACCCAGCTTGGCAGGTTGACATTTACTTCGAGTACCGGGAATTCGTACAATGCTTCACGCATTACGCTCAATACGTCTGTTTCCCTCATGCTTTCCACGCTCATGGCCAGCACTGGAATGTCATACTTCTCAGACAGCTGGACTCTCAGCGCTTCAGTGTTCGGGTGGTGAGGCTGGACGCTGTTGACGACCATGATGAAAGGTTTGCCGACCTCTTTCAGCTCCTCAATGACTCTTTCCTCAGCCTCGAGATAATTCGTGCGCGGTATTTCCCCGATTGTACCGTCTGTTGTGATGACAACACCAATCGTTGAATGCTCCTGGATGACTTTTCTTGTCCCGATCTCCGCTGCTTCATGGAAGGGGATCGGTTCTTCATACCAAGGTGTAGTAATCATTCTTGGACCATTTTCATCTTCATAGCCTTTGGCTCCAGGCACTGTATAGCCGACACAGTCGACGAGCCTGATGTTGACATCCAGCCCCTCTGCCACCTGGACGGCAGCTGCCTGATTAGGGACGAATTTGGGCTCTGTCGTCATGATGGTTTTTCCTGCCGCACTTTGCGGGAGTTCGTCCTGTGTGCGCGCCCGGTCTGCCTCATTGCTCATATTCGGAAGCACCACCAGCTCCATGAACTTTTTGATAAACGTGGATTTACCAGTGCGGACGGCACCAACTACCCCGAAATAAATATCGCCGCCTGTTCTTTCGGCAATATCTTTAAAAATATCTACCTTTTCCAAGTGATCCCCTCCTGAATCTTGAGTTAGTGGGATAATATTATCCTATCATTCAATTATTTTTGGACATTATATAACTATGACGTTGTCCTATTTCTTTATGACAGTTTTTTTATTTTTATCCCCTTACTCTCCCGCTTTGAAAAAGCACACTCTCTCTATACGCTGGAAAATTGCTTTTAAAAAAGAAAAACCCTTCTCCTATAATATATTTTGCAGAAGAAGGGTTATGACTATTTCGCCAAAAAGATTGGTTCTCCTTTGGCATTGATTGTATAAGGAAGCGAATAGGCAGGGACAAAGAGGGAATCTTTCCCAAGGAGCGAGCGTATATCATCGCCTTCCTTATATCCATGCTCTTTGTTATTTTCCAGCGCCTCATAGAGATCCGGCAGATAGTCTACGTAAACGTCTCCATTTCCTGAGACAACAAAGTGGAGATCGCGGCTGGTGTACGGACTCACTGCCAGCGGTTCCTCTTTAAAGCCAAGGGCTGCATAATCGAGTGTATAGACATTATCGGCGATTTTCTCTTTATATGGCGGATATCCCTGCAGCTTGATGCGTACTTTAATATCCCTGATCGCCTCAGCCATCCTGAGGTCGAAGAGCTTGACTTTTGGATCTTCTTCCGCATCCATGATTACGTACTGGAAGATGCCTCCGGATTCAAAGCTGTTCCCTGGCGGCTCGGCCATATATTTTGGCGAGATTTTCTTGAAATCTATCGGATATTTCTGGTAAATAGGTGTATCTTCCTCCCTCGTCTTTATAGGAAGGATGCCTCCATTGTCTTCCTGAAACTGATCAACAGCACTCTGGACAGAATTGACCTGATCCTGATATGGTGTCTGATTCTGCGAAAGCTTGTCCTCCGGATACATGCATCCGGCAAGCAGAAAGGATAAAACCGCTGTCATTGACAGCATGGCTAGCTTCTTTTTCATAGATTCCAATCCTTCAGGTTTTTAAATTTGTTATTCATTGGTAGGTCCGCTCAAAACGACAAACAGAATGATTAACCCGGAAACAATCATTAACAGATACGCAACAAGGGCAGATATGAATTTAAGCGGTTTATTGTTTAATTTATACCGGCTCAGATAAATCATTAATATTGATATGAACATGAACCCCATTGAAGCTAAAGATACCCACATCTTCATTAAAGCAGGCGACATTGTCTCACTCCCTTTTCCGAAATGTATTATATCATACAGGCTGAAAATGAATCAAAAGCATTTCTCTTAAAATGCTGGCGCCAGCATGGATATTTCGATGTACTTTCACAAAAAAAGAGCCAAAGCAAAGATGGGGCAATCTCTGCTTTGGCCTTATGCGACTAAATAACCCATGCACCCTGTTCATATCACCAGTTTGCTTCGTTGCATTGTATGCAGGAAGTTCCTTTCCCGCATCCTCGAATGCCTAAATTTTGATGCTCAGGCTAAAATAAATATCTTCTCTTGCAGCAAAACATATCATTCACTTGTCGATCCTGTCTTCAAGTACATTTGCAAGGTCTTCCATTTCATGCGTTTTCCCTCTTGCCATCAGCTTGTCGACAGATTCCTTCGGGTCGGCTCCATTAAACAGCACTTCATACAGCGCTTCAGTAATAGGCATTTTCACATTGTATTTTTCAGCGAGCTGGTATGCAGCTTTCGTGGTTCTGACGCCTTCAACAACCATTCCCATATTATCCAGGACTTCCTGCAGGCTATGACCTTTCCCAAGAAGGTTTCCTGCCCTCCAGTTGCGGGAGTGGACGCTCGTACAAGTGACGATCAGATCGCCGATTCCGGTTAATCCCGAGAAAGTCAGCGGACTTGCACCCATTTTGGTGCCAAGCCTGGCAATCTCGGCTAGCCCCCTTGTGATAAGGGCCGCTTTGGCATTATCTCCATAGCCGAGGCCATCGGTGATCCCTGCTGCCAAGGCTATGATATTCTTGAGCGCTCCGCCGATTTCCACGCCAATGATATCAGGATTTGTGTATACCCTGAAGTTATGGTTTATAAAAAGATCCTGTACATGCTCTGCCGCCTCAATGTTCTTTGAGGAAACAGTGACTGTTGTCGGATGGCGGAGGCTCACTTCCTCTGCATGGCTTGGACCGGAAAGGACCACAACGCTCCCGAGGGCTTCACTTGTGATTTCTTCCTCAATCATTTCTGATATCCTCAGCAATGTATCCGGTTCGATCCCTTTGCTGACATGTACGATAGTTAGAGGCACACGCTGAAATTCATTAATCTTACCGGCAACTTCCCTGATGGCTTTTGTCGGCACCGCCAAAATCAGCGTATCAACACCATCAAGGGCTTCTTCCAGTGAGCTGAAGCCTTGAATGCCTGAAGGCAATTTGATATCAGGCAAATATTTTTGATTGGTGTGCTGTTCATTGATTTCCTTGATCTGTACAGGGTTATGCCCCCAGAGCCTGACCTGGCGGCCATTGTCAGCCAGCACCATGGCGAGTGCCGTGCCCCAGCTGCCTGCACCGGCAACGGTTATCTTGCTCGATTGATCCAGCATACACTCACACCCTTTTTATTTTCTTTCCCGTGCAAATATCTTAATTGGAGTACCTTCAAATCCAAAAGCATCTCTTATGCGGTTTTCAAGGAAACGCTCATAGGAGAAATGCATAAGTTCAGGATCATTGACAAATACCACAAAGACAGGCGGCTTGACGGCCACTTGAGTCGTATAGTAAATCCGCAGACGCTTTCCTTTATCGGTAGGCGTTGGATTCATCGCCACCGCATCCATGACAACATCATTCAGGACACTCGTTTCCACACGCATGCTATGGTTCTCACTTGCCTGGTTGATCTGCGGAATCAATGTATGGATCCGCTTCTTTGTTAAGGCAGACAAGAAGACGATCGGCGCATAGTCAAGGAATTGGAAATGCTCCCTGATATTTGTTTCAAACGCCTTCATTGTTTTTTCATCCTTCTCGACAGCATCCCATTTATTGACGACAATCACGACAGCCCGGCCTGCTTCATGCGCATAGCCCGCAATCTTTTTATCCTGCTCCAGGATGCCTTCATCAGCATCGATGACAACAAGGACGACATCTGAGCGCTCAATGGCTCTTAATGCTCTCAGGACGCTGTATTTTTCAGTGCTTTCGTACACTTTGCCTTTTTTACGCATTCCGGCTGTATCAATGATCACATACTGATCCCCATTGTATGTAAGCAGCGAATCGACAGCATCACGTGTCGTGCCGGCAATATTGGAAACAATGACCCTTTCTTCCCCCAGAATCGCATTGACAAGGGAAGATTTCCCGACATTAGGGCGCCCAATCAGGGAGAACTTGATGACATCATCGCCATAGTCCTTGTCCTTTGTATCAGGAAAATGCTTTGCAGCTTCATCAAGCAGGTCCCCAAGCCCCAGCCCATGGGAACCCGAGATCGGGATTGGCTCACCAAATCCAAGGGCATAGAAATCATAGATCTGGTCGCGCATATCAGGGTTGTCAATTTTATTGACCCCAAGCACGACAGGTTTCTTTGATTTATACAGTATTTTAGCGACTGCTTCGTCAGCTGATGTAACGCCTTCCCGTCCATTAGTCAAGAACAGGATCACATCTGCTTCTTCGATGGCGATTTCAGCCTGCTGCCTGATCTGCTCAAGGAAAGGCTCATCTCCTATATCAATCCCGCCGGTATCGATAATATTGAAATCAAGATTCAGCCATTCAGCTGAACTGTAGATTCTATCTCTGGTCACACCAGGTATGTCTTCGACAATGGAGATCCTTTCTCCTACTATTCTGTTGAAAATCGTGGATTTTCCGACGTTTGGACGTCCTACAATGGCGATAACCGGTTTAGCCATGAACATCACCCTTTCACTTTTATATACTTTAAACACTGCTCGAAAGAGTCAAATGAATTGCTTTCAACATCATCCTGATTTTCAGGATGGCCCGTGTATAAAATAAACCCTTCCTGTTTGCAGAAGGGCCTAACCTAATCATTTTATCAAAGAGGCAGATTCCCCGCAACGAAAACATTGGAAGAACCATCAATGCTTGACAATTACATACATTTCATCTGTCAGAGCGTGGGCAATTCCGTCTAAAATGGCTTCAAGGTTGGCAGCCACATGCTCCATCTCTTTTTTGTCGTCACAATGAAATACAGCTGCCCCTGAAGGTGCCTTCTTTGGGTTCGTCGTAATCACTGCCAAAATAAATTTCTCAATGACCATTTCCGCTCTTCCTTTCCCGTTCAGACGGCATCCTTATGGCATTTTCAAGCGTCGGCACACTGCCGATCACTTTAATGGCCCTTTCAATGTCCTTCTCCTGGGGCAGAAGAAAAACCCCGACTCTTCCATCATCCAAATCCCGCTTGGCGAGAGGGACGAGCGCAGGTGTCCCGGAATCCCTGTAAACCCCCATCGCGATCGAGACATCGTGGAGGATCGCCTGTCTTTGGCCAAGATTGGCGATGGTTGAACGCGCGTCAAAGGATTTCGGCTTTAAAATGAATCCCATTCCATATCTCAGCACTTCCTCCTGCCTTGCAGGCAGCCCGATATTCATGATATAAATATTGTCTACATAAAGGCCAGCCCCATCAAAGCGCGGTTCCATATATTCAATTTCCACAATATCCCTGAGCTTTCCGCCTGCCATGAGCTTCTTTGATATCAGCACAGACAGTATGGCCGCTATGATGCCGACCCAGATGTTAATCACAATATAACAAAGGGTGCTGATCAAGGAAGTAAATATCACAAGATAATTCCGGCTTTCAAAAGCAACGGCAATTCCCTCAATATAGGTTTTGCCCCTGGATACCAATTCATAGGAATCCAGTTCTGCCAATGTATTTCTTTCCATGTTCCTGACCTCCCGGAACTGGCTTGCCGCAAGAGTCAAAAAAGTCACCGCTGTAAAATCCTGTTCCAGAATAGAAGGGACAGCAACCGTCCCGAGAGCCGCAGCAATGAACCCAAGGGCAAGGTGTATGATTTTACCATGCAGATATGTCGGGTACTGCCGGTAATCCGTCCGCAGCATGTACATCCTTGTGGCCGTTCCAATAATCAGGCCAAAAACAATCGGGTATGTATAATCACTCATAATATCTTTTGTTTCTCCTTTTCCAGATTGGCTGCCTGCCGCTCTAAATATGCTGCGAGTTTGACAAATCCGTCCCACAGAAGCAATGCACATGATGATATAGCTGCCATATCAAGAAAAGAAAAAGACCAGGCCTCATAGGCCAGGGACAATTTCTCCAGTACCATTGAAAAGAGGAAATCCCCCTGAATGGCACCTGTCAGCATGGCTGCAATTCTTTTCCTGCAGTCGGTAAAAAGTACGGCAGACATAGCAAACATGATGGCTGCCAGCATCCATTCTTTTTTGAAAACCACCCAAACAGGATCAAAAAGAGCAAAAAGCTGAAAACTTGTATACGCAAGCATGATCATAAAAACAGAAACAAAAAAATAAATTGCTTTAAGCCTTGTTATGCGGGCAGCCTCGGCATAGCAGCAAATCAAAATGAAAGCTCCTGCTGCTGAAATATGGAGACTGCCCAAGGAAATTGTATAAGGCGAAACAATAATGGCAATCAAAAGGCAAGCCGACAAAGCCGTCCTTCCGTTCTGCTGTCTTTTCATAAAAAATGCCGCTGCAATCCAGCAGCACCAGGCGCCCATATAAAAGAAAAAGCCTTCCACACTACCACCACCTATCATTTCCATTATGGGTAATAGTTATGTACTTTAATCTTTATTACATAAACTTTTGTCCTTGTTTCATCTTAAATAGCAGGGGGTGTTAATCATGGGAAAAGACAGACAGGAGAAAAAATTAAAAGCAGGCGGAAGAGTCGAATCTGACCGCGACCAGGCCCTTCACTATCCAGGGGCGACCAAGCTTCAAAGCCCGGAAGAAGCCAGGGGCATGAATGACTCTAAGTATAGCTAGAAAAGCGGAGGGCGCTTGCTCAGCCCCGACAAGCATAAGACGCTCCTGGATAAAAGGCGTTCTTTGCCTTTAATCCAGGAGTGGCTTATGACTCGGGCTAGCGCCCGGAACTGGACAAGTAGAAAAGCGGAGGCGACTGTTCCAACGAGGAACGCAGGCTAAGGGCGCCACGTCCTGTGGCAACGCCTGCATGACCCGCATACTGCGGGCCTCAAGCATAAGACGAGCAGGACGGAAGGTTGTGCTTTAACCTTCTGGCCTGCTTGGCTTATGACTCGAGCACCTAGGAGCCGGAGCTGGACAAATAGAAGAGCGGTGGCGACTGTTCTATCGCCGAGCGCAGGCTAAGGGCGCCAAGTCCTGTGGCAACGCCTGCATGACCTGCATCCTGTGGGCCTCAAGCACAAGACTCCTGGATAAAAGGTGCTCTTTGCCTTTAATTCAGGAGTGTCTTTTGACACGAGGGGCTGGGCTTTCGGGCTGGACAATAGAAAAGCGGAGGGCGCCTTGCTCAGCCCCGACAAGCATAAGACATACAAAAATAAAAGGCGTTCTTTGCCTTTAATTCTTGGGTGGCTTATGACTCGAGGGGCTAGCTCCTGGAGATGGACAATAGAAAAGCGGAGCGACTGTTCCAACGAGGAACGCAGGCTAAGGGTGCCGCGTTCTGTGGCAGCTTCTTAAAAGGGCCTTTGTCCTCTACAATCTAGGGAATTTAATAGATCACTCTTTTATGACTGGAACCATTATTTTCGCTTCTATCAGAATAGTGGTCCCAGCTTTGTTGGCTGGAACCACTATTCTTTCTTTTTTGCCACAATAGTGGTTTTAGCTCTGTTGGCTGGGACCACTATTCTTTCTTTTCATCACAATAGTGGTCCCAGCTTCGGTGGCTGGAACCACTATTCTTTCTTTTTGCCACATTAGTGGTCCCAGCTCCGCTCTTCCACAAAAGTAGTCCTCTACGGTTAACCTATGAGCAATACAAAAAAACTCCCGCTAATTAAGCAGGAGCCAATTCCTATATATTCCTCTGACTAAAAACCTTTGTGTTTATCCCCCGTTCAGACAGCCAATGATGGGTTTTGCCTGATATGATGAATGGGGCTCTTTGGAGGTCCTTTATTGTTTCAGCCCCGAGCGCAGCCATAATAAAGGCGAGCTCCTCATGGAGGGTATGTATTTCCTTTATAAGCTGTACATGACCTTCGCTCATAAGAATCTTCAGGAGGTATCCGGCCATTGCAGCAGCATCTGCGCCGCAGGCAATGGTTTTCGCTGCATCGAAAGCTGTCTGGATGCCGCCGGAACCGATGATACTGACTCCCGTTTCTTCTGCTTTTACCTCAAGGATTGAGGTGGCAGTAGGTATCCCCCAGCCATTGAAAAACGAAAGGAGCCGTTCTCTTCTTTCATTCTCAATCCTGGCAAAGTTAGTGCCGCCAAATCCCCCGACATCGATCGCTGAAACACCGGCAGCTGCAAGCTTTGCAGCACTTTCTCTGCTGGTCCCAAATCCAACCTCTTTTACAATCACAGGCACATGGACGTTTTTACAAATAGACTCGATCCTTCTCAAGGCATCCCTGAAGTCCCGGTCTCCTTCTGGCATCGTCAGTTCCTGGACCACATTCAGATGTATCTGCAAGGCATTTGCTTCAATCATCTCGATTGCCCTCTTAGCCTGTTCGGCATCTGCTTCACTTCCCAGGTTGCCGATCACAATCCCTTTCGGATTTTCCTGCCGCACAATTTTGTATGACTCCCGTTCGGCAGGATCCTTCAAAGCTGCCATTTGCGAGCCCACTGCCATGGCGAGGCCTGTTTCGGCCGCAGCCATGGCCAGCTCCTGATTAATTTTAAGCGTTTTTTCACCGCCGCCGCCTGTCATCGCGTTTATTAAAATTGGCGAACTTAGAGTAAGTCCGCCAATTTCAGTTTCTATTTTTACTTGATCCACAGCAGAATCAGGCAAGCTTTGATGAATAAAATCAATATCGTCAAATCCGGCAATGCGCTTTTGACCTGTTGAAAGGGCAAATTCTATATGATCCCATTTCCGTTTAGATCTTGACAAATTATATCACCATTATTTTTTCAGATTCTTTAACTGATCACCGATCATTTCACCAAGCTGGAAGCCTTTTGTTTCTTCAGGCATCTCATAACTTGTATCATACTCAGCTTCTTTTTCTTCAAGATCCTTGATGCTTAGAGACAGACGCTGATCGTTTTCATTTACATCCAGTACCTTTACTTGTACCTGCTGGCCTTCTTCAAGCACCTCATGCGGCGTACCAATATGCTTGTGGGAAATCTGGGAGATGTGAACAAGACCCTCTACTCCCGGGAATACCTCAACAAACGCTCCATAAGATACAAGGCGTCTCACAACTCCGTCAAGAGTGCTTCCTTTCGGGGCCTTTTCTGCGATATCAGACCATGGCCCAGGCAATGTTTCCTTGATGGATAGGGAAATGCGCTCATTATCCCTGTCTACGCTCAGCACTTTTACCTGTACCTTCTGGCCTTCTTCCACTACATCGGAAGGCTTTTCAACATGCTCGTATGAAAGCTGGGAAATATGGACAAGTCCGTCAATTCCGCCGATATCGACAAATGCGCCGAAGTCAGTGATGCGCTGGATAGTACCATCCAGAACCTGGTCTGCCTGGAGGTTAGCAAGGATATCCTGCTTCTGCCTGCCCTTTTCTTCCTCCACAACAGCTCTGTGTGAAAGGATCAGGCGGTTTTTCTCCTTATCCAGCTCCACGATTTTGAAAGAAAGGGTCCTGCCTTTGTAATCTGAGAAGTCTTCCACAAAATGTGCTTCAACAAGCGAAGCCGGTACAAAGCCGCGGACGCCAAGGTCCACTACCAGGCCGCCTTTGACCACATCTTTAATTTCAGCGTCAAAAACTTCGCCGCTGTTGAATTTCTCTTCAAGTGTGTCCCATGCCTTTACTGCATCCACTTTGCGCTTTGAAAGGATAAGTGCCTCTTCCTCCACTTTGAGTACTTCCAGGTCAAGCTCATCACCTTCAGCCACAGCATCTTCCGCTTTTTCAATGTGAAGGCTTGAGAGCTCGCTGATGGGGATGATCCCGTCAAGCTTGCTGTCCTGGATATCCACAACAACCTGCTTTTCTTCCACTTTGGTGACTTTCGCAGTTACGCGGTCGCCCACCTCAAAGTTTTTTACTTCAATTGAATTCATTTCTTCTGATTGATTCATCTCTTCTGACATATGTAATCCTCCTTAATCCAATGACTGCTTGCAATCTTTTATAGTAGATGTGATATTTTCACAGCGGAAAACAAGGTCCTAAATTAAAGACATAGAATATTCTAAAAAGATGCCTTTCCTCTAACTTCTTACAAATAGCTTTATTTGTCAAGCAAGAAGACTTATCTGTGCTGCTCAATAAGCTGGCGGATTTCCTGCATGATCATCTCCGTCACTTCGTCAGCGGACGCTCTGTTTTTCCGTGCTTCTTCCATATCCAGAGGCTTCCCGTACACTACCTTCAATCTTTTAAACGGCTTGTATGGGCCAATGATTGCACAGGGTACTACATGGGCCGGTGCCCTCAAGGCAAAGAAGCCTGCCCCTGCAAGGCCTTTTCCCAACTCCCCTGTTTTACTTCTTGTACCCTCAGGAAAGAGCCCTAAAACATTTCCTTCCTTCAAAAGGCCAATCCCTTTCCTTAGAGCTTCCCTGTCGCTCATGCCCCTCTTAACCGGAAAGGCGTTCAAATTCCTGACTATTGTCCCTAGTACCGGCAGGTTAAAAAGTTCTTCCTTGGCCATGAAGTGAACCGGCCTCGGAGCAGTAATCCCTACGACGGGCGGATCCAGATTGTCGATATGGTTGCTGCACAGCAGCACGCCACCCTCAGCCGGAAAGTTCTCCTTCCCGATCACCTCAAAACGGTATATCGGTTTCAGCGCCCCGTAAACGGCTGATCTTACAAAAGAATAGAATGTCAAGTCAATCCGATCCTTTCTTCAGCAAGCAGCATGATCTTCTCTACAACTTCCGGAATAGCAAGCGAGGTAGTGTCAATTACCACTGCATCATCAGCTTTTTTAAGCGGCGCTACTTCCCTTTCAGAATCCAGCTTGTCCCGGTATGCAATATCGGTTTTCAGCTGTTCAAGATCTGACGGGTAGCCTTTCTTTATATTCTCCTGATGTCTCCGCATGGCCCTCTCATCAACTGATGCAAGCAGGAATACTTTTACCTCTGCATGGGGAAGGACATGGGTACCGATATCACGGCCGTCCATAACTACCCCGCCGCCGATCGAGAATGCTTTTTGCCTTCTGACCATCTCTTCCCGGACCTTGCGGTGCTTCGCAGCAATCGATACAGAGTTGGTAACAGCGGCTGTTCTTATCACTTCAGTAACATTTTCACCGTCCACAAGGATAATTTGCCCCTGTTCACCTGGAAGCAAGTCAATCTGGATGCCTGTGAGAATATCCATCAGCTTATCTTCATTTTCCAGGTCAGCGCCTGCCTCAATGGCTTTATATGTGAGTGCCCTGTACATGGCCCCTGTGTCTATATAAATATATGATAGCTTTTCAGCTGCAATTTTTGCCACAGTGCTTTTTCCTGCTGCTGCAGGGCCATCGATGGCAATTGAGATTTTTTTGATCATATTTCCTCCTGTTACGCTTCCAGTTGGGTTTCTCTAAAACTTACAAGAACCATTTTAACATATTATCCGCTGGTTTTTTATCAATATTTTGTCCTTTGACCTGCCTCTGAAGGGGTTTAAGCATATAAAAAAAGCAGGCCGCTTATGCCCGCTCATTTTCCGCCGAAAGTCTCCAGCAGCTCCTCAAAGCTATTCTTTGCCACACCTTCGTACTGGGCAAGCTGCTTCAGCTCAGGCATGACATCATATTTATGGAGCAGTACCTGGGCTGCGAGCAAAAAGAGCAGCTGGATAATGACTGCTTTCACAATCAGCCGTTCGAGCATCTTCATTTCCATCCCCGCCTGTTGACAATCTTATTATCATTATTGGCATCCAGGCAGGCAATTATTCGTTAAGCTTCCAGGCCTTTTTTCTTAAGGGCAAGCTGCCTGTCAAAACAGAAGCGGAGAAGAAGCTGCCTGCCGGATGGGCCCAGATCCGCAAATTCAATCGATGCCTTATTTTTCAGTTCATTATGCTCTATGATTCTCACAATTTTTGCATCTGCTTTCAGATAATGATAGTCCCCATTCTGAAGGGCCAGCACCAGCAGTACTTTTATAAATATGCCTGCATCGAGCGGGCTGTCTTTATCCACAAGCAGACTTGCCCCGCCGGCACTGATGTCTTCCGTTACAGCCTTAAACGGGGAAAATTCGCGGCCAATCGGCTGTACAGCAGCATCGATGGCTGCTTCGATCCTCACATACTGCCGCCTCTGGATTTTGATAAGCTGCTTCGGGCCCGGATAGGATAAGACCATTAACGGGATATTCTGCTTAACCCTTCCTTTTACTTCTGTAGTAAATAAGAAAACGGATCCGTCATCTGAGACGAATGTAGCTTTAAGCTGTGTACCGTCAAGCAGGAAGGCTGTTTTTCCTGATTTTACATTGACCGGGTAATCAATGAAAAGGGCATTGTCATTCTTTTCGGCCAGCTTGCATCTATATATTTCTTCTTTATGTCCATTCACTGTTTCAAGTGTTATTGAATCTCCAATTTTTATCATGCTGACCCACTCTCTCTTGCTCTCTCTTAAATACACGCTTTTCAATCAGACAAAAGGATAATCCTGTCATTTAATTATGACACGGGACCCATGGGTGAATCAAGACCTTATATAGTTCCAAAGACCTGTTTTTGTGATATTAAAAAGCCCGGGAATATCCCCGGGCCCTGCAGTACATTCCTTTTAAACCACATCTTCGTAAATGGGCTCTGCATTCTGCAGCTTATCCACTTTTTCTTCAATGCCTGAATCAGCATTGATATAAATCCGATATGTGTCATCGCCCATTGTACCCAGGAATTCATGGCATAATACTTCCTGGTTAAGGTCATTAATGATTACCGCAAGTCTCGTTTCCTGTATCTTCAGATTAGGATTGATCTTGTCCCTTGCCTCTTCCTGGCTTAAGCCCGCTTCAGGCAGTTCCCTTATGTGGTGTGACTTAAGATAATCCTCTGCTGAAAAGCCAATCATTTGCCCGTTATCAAGGGCCACCTTTACTTTTATCGAATCAGGATAGACTCTGATATCATCTTGTTTGGATACGAAAGTAAATACTCCGACATTATCGTATTGTGTACTTTCAAACAGGTCCAAATCCTTAAATCCATTGTCACTGAGGAATTTAATGGCTTTATTCCCGGCTTCATTCAAACTGACAGCCTGGTCGTTTACATCTCTGCTTAGGATAAACCAGATCGGATATCCGCCTTTTTTTGTTATATCCATATTGGCTTCCCTGCCGGTTTTCGGATCCTGGACAGAGACACTGTAGAAGCCGAAGTCAGAGCCTTTTCCGTTTTCCGTTACTTTTACAGCCGCCTTTTTCCCCATTCCTGCATATTTCTCAGCAATGGAGCGGGCTTTATTTTTTGAAATAGCCTCTCCCTCTAAATATTTATAATTTGAATCATCTTTCTGCATATTGACCATGGCGGGGCCAAAATCGGTCTCCCCATAACTCTCAACCGTCTTTTCCACGGTTTTGAACCCGTCGATGATTGTATTGTCCATTGGCTGTTTATTGGAGGCAAGCGCCATTTCAACGTCCATCCATCTGAGATTATTCTTCAGGACCATATGCTGGACTTTGCGGAGCTCCTGCTGGATATCGGCTGATTCTTTATAAAGCCCTTGAAGCGCCTTATACTCTTTATCTGACAAAGGTTCTTTGTCCAGATCCCTGACTGCTGTGCGGTAGCTGAAATCCCCGATCTTCGCAAGAAAATCCTCTGTCTTATTGAATGGCATAAGTGTAAGCGGCAGCTGGCCAACATCACTATGGGCCGTGGATGTTATTTTCCAGACATCAGCAAGCGCCGGTGAAAGGGATTCCCTGGAATTCATGGCTAATGTAGTCCCAATTTTGTCATGAAGCAGGTCGGTTTGGTATGTCAGGTCATGAAAGGCCCTTTGATAGCTGTTTTCTGCATTAATAAGAATCGCATTCTTTTCCCTGTGCTCCTGGTATCCCCAAAAGCCGGCACCAGCAGCTCCAAGGGCGAGTACGGCAATAAGTATCCCTCTAATCACTGTAAACCACCTCTCTATTCACAGAAAATATGTTTTCCGATCTTTTTGATTTGCGGCCGCGTCCAAATCCATCCGCTGGTCGCCGTATCAGGATTGAAATAATAGAGTGCTTCGCCGGTTGGATCCCAGCCGTTCATAGCGTCCATCACTGCTTCTTTGGCAGTTTCATTCGGTGTCAGCCATATCTGGCCGTCTGCCACAGCCGTAAAAGCGCGCGGCTCAAAAATCACGCCTGAAACTGTGTTGGGGAAGGTAGCGCTTTGCACCCGGTTCAAGATGACAGCTGCCACAGCCACCTGGCCTGTATAAGGCTCTCCCCTTGCTTCTCCATAAACTGCGTTTGCCATCAGCTGTATGTCATTCTGCGAAAATCCTGATGGGATATTGGCAGCAGAAGGCTGTTTGGCTTCAGGTTTTGCCGGGGCGCTCTGGCCACCGCCTCCGCCTCCGCCCTGTCCAGCACCGCCTGAAGGCTTTTTCTGCTTGTCCAGGTCAACACCGCCATAATGGGTGAATTTATTGCCTTTGTTGACTTGTTCTTTTACAAACTGTTCGTTGTACTTGGAAGCTTTTGCAAGCTTGGCCTTTGTTTCCTGGCCTGCCAGCCCATCAATCGGCAGACCGAATTCGTATTGGAAATTACGCAGCGCCCAGTAAGTTCCCCATCCAAATACCCCGTCGATTTTACCGTTATAAAACCCGAGGTACTGAAGCCTTGACTGAAGTTCAATAACATCATCGCCCACAGCACCATGCTGGATGACCTGAGCTGAAAAAGCATCTGCTTTTTCAGATGGCCCCAGCAGCGGGAGTGCGGCTGCAAAAAGCGGAATGAGCAGAGCCAGCTTAATCACCAATAATTTGTTTTTCATGGATAGCAACCCCCAGATGATAATCTAATTAACATTAACCCTATTTTTTTCAGAGGCTGGGTTTTTATGCAAATGAGAGTAATTTGACGGTAGTAAATATATGGAAGGCAATACTTATGCCCCCGGAACAAAAGCGCAAGCGCCTTGATCATCCCCCGACAGGCATAAGCCGAACTTCCCGGAAAGGCGTTCTTTGCCTTTTAGGGAGGTTTTCCTTAACTAAAAAAACCCTTCACCT
This sequence comes from Bacillus infantis NRRL B-14911, assembly GCF_000473245.1. Classification (NCBI taxonomy): domain Bacteria; kingdom Bacillati; phylum Bacillota; class Bacilli; order Caryophanales; family Bacillaceae; genus Bacillus; species Bacillus infantis. The sequence continues at coordinate 3,138,358 of NC_022524.1, forward strand.
AGGGGTAAAGGGTTTTCTGATAATCAAAGCTCTCCTCGATCTGTTTCATGCTCATTGCCCTGGCCATCTTGACCTTTCTGAGGCCATACCACCAGAGGAAAATCATGAAGGGAACCATGATAAACTTCCAATGTTCCTGGGATACGAGAATAAAGTCATAGGTTCCATGGAGGATAAAAGGCAAAAAGAGTGAGAGGCTGATCCATTTCTTCCTTGATTCAGCCGTAAACTTGCCTTTTCCGATATAGTAGCCCATTATGACACCGAATAATGCATGGCTAGAAACCGGCAGCAGGGCACGGCCAATCGCATATTCCAGCCCATTGGCAATAAGATATAGGATATTTTCCGCAGTGGCAAAGCCAAGGGATACGCTTGCACCATAAACAATGCCATCATACGGTTCATCAAAGCTTATATGCTGATAAACGGTATAGAATAAAATAAACCATTTGAAAAATTCTTCGAGCATACTTGCGGAAAAGAATGCACTGACAATATCAGATTGGACAATCTGCTCGGTCTCAAGGACATACTGGATGAACATGATCGGGAACACCAGCAGGGCACCAAAAAGAAAAGTCCTGAACACCATTGAAACTGGCTCGGAATCGTATTCGTCCTTTAAATAAAAGTAGCTAAGCAAAGCCAGACCAGGAGCTATTCCGGCAGATAATATTCCCAGCATGAGCTGTCCTCTTTTCAATCTGTTTTCTTAATCGTATCATGATATTATGATAATGAAAATGGATTAATCATAGATCAAGCTTATTTTATGGGGAAAAGGCAGCGGTACAGGATTCCCATGAATTCCTCCCTTCCGCAGCATTTTCTGCAAATCATCCTGGAGGCTATAGAAATGACAAAGAAAAAAATACTCATCATCCATACAGGCGGCACGATTTCAATGAGTGAAGATGCTTCAACCGGTGCCGTCGTACCTACAGAAAAGAATCCTATGACAGATAAAACGAATGAGCTGTTTGAACTGGCCGATATCATAGTTGAAGAGCCTTTTCATCTGCCTTCACCGCATATTACACCAGTAGAAATGCTTGTACTAAGGGATTTAATAGACAAGCACTACCAGACTGGGAAAATAGACGGAGCAGTCATCACCCATGGAACGGATACACTCGAGGAGACAGCTTATTTTCTTGATCTTACCCTCCAGGCGCCAATCCCTGTGATTGTTACCGGTGCCATGCGGTCAAGCAATGAAATAGGATCGGACGGCCTGTATAATCTGATAGCCTCACTGAGGGTGGCTGTAAGCAGCGAGGCTATGAATAAAGGGGTACTGGTTGTTCTGAATGATGAGATCCACACAGCGGAGAATTGCACTAAAACCCATACCAGCAATGTCTCAACTTTCCAAAGTCCCCAATATGGACCGATCGGGATTGTCACTAAGAGGGGGGTGCTCTTTCACCACTCGCCACTCACCAAAGAAAGCTACCAGATATCCGATGTTTCCAAAAAGGTCGTGCTCGTAAAAGCGCATGCCGGAATGGATTCCTCATTGCTGATGGCAATCAAAGACCTGCAGATGGATGGCGTGGTCATTGAAGCGCTTGGACAGGGCAATCTTCCGCCTGCAGCAGCTGTTGGGGTTCAAAGCCTGATAGAAGCCAATATACCCGTTGTCCTTGTGTCCAGATGCTTCAATGGGATTGCCCAGGATGTATATGGCTATGAGGGCGGCGGCAAGCAGCTGAAAGAGCTTGGAGTCATTTTTTCAAACGGCCTGAACGGTCAGAAAGCACGCCTGAAACTGCTGATCGCGCTGACCCTCACTGATGAAATGGAGCATATTGAAAGGCTTTTCCAAGTATAATGAAAAGGGGCACCGGTTGCGGTGCCCCTTTCATATTCAGCTGTCCGATTCACGCTTCTTTATAGCTTCCGCAATGATCCCGCCATGGAAGCGGCCATTTTCAATGAATATTTCATTTGCATTATTGCCCGCTGCAATCACGCCCGCTATAAAGATTCCTTCAATATTTGTTTCCATCGTTTCTTCACTGTAATGCGGCCGTCCTGATGCGGGGTCAATGACAATCCCCATCTTTTTAAGGAAGGTGTGATCAGGATGGTAGCCTGTCATAGCAAAAACAAAATCATTTTTTACCGCTTCCTGCCTGCCCTCTTTTTCATAAATGACTTGGGTCTCGGTGATTGCTCTCACTTCTGCATCAAATTCCATTTTCACTTGGCCTGACCGTGCAAGTGATTCAAATTCCGGCAAAATCCACGGTTTGATGCTTTGGGAGTATTGGCTTCCCCTGTACAAAACGGTTACTCTCGCACCCGCTTTGTTAAGCTCGATGGCTGCATCCACACTTGAGTTCTTTCCGCCAATCACCACGACATCTTTATTGAAATAAGGGTGGGCTTCCTTGAAATAATGAAAAACCTTGGGAAGGTCTTCCCCTGGTATATCAAGATAATTCGGGTTGTCATAATAGCCTGTCGCAATAATTACATACGGAGCAGTATATTGTCCTTTATCCGTCTGGACGACAAAGCCTTCCTGGTCCTTCGTGACTCCAAGGACCTTTTCATACGCACGGATATTAAGCTGCTTCCTCTTTGCCACTTCCCTGTAGTACACAAGGGCCTGGTTCCTCTGCGGCTTATAATTTTCTGTAACAAAAGCCACCCCTCCGATTTCAAGTTTTTCAGCCGTACTGAAAAAAGTCTGATGGGTCGGATAATGATAGATGGCATTAACAATGTTTCCTTTTTCAATCACAAGGGGTTCCTTTCCCGCTTCCTTTAACGCAATGGCTGCTGCAAGTCCGCAGGGGCCTCCTCCTATAATAATCGCATCTTCCGATTTCATATGTCAGCGCTCCTTACTTAAGCATTCTCTTTTTTTCCCCGTCTGACAGGCAGGGACTCCTTTATATTTATCCTTCACATCGGAAAAAAAATCTCCCATCAATTTATGATAGGAGATTTTATTGAAACATTCAATGATATGAGCTTCTTCTTACACCCAGCCGCGGAATCTGGAGGCTTCAGCTGTTTTGCGGACGCCAACCATATATGCAGCAAGCCTCATGTCCACTCTTCTTGTCTGTGCCGTATCGTAAATATTATTGAATGATTTGCACATGATCTTCTCAAGTTTTTCTTCCACTTCTTCTTCAGACCAGTAATAGCCCTGGTTATTCTGAACCCATTCAAAGTAAGATACGGTCACTCCCCCTGCAGAGGCCAGAACATCCGGCACGAGCAGGATGCCCCTTTCTGTCAGTATCTGGGTTGCTTCGAGGGTAGTAGGCCCGTTAGCAGCCTCGACTACGATGCTTGCCCTGATATTATGGGCATTTTCTTCGGTAATTTGATTTTCGATGGCAGCAGGAACAAGGATATCGCAATCCAGTTCCAATAGCTCTTTGTTGGTAATTGTATTATTGAAAAGCTTGGTTACCGTCCCAAAACTGTCACGGCGGTCAAGCAGATAGTCAATGTCAAGCCCCTCGGGATCATGCAGGCCGCCGTAGGCATCAGATATGCCCACAACCTTCGCACCGGCATCATGCATGAATTTGGAAAGAAAGCTTCCGGCATTTCCGAAGCCCTGTACAACGACGCGCGCTCCCTGAAGGTTGATGCCTTTCTTCCTGGCAGCTTCCCTGATGCAGATGGTGACGCCTTTCGCAGTTGCTGATTCCCTTCCATGAGAGCCCCCTAGTACAAGCGGTTTTCCTGTAATAAAGCCAGGAGAGTTAAATTCATCTATTCTGCTGTATTCGTCCATCATCCAAGCCATGATTTGAGAGTTGGTAAATACATCTGGAGCCGGAATATCTTTGGTAGGACCCACAATCTGGCTTATTGCACGGACATAGCCTCGGCTGAGCCTTTCCAGCTCACGGAAGGACATATCTCTGGGATCACATACAATCCCGCCTTTTCCGCCGCCATAAGGCAAATCGACGATGCCGCACTTAAGACTCATCCAAATGGAAAGGGCTTTCACCTCTTTTTCCGTTACTCCCGGATGGAAGCGGATGCCGCCCTTAGTCGGCCCAACAGCATCATTATGCTGTGCCCGGTAGCCAGTAAAGACTTTAACAGACCCATCATCCATTCTGACAGGTATTTTAACTGTCATCATGCGGATCGGCTCTTTCAGCAGTTCATATACCTCTTCAGGATATCCAAGCTTTTCGAGAGCCTTATGAATAACAGTTTGAGTTGACTTTAAAACGTCATGTTTGTCTTCTTTATTTGTGTTTCCAGTACCGTTCTCGGCTACCATTTGTAAACCTCCTAAAAAAATCACTTTGCATTTTGTCCGTATTCATGACATAGTATACACCTTTGTTTGATTTATGCAAGAAGAAAAATGCACTTTTCGGCATTTTTTGATTACTTGTTGAAAACGCTGTCAACGCTGATATAATGGGAATTTTCAGTTATTTCAACATTAACACTTTTCCCTTATTCACGTAAAAAAAACGCCATATTTACGATATCTGAAAAATGGGCTCAAAGCTATAGCAAAAAAGTTTATGGACGCACAAAAAGACAGGCTGTCATCATAAAATCCCAACCTGTCTTCTTCTATTGTATTCTCCCGGGAAAATGGTTCCATTCAAACAAAGAGCATCTTCCAGCCTTTGTATTCTCAGAAATAGCGGCTCAGAGTTTCAATTGCGCTGTCCGCAATGACTTCCTTGCCATACTCCAGAAGCCTCCAGCGGGTGATAAGGGATGTGCTTCCATATTCAGCAAGCATACTGGCGAGCTTTTCAGCATCTTCTGCCAGGATATCATCGAACAATAAGTAATAGCGACCCTCCATATGATAGAGATTTCCGCCACTCAATCCCATACCGGCCAGCCTTGTGGAAAGCTGGATGACATCCTCCACATCATTAAAAACAAAAAGGAGATCTTCGTTGTCATCAATTACAACCTGCATGTCAATAAAGCCTTCAGAAAGAAGAAAGTCTTCTTCTTCTTCATCCTCCTGCTCCTGCATGGTCACAATCATTACCATGCCCTGGGCCTGCATGGAGAATATCTCCACCGCGACAGAACCCTGAATGTCTACACCAAATTCATCACTGGCTTCTTCGAGCATCTCATGAAAAAGCTGATGCCATTTAAGGGAGTCCTTCCAAATATCTTCCTTTGTCAGGCCCCGTTCTGTTAAGTCATCTAAAGTCAGGAAAATCTTGATTTTATTGTAGTTTAACCTTTCCAAGCGCATGACAATGCCCCCTGCCGTGACCAACTCTTAGTTTAGTGTATGAAGGTTATAAAAGATGGTGAGTCGTCTTACTATTTATTCAGCCGGTTTCAGCCGAAGATGCATGACCTGACTGATCAGGCCGATTCGTATTTGGTTCAGGACATTTGTTCCTTTACCCAGCGTTCCCATTCATCTTTACTATTCCCTAAAATATAGGAGGCATATTTGTCTTTCTTTTCCCGCGGCATCCGCTCCACTGCAAAACCTCCGAGCCCGATGCTCAGTCCTGAATGCTCCGAATACAGTTTCTCAGCTAATTCAAGCGTTCCTTGAAGGTTCTCCTTCATAGTGCAAGAAAAGAACAGAAATTTGGGGTTCACTGTTTCAATGACCACATCAATGTCTTTCTCCGCAATGCTGGCACCAAGATACACAACTTCAAATCCCTTCCTCCTCAGGAACAGCGTGAAAATGAGCAAGCCCAATTCATGCCACTCGTTTGGCCCGCACACAGCCACTGCCTTTGGCAGGATTGAATTATGGGGAAAAGAGTGGAGGATGATGCCGATCCTTGACCGCAGGATAGAAGAAGCAAAATGCTCATGGGCAGTGGTAATCTCGCCTCTTTCCCATAAGTCTCCTATCTTGACCAATAAAGAGCCCAGTATATCAACCAGAACCTTATCAATCGTATATAAACTGAATGCCTGATTAATCAGATCATGTGCTTTGGATTCATCGAATTGAAGCAATGCATCAAGGAGCCTGTCCCCCAGGATTTCAGCATGATTCCCTCCATCCGCTGGAGCTTCAGGGTCTGATTCAAGTACATTATTTTCCAGCAGGGATACTGCCTGGCTGATTGTAAATCCCTGATCGATTTTACTGAGCAGCCATCTCAGCGTCTTGACATGTTCTTCTGTATAAAGGCGATGGCCGGATTCGTTCCGCTTAGGTGCGACCATCTGATAGCGCCTTTCCCAGGCTCTTAAGGTGCCCGGCTGGATGCCGAGCATCTTAGAGACAGCTTTGATGTTATATTTTCCTTCTTGATTGGCCATTTATTATCCTCCGTTTACAGCGTACAGTTCCATACATCCATTATAGGTACCCTTAGGATGTGTGTAAACTTTGTATAGGCTATGGATACCCTTTGTTAAATCAGCCTTTACGGCCAAGACGGACTAAGTGGGTTTCCGCCCTGGCACCGAGCCTCAAAGGAAGCGCAGTAGTTCCATATCCATTGCTGATGAGCAGAGTTGCCCTATCCATTGTTTTTACTTTCCCTTTTTCATAAGGGCTGTAACCTAGAATGTGTATTTGTCCTCCATGGGTGTGACCGCTTAATACCAGCCGGATTTCATGTCTTTTCTCAATCTTCCCTATGATGGAAGGATTATGGCAGGCGAGGATCCTGAAGCCTGATGGCCCGGCATCCTGAAGAGCCAGATCCAGCCGGTCCCTCCCTTTCCCGACATCGTCCACACCCATGAGGATCATGGTATCCCCATTTTCTGCTTCGAAAGAAACAGCTGTGTTATCCAGTATTTTAACACCGCTTTCCAGCAGGAGCGCATCCAGCTCCCTATGATCAAGCTCATAGTCGTTATTGCCCCAGACAAAGTAAGCCGGACCGACTGTTTTTAGTTTTTCAATATTCTCCTTCACTAAGGAGAAGGGCACTCCTTTTTCAGCCAGATCTCCGCCTATTATAACCAAGTCTGCTTTCCCTTTGACCTGTTCCAGCAGCTTATCTGAAACTTTGCGGCGGTGGATATCGGAAATGAAGAAAATTGTGACGCTTCCGAACCCTGCCGGGAAATCTTCAAACTCCAGTTCATTATGTATGACCCTGTCCTGAAAGGCTTCTTTTGCCATGTAGCCAAGGAGGCAGGTTCCAATTAACACGAGGATTATGATGATTGCAAAAATATAAATGTCCATACCCGCTCCCAAAGTAACAATCTGTTTTTACCGCTTCCGGTAAAAGTCTATAGAAATAATACCATATAAAAAGGAAAAAATGAAAAGCAGGAATGCCTTCCAAAACCCCATAAAAAATAATCCCAGAAAGCAGACCAGCAAAGCTGTAATGCCGGCTGCGGCCACAAACCCTGACGCTGCCCTGCCATCCAGCCGCCTTCCGGTTTCAAGTCCCGCTTTCAGGCATGAGGCAAAACTCATAAAGCTGATGCTGAAGGCAAATGCAGCTGCCAGGAATTCCCCGGGGCTTAAAAGCAGCTGTGCCAGTGCCGCACCAGGCTTAGCCGGAAGTGAAACAGGCAGCCAAATCATAAATAGAAAGCCGCTGAAAAAACCCGACAGCAGCCTGATCATAAAGAAAAGCACAAAAAAATCCCTCCCACACCAATGTATGAAAGAGGGCAGTGTTTGTGCTTTACTTATCTAATCTTCATGAATATCCAACACCCTGAATCCGGATTCCTCCAGTTTCTTGATGAATTTATCAATATTATCTTTCTTTTCTATTTTCATGACGATCCTGCGGACCAGCTTATCTGTTTCGTCAAATGTAACTAGAGAAATGATATGTTCATGGAAATGCCTGGCAATTTCGGAAAGCCTGGCAATCCTTCCCTCTGTTTCGACCGATGTAAAAGCAATCCTTACCCCGGGACGGTTGGTTCCAAATGCCGATTGAAACTGGACCATAACATCGAAGCGGGTCACTACGCCGAGGAATTTGCCTGATGCATCCACAACCGCAAGCAGCGGGAAGTCTTTAAGGTCAAGGAGAAGCCTTTCAAAAATCTCATTGCCGCGGAGGACCACTTCCCTATGATCCGCAATGTCCCTGACCTTTGTCCCTTCTAAATATGTCTCTTTTTCCTGATTGGAATTAAAATAGCTTTCATAAATTCCGTACCTCGTGATGATGCCGGCATATTTCTCTCCATCCAGCACCGGCAGGCCGTCGATCTGATGCTTTTCAAGCTGCTCAAGAGCACTTTGCAGCGTCTCATCGGAGCCTATCGTATAGCACGAGTGTTTAGGAATCATAACGCTTTTGACAAACATGGCCATCCCCCCAAAAAAGTAACTGACATCCATATATATTCCCTGTTTTCTGCCAGATTCCTTTATTTTAGGGTGTCTTATTTTTAATTAAAGGCAATTCTGTGATGCTGATCTTTTCCCAGCTATTTATTTTCATGGTAAAGATTTATATCATAGTTTTTTTTCATCATTTCGAATACGATATGACGGTTTTTCCATTCCTCTTCCTTTTTCCAGAGATCCTTGCTTCTGTCCACGATTTCGCATCGCAGTGCATGATATTCCTTTTCAGCCTTGTCCTTTTTCTCCTTAAAAAGATTCATTGTCCCGTAAAGCCCTCCTGCTAAAAAGAGCAAATAAAGATTGGCGCTGCTCGATGCGAAGGCGGAAAACATGCTAGCAAACGAATACGAATAGGGTTCCATAACCGTATAATATAAATAAATCAGATAAAAAAAGGACACAAAAACCCCTGCCCACATGACTGCAAGATGTCTGGCTTTGTATTTGTCAAACTTGCGTTTCCGCTCTACTACCTTCTGCAGCATCTGCCTTGCAGCCTGATCTGTCCGCTCATCCAGCATTTGAATTGTTGTTTCCATACAATCCCCCTCCCCTGCCATTATATGAGTTTGTCCGGGGGGATATTCTATCGAAAGGCGGATGGCGCTTGGTCAGCCCCGGCAAGCATAAGACGCATTGTAAATAACTGAGGGTGCCAGTCTCCTTCACTAAGACCCTCTGTTCCCCTTTTTCCCGCATAGAGGGTGCTAGTCCGCTTCACTAAGACCTTCTGGTTCCCTTTTTTCTGCATAGAGGGTGTCAGTCCGCTTCACTAAGACCCTCTGTTTCTCTTTTTCACGCATAGAGGGTGCTAGTCCGCTTCACTAAGACCTTCTGTTTCCCTTTTTTCCACATAGAGGGTGCTAGTCCGCTTCACTAAGACCCTCTGTTTCTCTTTTTTCCGCACAGAAGGTACTAGTCCGCTTCACTAAGACCCTCTGTTTCCCTTTTTCCCGCATAGAGGGTACTAGTCCGCTTCACTAAGACCTTCTATTTCCCGTTTTTCCGCACAGAGGGTACTAGTCCGCTTCACTAAGACCCCCTGTTTCCCTTTTTACCGCACAGAGGGTACTAGTCCCTTTCACTAAGACCCTCTGTTTCTCTTTTTCCCGCACAGAGGGTGTTAGTCCGCTTCACTAAAACCCTCTGACTCCTTTTATCCGCACAGAAGGTTCCAATTCGCTGCAAACAACAAAAAAACCGGTCCTTCAAGGTACCGGCATTACTGGTTTTGCGGTATTTTCAATACTTGTCCCACGTGGATTTCATTGCCGGACAGACCGTTTGCCTGCCTGATGATTTCTATCCCGTCCTGTGACTTGAAGTATTTCATTGAAATTCTGAACATCGTTTCGCCCGGCTGTACTGTGTGTGTAACGAACTCTCCAGAGGTTTCCTTCTGTTCAGGTGCGGGCTTGGCCTGGACCTCACCGGCAGCTTTTTCTTTATCTGCTGTATTTTCCGGTTCTTTCGCACCAGTTTCAACAGCCGCTGCATCAGATGATTTCTCCAGCTCTGAAGTGCTTGAATCCTGTTTTTCTTCTTGGGCGGTATCTTTATTTAAATCTTTTGCCTGCTCTTCGCCAGCTGCAGCTTGTTTCTCCTCTTCCGCCGTTTGCTCCCCTGCTGCCGCCGGCTCATCGGCTGTCTCACCAAAGTCCACCGTCTCGTAGCTCGTCTTGCTTGCTTCTGCAGCCTCTCCGCCAGGCTCATTGTCCATGGAGGTATATATGCTGAATATTGCAATGGGCAGCAGAATAAAGAAGATGGCCAGCAGGCTCATGACCGGATATTTCAGCTTCCATTTAGTCTTTTTCTTCTTTTGATGGTGAAGGCTGCTCCTCGGGGGGAGCGCTTCTTTCTTTCTGTCCTTTTGTTCTGTACCGCCGTCTATTTTCTTTCGCAGGCGTTCGGCCTGGTCTCTATAAGGATCCTCTCTGTTCATCCAAATCCCTTCCTGTTTCCTCTATATTGTCCTGCTTCCGATATCTGATGGAGATGCCCAGTAAAAAATCAATCAGAAAATGCATTACGATCGTGACAGCTAGATTACCTGTCTTTAAATAAATGATCCCGATTAAAAAGCTCAATACGATAATATTGACAAACAGGAACCAATTAAATAAATAGCGATAATGGACAGCTGCAAAGATAATGCTTGAAACCAGCAGCCCGAAGTGAGTCTGAATGACCCCCCTGAACAGCAGCTCTTCACAAAAAGCGACAATAGCTGCAATGACAGCAATATGCAAAGGGTTCCGGTTCCGGAATATCCGTTCATTGAGGCCGCCATCATCATAGTATGAAGCAGGAACGATTTTCATCAACAGCAGGTCTGCCAGAACAACCGCAATTCCGGCACCTGCCCCTATATATAAAATATTTAAATCTTCCCAAAAAAACAAGTCGAAAAAGGAAGAAAAATCATTAAATAATATAAAGCCAAGAATCGCGGATATCGCAAGAAGCAGCAGCTGTGTTGCATACAAGTGGAACAAGAGGTCTTTATCGGATAATTCCTTGATTATTTCCATATGCTTTTTTTTCATTATGATCGCTCACTTATTGATTAGCATTCCGGCAAGGAGTTCTTTCCAGCCAGCCCTGGCCAGTCCGGAAGATTCCTCTGCCTGTCCAAAATATTTTCCCAGATCCAGACCGCAAATATCGCAGCAGGAAAGATTTTCAGGCTTTTTGCCTTCCTGAAAATATTCTGCGATTTTTTCCCTCCGGCATGATTTCGAATGGATCCAGCGGCCCACTTCCGCAATTTGCCCGTTTTTTATAAGGACCCTTCTGCGGAGAAACTCATTGATCCTGCCAGGAAGATTGTCCGCTCCCTCATCACGCAGCCTGTCAGAAAGCTCGGTCAGCACCCGCCACTGAATGTCGGTCAGCCCTGCAGGCAGGCGGATTTCTTTTTCATTCTCTGACAGCTCTGAAGCGCCAAGCCCCTGCGTTTTAAGCAAGGAGAAAACGTAATCAACCTGGTGTTCAGAAGGAAGCTCAGCTTCAGCAAGCTGCAGGGGCAGCTGCTCATCACCCGGCGCCCAAAGAAGGACGGCTGCGCTTGCTTTGCCATCCCTTCCGGCCCGCCCGATCTCCTGCAGGTAGGACTCCAGCTGGAGAGGCATATGGAAGTGGACAACAAAACGGATATCGCTTTTGTTGATCCCCATGCCGAAAGCACTTGTGGCACAAACAATGTCAATCTGGCCGTTTACAAATTGCTGCTGGATCAGGATACGGCTTTCCTGATCCATCCCGCCATGGTAGGCCATCACCTTTTTTGAGCATTTCTCTTTTAGAGACAGAGCTGCCTGTTCGGCCATTTTCTTGCTGGAAAAATATATAATCCCCGGTCCGCTGAACAGCTGAACAAGTTCCTGCAGCCTTGATGCCTTTGCCTGGTAGCCGCTGTGCTTCTCGACAGTCAGGCTGATATTGGGCCTGTCCACAGAAGAAATGACCTGCTCACAGCTTTCCACCTCAAGCCTTGAAATGATATCATTTACTGTCTCGGGTGTCGCGGTAGCTGTCAGTGCCAGTGTCAGCGGACTGCCAAGCTGTTTTCTAGTTTCGCCAAGGCGAAGATAATCCGGCCTGAAATCATAGCCCCACTGTGAAATGCAATGGGCTTCATCTACTACAAATAATGCAATCCTCAGCTTCTTGATCATATTGAGCACAGAAGCTGTATTAAGCATTTCAGGAGAAATAAAGATGAATTTAAAGCTCTGAAGGCTGTCAAAAGCCCAGCGCTTTTCCTCAAAGCTTAAAAATGAATTGAGTGCAACGACCCTTTTTTCACCGTTCATCTTCATCTGTTCTACCTGGTCCTGCATCAAGGAAAGGAGCGGCGAAACGATGAGAACAGTGCCCTCAAGCAAGTAGCCCGGCAGCTGGTAGCAGATGGATTTCCCTGTGCCGGTCGGAAGCATTGCCAGTGTATGCCGTCCATCCAGGATGGAGGAAATGGCCTCCCTTTGCCCTTTTCTAAAAGATGAGAAGCCGAAATATCTATGGAGCTCTTTTTCAAGCATCATTTCCGTCGCCATATTTGGCCATCACCAGCCTTATTTCAAAATACTCCGCACCGCCTGCCAGCCGCCTGATATGCTTAAGCTGCCGTGACTCGGCATTCATGGCTGCACTCCTGATAAGTTCCTGCTTTTCGGCCTGTACATAGGGATCGATGCTGAACCCCTCTACATTCAGAGCCAGCTCTACAATATGGTCTTCTATTGTGCTTCTTTTAAGTCCCCTTGCCTGAATGATCTTGTCCAGGCAAACACCCTGCTTCAGCATCATATACGTCTTCTGCGCGGACTGTGTCAGCGGAATGGATGACTCTTCGCCGGTAAATAATAACCGGAGGACAGGAAAGCTGCTGCGGTCTTCCATGATGCGAACAATCAGATAGTGCAGGATGGACAGAAAGCAGAACCGGTAATAATCGCTGTCAAAATTCATAGCCTCAGCTGCCTGTTCAGATGTCAGGCCAATATGGCCGGCACCAGTAAGCCTTAGGACAATGATAGAAGGATCGGTCTCTCTGTATGATTCCAGCAAAGCCTCCAGCTCACCATAAAGTCCGGCAGCGAGGGCCTTTTTATCCATCTTCGCTTCGCGCAGGGCTTTTTTCAGCCAAATATGGGCGGCCCTTCTTCTTTGGATCGGAATATAATGTGAATTATTATGGCTAAGCTGGGAAACCACCTGAACGAGCAGCGACAGCCTCTCCCAAAAAAGGGCAGACTTGTCATGAAGCTTCCACCCATTCAATGATGATGGAATTGGCGTTTTCTGCAGCTGGGCAGCAAGGGCTGAAGCTCCCTCGTCTGTGACCATGTAATGAAGCTCTTCCTTCTCTTGGATCAAGCCTTGTTTTTCCAGATGCTTTATCTTCTCATCAAGATCAGCCCTCTCCAGTGAAGGGCAAGTCTGGAATAAAGCGCCAAGCTGGAATAGATGGGCATCCTGAATTGTCTGCGATGACTTTTTTCCATTCAGCAGATGATAGATCGAATAGATGGTCCTCTCGCCGTTCAGCTTGTCCAGACAGTATAAAATAATCATTTGCAGATAGTTAATAGGCATAAAATTCACCTTGCTTGTATATTTTTAGCCTTTTTGCTAATATAACACTTTAAAGCGGCAATATATATTACATTTTTAAGCAGCCTGTTCCTTTTTATTATTTTAACATGTTTAGAAATAACCAGGCTGTTTTAAAACATGCACACAGGGTATTAAATGTTGCAAACCCTGATGTGATAAGCATTCTCAATACATTTTCTATTGAAAAGTAAAGAAAGCACACTTACAATAGGTGTATGAGGAAAGAGTTTCCGTACGGCAGAAAGCGGAAACGGCGACTATTTCGGTTAATTGATTGGGAGGTTTTTTACATGGCAAAGTATACAATTGTTGACAAAGAAACATGTATTGCATGCGGCGCATGCGGAGCTGCTGCTCCAGATATTTATGATTATGATGATGAAGGCATTGCATTTGTTACACTTGATGAAAATGAAGGCATCGTTGAAATTCCTGATGTATTAATAGACGATATGATGGATGCATTTGAAGGCTGCCCGACTGATTCCATCAAAGTTGCGGATGAGCCGTTTGAGGGCGATGCCCTTAAATTTGAATAGCAGACACTGAAAAACAGCCTCCTTTTTGAGGCTGTTTTTTTATGTTTTGTCTCTCGGCAAGTTCCCTCTCCCGCCGGACACTAGGCATTCTTTAGGGAATCGGTCTTGCAATAGCTGCCGCAGGACAAGGTGTTCACTGTCTGCATCCTAAGGATTCAGGCTCTTTTCGCTCTTTCTCTTGCCTGACTTTAATTTGCACATAAAAAAAACTGCAGTGCAGGCTGCAGTTTTTCCTTTATTTATGCAGCACTGCGGTATGCAGACTGCTTATTGATCCATGGGTTCATTTTGGCAAACAGAAGCATGAAGATCCCGGTGATGATCAGGCCTTTTACGATGTTGAACGGCAGGATGGCTGTTACAACCATTGTGCGCGTTTCAGGCGCTGACATGGCAGGCATGTTCAGGAACAGCGTATAGGCAGGCAAAATGATGAAATAATTCAGGATGCTCATCAGCACTGCCATGATGAAGGTTGAAATGACCAGGGCAGCTGTCATGCCTTTATTCGTCCTCAGTTTATTGTAGATATAATAGGTTGGAAGCACGAAAAGGATTCCGGCAGCAAAGTTTGCCAAATGTCCTACCGGTACACCGGTGGCGCTTCCTGTCATAAAATAATCCAGTACATTTTTAAATAATTCCACAAGTATCCCTGCAGCCGGACCAAAGATCAACGCAGCAATCAATGCAGGTATGTCGCTGAAGTCAATCATTAAGAATTTCGGAAACGGCGGTATTGGGAAATTCAGCAGCATCAGTACGTATGATATGCTGCTCAGCATTGCAATTGAAACCAAAGCTTTAATAGAAAATTTCTTCATGTTGTTCCTCTCTCCTTTTTAGGATCCATCTCACCTAAAGAAGAAAGGTTCGGCAAAAAAGCCAGTGCCATTGAAATAGAAATCCCCCAAGCAAACTGCTTGAGGGAGAATTTACAAAGGCAAGCTTAATAAACGTTCAATTCCTGCATCTTTTGAACGTTTGCAGAACCTCCATCTTCTCCCATCCAGACTGTACTGTCGGCTTTGGAATCTCACCAAATCCTGCCCAATAAAACAGGCTCGCGGGCTTAGAGCAACTTGCCTCATCACCGCCGGTCGGGAATTTCACCCTGCCCCGAAGATAGACCATATTAAATTATATTTGAACCCCTAATTGGAATTCTGAATTTATTATACTGAAAAAAAACCCTCTTGTGAAGAAAATTGCTCTAACTTTTTGCCGGATCCCCTATTCCCCACTCAGATCGTCACTATGGACCTTGATGCCCGCTTTGCACTAACTACTTCTTCTCAAGCGCCCGGATAAATTCCCGCATATAATCCGGAAGATCAGGCGGCCTCCTGCTTGATACAATATGGCCGTCCGTTACAGCAGGCTCATCAACCCAGATTGCTCCTGCATTCTCCATATCATCCTTGATTCCCGGGGTACTCGTGACTGTGCGGCCTTCAAGGATCTTTGCAGATATAAGCACCCATCCTGCATGGCATATCTGTCCGATCGGTTTCTTCGCTTCATCCATTTCCCTGATGAGTGAAATAACTTCCGGGAACCTCCTGATTTTATCAGGCGCCCATCCGCCCGGCACCAGGATGGCGTCATAATCATCAGCGGAGATCTCTGAATAGGCATAATCGGACTTCGCCTGGACCCCGTACTTCCCCAGATATGTTTCATTCGCTGTTTCACCTGCCAGCTCTACAATGGCCCCTTCTTCCCGAAGCCGCAGAATGGGATACCAAAGCTCCAGGTCTTCAAACTCGTGATGTACCAGGCTGATAATTTTTTTGCCTTCCAGTCTCATAAATAAGCACTCCTTTTTTCATGGTTACAGTTATTCTACCCCTAATCTGCCTGCATGTCTCCCCTCCGGCCCTGGCCCCCCGGCAGATTTAGGCTTTTCCTGGCTTTTTTTGCCGAATCCCAACTTGTTTTGTCATGAGGGAAGGAATGTCTTCCTGTTTGCAGTATTTGTAAGATAAAGGAGTGATGAAAATGAATACAAATAAAGCTGCCAGCTCTTTGGGAGTATCGCCGAGCACAATCCAGCGCTGGGTTAAACAGTTCGGTCTTGAAGTCGGAAGGAATGAACTTGGCCACTACCATTTTGAGGAAGATCAATTAGAAATCCTGAAAGATATACAATCCCAGATCCAGAACGGTGCCCTTGTCCATGAAGTAAAGCTCTCGGTCCAAAAAACACCGGAAGTGAAGCAGCAGAATGAGGATCACTCTGTTCAAATAAAGGAATTGGCAGATAAGGTCACCCAGCTGGATTCCCGGCTTGATTCCAAGGCTGATGACGTCGTTTCCTACCAGCTGCTGCAGCACCGCCGTGAAATTGAAGATCTGAAGACCCAGCTGCTGCAGATGGCTGAAAAGGTAGCTCAGCTCGAAGCTTCATCACAAATTGCTGCTTCTGATCAGCTCCCCGTTTTTGATCATCCTTCGATCAAAAGAAGCTGGAAGAAAAAGAATATTATCAGCATGCTTTTCGGTTTTTGAGCACGCCAGGGGCGGTGCTTTTTTTTTTCAAAGCGGCAGACTTCGCACGTCAGGCTGACGCTGCTGAAGCCTTTAGAATAAAAGCCTGCAGTCCAGGAACCGGGTCTGGCTGGAATGTATTGCCAGGGTCAAAGGCTCTTCTTTTTTGTGCTTGAAGTAAGGAATCAGGTACTCTGCCGGATCTATGGGTGCTTGACTCTCCAGCAAAATGACAGTCATGTACTCATTCAGGCTCCTGGGATACATAAACACTCCCCAAATCGGGCAGTCATGTACTCATTCGGGCATCTGCGTTCCTTAATAGAACAAGGCTTTCCCGCATTTCTAAAAAAAAACTTTTTATTTCTCCGATCCTGTGATAGTATTGTAAAAAAATATTGGGCATTGAAAAGGTATAGTAATGTATTTCTCCCTGTTTTAGAGAGCCGGTGGCAGGTGAAAACCGGTACAAAGAAATGGCATGAATTTCCCCTTGGAGCATTTTCCGTGAACTCTTGGATAAGAAAGCGGAAAACGGTAGTGTATACCGTTATCAAACAAAGTGGTGAAGATGTTTTCACAAAAATGGGTGGTACCGCGATATAATCGTCCCTGCTGTTAAGCAGGGGCGTTTTTTATTTTCTGTGCCTGGAATTTTCTTCACAATGAGGGTGGTACCGCGAATTTTTTTCGTCCCTGCATGAAATTCATGCAGGGATTTTTATTTGCTTCAATGCCCGCTGAAATAATCTTTAGGAGAGTGATAGTATGGAAAAACAAAAATGGGGGACAAAAATCGGGTTCATCCTATCTGCTGCCGGCTCTGCGATCGGTCTCGGCGCTATCTGGAAATTCCCGTATATGACAGGGATCGGCGGAGGCGGTGCATTCTTCCTTGTTTTTATTCTGTTCACTTTATTCATTGGCCTGCCCATCCTGCTTGCCGAATTTGTCATTGGCAGAAGCACTCAAAAAGAGGCAGTTGCAGCCTATAAAACAATTGCTCCAGGTTCACTATGGCCATGGGTCGGCAGAATGGGTGTTGCCGCCTGCTTCCTGCTCTTATCTTTTTATAGTGTCATTGGCGGGTGGATCCTTATTTATCTCTGGTATGCCCTTTCCGGAAAGCTGTGGACCGAGGGGCTGAACTTTGAGGCTGTCTTTGGCGAAGCCATTTCCGACCCGATGCTTGCTGCAGGTGCCCAACTGGTTTTCATCCTGCTTTCGGTTCTGATTGTCAGCCGGGGGGTGCAGGGCGGCCTTGAAAAGGTCAACAAATATTTTATGCCGGCATTATTCATCATGTTCGTGGCTTTGATTGCACGGTCATTGAGCTTTGATAATGCCATCGAAGGAGTCAAATTCTTTTTGCAGCCAGACTTTGGCAAGATGACGCCTGATGTGTTTCTATACGCCTTGGGGCAGTCCTTTTTCTCGCTGTCTGTAGGCGTGTCCGTAATGGTGACATACAGTTCCTATCTATCCAAGAAGGAAAATATCACAAAAGCTGCTTTCTCAATCACAGGGCTGACGCTCCTGATTGCTCTTCTCGCAGGACTGGCGATTTTCCCTGCCATTTTCTCTTTTGGCATGGAGCCAGAAGAAGGGCCGGGCCTTCTGTTCATTGTACTTCCGGCCATATTCAGCAAAATCGCCTTCGGGGAGTTCTTTTTCATACTCTTCCTGCTGCTGTTCTTTTTTGCTGCTTTGACTTCGGCTATTTCCATGCTGGAAATCAATGTGGCGGCTGCGGGCAAAAAGGCAGGCAGAACAAAGGCGAGCATCCTTTTCGGACTGCTGATATTTGCAGCCGGCATCCCTTCCGCCCTGTCTTTTGGCGAATGGAGTGACATCCTGATCTTCGGAAAAACTTTCTTTGATTCAGCCGACTATCTTGTCTCTAATATCCTCCTGCCTCTAGGTGCCTTATTCATTACTATTTTCGTTCCCTGGCGGATGGACAGGAACACACTGGTCAAAGAACTGCAGGCAGGATCCGGCATGGCCCGGCGGCTGTTCGCCTTCTGGCTGCTCCTGCTGAAATACGCAGTTCCTGCAGCCATTATCATTGTTTTCCTGAATGGAACAGGAATAATAAAATTTTAGGCTGAATGCCAGGGATTTCCCTGGCATTTTCTTATGCTATTCAAAAAGCATCACTCAAACCTGAAAACTTCTTTTATAATAAAGCGTTTACATCCAAACAAGAACGTTTTGCCTCATTGACAGAAAATTGTTCGTCTTGTAAAATTATCAGAAAATTATTATAAAGCAGGTGGATTGGCTATGTTTCAAATTCTTGTTGCAGATTCAATCAGCGGAGCAGGATTGCTTCCTCTCACTGAGATGGAGAATGCCCGGCTGATACAAAAAAAGACAGATGACCCTGAAGCAGATCTGGAAAATATAGATGCCCTTTTGGTCAGGAGCGCCACAACAGTGGACTGTGAACTGCTCGATAAAATGCCAAGACTCCAAATTATTGCAAGAGCTGGTGTCGGGGTCGACAATATTGACGTTGCTGAGGCTACTAAAAGAGGGATCGTGGTGGTCAATGCCCCTGATGGAAATACCATTTCCACTGCAGAGCACACTTTTGCAATGATGGCTTCTTTGATGAGAAATATCCCCCAGGCCCACCGGACCGTCAAAAATCTGGAATGGAACAGAAATAGCTTCATCGGGAATGAGCTGTTCGGAAAGACACTGGGCATTGTCGGCATGGGCAGGATTGGTTCTGAGCTGGCCAAGCGCGCTAAGGCCTTTGGCATGTCCATTTCTGTTTATGATCCTTTCTTGACGAAAGAACGGGCTGCCAAGCTTGCCGTTGAAAGCCTTCCTCTCGAGGAAGTGCTGAAAAAAGCGGATATTATCACTGTCCATACTCCACTGACCCCTCAGACAAAGGGCCTGATTGACGCCAAAAAAATAGAATTGACCAAAAAAGGCGTTTATTTCCTTAATTGCGCCCGCGGCGGGATCATCAATGAAAAGGATCTTGCAGAATATATCAGGAACGGGCATATTGCAGGTGCTGCCCTTGATGTTTTTGAAGAGGAGCCTCCTTTCGATAATCCGCTCCTCAGGTTTGACAATGTGATTGTAACCCCTCATCTCGGCGCTTCAACAAGGGAGGCACAGCTGAATGTCGCAACACAGGTAGCCGAGGAAGTCCGGCTTTTTCTGGAAAATAAGCCTGTCTCCAACAGCATCAATCTTCCGGCGATGTCGAAGGAGATCTATGATAAAATACAGCCTTTCCACCAGCTTTCCAAGCAAATCGGCCTGATTCTTTCACAGTGCGTGACTGAAGGGGTCCAGGAAATTTCCATCACCTATTCCGGGACTGTCACAGAGCTGGAAACTTCTTATCTGACAAAAGCCTTATTATCAGGTTTTTTCAAGAACCGCATAGATATTCACGTGAACGAAGTGAACGCGCTTTTAACTGCAAAAGAACGCGGCATAACAATCGGTGAAAAGATATCAGTGTCAGGATTCGGCTATGCGAACTGCATCTCCGTTGCAGCGAGAAACGATAAAAGCGAATTTATTGTCAGAGGGACATTCATTGAAAATTACGGGCCCCGCATCGTATTCCTGAATGGATTCAATATTGACTTCCTTCCCGAGGGAGAACTTCTTTATATTCAGCATATGGACCGTCCAGGGGTAATCGGGCGGGTAGGAAAGGTGCTGGGCGACCATTCCATCAATATCGCCGCCATGCAGGTAGGGAGGAAAGAGGCCGGCGGTGAAGCCATCATGGTTTTATCATTTGATAAACCTCTTGGAGAAAGCTCGTTCAAATTGCTTGAAGGCCAGGAAGATATCGTTTCGATCAGGAATATATCTCTATAGCAGTACAAAAAGAAGAAGATGGCGGAAACCGCCATCTTCTTTTTCCTCTTCAGCCGATCGGATGCTCAACCCTTTCTCCCTTGGAAAAGGTCATGATTTTCTCATAACCCGCTTCTCTTGCCAGCAGGAGCGCCTGATCAAAATCGGCGCCTACATCCTTCGGAAAGTGGGCATCGGATGACAGGACAATCGGAATGTTTTTCTCATAGCATTTCCTTAAGAGCCTCGGATCCGGGTAAAGCTCCCCTACAGGCTTCCTCAGCCCGGCTGTACTGATTTCGACACAGGTTTTTGATTCAGCAAGGGCATTTACAGCCCTTTCATACTGCTCCAGCAGGAAGTCTTCATCCTGCGGTACATATTTAAATATTTTCACTAAATCGATATGGCCGATGATATCGAAGAGATTGGACTGGGCAAGGGTGACGACCTGGTCAAAATAGGCTCGGTATACTTCATACAGATCCCTTTTGTCCCATTCATGCCTGTATTCTGAAAGGTCAATCCCAAAATCCCCGATCCAATGGATAGACCCAATTATGTAATCAAAGTCATAGCCCGTGATAAACCGGCGCATTTCATCATGCTTTCCCGGGGTATAGTCCATTTCGATCGACATCTTCACATCAATGCCGCTGTTCCAGGCCTCCCTGAAAAGCGCAGTATAATCATTCATATCATAATAGCGCCTTTCATCTACCCATGGATTCCTCAGTATATCTGCAGTCTGATAGAAATGGTAGGCATGCTCGGAAATGCCGAAGTGGGCAATTCCTTTTTCCTCGGCTTTGTCTGTAAATTGTTTTAAATAATCAAGCGTCAAAGTGCCTTTTTCCAGGTGATTATGGTAATCGGTAAGCAAAGTATCCCCTCCCCAATTTTATTCATTATACTTCGGGAGAGTACAGGCTTCAATCTATTCTGTGAATTATCCGGCAGAAAGAATATCTCCGGGATGAATGATGTCATCTGCCAGACTGTTTGCTTTTTTAAGCTGTGATACTGTGGTCCCCAATTTGGATGATATAGAATACAAAGTATCTCCGGTTTTCACTTCATATACTGGTGCAGCTGCTTCTTTGCCCTTCTCATGGCTCCTGGAAGCAATCATCAGCTGCCGCAGCCTGAGCCTATGCTCACGCGCCTCGGCAGCGGGCACTGCTGGAGGCTTAAGAATGGAATTTTTCATTGTTTCACTGGCTGCTGTACCTTTCCTCCCGGCACTTTCGTCATTTCTGCCTGCAGCGGCGAAGGGCTGTCCATTATCATCTGCTAGCAGCAGGCTGGCCGTTTCAATAGTATTGGAACCTTCTGCAGGCTGCACTGAACTGACGGCCGAACCGATCTCAGTTTCTCCTAGTGCAAGGAATGGATCGACAGCGTTCTGCTTATCGTATGTCCATTCTGATATATGTACTTCGAAATGAAGATGGACACCAGAGGAATCCCCTGTATTGCCCATAGTGCCGATTGTCTGGCCCTGCAGCACCTTTTCCCCTTCTGCTGCCTTTCTCTCCTGGAGATGGGCATAAACGGTCTCAGTGCCATTCTGATGCTTAATAAATATTACATTCCCATAAGAATCAGAATAATAGGATCTGGTCACAATGCCCTCCTCTGCTGCATAAACCGGTGTACCGGGGGCTGAAGCGATATCAATTCCTTTGTGTGCGCCATTCCGGGTGCCAAAGCAATCTGACAGGACACCATCTGCCGGCCATTGCCAGCCTGAAGCAAACACTTCATCATGCAGTTCTGAAGCCTGCGGCTGCCTGCCGCCGATGAAAAGCAGGCTAATGAATACCAGCACAAGCCATGCTATTAAAAACCTTCTTATATAATCTCTCATATGATCCTCCTTGCCATTTCAGCTTTACTTTCCCACCGTATGACAGCATGTCCTATATTAGAACCTCCGTGTCCGGAAATCTTATTATTCCTGCACGATTTCCCGGGAGAAAACACAGCCATTATTATGCAATTACATCAGGCGGTTTTATACATGAAAGAATATTAAGGTTATTTAGGAAAATGCAAAGGCAGGGGAAGCTGATAGACCGTAATCAAAGAAGAAAATTTAATTTGTTATTTTTCAAAAATAAAAACAGGGTTCAGCCTATGGGCCGATCCCTGTTCTTCGCATATATTTTAAAATTATGGGAGCTGCCGCAAGTTCGGCGCTGCCGGAACATTCAATGCTTCCTGCAGCTGGAAGCTTCCTACTTCTTCAATCTCGGCATTATCCAGCTTTACTGTACTGTAATTGAATCCTTTGGCCATCAGAAGGATCGCTTCGATGGTATACGACGAAACAGCATTATCCTCAAGCTTAGTGCCTTCTTCCAGGGTCAGTGTGAGCTCACTGCCTTCGCCTTCGCCTTCGGACTCTGTTTCGCTTTTTATATTCATATCGCTTGGGATAGACGGCTCCAGCCCAAGCGTGTCTTTGTTCAGTTTCATTGCCTCGATTGCTTCCTGTATTGAGCCGTAGCTTTCTTCTCCAGGCACAATGAATGGGGGAGATTGAGGATTAGTGTATAAAAAGTAATAAGCATGATTTCCTTTGTCATCTGCAACGGGAAGACTTTCTACCACTCCTGTGTGAGGGTATTCTACTCCTGGTTCTCCCTCTGTTGTCAAAAGGACTGATTTTGCATGAAGCGAATCAATATTATTCGTTAAAATACTGTTGAACAAGACTTCTTTAGCAGAGCCGTTTAAGTCTGCTTCCTTTGTCAGGTCTGCTGTCAAAGTTTCAGTTTCCTGATCATAATACAGCTCAGTTTCCGGGATCGGATAAGCTTCGCCCAGCCCCCATTCTTCCTCCGTCAGCTTTTCCATAGTTTCTTTATATAAATCAAATTCTGTCTTGCCTTCCTCCGGTGCAGCAAGGACGCTTACAGGCACTAGTGTCTGTATATTTGCATCAGGGATGGCATAGGTAAGGATCGTCTGCCCCTGAACATCTTCTTCATATAAAGCGGTCCGGTAGTCGCTTTCTTCTTCCGCAAAAGAAGCCAGCCCCGCTTTCCCGTCATCCTCCTGCACTTCTGTTTCTGACGGCTCTGCCTCAGAATCATTTTGGACCCCTGCCTCCCCTTCGCTGGTGTCTTCACTTTTTTGGGCAGTCTCATAGCTGTTTTCTTTCTGTTCAGAAGGTTCAATTCCTGAAGAAGCCTGGTCGCCTTTGTTTTCTGTTGCCTGATCTGCAGATTCCTGAAACTGCTGACCGGTCATGCCCGGAATCAGGATAAAGAGAAGAAGGACAGCCGCAGCAGCTGCCGCTGCAGGAATGACCCAGAATGTGCGTCTCCGCTTCCGCATCCGGCGGGATACATTCTGGTAGATTTCCTGTGGGGCCCGCTCATCCTGTATCTTTGGAAGCTGCCGGAGCAGCCTCTCAAGCTGTTCATCGTTCCACTCTGATTTTTTCACCATCTCTTCCCTCCTTTATCAATAAAGTCTCCATATGGCCCTTCAATACCTTCAGAGCCCTATGCTGGGTTGTCTTCACCTTGCTTTCGGTCCAATGGAGGGCTTCGGCCGTTTCCGAAATAGACAGCTCCTGGATATATCTCATAATAATCACCATCTTCTGGTCGACTGTGCATAAGTCAAGGCAGCGGTAGATCATCTGGATTTCTTCGCGCTGCATAGCGATATCTTCCGGTACAGGGCTGTCGTCCCTGATCTGCTGCTCCGTCCAGTCGAACTTTTCCAGTATCCTCTGTTTCCAACCTTTCTGCTTCCGGAAAGAATCGATTGCAACATTACGGGCAATAGAGAATAACCAGGTTTTCTCGCTGCTTTTTCCTTCAAACCGGTCATAGGATTTAAGGACACGGATATATACTTCCTGCACCAGATCCTCGGCCAGCTCTTTGCTCTTCACCATATAAAATAGGAATTGAAAAACGTCCTGATGATAATTGGTATATAAGTCATCAAAAACGGAGTCCATAGGTCTTCCCTCCCCGTTCATAAATTAGTCGCAGTTTATGTACAAAAAGTTACATCTATAAATATAGTATTTCTCAGAAAAAAAAGGAAGGGACTTTTTGTGTATTCCCTTCCAGCTGCTTCCTCTTTTGATGAATGATGCTTTATATGGTGTATATGTTTCTTGTGAATCAAGAATAAACGGCATTTTCCTGTCTTTTATTCAATATTTCGAGGAATGACAAAGGAAAATGTCGTTCCCTGCTGCAGTTTGCTTTGTACAGAAATCTGCCCTTTGTGGGCGTCAATGATATTTTTTGCGATTGCAAGACCGAGACCTGTCCCTGACCTTCCTCTTGTCCTTGCTTTATCTGCCTTATAGAATCGTTCAAAAACAAACGGAAGATCCTCCTCCGGTATACCGGATCCGGAATCAGAAACCTCGACCATCAGGCCTTTTTCTTCTGACTTTACCGTTATTTTGACAGACCCGTCTTCAGGTGTGTGCCGGATGGCATTGTCAATCAGATTGGTCAGCACCTGTTCAATTCTGTCAGGATCAAAAACAAAATCATCTTCTGTTATGCTGAATTCGCTTTCGAGCTTGATAATCTTCTCTTTGGAAAGCCCTTGAAATTTCCTTGCAATCCTGCTGATATATGGCTTCAGTTCGACTCTGTCCAGGGTAAGCTGTATGTGGCCCGCTTCCATCCTTGCCAGGTCAAGCAGTTCATTGACCAGCCTGCCCATCCTAAGTGACTCGTCATAAATGACGCTTGCCATTTCCTTTTTCTCTTCATCTGTCCCTGCAATGTCATCCACAATCGCTTCACTGTACCCCTGCATCATGGCGATTGGCGTCCTGAGCTCATGGGAGACATTGGCAATAAAGTCTTTTCTCAGCTTATCCAGCTGCCTTTCCTCTGTCATATCACGCAGAACGGCAACCGCTCCGCGGATAAAAGTATTGTTATACAAAGGGCTGACGATGATGACCCAGATTCTTCCCTGGATCGGCATTTCGCCTATCTGCTCTTTTCCCGTATCGACGGCGCGCTGAAACAGCTTCATTACTTCTGAAGGGACTGCTTCAATATTCGTACTCTCTTCCCCCTGCTCATAATACCAGTTCTGGATGAAGCGCTCAGCAGGAGGGTTGGTGACAAGGATGGTCCCGTCGCGGCTGAAGGTGATCACACCGTCCGCCATTCCGCTCAATATACTTGCAAGCTGCTCTTTTTCCTGGCTCAGAGCATTGATATTGAATTTCAGCTGCCTGCCCATCTGATTAAAAGCGGTTGCCAGCTCTCCGATTTCATCATGGGTGAGAATAGGGACCTTCGTATCAAACTTGCCCTTCGCCACTTCAAAAGCCGCCTCCCTCATTTTTCGGAGCGGCGCTGTGATTCTTGTTGATAGGAAGAATGCAAAGATGGTGGTCAGGATAATGGCGATTCCTGCAGCAAGAATAATGAACTTAGTGGTTGATCTTGTCGTTTTCTGCATTTCTTCAAGAGACTGGTATATAAATACAGCTCCGGTGTCCCCATCGTCAACATACGGCACACCGATGATCAGGATGCGTGAATCCTCCTCAGAATTACCGCTGGCCGGGTATGGATATACCTTCTTGACTGACCGTCCGGAAAAAGCCTCGGCCAGCCCTTTATCTTCCATGAAGAATTCGCGGGGGAGCTCGATCGGCTCTCCTTTGTCAGGTGAATGGTAATACTCTTCATCGCTCTTGATGATAGCAATATTGGTCACGTCATCGACCAGTTCCCAGGAAATCTCCAGCCCCACATCAAGGTCATGCTCCTTGAGAATCACGGAGATCTTGTTGGCCGTTTTGGTCAGCCCTTTTTCAATCTCATTGATCTGGTTGTTCTCGAAAAACTCAAGAAGGAGTACCGTAAGGGTAAAAAGGACAAAGGCCACCAGAAAAATGATTGTGATCCAAAGCTTGCCTACTACACTGCGCCAAAACATCATTCATTAACAACCTCGAATTTGTAGCCGACGCCCCAGACCGTAACGATCATCCGCGCTGCCTGCTCAGATACTTTATTCAGCTTTTCCCTCAGCCTTTTCACATGTGTGTCAACTGTCCTTAAATCTCCGAAAAATTCATACTGCCAGACTTCCTTAAGCAGCTGCTCGCGGTCGAAAACCTTATCTGGAGATTTTGCAAGGAAATACAGGAGCTCATATTCCTTGGGAGTCAGGCTGACCTCTTTACCGTCTGCAATTACCCGGTGGGCATCATTATCGATGGTTAAATGCCGGAATACGATTACATCTTTTGCAGCAGTTTCAGTCTGCAGGTAGCTCGTCGTGCTGGACCGGCGCAGAAGTGCCTTTACCCGGAGGACAACCTCCCGCGGGCTGAACGGCTTGACGATATAATCATCTGTCCCTGCTTCAAAGCCCTGGACCCGGTTCACTTCCTCGCCCTTCGCTGTCAGCATGATGACAGGCGTCGCCTTTCTTTCCCTGAGCTCACGGCATACTTCGATCCCATCCTTGCCCGGCATCATCAAGTCCAGCAGGATAACATCATAATCAGTTTCAAAAGCCTTCTCCAGAGCCTCGCTGCCGTCACCGGCTTCTTCAATCACATAGTTCTCCCTCTCCAGGTACATCTTTAAAAGCCGCCTGATTCTTACCTCATCGTCCACTACCAGGATTTTGGTTTCTCTTTCCATATAAAATCCTCCTTTAATAGATCAGCTGCGAGGGGTCCCCTGGGCAGCCGGAATGCCGCAAATGTCTATATTTTAAAAAAAGCCTCCACATAGAAATCGTGAAGGCTTTATGGAATTATTGTCAGGATCCCGCGTATGAGTGCAGACCTGCAATGACAAGATTGACTGCAACCAGGTTAAACATAATGATGGCAAACCCGATGACTGCGAGCCATGCCGATTTTTCTCCATGCCAGCCCTTGGACAGCCGGAGATGAAGGAAAGCAGCGTAGAACAGGAATGTGACAAGCGCCCATACCTCTTTCGGGTCCCAGCCCCAGAATCTCGTCCAGGCAATTTGTGCCCAGATCATCGCAAAGATAAGCCCTCCCAGCGTAAATACCGGGAATCCTATCAAGACTGAACGGTATCCGATTTCATCCACAAGGTCCAGTTTGATGTTGCGGACCAGCGGCTGGATGCTTGCAGCAATCCTCTTGCGGAGGATTAGCCTGAGCAATCCGTAAAGGATGAGTCCTGCCCCGATCGACCATATGACAGTATTCAGTTTTTTAGCATTGATGATAGCCGGCATTTCCACAAGCGGCTCAAATCTGCCGTCAGTGGTAAGTGTTCCTTCATGAGGGCCCGTTATGGCAGGCATGGTGTATTCAAGTACTGATTCCTGGTCCCCTTTGTCTATCCATGTAAAGCTTGCTTTATAATCCGCCGCTGAGAAAATGGATGAGACCGCAATGAAACCTACAGTACAAATAAGTCCGAACATGACTGCTTCAAGCCAGAAGGTCCGTTTGCTGGATTTTGACTGGTCAACAGCCTTCACCAGATAGATCAGGCCTGCTGCAAAGCTGACTGAAAGAATCGCTTCGCCGATAGAAACAGTCGTTACATGGATATAAAGCCAATCACTCTGCAAAGCAGGGATGAGCGGCGAGATATCGCGCGGAAACATGCTGGCATAAGCGATGACAAGCAGCGCGACCGGCATGGTAAACACACCAAGCATCGGTGTTCTGTATAAAAAGTAAATGATGATGAATGCTCCAACAAGGGACATCCCGAAGAATGTCATAAATTCAAAAAGATTGCTCACAGGAGCATGGCCGGAGGCGACCCAGCGGGTAATAAAATAACCCAGCTGGGCTGCGAACCCGGCAATGGTCACGATAATGGCAATCTTTGCCCATCTGTTTGGAGACTTTTGGCCGGCGCCATGTTTTTTATCCCTTATGCTTCCGCCAAAAAATAATGTGGCAATTAAGTATAAAATAAAAGCAGTGTATAATAAATTTCCGCTCAGTGCTACCACAATTATTGCCCCTCCTTTTCTGATTTTTCCAGTTTATCAGTTTTATCATTTTCCATCTGGTCTTCAGGCACGCTGATGCCTGTATCTTCAAGGGCGAGCTCAATCTCCCTCTTCAGGCCATGCCAGTTCTTATTTGTATGGCCGGCAACCCACACTTCACCATCGAAGCGGCGCAGCCAGATACGGCGGTGGTTCCAGTAGGCGCCCTGGATGACGCCGATCATGAAGATCGCCCCTCCGAGAGCCAGTATCCAAAGAGTCAGATCCTTGCGCACTGTCAGGCCTGAAACATCCTTTGTCTCGACGCCCTGGAAGGCCAGTTTATATTCATTGTCCCCCATGGGCTCGATTGTCTGCTGAATGGCCACAAAGCTGACTTCACCGTCCGGCTTATCCGGTGTAAACATTTTGAAAACAAATGCCGGATTATTCGGGATGCGTGATTTGGTTGTCGGGTCTCCATTTTCATCGAATTCAAAGTCCGGGAAATAGCTGACAACTTCTACTGAATAGCCTTCATTCAGCTTATATTCAGTCTTGGGATCATACAGATCAACCGTCAAATCGCCGAATGTCTCCCCTGATTCTTTATTTGTCAGGGAAAATGACATTTTGTTCAGTTCGTTCAGCTTATAATCTACCTGATATAGTGCAAACGACTCGAACTTCAGCGGCTCATTAACCTTGATGCTATAATTCTTTACCTTTTCAAGGTCATGGGTTTCACCGGTAACGGTTTCACCCTGTTTCCGGTACAAGGTCACATCAGATTGATAATTCTTAGCGACGGTGCCTGCCCTGTCAATCGCATCATTAAAGACTTCTTTGTCAGTTTCTTTATCATAGACTTCTAGAGTGAATGCCTCATTGGAAAGATAATATTCTCCCTTTGTTTCAGGGATTACCTTCGTTTCGCCCTCCCTGATCCACAGCACTTTATCCACGTACATTCCGGGAACAAAGCGGAGCATGCCTCCAATCAGGAAAATGATCAGGCCGACATGGTTGACATAGGGGCCCCAGCGGGAGAAGCGGCCTTTTTCAGCAAGGACATTGCCGTTTTCTTCACGGATATTGTATTTTCTTGCCTTCAGCTTTTCCTTGATCACTTCATACTGCCCGTCAACATTATCAGTCTTTGAAATCCCAAAAAGCCTCTGGCGCTTTAAATAGCCTTCATGCCTTGTAACACGCTGGGTCTTTAAAGCCCGGTATAAAGGGACTGCCCGGTCAAGGCTGGCAATGACCAAAGAAACGCCGAGGGAAGCAATCAGGATTAAATACCACCATGAGCTGTAGAGATTATGGAAGCCAAGTTCATAATACAGCTTCCCGAACCATCCGTACTGGTCTTCATAATATTCGGCAGCAGGCATGGTCGGGGGGATATACATTTCCTGCGGGAGGATTGTCCCCATTGCCGATGCAATAAGGGTGAGTACGATGATCCACACGCCGACTTTGACAGAGGAAAAGAAATTCCAGATTTTGTCCACAAATGTCTTATTATAGGTTTGTGAGCGCCGCGCTGTCCCTTCATATCTCATATCGATCAGCTTTTTGTCTTTCGCCTGCTCCTCGAGCACCTTTCCGCAGGATTCACAAAGAATGGTCCCATGCGGATTGAGATGCCCGCATTCGCATTTAACTTCTTTCATCCTAAAAACTCCCTGTTACTTAGGTTGGATCTGCTCCATGAAGGTGCGGATCGTATCTTCTGTCAATTGGCCGGTATGGATCTTCACCACTTCGCCCTCCGGATTGATCAGGAATGTGGCGGGAAGGGGATCGATGGCGTAAGCATTCTGCACCTGACCATCCTTGTCATTGACAATCGGGAATGCGAGTCCATATCTTTCAGCAAACTTCTTGACGGCAAAATCAGATTCGCCTACATTTACAGCCAGCACCTGGACGCCCTCGTCCGTGAACTGTTTGTACTGGTTATTCATATAAGGCATTTCCTTTTCACAAGGCTTGCACCAGGTTCCCCAGAAGTTCAGGAAAACACCCTGTCCTTCATAATCTGAAAGCCTGTGCTTTTCCCCATCCATGTCCACCAAAGCAAAATCAGGGGCTTTTTCCCCGACTGCAACTTTTCTGATATCATCTTTCGTTATGCTTGCGTATAGAGTGTATGCAACGGCAGCACCCAGAACAAGCAAAATGACTGTTCTCATAACGAGACGCCGTTTTTTCATAAGTACCTCCCTGATGTTCATGCTGCTTCTTAGCCCTTGGATGGAGCTGCAGCACCCTGCAAGAATCCGCATACAATCCTTTGCGTGCAGGTATGAGCGCTCCCCCGGGCAACTGTCTATCATTATACCTTATTCATTATCGCACTGTTGTTAACAAAGCCTTCCAACTGTGAAACTTCTATGAATTTTTCTTTTTGCCGGCACTGCTCGCAAGAGTCCTGAGCTGTTTTACCTCATGGGCTGTAAGCTCCCTCGCATCACCTGCGCTCAATCCCTGCAGAGTAAGAAAGCCGTATCGCTCCCTTTTGAGCTTCATGACCGGGTGCCCGATGGCCTCCAGCATCCTTCTGACCTGGCGGTTCCTTCCTTCATGGATGACCAGTTCAACGATGGCTGTATTCTTTTGTTTGTCAATTGAAAGCACCTTGACTCTTGCCGGAGCTGTTTTGCCATCCTCCAGGCGGACACCCCTTTCAAGGCTTTTCAGTTTTTCCCTGGCTGGTATTCCTTTGATCTTCGCCACATATACCTTTTCCACTTCGTTTTTCGGATGCATGAGCAGATTGGCAAATTCTCCGTCATTGGTCATCAGCAGGAGGCCCGAAGTGTCGAAATCAAGCCTGCCGACAGGGTAGACCCTCTCCTTGATCTGAGGCAGGAGATCAGTTACGACCTTCCTTCCCTTTTCATCCGTCACACTTGAAATAACCCCTCTGGGCTTATACAGAAGGATATACACAGGCTCTTCCCTTTCAACCGGGATTCCGTCCACTTCCACCCTGTCTGAAGAAGAAACTTTCAGTCCAAGTTCTTTTACAACTTTCCCATTTACTTTTACATGTCCCTCTGCAATCAGCTGCTCCGCTTTTCGTCTCGATGCAACCCCTGCATGGGCAATCACTTTTTGAAGCCTTTCCATTTATGTCACCTCAATAAAATACTTATGGCAATCTTTTGTCCATCTAATGAATTATGACACAAACCGGCCTATTTTCAAAGCAGCCGATGTTAAAAGTATGCCGAAAGCGGAACAGGTCCTCCATGGAACCACAAAAAGGACGCCGTTTTTCGGCGCCCTTCCCTTTCTTATCCGAATACAAGCATGACAACTGCTATCGCTGCAATAAAGCCGACAAGGTCGGCCAGGAGGCCCACCTTCAGCGCATCCCCCATTTTTTTAATGCCTACAGCCCCAAAGTAGACTGTCAGCACATAAAAGGTCGTATCTGTGCTTCCCTGGAGCGTGGAGGCGAGCCTTCCGATAAAAGAATCCGGCCCATGGGCAGCAATCAGGTCACTTGTCATGCCAAGGGCCGCAGTGCCTGATATCGGCCTGATGATGGCGAGCGGGGCGATTTCGGGAGGGACCCCGACCGCTTCCATTGCCGGCCTGATAAAACCCATCATGAATTCAAGTGCCCCTGAAGCCCTGAAGACAGTAATGGCCACCAGCATCCCGACTAAAAAAGGGATGATGGAAACAGCAATCTTGATTCCTTCCTTGCCGCCATCCACAAAGCTCTCATATGTAGGGACTTTTTTATAAGTACCGTACAGCAGGATAAATCCAATCAGCACCGGGATAAACCATAATGAGATTAAAGAGACAATTTCCATTCGCGCTCATCCTTTACGGGTTCGTCTGTAATAAAAGTACCTGTCGATCAGGATTGCCCCGAGTGTTGAGCAAAAGGTGGCAATCAAGGTCGGCCCGACAATTTCAGTAGGAGAGGCAGAGTGATAGTTCATTCTGATGGCAATCACCGTTGTCGGGATGAGTGTCAGGCTTGAGGTATTGATGGCCAGGAAGGTGATCATCGACCTGCTCGCCTCGGTTTTTCCGCCATTCAGCGCTTTAAGCTGCTCCATTGCCTTTATTCCAAGTGGCGTGGCCGCATTGCCCAGCCCGAACATATTCGCCATCATATTCGATAAGATGTACCCCATTGCCGGGTGGTCCTTAGGAACATCAGGAAAAAGCCTTGTCACTACCGGCCTGAAAAGAAAAGCCAATTTTTTCAGCAGTCCTGCGTCTTCGGCAATCCTCATCATCCCCAGCCAGAAGACAAGGATGCTGATGAGCCCGATGCAAAGGGTGACCGCTTCTTTCGCCCCGCTGAAGACCGCTTCATTCACTTCAGCCATTGTGCCATTGAAAATGGCAAAAACAATCCCGATCACGGTCATCGCAACCCAAATAATATTAACCATCTGTTTTAACTCCAGCAATTGTCATAAAGATGCTCTTAAAGAAATCCAAAAAAGATTTTTCTTCTTTCTGGGGCTCTTTTTCATAGTAAATCGGCAGACTTTTCACTTGCTTGTTCTCAAAGTAAACAATGGCCCTTCCGACCACATCGGGAAAATCCTTATCTTCCTTCCAGCTTCCCGAAGGCTTCAGCATCTTATATTCGACACGGAAAAGGTCTTTTTCATTTTCAGAGGCAGGATAGCTGTAGTCTGTCTTCAAAAAGGCTTTTTTTTCATAGGCAGTATCCTCCAGCTCCCTGATCCCGCCTTGTTCAACAACTTTTTTGAGCGAATATTCCTTGAACCCGCTCTCATACATGCCGATATGGTCGTTCCAGTCATCCGGGCCATTCAGCGTAACCGCAATCAGGTCCAGACCATCCTTTGAGGCAGTGGTAACCAGCGTCCTTTTGGCACGTTTTGTATAACCTGTTTTTCCCCCTGTGCAATATTCATACATTTCGGTGAGGAGGCGGTTCTTATTTTTCCAGACTCTGTCCCAGCTTTCATTCGGGTTCGGCGCCCGATGCATTTTCGTCCCTGCTATTTTCCTGTATGTTTCATTGTTCATGGCATATCTGGTCAGGACTGCCATATCATACGCGGTAGAATAGTGTTCCTCATGGTCATCGAGCCCGTGCGGATTGGCAAAATGGGTATTTATCATGCCGATTTCTTCAGCTTTTTTGTTCATTAAGTATACAAACCCTTCAAGGCTTCCCCCGACATGTTCGGCAATTGCCACCGCCGAGTCATTCCCCGACCTGAGCATAAGTCCGTAAACCAGGTCCTCCAATAGAATTTTTTCTCCCGGCTGCAGATAAATAGATGATCCTTCAGCCCGTACAGCCTTTTCACTCACCTTGGCCTTTGTATCCAGCTTCCCGGATTCAATGGCAAGGATGGCTGTCATAATCTTCGTTATGCTTGCAATCCTTTTCTTCGTATAAGCATCCTTCTCATACAGGATCCTCCCGGTGCTTTGCTCCATCAGTATGGCGCTGCCTGAGCTGGCCGAATAGGCAGCTTGTACCTTTGCAGGCAGATTCGCTGCCAGGACAGCTGCTATGCAGGATAATAGCATCCATCTAAACAATCTGTTCATTCTCCAAAACCCCGTCTCCTAATATGTTTGTACAAGTTTATGCGAGTCGGGACAGCTTATGACTAAAAATGAAAAGCGGCGGGTGTCTCCATTCTTATAATCCATATATCGGCATCTCTGCCTTCCCAATAAAAAAAGGAATGGCTGCTGCCATCCCCATACCTCTAAAAAGGCTTCCATTTCAGCTGGCTTGCTTTTTGGAAGCGTTCCTCTGCATCTTTCCAGTTCACAATATTCCACCAGTTATTCACATAATCGGCGCGGTTATTTTTATACTGCAGATAGTAGGCATGCTCCCAGACATCAAGGGCAAGAATCGGGATCGTATCCCACTGGGTAAGCAGCATATGCCTTTCCGATTGAAGGATTTCAAGATGCCTTGAACGCGGTGACCAGACAAGGATTGCCCAGCCGACGCCTTCCACCTGTTTGGCAGCTTCAGAAAAATGCTTCTTGAACTGTTCAAAGCTTCCAAAATACTTTTCTATCTCTCCCAGCAGGGCACCAGATGGCTTCCCTCCCCCAGAGGGGCTCATATTATTCCAAAAAATAGTATGGAGGTAATGGCCGGAGCCATGGAATGCCAGCTCTCTCGACCAATGCTTAACAAGTTTAAAATCGCCATCTTGCCGTGCCTTTTTAAGCATTTCCTCAGCACGGTTCAGTCCATCAACATAAGACTGATGGTGCTTCGTGTGATGAAGCCTCATGATTTCTTCTGCTATATATGGTTCTAGGCTGTCATAGCCATATGGCAGCGGCGGAAGGGAATGGCCGCCTGCCGGAATAAAAGGTTCATTGATGTAAATATGGCCGACCGGCTGCCTTCTGGAAAAATACTGTTCAACATCGTTATGAAGTTCATCTACACGGGACTGGAGCGCATTCAGCTCCTCTATATCAAGCTGGCCGTCAAGCTTTTCAATCACTCCCGAGAATTTATCCAGTTTTACCCATAGTTCTGCGTCTTTCTCCACATCCTCCGATTCCAGGAATCTCTTCATTTCCTCATTCCAATTGAATACATCCTTGATATAATCGTGAAACTTGCTCATCCTTCCCCTCCTATCTGTCTTCCTCCTTTTCCAATGATATGTATGATGTTAAAATATTTGCTTATCCCAGGCGAAATTTGTACATGTCCACTTCCGGCGGCCTTCATAAATAGACAAAAGCGCAAGCGCCTTGACCACCCCCAATTAGCATAAGACGAACACCCCGAAAGGCATTCTTTCTTGTTGGGTGGTTTGGCATATGACCTCGGCTCAGCTGCTGGACGTGGATCAAGAAATGAAAATCATCCACAAGTCTTCCACTTTATAAATCCCTTAACTATAAAAAAAGCCGCCTTGTCGGCAGCCTTTGTTCTATTTGGATTGAATCATTTTTGTCCGGTAATCTGTTTCATAATATTCAAGCTCTTCCCGGATCCTTTGGAACTCACTCTCCAGGCTGTCAAAGATTCCCTTCATGCTTTCAGGGACCCCTCCCTGAAACTTAATGGAGTTTTTCCCGGTATAAGCGGAACGGCTGTTTTCGAACCATGCATCATTTTTCGGCGAGAAGAATTCGTCAATGCACTGATGATAAATACGGTAAAGCGTCTTTTCGGCCGCAGGCTTTGGGAAAGGCTCATTTTTCAGCAGTACACTGCAGGCATCAAGGCCTTCCTCACAGAAAACAAGCAACTTTCTCAGATTTCCCAAAACCATTTTATAATAATTCCGGTCTCCGTCCTTTTCCTTTATGAGGCCGGATAGTGTTGTTTCATTTAAATATGCTTCCAATTCTGAAACAGTATTTCCCAGGAATTTTTTCACTTCTTCTGTCTGCGATTTAACGATTGTGTTCGCCATTGTTACACCCCTTCAGATTGCAGGCTGATGCCATGCTTTTTCTTGCTTCGACCGGCTTGCCATCCTTGCCATTTCAGACGGCTTCCTGGCAGCCTCTTAATGTATTGGACTTCCTTATTTTGAATCCTGGCCAGGCTTCAGCAAGCAGCTTTCGTTAAGCTTGCTGATGATTGAAGAAATCAAGAGGCGAAGCGATTTGAAAACCTTTCTCCTCTTCTACGCCATTGAAAACCTCCCTTAATTTGCCGAAATCCAGTTTGTCAAAATAGGACTCAAATTCAGCTTTGTTATTTATGTATACTCTTTTTCTGTCCCGTAATCCCGTTTTTTTCAGCAAACACGCAAGCGCCACTAAATCCTTGAAAGCCACTTCCCTGCCGCCTGCCTTGAACACAGGGTCCGAGCCAAATGGCGTGAAGCTTTCCATGGATTCTTCGAAGTAGCGTATATATAGTACATGGAGGGTCTTCTCCTGCCCTTCCTCCATATACACCACCTCGCTCCTGTTGAAGAAATCCTCGGAAGTGTTCGGCATTTCTTCCTCCAATTCATACCCTTTGCACTGCTTTATAAACAATCCAGACACTCCCCGGCTCATGCACTGCTGTGGCAGCAGGCACAGCTAAATGATATAAAGCACGATGCTAACAGTGAGCTTCGGACAATCTAGCTATATTTTATCATATAGGCCGCAGGAATGTGTCAGAAAAATCAATTATCTAAGGTTTCCTGAAACTTTTCGAAAAATAAATCTGCCTCATCCCCTGCATATTCATCCTCATCATTTTCTGTCAACGGAGGAAGCTCGTCTATACTTTTTAAACCAAAGTAATCAAGAAATTCCTTTGTAGTGGCATATAAATAGGCCCTGCCCGCCCCTTCTGCCCTTCCGGCTTCTTTTATCAAAGCTTTGGCGGCCAATGTATGAAGCGGCCTCTCTGTTTTTACACCTCTGATTTCTTCTATTTCCACCCTTGTGATCGGCTGTTTGTATGCGATGATGGCAAGGGTTTCCAATGCTGCCTGTGACAGGGAGCCTGTCCCGGGGGTCTCCACCAATTTCTTAAGATAATCTGAGTTCTCCTTCTTTGTGACCAGCTGATAGGTGCCGGCAAATTGGGCCACTGTAATGCCTCTCGTGTAGTCATCCTCGCAGGACTGGATAAGCTCCTGCAAAATGGTTTCCGCCTGGCTTTCGTCCATCTCAAGCACCTCAGCGATCTGCTTCAAGGATAATCCTTCATCTCCTGCTGCAAAGAGCAGGCTCTCTGTTATCCCTTTCCAATTTACGATGTCCAAAACTTTTATTGATCCTCCTTTGCAGATACAAAAATCTCTGCAAAATTATGTTCCTGGTTCAGCTCGATTTGTTTCCTCTTCATCAGTTCCAGCACTGCGAGGAAACTGACGACAAGATGTTCCTTTTCATCGGAAGGAAACAAATCGTAAAAGCTTGTCTTCACCCTTGCCCGCTGAAGCTGATCAAGGATTTCATCCATCCGCTTCTCAATAGGTATTTCCTGCCTTGCCACCTTTGCGGTGACCGGCTTTTGGAGCTTCTTTCTCCGCATCAGCTTCTGGAATGCCCCAAGCACGTCATACAGCGACACATTCAAGTCTGCCTTTTCAGGCTGCACGTCTTTTGCATAATCCGATAAATCGCTTGGAGGTTTTGTAAACATCAGCCCGCGCTCCTGCTCTTTCGTTTTGAGCTCAGCTGCAGCTTCTTTATACTTCTTATATTCTACAAGTCTTTCAACAAGCTCATCACGGGGGTCTTCTTCCCCTTCCTCCATATCAAACTCATCCAGCTGCTCTTCCTCATGCTTTGGAAGGAGCATTTTGCTTTTAATGGCAAGCAGGGTCGCCGCCATGACAAGAAATTCACTCGCAACGTCAAGTTCGAGCTCTTTCATTGTATGTATATAAATAAGATACTGTTCAGTAATCTCTGCTACAGGAATATCGTAAATATCTATTTCAAGGCGATTAATTAAATGAAGAAGCAGGTCAAGAGGCCCTTCAAACGCGTCAATCTTCACATTATACTGCATATTTCCACCATAATTTCTAATTTTGAATTTTGCCTGATGCTGCGCCAAACACAGGCAGGTTCCCGGCTGTAAATGGCTATTACTAGTATAGAGGATTCCATTCTGATATCCAATAGAAAAATACAGACAAACTTCCAGAAAGCCGGGGAACGAAATTCCTTCTCTCCGAGCTTTTTTTCCAGGCGCCCATACGTTATGGCCCATTCCCGCATAAGATGAATTTGTAAAGAAAAACGCAGACTATATAGGAGGTATCGGTGATATGTCAGATGCAGGTGCAGGTTACGGTTACGGAGGCGGCTTCGCCCTAATAGTGGTATTGTTCATTCTGCTGATCATTGTGGGAGCATCATGGTGCTTCTAAAACTATAGACTGAAGGCCCGGCATGAGCCGG
Source organism: Bacillus infantis NRRL B-14911 (assembly GCF_000473245.1). Classification (NCBI taxonomy): domain Bacteria; kingdom Bacillati; phylum Bacillota; class Bacilli; order Caryophanales; family Bacillaceae; genus Bacillus; species Bacillus infantis. The sequence goes on from NC_022524.1 coordinate 3,176,476, forward strand.
GCTTTCTTCTTGATTCATTTGTCCCCAGCACCGCTTCAAGCCGGAATATGATAAAATAAGTGCAAAATGTCAGTCACCAGGGCAAAAGGGAGGTCAATATGTATCCTGAAGAATATATACAGTATCTTGTCCATTTCCATGCAGACCGAGATTATTTCGAATGCCATGAAGTGCTTGAAGAATACTGGAAAGAAGCAGACCCGCGGAATAAGGACTCTGTTTGGGTAGGGCTCATTCTGTTCGCAGTTTCCGCCTATCATCATCGCCGCGGCAACTTCAAAGGCGCTGAACGGACGCTGCGGAAATCCCGATCTATTTTGGACAAGGTCCCCCTCCAGCTGAAGGAGCTTGGAATCAGCGCCCGGGAATTCACGCTGCTGATCAGCGGCAGATTGGAGGGAATTGCAAAAGGAGAACCTTACTCGAGTCCCTTCATTCCACTGGCTGATCATGAGCTTGCCAGCCTATGCATAAGAACGGCAGAATCCCTTGGCCTTGTCTGGGGGAGCCCAAGCGATCTTTCTGACAGAATGCTCATTCACCGGCATTCGATGAGAGACCGGACTGATGTCATCCTTGAGCGGAAAGCTGCATGGGACGCCCGCAATGATACCGAATAATAAAAGGCAGAGAACCAGGTTCTCTGCCTTTTCAGCATTCTTCATCCGTGCACTTGTCTACAAACGGTTCTGTATTTTCATTGCTGACGAGCTTCCTGTCAGGGTACAGATCCCTCAAAGCCTTGACCATTGCTTTTCCGATGCCCTGCTGGCGATGTGAAGGACTTACGGAAATATGCTGTATTTCCATTGCAGGGCCGTCCATGAAAGAAACCCCGATCAGCCCTGTTATATCATCCTGCTTCCATAGGAACAGCTGCCAGCCGTCGTCCGACTCATACTGCTTCATGGTCTGCTGCAGCCTTTTCAGATCCTTTTCATTTGGCATAAATGATAATAAGCCCATGGCAATCTTTTCGAATGTCTTTTTATATCGAATTAGCATAATTATCCCTCATTAAATAAAACATTTCCAAACTATCTTTTCCCAATAAGCCATTGTCTAAACTATATGGCGGCTAGTATATGATATGTAAGAAAGCATTTTTGTTGCAGGTTCCATTAATCATTACTATGATACAAAAATTTAAGCAGGACAGCAATCAAATCGAATCAGGATCCAGGCACAATGACCAGCCAATAGATGAATCCCCAAATCAGCCCGATGGCCAGGAAAAAAGAGAAAAGCAGCCAGTTATTTTTTTTCATCGTATACACTTGCCTCCAATCGCCAAACTCCTTTTTTATTCTACACTAAATGCGTTTTTTTATCTATCCCGCCGGGAAAATAGGGACTATTGGCTGCAGGGGGATGAATTTTTTCCGAAACTTTTATATCATTATGTACGTCTATTAATATAGAGTCCAGCCTGCGTATACAAGATTAGGAGGAACATTATGCTTAAACGATGCAAAAATATAATGCTGCTTGCCCTTGCTCTGATGCTGATTCTGCCAGCGGGAGCTTCAGCAGACATGGCCGAAGGAGATATGATCGTCACCCTTGGCGAAAACCTTTCCGAAGAACAGAAAAACGTCCTGCTTGCAGAGATGGAAGCGCCAAAGGACGCCATGACCATCACTGTCTCAAATGAAGAGGAACATCAATATCTGGGCAGCTATATCAGCAAAGCACTCATCGGCACAAGAGCCATTTCTTCTTCAGCGACAACGATCGCGAAATCCGGATCAGGACTTGAAGTTGAAACGAAGAACATCAACTGGGTAACAGACGAAATGTATATCAATGCTCTGATAACTGCTGGTGTAAAAGATGCTGAAATATATATAACCGCACCATCGCCTGTATCCGGGACAGCCGCCCTGACCGGAATTATAAAAGCATATGAGATCTCAGCAGATGAGACGATACCTGAAGAAGTCAAGCAGGCAGCAAATGAAGAAATGGTAGAAACGGCCAAGCTTGGCGATTCGGTCGGGAATGAGAATGCCGCTGCTCTAATAGCAAAAATCAAAGAAGAAATCAGCAAAAATAAACCTGCCACCGACGAAGAGCTCCAGAACATCATCGAAAACGCGGCAAAGGACCTTGGCATCACCCTGACAGATAAAGAAATGCAAAGCCTGATCGACCTGTTCAACAAACTGAAGGATCTGAACATTGACTGGAATCAGGTCGGAGATCAGCTTGATAAAGCAAAGGACAAAATCACCAAGTATCTTGAAAGTGAAGAAGGCCAGGGCTTCCTGGACAGCCTGAAACGCTTTTTCTCAAGTGCCATCGATGCTGTTAAAGCATTCTTCTCATAGTAAAATAGAGGTGCTTAACAGCACAGCTCAAAAAAGCAGCCGTCCGGCTGCTTTTTTCTAGTTCTTGATTTTCTCCTGAAGAGGCAGGTCAAGCCTGATCAAGTCTTCGAAGCTTTCTCGTTTGACGACAAGGCGCGCCTCTCCATTTTCTACGAATACAACCGGCGGCCGCGGGATTCGGTTATAGTTGTTGGCCATGGAATATCCGTAGGCTCCTGTACAAAATACAGCCAGAAGGTCTTCCCGCTCTGCTTTCGGCAAAGGCAGGTCCCATATCAGCATATCGCCTGACTCGCAGCATTTGCCGGCAATGGAGACCGTTTCTTCCGCTTTCTCCAGCGGCCGGTTGGCAAGCACAGCTTCGTATTTGGCCTGATAAAGGGCCGGACGGATATTATCGCTCATGCCTCCGTCCACCGCCAGGTAATGGCGGACATTCGGGACATCCTTTCTTGAGCCTGTCTTATAGAGTGTTGTCCCGGCATCGCCGACAAGCGAACGGCCTGGTTCAATCCAAATTTCCGGCATTTCCATCTGGTAGCTGCCGGCCAGCTTTTTCACTTCGCTGATGATTTCTTCGACATATTTTGAAGCCGCAATCGGCGCGTCTTCATCTGTATAGCGGATGCCAAAGCCTCCGCCCAGATTCAGCACAGCCGGTTCATAGGCAAGCTCTTTTTTCCAGATTGACAGTTTTTCAAATATTTTCTCGGCCGCAAGAATGAAGCCGGTCGTTTCAAAGATTTGTGATCCGATATGGCAGTGAATGCCGAGTGTTTCCAGCCATGGAGTTGATATGGCCTGCTTGAGCGCAGCTTCGGCCTGTCCATTTTGCAGATCAAAGCCGAATTTGGAATCCTCCTGCCCTGTCAGGATATAATCGTGGGTGTGCGCCTCGATTCCCGGTGTCACACGCAGCAGAATCTTGGTTTTCGTGTTTTTGTTTTCGCAAACTGACTTAAGCAGTTCCAGCTCATCGAAATTGTCTACAACGATGCATCCGACTCCATAGTGAAGAGCCATCTCCAGTTCTTCCCTGCTCTTATTATTGCCATGGAAGTGGATCCTTTCCACAGGGAATTCAGCCGCCAGAGCGGTATACAGCTCTCCTCCTGAAACCACATCAAGCGACAGGCCTTCTTCTTCAGCCAGCTGAATCATGGCAATGGATGAAAATGCTTTGCTCGCATAAGCAACCTGGGATTTCACCCCCAGTTCTTCGAATGTCTGCCTGAAGCCTCTTGCCCTTTCGCGAATCAGTGCCACATCATATACATAAACCGGTGTCCCGAATTGCTTTGCCAATTCAACGGTATCCATTCCGCCGATTTCCAAATGAGATTGTCCATTTACTCTTGCTGTCCCATGAAAAAACATGCTTACTCCCTCATTCCCTCTATACTGTTACTCTTATTATAGACTGCCGCGGCCGCTTTTTTACAGCCCCGAATAATTCCATGCTATATAAAATAGACAGTCCCCGTTTCTGAACTGTCTATTTCAGCTTCTTTAGTCCTTTATTTAGTTAAAAACTTACCATAATTGCCGGAAAACTGCAATTGATATTAGCATAATATTCAATTTTTAGCCGGCTGTTTGAAGCGGTTTTTCGCATGGACGATGCTTGGCCTGATCTTAGACCCCGGGACAGACCTTCTGATCAGGATCTGCAGAAATGCTTTCGGGCTGAAAGGCAGCAGCGGCCATAAATATGGCGTGTTCAGCGACCTGATGCTTGCCAGGAGGAGGATGAACACTGTTATGCTGATAATGAAGCCCGGTGTATGGAAGAGTGCCACGGCAATCAGCATGGCAAGCCTTGCCATCTTATTGGCTATACTGAGTTCATAGCTTGGGGTTGAAAAGGTTCCTATAGAAGCAACAGCCACATAGAGAATGACCTCCGGCACAAACAGCCCGACATCGATGGCAATTTGTCCGATCAGGACGGCTGCTATCAATCCCATTGCCGTTGAAAGAGGTGTGGGCGTATGGATGGCAGCAATCCTCAGGAACTCAATGCCAATATCCGCCAAGAAGATTTGTATGACAATAGGTATATTTGTCTTCTCATTCGGGCCGATGAACTTGATGGCATCCGGCAGCAATTGCGGCTCCAGAGTAAATAAGAACCATAATGGCAGCAGGAATAGTGAGGCGAGCACTCCGATGAAGCGGATCCAGCGGATGAATGTGCCGACTGCCGGCGACTGTCTGTATTCCTCAGCATGCTGCAGATGGTGGAAAAAGGTTGTCGGCGTGATGATCACACTTGGCGACGTATCAACGAAAATCAGGACATGCCCTTCCAGCAGATGGGTTGCACCTACATCGGCCCTTTCTGTATAACGGACGAGCGGATATGGATTATAGCCTTGCTTTAAGAGAAATTCTTCAACCGTTTTATCCGCCATTGTCAGTCCGTCGATATCAATCGATTGAATTTCCTGCCTGACCACTTCAATCAGATCTGTACTGGCGACATCCTTAATATAAGCAATCGCTATATCGGTTTTCGAGCGCTCCCCTATCCGCATGATTTCAAAGCGGAGCCGCTCATCCCTGATCCGCCTTCTGGTCAGGGCGGTATTAACAATAATATTTTCTACATATCCATCCCTTGACCCCCGCACAACTTTCTCTGTATCGGGCTCCTCCGGTGTTCTGCCGGGATAGCTTCTGACATCGACAACAAGTCCCGTCGTCTCCCCTTCAACCAGTATAACAATCAGGCCGGACAGCACCTGGTCAACCAGTTCGTCCATTGTTTCAATCGGCTGCACCGACTGATTGACAATGCGGTTTTTCACGATATTGAAAACATTTGAGGACAGTTTCTCGTGATCATTGATTTCCACGAGCTCTTCAAGGATTTGGGTGATAAAAGAAGTATCGCATAATCCATTTACATAATAAATCTGGATTTCTTTCTTCAGGATCTGCAGCTTCCTGACACCCAGGTCAAAGCTGACGCCAAGCCCGATGCGCTCTTTCATGAAGTCTTCGTTTCTGCCGGGTGATTCTGAAATAGAGGTTTTGTTTTTCTTTTTAGTTTCCGCCATAAAATCCGCTCCTTTCCAGAATGAGTTCCACTGCCTTTTTGGTGATGGGAGAGCCTTTTTCATAATGATCTCTTCGTGACATCTTGCCGATATCGCCGATTCCGACAATCAGCGGGACATCCAATTCGTCGAGGCAGTAGACTGTATCCCCGTTCATTTTTCCAATTTCCATTTCAGGGACACCAAGCTTGTCAACACCATACGGAGTAAGCTCACCGTACCTGTCGACACATACATCCACATGCGTCCATTCCGCCTGCCTTGTTTTTGAAGCAACTGCTATTACACCGAGCACCTCAATGTCTTCATGCCTTGCCACATATTTAAGGGCCGTTTCACCAAGCCCTTCGCCGACATAGCCGGAGTCATCAAACATGACAAGTACAGGGTCATTGGGGGCTTTCTTGATCATCTTCACGATATCAGGTCCTGACAAAACAGATGGATTCCCGTGGGACATAGAGATGCATCTGCCGCCAATATCCTTCGCTACATGCTCGGCAGTCCTTCTTGCATACTCATCGCCATCTGTAATCAGTATGACTTTCCTGCGTTCATCCATTGCTTTGATGTCCTTTCGCTTTACATAGTCAGTCTACAAAATACATCCAGTGAAACAGCGATCCAAATACTTTCCCGAATACGATGGCCATCAGCAGAACAACTATTTTGCCGTCAATCCCAAGCCTTTTGGCCAGCAGCGGCAGGACGTTAAGCACTTCTGTAAGTGCTGCCGCCACCATCCCCACAAAAATCCCGCCTGCCAGACCGAAAAGAACAAGGATAAATCCCGGAAAGTAAAGCCGCGGGTCCTGAAGGCTTGCAGATGTTCCTGCAACCGCCCCGATTACAACTGCCCATTCATAGTGATGGATCATTTTCATTGTCTTTGACAGCTGGGTCAGCCTTGGAATGATCCCCAGCACAGTCAGAAACGCAACAAATCCTGCCCCCACAGAGACGCCCCCCGCAAATCCCAGGAAAATGACGATAATGATGCTAATGGTCATCAAGGTTCTTCATGCTTTCTTTATTTTCATGCATGATGACATACCGGTCGAGATCCTGCTGGTAATTGAACATTTCAACCTCCAGCGGGCTGGGCTCCTCATTGAGCCTTTTTTTGAAAACATGATTAAAGAAAATGATCATGCCAAGTCCAAGGCCAAGAGAATAGGGAATTTGGAACAGCAGGGGCTTTTTCTCCACTTTTCCGGTGATGATTGTATAAATCCGCTGATGCACTGTCTGCATGCTGACGTCTTCATGAAAATTCATGATTGTCAGTGCGGCACCAAAAAACAGCAAAAACCAGATTAGCAGGAAAAACGCTGTGGATGCTTTTTTCTTTTTATAGATCACCTCAATGATCGTCTGGGAGGGACCGACAGCCTGTATATCGAGCTGCAGCTTTTCTGCGGCAATGGCCTGGATCACCTGGACAATGTCAATGACAATGATATTCCGGTCATGATCTGAAACGTGATGGATGGAAAGATTCCCTAACCGTTCATAAAGTGTTTCATCTGCAATAATCAAGGCAATGTCCTTTAGCTGGACGGAAGCCTGCGGACGCACTTGAATACGGTTCCTGAGCCGGACATAAACCGTTTTTTCCATTATGATCACTTCCCAAACAGTGTTTTCCTTGTATAAATAGTATTCGTAATAAAATTCCAATCATGTCGACCAAAAATTGGGGATAATGGAAAGCCGCTCTGGACTGCCCGGGAATCAGTACACAAAAAAGACCGGATGGATTCACATATCCATCCGGTCTTTCATCTGCTGCAGGATTTTCTTCTCGAGCCGGGAGACCTGCACCTGTGATATTCCCAGCCTTGCTGCCACTTCAGACTGTGTCTGATCTTTATAATATCTGAGATAAACAATCAGCCTTTCCCGCTCATCCAGCTCGCGGATTGCCTCTTTGAGGGCTATCTGGTCAAACCACTTGCCATCATTGCCATCATCGATCTGATCCAGCAGTGTGATAGGGTCGCCGTCGTTTTCATATACAGTTTCATGAATGGAGGATGGCGTCCTGCCTGCTTCCTGGGCAAGGATGATATCCTCAGGAGGGATTTCCAGATAAGCGGAAAGCTCTGTTACAGTCGGAATCCTTCCAAAAGTCTTGGTCAGCTCGTCTTTTGCCTTGCGGATTTTATTTCCCATTTCCTTCAGGGAGCGGCTCACCTTCACAGTTCCATCATCCCGGATGAAACGCTGTATCTCCCCGATGATCATAGGAACGGCATAGGTTGAAAACTTTACATCATAGCTCAGATCAAATTTATCAACCGACTTCAAGAGGCCGATGCAGCCGATCTGGAATAAATCATCCGGCTCATATCCTCTGTTGAGAAAACGCTGGACCACTGACCAGACCAGCCTCATGTTTTTCTGGACAATCGTGTCCCGTGCCCCCTGGTCTCCTGCCTGGCTTTTTTGTATGAGCTCTTTTACCTCGTGATCCTTGAGATACGTCTGGGTCTTATCTGTCTTTACCTCCACATCCATAGCATGACTCCCTTAATTGCATAGCATTTTACTGTTTGATAAATGCTTCCTTAAACGGATTTCGGTGCCTTCTCCTGGGTGTGAGCGAACTTCTATCTCATCCATGAAATTTTCCATGATTGTAAAGCCCATGCCGGAACGTTCCAGCTCTGGTTTGGTTGTAAACAGCGGCTGCCTGGCCTCTTCCACATCCCCGATCCCGAGCCCTTCATCTCTGATTGTCATATCAACGAAGCCGTCCTCAATACTGACAGAAATATAGACAATCCCTTTACTGTCATGGTTATAGCCATGGATGATCGAGTTGGTAACTGCCTCTGATACGACCGTCTTGATTTCAGTCAGTTCATCCATTGTCGGATCAAGCTGGGCGATGAAAGCCGCGACGGTCACCCGGGCAAAGGACTCATTCTGGCTCAAAGCGCTGAATTGCAGATTCATTTCATTTTTCATTGTCAGGCAACCCCCAATCGCTGAAGTGCAAATTCTTCAGTCGGCTCAAGACGGATGATTTTAAACAGCCCGGACATATCGAATAGCCTCTGTACCGCCGGTGAAATGGCACAGACGACCATCTCGCCGTGAAGCTGCTTAATTTGCTTATACCTGCCCAGGATCACTCCAAGGCCTGAGCTGTCCATAAAGGATAATTGCTCCAGATTGAGGACAATGTGGCGGATCCCATAAGACTCTATGGCGTTTGTTGCCTTTTCCCTTAATTCATCTGCCGAATGGTGGTCCAATTCTCCGCTTAAGCGAATGCACAGCACATCATTTTTTACTTCCAATCCAATCATCAGACTCATGACTGATAGCCTCCTTCTCTGCTGCCGGAACCATTTACAGATCCGGCCGGCTGTCCATGCCTCATCTCCTGCATGGATCAAGCCTTTCTAGAGAGTCAATTTCGCTGAAGGAGGCCCTTATTCCTTCCTGAAGGCAAAACTAGTGCGGTTTCGCTAAATTTTCCTTGATGCACCTTTTTTTCGACATCAATTTGATTTCGTGAAAATGCCGAGAGCCCGTTTATAGAGCGTCCACCAGCCTGCCTCTTTCACTTCGCTTTTGGCCACCAGCGGGCTTTCCACGATTGTCTTCCCATCTTTTTCAACTTTCAGCGTACCAATTTGATCGCCTTTAGCTATTGGGGCTTTCAGGTCTTTTTTCAGGACGACGGTTTTCTTGACTGCCTTTGTGTCTTCGCCTTTTTTCGTCAGCAGTGAGATCGGCTCGCTCGTCAGAGCTTCGACCTGCTTTATCTCGCCTTTGCTGACTTTGGCAGAACCTAAAGCTTCATTCCGCTTATACATTGGATGTGTCTCATACTGGCTGAAAGCATAATCCAGCATCTTGGTTACCTGAGCATTTCTTTCTTTCGATGTCGGAGCACCAAAGACAACTGCGATTACCCTCATCCCGTTTTTCTCAGCTGTAGCCGTCAGGCAATATTTCGCTTCATTTGTAAAGCCTGTCTTCAATCCGTCGACTCCCGGATAGAAGCGGACCAGCCTGTTTGTATTGACCAGCCAGAATTTCTTGTCGGTATCTTCCCTTAAATAAGCTTCATATGTTCCTGTAAACTTGGTTATGCCTTCATATTTCAGCAGTTCCTTTGCCATAAGTGCCATATCATGGGCTGTGCTGTAGTGTTCGGTTACAGGCAGGCCTGTTGCATTCTTGAAAATCGTGTCCTTCAAGCCAAGGTCTTTGGCTTTTTTATTCATCAGCTTGACGAATTCTTCTTCTGAACCGGCGAGCCTCTCAGCCATGGCAACAGATGCATCATTTCCTGATCCGATGGCAATCCCCTTCAGCATCTGTTCTGTTGTCATTTCTTCGCCCGGTTCCAGGAATATTTGCGAGCCGCCCATGGATGCTGCATATTCACTCGCCCTGATCTTTTCATCCATGGAAAGCTTGCCCTTATCAATCGCTTCCATGATCAAAAGCATGGTCATGATCTTAGTCATGCTTGCTGGAGGCAGCTGTTCATTGCTGTTCTGCTCATATAAAACAGCCCCGGTATCCCGCTCAATCAAGATCGCCGATTTTACGTTGTCAACCAGCTTGACGCCGCTTTCTTCGGCTAAGGCTGCCGGTGCCATCATTGCTGATAGTAAAACAAACACCATTATAGAAACGATTCGCTTCATCACATAACCCTCCATTCTTTATAGCCTCCATTTTTTCCAAAGGAGACAAATTTATACAATAAATTGGCAGAGGTACGGTTTTTATTTTACATGAGCCGTTTCAGATGGGTTTGAGAATTTAAGAGCTTGTATAATGGAGGGATTGCCCGAGAGCTGGAGAGGCTGCTTTCACTTATTTTCGGAGTGCTCTAAGGGGACCGGAAAGCACGCGGGAGTCAAGGCATAAAAAAGCTGCATCCTGAAGGGATGCAGCTTTTTTATACAATGTTATTCAGTAATTTCTTCATGCACCAGTACAGGGGCATCTACTTTGGAAGCCGTGATTTTGATGCTGCTGTACAGGCGTTCTTTGACTTCTTCAACGTTTTCGAAATTGCTGTAGATGGTGGCAAGTGATTCTCCTTTTGAGACAGTGTCGCCGATCTTCTTGCGGAGCATGAGCCCGACGGCAAGATCGATTTCCGATTCTTTAGTTGCCCTTCCTGCACCAAGGACCATGGCAGCCGTTCCCACTGCGTCAGCGACAATTTCTGAAACATAGCCATCTTCTTTTGCTTCAAGTTCATAAACAAATTTGGCCTGCGGCAAACGGGAAGGATCATCTACAACAGAAGCGTCCCCTCCCTGTGAGCTGAGGAAGGTTTTCATTGCTTCAAGGGCGGATCCGTCCTTGATTGCCTGTTCCAGCATTTCTCGTGCCTGTGCCGGGGTTTCTGCCTTTTCAGCCAGCACCACCATATGGCTGCCTAGTACAAGGCACAGCTCAGTCAGATCTTCCGGTCCTTCGCCTTTTAATGTGTCGATCGCTTCTTTCACTTCCAAGGCATTGCCGATGGCAAAGCCAAGCGGCTGGCTCATGTCTGAAATGACTGCCATTGTCTTGCGGCCGACATTGTTCCCGATCCTTACCATTGCTTTTGCAAGCTCTCTGGAATCATCCAGCGTCTTCATGAAGGCGCCAGCCCCCGTTTTCACATCAAGGACAATGGCATCTGCGCCTGCAGCAATCTTTTTGCTCATGATGGAGCTGGCAATGAGCGGGATGCTGTCAACCGTTGCTGTTACATCGCGGAGGGCATATAATTTTTTATCCGCCGGCGTGAGGTTTCCACTTTGTCCGATGACGGCAATTTTGTTCTGATTGACCAGCTTGATGAACTCTTCGTTTTCTATCTCTACATGGAAGCCTTCAACCGCCTCCAGCTTATCGATGGTACCGCCTGTATGGCCAAGGCCGCGGCCGGACATTTTAGCGACCGGGACACCGACAGCCGCTACAAGAGGGCCGAGCACCAGCGTAGTTGTATCGCCGACTCCCCCTGTGGAATGCTTGTCGACTTTAATGCCTTCGATTTTTGACAGATCGATTTTATCGCCTGATTCTACCATGCTCATCGTCAGGTCGGCTCTCTCACTTTCTGTCATGCCCTGGAAAAAGATAGCCATCGTTAAAGCACTGATCTGATAGTCAGGAATTGCACCGTCAGTATAGCCTTTTATTATGAATTGGATTTCTTCCGAAGACAGCTCTTTGCCGTCGCGTTTCTTTTCTATTAAGTCAACCATTCTCATTTTTCGTCACCACTTTTTCTTTATTTAAGCACCAAACTGGCGTACAAGCTCTTTCACATAAGAGAGGAAGTTCGCCTTCACTTTTTCAGTCGTTTCAATGACTTCTTCATGGTTTAAAGGCTGATCCAGTATGCCTGCTGCCATATTGGAAATGCAGGAAATACCCAGTACTTTCAGGCCTGCATGCCTGGCCACGATTACCTCAGGTACCGTCGACATGCCGACTGCGTCACCGCCCATAGTGCGGAGCATCCTCACTTCTGCAGGCGTTTCATATGTAGGGCCGGTATTGCCAACATATACACCTTCCTGGATGCTGATATTCAGCTTGCCTGCAATCTCTCTTGCCTGCTGGCGCAGATCCCTGGAGTATGCTTCCGACATATCAGGAAAACGGACGCCAAGCTTGGAGTCATTAGGTCCAATCAGAGGATTGCTTCCCATATTGTTGATATGGTCCGAGATAAGCATTAAATCTCCTGGTGCAAAGCTTTCATTAACACCGCCGGCAGCGTTTGTCACGATCAGGATTTCCACTCCGAGCTCCTTCATGACTCTTACAGGGAAAGTGACCTTGTCGAAGCTGTAGCCTTCATAATAGTGGAAGCGCCCTTGCATAGCCACAGCCTGTACACCGTTCAGAAGGCCGAATACAAGCTGGCCTGCATGCCCTTCAACTGTTGAAACAGGGAAATCAGGAATTTCATTATAAGGTATTTTCACTGGCTGTTCGATTTCATCTGCCAGAACGCCGAGCCCGGAGCCAAGAATCAAACCGATTTTAGGCGTTTCTCCATACTTTTCTTTTAAAAATTGTGCTGCATTTTGAATTTTTCCGTAGTCCATTTTATAATCCCCTTTTTATCAGACAGTACTGAGCGGATAACCGGCCGCAGCCATCGCCTGCCAATCTCCTTCTATGGCTCAGCTTGTCAGTTGTTTAAAATATGACCCGGGCTTACAATTCACCCAGAAAGCTTTTTCCGAATTTTGGCGCGGCCACAGCAAAGTTTTCCGCTACAGTAGCGCCGATATCGGCGAATGTCTGCCTGATTGGCAGCTCTTTTCCGACCGCCATGCCCTTAGAATAAGCCAATAATGGGACATATTCACGTGTATGGTCTGTCCCGGGGTATACCGGGTCATTCCCGTGGTCAGCCGTAATGATGAGCAGATCATCTTCCTTCAGCTTATCAAACACTTCCGGAAGGCGGGCATCATATTCTTCCAGCGCTTTCCCGTAGCCCTCCGGGTCCCGTCTATGTCCGAAAAGGGCATCAAAGTCCACAAGATTCAAGAAGCTCAAGCCTGTGAAATCCATACCCATCGTTTCGAGGAGCTTATCCATCCCGTCCATGTTAGAGACAGTGCGCAGTGACTTTGTCACACCTTCGCCGTCATAGATGTCGGAAATCTTTCCGATGGCCAGTACATCCAGTCCGCCGTCCTTCAGCTCATTCATGACCGTCCTGTCAAATGGCTTCAGGGCATAATCATGCCTGTTCGCTGTCCGCTTGAATGCACCAGGCTGTCCGATGAAAGGACGTGCTATCACTCTTCCAACCATGTATTTCTCATCAAGTGTCAGTTCCCTGGCGATTTTACAGATCGTGTACAGCTCATCAATCGGCACAATCTCTTCATGGGCTGCAATCTGAAGGACCGAGTCAGCTGAGGTATACACAATCAGGGCTCCTGTCTTCATATGCTCTTCCCCAAGCTCATCAAGGATCTCAGTGCCGCTTGCCGGCTTGTTCCCGATGATTTTTCTGCCTGTGCGGGCTTCAAGCTCTGACAAAAGCTCATCCGGGAAGCCGTCCGGGAATACCCTGAACGGTGTCTCGATATTCAGCCCCATGATCTCCCAATGCCCTGTCATGGTGTCTTTTCCGTTTGATGCTTCCTGCATCTTTGTATAAGAAGCGAGCGGCTTCTCTGCTTTTTCAATACCTTTGATTTCTTTGATATTGCTGAGGCCCAGCCGGCCCATGTTCGGCATGTTCAGCCCGTTCATCCTTTCAGCGATATGGCCAAGCGTATCAGATCCCTTGTCGCCGAAGCGCTCAGCATCCGCTGCCTCGCCAATTCCCACCGAATCCATAACAATTAGAAAGATTCTTTTATATGTATGCGAATTCATGTGCTCTCCTCCTAAACATGTACACGTTTTCAATTTATTTTACAAATATATGTTACCCTTTTTCAAAAGTATTAACCTGCGAGAGGTTTAGAATCGTCAGAAGTCTGACATCTATATTCTACAAAACAAATAACCTAAAAAACAAGAAAAAACTGCTTTATATTCAGCAGTTTTATCAGATTTATTTTTTTGCAGATTTAAAAACTCCAGTTTTATCAGGCACGGGGATGAAATTTTGAATATACATCCTTCAGCCTTGTTTTCGTGACATGGGTATAAATCTGGGTTGTTGATATATCCGCATGACCGAGCATCTCCTGTACTGCCCGCAAATCTGCTCCATTTTCCAGCAGATGGGTGGCAAAAGAATGCCTTAGAGTATGAGGGGTAAGCTCTTTTTCAATGCCCGCATCGCCTGCAAGCTTTTTCAGTATTTTCCAGAACCCCTGGCGGGTCAGCTGCCTTCCATGATGGTTCAGGAATAATGTATCATCTCTGCGGCTTTTCGAAACAAAATTCGGCCTTCCATGCAGAAGATATCTTTCAATTGCTTCTGAAGCTGTTTTCCCAATCGGAATGATTCTTTCTTTATTTCCTTTCCCGATGCAGCGGACAAAGCCCATTGTCAGATGGACATCGCCTATCTGCAGTCCGATCAGTTCACTGACCCTGATTCCTGTTGCATACAGGAGCTCAAGCATCGCTTTGTCGCGGAGGCTGTAATGGCTCGAGTCTGAGGGCGATTCCAGGAGGGTTTCCACTTCTGCCATGCTCAGGACCTTTGGAAGGCTTCTTTCCTGCTGCGGCGACTCAATATGTACAGATGGATCATTTTCGCATACCTTCTCCCTGAGCAGGAACTGATGGAAGGCACGGATGGAAGCGATATGCCTGGCAAGGGTCTTGGCAGATTTCCCCTGTTCCTTCAGCTTTTTCAGGAACTGGACGATATGGACCCTTTGGACTTCATTCAAACTGGCAAGCCCTTCGCTTTTCACAATGAATTTAAGATAATTTTTCAAATCCCGTTCATAAGAGACAATTGTATTGTTGGCAAGTCCCTTTTCAATCAATAAAAAGTGAACAAAATCTTTCAGCCTGTCTTCCATTTATGCATTACTCCCCATTGTGGTAAAACAGAATCAGTCTGTCAAACCAGTCGGTTTCATCAGAAACTGCATCACCAGATACCCTGACGGCGCTGCCTTCCGGCTCATCATAACGGTGATAGCTCTGATATTCTTCATTTAACCATAAAAGCCCATAATAAAAAAGGATTGTACATCCCGTAAACAGGACAAATACCTTCAATGTTTTAAACGTCATAATCATCCAGGATCTCATCATTCTTCCTCCAGCTGCATTCTATAATAAAAGATATGCCAAGCTGGACAAGATTTATACCTTCCCGGCTAAAGCTTTTGGCATTTCCGGCTTTTTTTCGGAGAATAATAAAAACCTTTTCCGGTTTAAAGAAAAGGTTCCAGTCAATCAGCCTCATCGGCGCTTTCTTCTTTATCCTGGCAGCGGTAGCAGATGCCATGAAATGTCAGGCGGTGATCTTTGATCTTAAAGTTCCAGTCACGCTCAACTATCGCTTCGACATCCTCCAGAAGGTCATCCTGGATCTCATCTACTGCCCCGCATTCTATGCATACTAAATGGTGGTGGAAATGGGCGGCGCCTTCCTGCCTCAGGTCATAGCGGGAAACTCCATCACCAAAATTGATTTTATCGACAATTTTCAGTTCCGTTAACAGCTCCAGTGTGCGATAAACGGTCGCCAGTCCTATCTCAGGCGACTTCTCTTTGACAAGGAGGTATACATCTTCCGCGCTCAGATGATCTTCTTCATTCTCCAGCAGCACACGGACTGTTGCTTCACGCTGCGGTGTTAATTTATAGCTTGACGAATGCAGCTGTTTTTTAATTCTATCTATTCTGGTCTCCATCCCGTAAAGTCCCTCCCTCGCACTGTCAGTTCTCATTATAACAGATAGGGAGATGTTTTCAAAATAAAATCATTATAAATAAGAAGATACAATTATTATAATAAAATATATTCATTCTTATATTATAATCACTATAAAATAAGCAATCAAGGCTTTATACTGCTGACAACCGATTTCATCAAAGCCGGGGAAAGATAGGCTTCTATGCCGGCAGCCACTGATAATAATAGAACTGCCGCGCAGAACACCGCCAGGTACCTTCCAAACATCGGCACGACCGGCTGGCCGAGATTTTTCATAAATTGCCTCCTGATCATCTTTAAAGACAGAGCCACTGTCATCGCTGCGGTGATGATAAAGATCGGAATGATGATGATATTCTGCGGCATAACTGATACAAAGGAAAGCAGGAACCCATCCCAGCCCATCCTGTTTACAAGAAAGCCGACTGTAAATCCGACAACCATACCCTTCATAAATAACAGCACGAGGATGACCGGCAGGCCGATGATGGAAATGCCGAGAAGCCACATCAGTCCAATGAACTTGCTGTTATGGAACAGGCTCTGGATAAAAAGATCATGTGACTCAGCTACAGTGCCGGCCGATACCTGTCCAAAAAATTGCGACAGATAGTAATATAAATCTTCCTTTTGATTGAAGCTCAGGCTGTTCACCACTACGGCACCGAAAATGACCCCCATCAGAAACAGGACGATGACGAATAAGTAGATCGAGGAATGCTCGCGAAAATGATTGGCTGCAAAGTTCTGGTACATACGTTTTTTCATTGCTCTTCCTCCTGTAAAATCTATTACTACATCCTATGCAGGGAAGAACAGTCTATGCCAGGATTCTATCATTTTGCCATTATTTTAAAAATATATTGCCAGTCTTTGTGCCACCCGATATAATCGGAACAATCACAAAGGAGGAGTGGAAAATGAATCCAATTTTAATCGACTTTCCTGAAATCATTGCAGAGACAGAAAGATTGTATATCCGGCCTTGCCTGCCAGGCGATGGCAAAGATGTGTATGATGCTGTCATAGCATCAAAGGATGAGCTGAAAAAATGGCTGCCTTTCGCTGCCAAGGAACAGTCCCTCGAAGAAACAGAAGCAGGCATCCGCCGGTCATATGCCCAATTTTGGCTGAGGGAAGATATCCGCCTCCATATATACCGCAAAGAAGACGGCCAATTCATCGGATCGACCGGGCTGCACCGCATCGACTGGGAGGCCCGCAGGTTTGAAATCGGCTATTGGTGCGATTCGCGCCATCATAAGAAAGGTTATATCTCAGAAGCGGTCGAAGCTCTTATTGAGTTTACATTCAGCAGCCTGTCTGCCAACAGAATTGAGATCCGGTGCGATCCGGAGAACACAGCCAGCAGAAAAATCCCCGAGAGGCTCGGCTTTACGCTGGAAGCTACCTTAAGAAAAAATACCCTCTGCGCCAGCGGTGATGTGCTGCGGGACACTTGTATTTTTGCAAAGTTAAAAGAATAGAAAAAACCGGATCCGCTCTCTGGATCCGGTTTTTCGTTAGATATTTACAGTTATAGCCCGGCTCCTGTGTTCGTCCCCTTCAGCTGCTATTCCTGCTCAACTTTTCCGTACTTCCCTCCGCCGCCTGCTTTCAAGCTAAGCCGGCCGCTCCTCGCTTTGACGATCAGCCTAGCAAGCTTATCTGGAATGACCTCTTCCAGTGCCTCCTTCGGCACTCTGTGGAGTATGTCCATTTCAGTCCCAAAATGGTCCAGCAGCCTTTCCAGTATCTTTGGGCCGAGGCCGGGAATGAATTCGAGCGGCACTTGATGGACATATGGCGGCCTGTCTGCCGGTGCACTCCCAGCTGTCTTAAGCTCCATAATCCGATCGGCCACTCCCTTCACCTGCTTTATGCTTCCGCACTTCCGGCAGCCATTATGACCGGAAGCGAGGGGGGAATGGCAGTCCAGACAAACTGTCTGATGATATTTCCCCAGCTGCGGGTCCAGTCCGTAATTGGCGGAAATCCTTCTCCCTCCCTCTCTTTTCAAGGCTAAATGAAACTCATTGAATGAAGGCCCGGCCATTTCAATCTGCTGATATTCCCTGGCTATTTTTCCGAGAGAGTGAGCATCTGAATTTGTAAGGAAAGGGTACTGGTGCAGCTCATGAATCATATCAGCCATTTCTGTATCCGAACTCAGGCCCAGCTCGATCCCATCGATAAGATCTTTATCGAAGACCTCTTCAAGCGACCGGTCGACACCTTTTCCATACATGCTCTTGAAAGGCGTAAAGACATGGGCCGGAATGAATAATCCGCCAAACGCTTTTACCTGTGACTGCAGCTCTTTTCCTGATGCATAGATACGCTGTGAGCTTAAATGGATATTTTTAAGGCGGCCTTTCAGCCACAAAGAGAATTCCTTCATCACATCAAGGTTTGGAAAATAGCAGAGAACGTGGATGGGGCCCTTGCAGCTTTCATCATAGATTTCAAGCTCTGATCCTGGAATGATTGCGAGGCCGCCGTACAGCAGACCTCCTTCAGGCGATTGCACAAGCTCGCCCGTGGCCATAAGTTCTTCCATCTCGTCAATTACCTCTGGTGAATGACAGTCAATAATCCCGATCATATCCAGGCCTTTACTGTCCCTTGCATGCTCGATGATATTGGAAAACACAAGTGATCTGGCCCCCGTTATTTTAACGGCGCGCCCTGACTTTGTCCGGCCGATATGGATGTGCATATCGGCATAATAAGTTTGAAGCATCATCTGTTCTTCAGCTGTTCGATCTGGAGATACTGGACAGCATAGACTGTTTTGGCATCATGGATTTTTTGCTCTTCTATATAAGCCTGCGCCTCTTCAAGAGTAAGCTCAATAACATCGACGAATTCATCCTCATCCGGAATGGCAGGATTTTCTATTTTCCTCAGTTTTCTGGCAGCATAAATATAGAGAATCTCATCAGCGAATCCGGGTGAAGTATAAAAGGAAACGAGCTTTTCGATTTCTCCGCAAATATAGCCTGTCTCTTCTTCCAGCTCTCTTTTTGCACAAAGCTCCGGATCCTCGCCTTTTTCAAGCTTGCCTGCCGGAATTTCCACAATGGCCTTTTCAAGAGGTTTTCTGAACTGCTCTACCATCACGATTTTGTTGTCATCTGTAAGGGGAATGACAGCAACCGCTCCAGGATGCTTGACAATTTCCCGTTTTGAGTTTTTTCCGTTCGGCAGCTCCACATCGTCCACCTGAAGGGAGATGACCTTCCCGTTAAAAATCTGCTCTGTTTTTATCGTTTTTTCTTCTAAAGGATGCTTCACTGTTCTATCACTCCAGTTCTAATCCGATTATCTGCTCATACATTTTATCATACTTTATTTGGGGGAGTATGAATTGAAAATCCGCGTCCACTCTAAAGGCGTCATCCTTGCAGGCAAGGCATGGGAGATTCGTGAAAAATTGAGAGAGTACACAGTGAAACATACGCTGATCAAGGAATGGATCGATTCGGCAGAGGCAGCTGCCACCCCGGAAAAAGTCCGGCTCCGGAGGATAAAATAGTCTCTTATATTTGTGGCCATGCCCTTCTTTTAGATACAATGGACTCATCATAAGTTCGAGGTGAAAATATGAAAAAGAGAGAGCTTGGAAAGACAGGACTATATGTAAGCGAGCTGGGACTTGGCTGCATGTCCCTTGGAACAGATGCCCTTGAAGGAAGGAAGATCATCGAGGCAGCTTTGGAAGAAGGAATCAATTATTTTGATACCGCCGATCTATACGATTTCGGGGAAAATGAAAAGATTGTCGGCGAAGCACTCAAGGAAGTGCGCGAAAACGTCATTATTGCTACAAAAGCAGGCAACCGCTGGAATGAAGCAAAGGACGGCTGGAGCTGGGATCCTTCTAAGGCTTATATTAAAGAAGCGGTCAAGGGAAGCCTGAAGCGGCTGGGAACAGATTATATCGATTTGTATCAGCTTCACGGCGGAACCCTTGATGATCCGATAGATGAAACAATTGAAGCATTTGAAGAACTGAAGGAAGAGGGCTTTATCCGCCACTATGGAATCTCCTCCATCAGGCCGAATGTGATCCGGGAATACGTGAAAAGGTCCAATATCGCTTCTGTCATGATGCAATACAGCATCCTTGACCGCCGCCCGGAGGAGACAGCCCTTCCGCTTCTTAAAGAGAAAGCTATCAGCGCCGTGGTCCGCGGCCCTCTCGCCAAGGGGATGCTGAGCGATAAGATGCTCGGGAAAGCCCCAGGTTCTGTAAAGGAAAACGGTTATCTTGATTACAGCTACAAAGAGCTGGAAGACATTCTCCGCCACCTGAAAGAAGCTTCCGGCAATCGTTCGATGACAGAATTGGCCTTCCAATATGTCCTTTCCAGCCCTGCAGTCGCTTCTGTGGCTGCCGGCGCCAGCTCGGCCGCACAGGTCAGGGAGAATGCTAGGGCCGCGGCAGCTGGCCCTTTATCGGCTGAAGAACTGGCGGCCATCCAGTCTATCAGCCTGGCAAATCAATATGGACAGCACAGATAGGCCCTGGCGATTCCCGAGTAACGAAGAAAAGGAACAGGATCAAATTAGATCCTGTTCCTTTCCTTCATTCTGCAGGTGCCAAGCCAGCGCCTTTTCATCAAGCAGCTTCACCACCGGATCCTTTTCCTTTATATAGGACTCAATATCATAAGGGTATTTCCGGGCGGCTACCAGCTTTGTCCTGCTGTATAAATCGGCTTCCTCCGGATGCTTCCGCAAATAATCCCGGAACAGCAGATGGCGGCCGATTTCAGGGTGCCCCTTTGGATAGCCGTGCAAATGGACCAGCCTTTCACCTGCTTCGGTAAATCTCACAAAATACCTCCGGCCGGGGATGCCGTTTTCTCCTTTTGCTGTATAGCCCCACCCCTGCAGTTTGGGTGCTGCCTCATCAAAGATGCCGGCATTGTCCGCTTCGGCCAGGATATCGATGATCGGCTTGGCGCTCATGCCGGGAATGGAGGTGCTTCCGATATGGTGTATGGGAGCTGATTCTCCAAAGACAGCGGCAAGGAGCTGTTTTTCCTCCTGAAAAGAATCGGCCCAGCTCCTGCTGTACGGCTGGACATCCACCTTCCTTGGCCGGGTTTCCATCATTTATACTCTTTCCAATTTAGATCGCTATCCTGGAGAAGCTCTTCAAAGCTCTTATTCTTCTCTCTTAAACGCCGTTCCTCTATCTTTCTTTTTTCCTCTTCCTCAGCCTTCTTCAATTCCTCATCCTTCAGCTGCTTCTTTGCTGCCTTCAGCTGATCCATCAGGTCCTGATTGAGCATATCCCCCAGTGTAACCGGCTTGTCGTCTTTTTTCTGCTGTGCTGTTTGGCGTTTTTTCTTCATGTTCTATCCCTCTTTTTGCGTATTTACAGGATATTATAGCATACAAGGAGCAGTGCCGAATTCTTCCCTGCTCACGTAAGGATCAGCTGATAAATTCGAGGAACTCGATTCTGTTCCCGAACGGATCTTCTGTAAAGAAGCGGTTTCTTCCATCAATCGGCGGCTCCTCCTTGATCACTGTGCCTGCCTCCTCCAGCCTGCTCCGCAGTCCCGCGAGATCTTCAACCACAAATCCAGGATGGGCCTTCCTGGCCGGAAGGAAATCTTCCTGAATGCCGATGTGCACCTCCTGGCTGCCGCAGAGGAACCAGCAGCCGCCCCTCTTTTGCAGATTTCCAGGCTTGGGGATTTCCTCAAGCCCCAGCAGCTTTCCGTAAAATTCCCTGGCCTGCTCTTCTGTCCCTTTTGGAGCTGCCAGCTGAATATGATCGATCCCTTTAAAAGTGATTCCCATTTAAATTCCCCTCTCTATACAGAAGAAAGGTACAGCCGCAGAGGCTGCACCCAACTTTCATTAAAATGCCTCTGTTAAGACCGAGTCGTCCACCTGCAGTTCCGGCCCGGTCGAGCTGACCACCTCTTCAACCGTAAAGCCTTTCGCCACCTCAATCAGCTTCAGCCCCCCTGCTGTTACATCAATAACAGCCCGCTCGGTGATGATGCGGTCCACGACCCCTTTGCCAGTCAGCGGGAGGGAGCAGGACTTGAGGATCTTGCTTTCCCCGTTTTTATTTGTATGCTCCATGATGACGATGATCTTTTGCGCCCCATGGACAAGATCCATCGCACCGCCCATGCCTTTGATCATTTTGCCGGGGATCATCCAATTGGCCAGGTCCCCTTCCTCGGAAACCTCCATTCCTCCCAGAATGGCGACATTGACATGCCCGCCCCGGATCATCGCAAAAGATTCAGCACTGTCAAAATAGGCTGCACCCGGTATGGCCGTCACGGTTTCTTTTCCGGCATTGATCAGGTCGGCATCCACATCTTCCTTATCCGGATAGGGGCCGATCCCAAGAAGTCCGTTCTCGGATTGAAGGACCACTTCCTTGTTGCCGGAAATATAATTAGCCACAAGTGTCGGCATGCCTATGCCGAGGTTTACATAAAATCCGTCTTCAATTTCTTTCTCTGCCCGTCTGGCAATTTTCTCGCGCACGGCACCTTTATCGCTGCTCATATCTGCTGCTCCTTTCTCTCCTTAATTATGATTTGACAGTCAGCCGCTCAATCCGTTTTTCCTGGCTGCCTTTAATAAGGCTTTGCACATAAATGCTCGGCGTGTGGATGTTTTCCGGCTCAAGCCCGCCAGTCTCTACAAGGTTCTCCACTTCCGCTATGGTTGTTTTTCCTGCGGCTGCGATCATTGGATTGAAATTCCTCGCCGTTTTCCGGTATACGAGATTTCCCATACGATCCCCTTTCCAGGCCCGGACAAGGCTGAAGTCTGCGGCAAGCGCCTCTTCAAGCAAATATTCCTTTCCGTTGAAAACCCTGGTCTCCTTTCCTTCGGCAATCGGGGTTCCTACTCCGGCAGGTGTATAAAATGCCGGAATGCCGGCTCCGCCGGCGCGGATTTTCTCAGCAAGCGTTCCCTGCGGCAGCAGTTCGACTTCAATTTCACCTGATAGTACCTGGCGCTCAAATTCCTTATTCTCACCTACATAAGATCCGACCATTTTTTTGATCTGCTTGTTTTTTAACAGAAGGCCAAGACCCCAATCGTCCACTCCGCAGTTGTTGGAGATAACGGTCAGATCCTTCACCCCTTTTTCCACGAGGGCAAGTATTAGATTCTCAGGAATGCCGCAAAGTCCGAAGCCGCCCACCATCAGTACCGCTCCGTCCTGGATGCCGGCAACTGCTTCCTGGAAGGATGTATGTATTGTTTTCATCGTTTCTCTCCTCTCATTTTTTTCTTTTTTTGCTGTTCTTCCCCTCAGTGCAGACGGGACTAGGCAAGCTCAACCACTGTCGCTACTCCCTGGCCGCCGCCAATGCATAGTGCTGCCAGCCCTTTCTCTGCATTCCGCTTTTTCATTTCATGCAGGAGCGTAACAAGGACCCTTGCACCGCTGGCGCCAATCGGGTGGCCAAGCGCAATTGCCCCGCCGTTTACGTTCAATATTTCATTGTTGAAGCCGAGCTCTTTTCCTACTGCAAGCGATTGAGCGGCAAAAGCCTCATTTGCCTCGATCAAATCCAGTTCTTCCATTGAAACTCCTGCCTTCTCCAGCACCTTCTTGACCGCCGGCACCGGTCCGATTCCCATGATGCTCGGATCTACGCCGGCACTTGCGTTCGCTCTGATGACAGCAATCGGCTGGACCCCGAGCTCTTCCGCCTTTGCCCTGCTCATCACAACAAGGGCGGCTGCACCGTCATTAATGCCCGATGCATTGCCGGCAGTAACTGAGCCATCCTTTTTGAAGGCCGGCCTCAAGCCGGCAAGCTTTTCGGCTGTCGTCCCTTTTTTCAAATATTCGTCGCTGTCAAAGATGACCGGATCCCCTTTGCGCTGAGGAATTTCGACAGGCACAATTTCATCCTTGAAACGCCCGGCCTCTTGTGCTTTCTGCGCTTTTTCCTGGCTCCATGCTGCAAATGTGTCCTGCTCTTCCCTGCTGAGGCCATACTGCAAGCAGAGTTTTTCCGCTGTCATGCCCATATGGTAGTCATTGAATGCACACCACAGCCCGTCAGAGACCATGCTGTCCACCAGCTTCTGATCGCCCATCTTAAACCCATCGCGGGCGCCTTTTAGCAGGTAAGGGGCCTGGCTCATATTTTCCATGCCGCCCGCAACGACGACTTCTGCATCCCCTGCCATAATCGCCTGATAGGCAAGATGCACTGCCTTCAAGCCGGAGCCGCAGACTTTATTGATCGTCATAGAGGAAACGCTTTCAGGAATCCCCGCCAAAATAGCTGCCTGCCTTGCCGGATTCTGGCCCAGCCCCGCCTGCAGCACGTTTCCCATGATAACTTCATCCACCTGTTCTGCCTCAAGCCCTGCCTTTTCCAATGCACCCTTTATGGCAGCGGCCCCAAGCGCCGGAGCTGAAACTCCCTTCAGGCTCCCGTTAAAGCTCCCGATCGCCGTCCTTACAGCACTCGCTATTACGATGTCTGTCTGCTTCAAGCTATTCACCCTTTCTAACTGCAATATGTATTAGTTCGAGCCAAAAATGAGAAATTCCTTTTATTTTGTCAAAATTTCTATTATTCTTGCTTTTTATTTTTCTTTTCTCCTACAATATAAGAAAGCCCTTTCATTAATCTTGCAATCTACAAATAAAAATATGTTGTCAGGAGTGAAATCATGACCCTCTGCCTGCCAAAGAAAGCGACCATCATAGAAGTAGGCCCGCGCGACGGGCTCCAAAATGAAAAAACGTTCATTCCAACCCCTGTTAAAAAGGAATTCATATCCGCGCTGAAAAAAGCCGGCTTTGCCGAGATGGAGCTTACCTCCTTCGTCTCACCTAAATGGGTGCCGCAAATGGCGGATGCAGCTGAAATTGCCGCCAGCTCTATTGGATCAGGTGTGCGCGATTTTGTCCTTGCCCCCAACAGGAAGGGCATTGAACGCGCCTATATGACCGGCTGCCGCGCGATTGCTGTCTTCGTTGGGGTAAGCGACAGCTTCAACAAAAAAAATATCAACAAAACAACAGCAGAAAGCATGGAGGAAATCCTGCCGCTGGTCAGGGAATTGAAGGAAAAAGGCTACTTTGTGCGCGCCTGCATCTCGACCAGCTTCTACTGCCCTTATGAAGGCAAAATAGAGGAAGACAGGACTGTGGAGCTTTGCCGCCAATTTACTCTCGCCGGGGCAGATGAGCTGAGTGTTGCCGATACGATCGGCATGGCTGCCCCGCATGAGGCATACTCCCTGTTCAGCAGGCTGAAGCACGAATTTCCGGATGTTTTGCTGACAGCGCATTTCCATGACACAAGGAAAATGGCTTTGACGAATATCTTTGCCGCTCTCCAGGCAGGGATCGACCGCTTCGACAGCTCTGCAGGCGGCCTTGGCGGCTGTCCGTTCGCTCCAGGTGCGGCAGGTAATGCGGCAACCGAGGATGTTGTGAATATGCTTGAACGGATGGGAATCAGCACTGGCATCAATTTGGACCTCCTTATGGATGCCATTGATATTGTACAGCCCCATCTCAGCCGGCCGATTGAAAGCGCGATTTACCAGCTGTATTTGGGAGAGGCATCCAGGGAACGAGCAGGTTCATAATCTGTTTTATCTGCATAACTTCCGCCTTTGTGAGCACTTTAAGAATTAATGCTAAATCAAAGGAGGAATTAGCATGAGCCAGAAGCGGGACAAAGGGAACAGCCAGAAAGGCAAGCCTGCAAGCGATACTGTCAATCATACGATTGCGGCTGAAGAGCTGGAAAAAGCCATTCACCCGGCAAGGGGCCAGAATTCTCCGCAATAGCCGTTCAGCAGCCGCGATTGCCGCGGCTGTTTTTCGTTCACAGAGCAGAATTTTTCTTTAGGAAGAAAACGATGATTTTCCGTCCGTTTTCATTTCGAAGAGCATCTGCTAATGGTAAAATAAAGAAAAACCTTATTTTGGAGGGATCGTCTTGAGAAAGGCATTCCGTTACCTTTTTTCACTCCTTGTCTTTTTAACCTCGATCGGTGTGTATTTTACCAATCGGATCATGTATATGAAGAAAAAGGATGACAGCTTTATCCTCAACAGGGAAACTGAAGCCGGAAGGGTAGATCCTCTTTCCTTCAGCAGCCTTGCAAAAAAGGAGGTTTTGATCCCATCCCCTTTTGGTTACTCCCTGAAGGCGGTTCTCGCAGAGCCGCACTCTTCGAACAAATATATTATCATCTGCCACGGAGTGACAGAAAATAAAACAAACAGCATTAAGTATATGAATCTGTTCCTCAACCGCGGATTCAACGCCCTCATCTATGACCACCGCCGGCATGGAGAATCCGGCGGCAAGACGACGAGTTATGGGCACTATGAAAAATTCGACCTTCAGGCCGTTGTCCAGTGGCTGAAAAAAGAGAAAGGCGATGACCTGCTCCTGGGGATCCACGGCGAATCGATGGGAGCGGCCACCATGCTGCTGTATGCCGGAATGCTGGAGGATGGAGCCGATTTTTATATAGCCGACTGTCCGTTCTCGGATTTCAGGGAGCAGCTTTCTTACCGGCTGAAAACAGAAATGAAGCTGCCGCCACAGCTGGTTCTTCCGGTGGCAGACATTTTCCTGCGCCTAAGGGAAAAATATTCTCTGAACGAAGTATCCCCCATCGCTGTCATCGACCAGATCAAAAAGCCGGTGCTGTTCATCCACAGCACGAAGGATGATTTTATCCTGCCCACCATGACAGAGGCCCTTTTCCTGCGCAAGCCCGGCCCGAAAAAACTGTTTCTTGCCATGAACGGGGTCCATGCCCAGTCCTTGAATGAAAACCGCAATGACTATGAGAAAGCCATCGACGAATTTCTTGAAGACTATATTTTTAAAAAGGGGCCGATGGCCGCCGGTTCTTAAACAGATAGGGAGGAGGCTTTTTGAAAGCCTCCTCCCTTTATGCTCCCGCAGCATAACAGCCGCCGTCACTATCTGTTTTTCTGCTGGCTGACGGCCTTCCCCTCGGCAGACAGGCCCCTCACGAGTTCGAACTCACCGGCCGCAAAATAAAAGCGCCCCTCTTCCGTCTCTATCAGCTTCGCCGGCTGGAATGAATCCTTCTTTCCCGCTTCCACTGCTGTTATGTCATTGTTCAGGATCCGCCCAAACACAATCGGCACTTTATGCTTCAGATTGCCTTCTGTGTCATACTGATAGAAGGTTTCCGGATAGACCGTCATATGATCGTTCTGCTTATATTCCCAATGGTTATGGCCCGCGTTCTTCCAGCCGGCCTTCTTGCTTTCCTGCAGATAGGCGGCGGCAACTGCCTGCACCTTTTCCGCCCCATTGTCCGCTTCCCGCTCCTGCTCTGTCAGATACAACACAACCGTGCCGCCCTTCACCTTTTCTTTATGTATCACCTTCTGGACATTGAAAGGCACTTCTGTACTCATCGCTTCCTCGAAGGTTTTAGGCTGGCATGCTGCAAGGAAGATGGCCGCCAGCATGATCCATAAGCCTGCCTTTTTCTTCATTCTCCCGCCCCCTTTAGCATCTCTTTTATCATTAAATGAAGGAACAGCCTGTAACATGCGCCAAGGTGCGCTATGGTTCTCTAGCCTTATTCGGCTTTTTTGAAACCTGAATTGATAAAAAATTCCATTTTGAGTTTTGAGCCGGAACAAAAGCGCAAGCGCCTTGATCACCTTAAGGAACGCAGACTAAGAACGCCACGTCCTGTGGCAACATCTGCATGACCAGCTTCCTGGGGGCCTCAAGACGAACCTCCCGGAAAGGCGTTCTTTGCCTTTTTGGGAGGTTCGGCTTATGACTTCGGCGCTGCTGCTGGACGTGGATCAAGAATTGAAAATTATCCACAAGTCTTCCAATTTATAAATTCTTCAACTACAAAAAAACAGACCGCATTGCGGCCTGCCTCAGGAAATCTTATTAATGAAGCTCATTCTCGGATTCAAGTATTGATTCGGGCTTTTCAGCTGAAAACAATTGGCTTGATCGGAATAATCGATTGTCATGCTTTCATCGAAAAAGACTTCTTTTGATTTTTCTATATAGATGCTGCCGGCTTCGGTGCTGATTTCCCTGTCGCCGGAATCCACTCCATCCACCAGCCATAAGGCGCTTACGCCGCTGACAACACAGCCGCAGCCTTCTGTATCATATTTTAATTTTAAATAGCCTTCTTTTCCGGCTGTTTTTTCTTTGAGTTTTTCCTGTGCTGTTCTAGTGACTGCAATTTTCATGGGAAAATCACCTGCTTTCGTTTCATAATCCCATTCTAGCATAAAGCAGGCATTCCACCTTTTCATGTGCTCAGCACTTCCGCCCTGCTGGACAAGCCGGCCCGCCGGTATGGGAATAACCCGGCAGGTGACAGCTCTGCCGGATCAAGGCTGGCTTTTCCCGGCATCTTCCGGACGGGGCTGGTCTTTCCGCTCCATTCCGCTGAGCGAATGGCGGTTAAACCTTCCTTTATCCGCCCCTGCTCCCGGAGCAATATTGGACATGGGCAGCTGCTCAAGCTCTTTGCCTCTTGGCATAAGAAACACCTCCTGCCTTTAAGGTGCTCCCCCTGCGCAAATCCATTCTCTTTTCCTGCCGCTATTCCCCGGCGGCCCTGACATCGGCAACCGTGTTCAGCGGGATGCGGTGGACCTCGCCAAAATGGTCTATGACATGAAGCTTTTGGCCGATTTCATCCCAATAGTGGATGTTTCCGATTACGAGTTCATGACGGTGAGTGCGGAAGTGGGTGATGGCAACCGCCTGGCCGAACTCCATCGCTTCAGCAAGTGTCTCATTCATCTGTTCAAGCTGCTGCTCATCCAGTTCTTTCGGCTTTTCATAGGTGTCCTCTTTCGCCCAGTCCCGGAGCAGCTTTACATGCTCTGGGAGCATCATCGACGTCCATTTTATCCTTCCCCTGTCCCGGATCATATCTCTGCCTCCTTACATTTTATGGCCCCCGACCAGTGTAGCCCGATGTTTGGCTGTCCCTGCCGCAGTATATGATATCGCCCGCAGCAGCGCACCGGATCCGAAACGGCGGCGGATGCTGTCGACGGTGTATCCGAGCTCCCTGCTTTTCCAGCTGTTCAGGTCAAAAAGGCTGAGCTGGAATTCATGGTCATCCACAATATTGCCAAGGGCCATTGAAATTTTCCTGACCGTCTTCCCAGAGTAATTTTCCTGAAAAAGTTCCAGGCAGACCCGGTAAATATCCATGGTGACATTGGTCGGCTGATCGATGGTGCGCGACCGGTAGAAGCCGCCTCCAAATTCATCCTGGCTGTATCCCACGCCAAAGCTGACTGTCCTTCCCGCCTTGCGGTGGTTTCTGGCCCTCCTTGCCAGCTCTTCGCACATTTCAAGGATCACCTGCTTGATTTCCCCTTCATCCTTATAATCGCGCAGCAGGATCTGGCTTTTCCCAAAACTGATCTGCCCCTCCATGATCGGCGCGCCGATGTCGGAAAGATCAACGCCCCAGGCATGGTGGTAAAGCTGGTTCCCCATGATGCCGAATTTCTTTTCCAATGCTTCCAGATCATAGCGGGCCAGCTGCCCTACAGTGAAAATGCCCATCCCGTTCAGGGTCTTCTCCACCCTTCTTCCGATCCCCCACATGTCCCTCAGGGGCGAAACCTTCCAGAGCTTCTCCTTGACATCATCGTATGTCCATTCAGCAATCCCCTTCTGCTTCGCCTCAAGATCAAGGCACAGCTTGGAGAGCAGCATATTAGGGCCGATGCCGATGGCACAGGGCAGCTGGAACTCCCTTTCAATATCATCCTTGATTTTCTCGGCAATGGTATAAGCGCCTCCCCAAAGCTTTGCAGCTCCGTCAACTTTGATGAAGCTTTCATCCACACTGTAAGTATGGATGCTTTCCTTCGGGACATAGCGGTGGAATACACGTGTAATCTCGGTGGAAATTCTCAGATAGGTGGCCATTTTCGGTTCTACCACGATAATGCGGGGATCTTTCGGGATTTCAAAATAGCGGGTTCCGGTCTTGACGCCAAATTCTTTTTTCATCCGCGGGGAGGCGGCGAGGACAATGCTTCCTTTCCGTTTTTTATCACCTACTACAGCAAGATAGCATTCAAGCGGGTCGAGGCCCTCCATCACAGCGGAACAGCTTGCATAAAAGCTTTTCATATCCACACATAAAATTTGGTTGTTCGGCATCGTGCTGTAATCGATCATTTCTTTTCTCTCCCTTGGCGCTTGGCTGCATTCCTCTTAGGCCCAATTAGCTTACAGATTCAGATATCCAAAAAGAACATCTGTTCTAATTCATTATACCCACTATATTAAGCGAATATGCGTTCGCATTCAATGGAAATTTTACGACGAATTTCTTGATTCCGGTTTGCCTGCCAGCAGATAAGCTGTTTTTCCATTGTTTCGCAGCCTGACGGCCCGGGCTTCCATTGGGGGAAAGATTGGCTATAATGGCAGGAGGGAGGAATCTCGATGGACAGAAAATTGATATACAAAATGGCGGCCGGCTGCCTTGGCCAGTACGGCTTTGACGGCAGCTTGATCAAGCCTGGCAGCAGGGAATTTGAAGAACTTTACAGGCGTATTGAGGAGAAGAAAAATGAAGATGCAGAAGCGGATTTGCACGAAATAGTCGAAGATGCGGTATATGGATTTGTCACCGGGTCTCCTTACTTTTAAGAACAGCAAGAATGAAAAACAAACAGGACCCTCTGCTGGAGGGCCCTGTTTGTTGGCGAAAGGCGGATTTTTGACTTTATTAGCAAGTTTTTCAGTTTATTAGCAACTTTTTTATTTTATTAGCAAGCTTTTCAGTTTATTAGCAAATTTTCCCGTTTATTAGCAACTTTCCGGTTTTATTAGCAACTCTGCAAAACTGAAGGCACTATTACAATTCCCTCCAAAAAAAACCGCACTCATTTTTTATTGAATGCCCGCCGGCCGGCCTTTTCAAAAAGGCGCGGGAAAAGGGCATAAATGGTGCTTCCGGCATTCATCCAGCGCGGGAGATTGATTTCCCTCCGGCCCGTCAGCATGCTGTCCACCACTTTTTCTGCCACATAGCGCGGCTGCAGCATAAAACGCTGGACATTTTTCACATAGGTCCCTTTTTCATCTGCAATATTAAAGAAATTAGTGGCAATCGGGCCCGGGTTGACAGTCGTCACATGCACCCCGAGATCAGCAAGCTCCATCCGGAGGCTGTTCGAATAGCCCAAAACAGCGTGCTTCGTGGCAGAATATACGCTCGATTTTGGCGTAGCGATCTTTCCTGCCTGGGATGCGATGTTAATGATGTGCCCGCTATTCCTGCTTCTCATAGAAGGCAGGACCATGCTCGTTGCGGCCATCAGCCCGATGACATTAACATCGAACATCCCTTTTATTTCCTCGATCGGCGCTTCATGCGCTTCCCGGAATACCCCGAAGCCGGCATTGTTCACAAGCACATCGACATGTCCCCACTCACCCAGGATCCGGGCGAAAACGGCCTGGACCGCATCTGTATCCGAAACATCCAGCCGGTCTGTATTTACTTCAGCACCATAGCGGGTTCCAAGTGCACCGGCAATCTCCTCCAGCTTTTCCTGATTCCGCGCCAAAAGCCACAGCCTCGCTCCTCTTTCCGCGCAAAGGGCAGCCATTTCCGCTCCGATGCCTCCTGATGCCCCGGTGATGACAATATTCTTTTCTCTAAGACGTCCTGACAGCAAAAAACCACCTCATTCAGCAATTGTATAAAAGAAGGCGCCGTCTTCCTCCTTAATAACAATTTCTCCTAACGACTCCAAATAGTCAAGCTGGGCTACTGTCTCCGAGAGAGTCAGGGTGAATTCCCGTTCATAAACGGCCGGAAACAGCCTCTGGCATACTTGGAAGGCAGTAAGCGGCCCTTCCTCAAGCCATCCTTTAACCTGCATTGCCCGGTCATGCTGGCGGCCGAGCCTCTTTTCAATCAGCGGGGGAACTTCGCTCACTTCAGGTCCATGGCCCGAATAAACAAGGCTGATAGGAATCTCCAGCAGCTTTTTCAGTGACTCATTATATTGAAGCATCGGCCTTGGACGTTCTGTTTCTCCAGAAAGCGGAGGCTCGAGGAGAGGATTTGGAGAAATACTGGCAAGCAGATGGTCTCCCCCGATGTAAGTGCCATCCTTTTCGCGGTACAGGCCTATATGGCTTTGTGCATGCCCCGGAGTTTCCACCACACTCCAGCCCGGCAGGCCTGGCGGTTCATCGCCTTCGCAGATCGAGCCGGTAAGAGAGCGGCTGCAGGAAAATCTAAGCGTTTTCTTCATCAGGGCAATGAACGGCAAATAAGCATCCGGAATGCCAAATTCGCGGAAAAGCCCCATGTAAAAACGGTCATGCATATCAAAAAAGGCCTCTGTCCTGTTCAGCCAGCGTTCATTTGCAGAATGTCCGTAAACCTCGAGTTCAGGGGAAAAATAATCAAGCAGGCCGGCATGGTCGGGGTGGTGATGGGTGAGGATCACCTGTTCAATATCCTGCGGCTTCAGCTTCAGCTCCTTCAGCTGATGGTTCAGTGCTTCCCATGCTTCTTCTGTTTTGGGGCCGGCGTCCACCAAAGTCAGCCTGTCGCCTTTAATCAGGTAAACATTCACATCTCCAACCGGAAAAGGGGTGGGGATGACTAACTTCGCGATATCATTCTTCCATTCAGCCATTTTTCTTAACTCCTTGAAATTATATTTAAATAAAGTAATGGATATAAAAACACTGGCTTCTCCAGCAGCACCATCATTTCAGCGGAAAATAAACAGGGCTGCTGCCGGAAAAAACACAGAATCTATGTATACTTTGGAAAATTGGCAGACAGTATATACTGTAAGTTTAACTTTATTCGAGGTAATTGTCATTATTTTCACATAACTTTTCTTGAGTGGTTAAAAAAATCCTGATGAAAGCCTATTGACAGGTCCGCTCCTTTTCTTGCATAATCACAAAAACATCTTTTTTATAAAGAACGAAGCGTTGAATAGGGCCAGTAAATGGGAAATGGCGAAAGAGAGTGAAGCCCGCCGGCTGAAAGGCTTCACCGCCCGCTTGAACATTGAACCTACCTTATGAGCTGTCAGGAAAACCTGACGTCCCGTCCCGGCGTTAACGGGCGCTAAGCTGCATCAGACCTGAACAATGGCAGGCCTGGTGAATGAAGGTGGTACCACGGAAGCAAAGCCTTTCGTCCTTTACCGGACGGAGGGCTTTTTATTTTTAACGGACCAAAAACAGAAAGGATTTGATCACTATGAAAAAACTGGCGGTCATCGGGGCAGGATCCATGGCGGAAGCCCTGATTGCAGGAATGATAGAAAATGGGCTTGTGAAAGCTGAGCGTATTTATGTGACCAATAAAAGCAATGAGGAACGGCTTGAAAGAATGGCAGGCACTTATGGCGTACACGCCACCCACAGCATGGTGGAGGTGATGTCCGGAGCGGAAGCAGTCATCCTGGCCATGAAGCCAAAGGATGCGGCAGAAGCGATGGAGCGCCTTGTTCCTTATCTGAATGAAAGTATGCTGATTATTTCTGTCCTTGCAGGCGTGCCGATGGAGAGCATTGAAAGACTTTCCCGCCTCAAGCCTGCCATCATAAGGGCTATGCCTAATACATCTGCAGCTGTCTGCAAATCGGCCACAGCCCTGGCGGCAAATCTTAAAGCCACCCAGGAACAGGCTGCACTCGCCAGGGAAATTTTCGAGACTGTCGGGACGGCGGTGTTTGTGGAGGAGGAACAGCTGGACGCAGTGACAGGCCTGTCGGGGAGCGGCCCTGCCTATATCTATTATTTGGCGGAAGCAATGGAGAAAAGTGCAGCCGAGGCCGGCCTCGATCAGCCTGTAGCAAAGGAGCTCATCATCCAGACACTGGCAGGCGCAGCGGCCATGCTAGCCCGATCTGATAAAGAGCCAGAAGAGCTGCGGAGGAATGTCACCAGCCCGGGAGGCACAACAGAGGCCGGTATCCGTGTGCTCGACAGCCATGGCGTCCAGGAAGCTTTCATGTTATGCATCAAAGAGGCGGCCCTGCAGTCAGGACGCCTTGGCAAAGCGATTACGGAAGAGCTGCGGCAGAAGAATAGCCAAAGTTGAACATCTCCTCCCCTTTCCTTAAAATGGAGCCAAATACAGGGAGGGAGTGAAAAAAATGCTGGCCATTCTTCTGGCACTCTGCATGATCATCTGGATATGCGCCATAGCTGATGCTTTTTTGGGACTGCGGAGGCTTGACCAGCTTGAAGAGGAAGAAGAGCTGGCTTCCGGCCCCCTTCTGTCAATTGTCACAGCAGCACGAAATGAAGCAGCCGTGATCGAAGAGAGCATCCGCACTCAGCTTTCACAAAATTACACACACCTCGAATGGATCCTTGTGAATGACCGGTCAGAGGATGGCACGGGGGAGATCATGGAAAGGCTGGCCCAGGAAGATGCAAGAATCAGGGTTCTTCATATCCATGACCTGCCTGATGGCTGGCTCGGGAAAAACCATGCCCTGTGCAGAGGAGCAGGAATGGCAAAGGGAGATATAATCCTCTTTACTGATGCCGACGTAATGTTCCGGAAAGATGCCATCGGCAGGGCACTTTCTTATTTCAGGCGCCAGGGCCTCGATCATCTTACAGCTGCCCCGGCTTTGAAAGCACACAGCTTCTGGCTCAAAGCGTTCATCGGCTTTTTCCTTTTCGGTTTTTCCTATTATAAACGCCCCTGGCAGGCCAACCGGCCACAATCAAAAACGGGGATCGGGATCGGCGCATTCAACCTTATTTCCAAAAAAGCTTACGAAGATGCCGGCACACATGAATCCATCCGGATGAGGCCGGATGATGACCTGATGCTCGGTATGCTGATGAAGAGGCTCGGGTACAGGCAGAAAATCGCTGCAGCGCTGGAGCTGCTTGAAGTCGAATGGTATACAAGCCTGGGAGAAGCATTCAGGGGCCTTGAGAAAAATACATTCGCCGGCCTCCATTACCGAATCAGCATGGTGCTTTTGGCCATTGCCGGCACTTTCATTTCCCAGGTGGTTCCCTTCTTTGCCGTTTTTTCGCCGGATCGGCTTGTCATGGGGCTAAGTGCGGCAAACATCATTCTGCTGGGGGGCCTTTATACGATGATTTCAAACCGCATGACCCCCTTTTCCTCCGCCCTTTTTCTCGTTTTTCCGTTAACGGCGCTTCTTTTCATCTACAGCATCATGCGCGCAAGTTTCTTGACGTTTAAGAGGGGAGGCATCGTCTGGCGGGGTACAAAATACAGCCTGAAGGAGCTGCGCCGAAAAAATAAATAAGCGCGAGCGCTTTCTTTTTCCTTCCCTTCTGCCCCCTGCTATACTAAAAGTGTTTAGCTGCACGAAATAAGAAGGAGGCAATTATGGACACAAAGTTATTTTCTTCATACACAGTGAAAGACGTCACACTAAAAAACCGCATCGTCATGGCGCCGATGTGCATGTATTCCAGCCATAATGAAGATGGAAAAGTAGAAAACTGGCATTTGACCCATTATACAAGCAGAGCTGTTGGACAGGTTGGCCTGATCATTGTGGAAGCGACCGCTGTAACTGCGCAGGGCCGCATTTCACCACAGGATCTGGGGATCTGGAGCGATGATCATATCGAGGGGCTGCAGCAGCTGACAGGCATGATGAAGGAGCATGGCACCCGTGCCGGCATCCAGCTTGCGCATGCAGGCAGAAAAGCGGTTATTGAGGGCGAAATCATTGCTCCATCTGCCGTGGCTTTCAATGAAAAAATGAAAAAGCCTAAAGAGATGACAAAAGAAGAGATTAAAGAAACGATCGAAGCCTTTAAGGAAGGCGCTGTCCGTGCTAAAAAAGCAGGCTTCGAGGTTATAGAAATCCATGCTGCCCACGGCTATCTGATCAATGAGTTTCTATCCCCGCTTTCCAATCTGCGGGAGGATGAATACGGCGGGATCGCAGAAAACCGCTACCGCTTCCTGAGGGAAGTCATCGACAGCATCCAGTCTGTTTGGGACGGACCTCTCTTTGTAAGGGTATCAGCGAGCGATTATAACGAAAACGGACTTGATGTTGAGGATTATGTCACGTTCGGGCGCTGGATGAAAGAGCAGGGCATCGACCTGATCGATGTAAGCTCCGGAGCACTGGTGCCGGCCCGCATTCACGCTTATCCAGGCTACCAGGTCAAATTCGCTGAAACCATCAAGAATGAGGCAGACATCCCGACAGGCGCCGTCGGCCTGATTACATCCGGACTGCAGGCTGAAGAGATCCTGCAAAACGACAGAGCAGACCTTATCTTCATCGCACGTGAGCTGCTCCGCGATCCATACTTCCCAAAAACCGCAGCCAAACAGCTCGGCACCGAAATCGAACCCCCGAAACAATATGATAGAGGGTGGTAAGAAAAGCGGAGGGCGCTTGCCCAGCCCCGACTAGCATAAGACGAGCAGGGCGGAAGGTTGTTCTTTAACCTTCTGGCCTGATTGGCTTATGACTCGAGGGGCTAGCGCCCGGAGCTGGACACTAAGAAAAGCGGAGGCGACTGTTCAACTAAGGAACGCAGACTAAAAACGCCACGTCCTGTGGCAACGTCTGCATGACCCACATCCTGTGGGCCTCAAGCATAAGACGCTTTGGAATTGAAGGTGTTCTTTACCTTCGGTTCCAAAGTGGCTTATGACTCGAGGCTCTAGCCGATGGAGCGGGACAATAAGAAAAGCGGAGGGCGCTTGCCCTCCTCGAGATACAAAAAGAGCGTGCAGCCACATAAGGCTGCACGCTCTTCTTTCATTCTTCCTTCCAAATCCGCTCCAGAACATGTCCCTCACCACTGATGGCAATCCTGAAAACATCAGGATTGGACATTTTCATCAGCACATCAAAGCCGCTCTGTTCGTCGAAATATCTGAGCAGGAGCGTGCTCAGATTTCCATGGCTGGCAAGCAAGATATGCTCCTCCGGGCGCTGGAGGGCTTCTTTCAAGACGGATGCAGCCCTTGCCATCCCCTCTTCCTGGGTTTCTCCGTCTTCAAAGCGCAGTCCGAAATCATCAAAGCTCTGCATAAGCTTAGTCTGCCAGTCATCAAAATAGAGAGAACTCAAAATCCTTTCCCCTAGCCGCGGGTCAGCAGAAACATCAAGCCCTTTAGACTCAGCAAGAGGCCTGACCGTCTCCAGGGCCCTGATGAAAGGGCTGGAATAGATAAAATCAACAGGCTTATCCTCAAAAAAACCGGCAAGCTTCACCGCCTGCTTTCTTCCCTCTCCAGTCAGCCGGGATTCAAACGGCTGGCCTTCGGCTTTGGCATGGCGAACGATATATAGTGTCTTCAAGCTTTCGCCCCCTTACTTATTCACCGGGATATGGAATTCCTTAAAATCCTCTGCTATATCGGCATCTGGAAACACTGTGCGCGCTTCATCGGTGAGCATTGCCCAGTCTGCTCTTTCGTAGCGTGCACTGATATGTGTGAGGCATAATTTCTTTGCGTTAGCCTGTTTGGCTATTTCCGCAGCCTGAACGGTTGTAGAATGGTAATAGTCGCGTGCCATGGTTTCTTCGCCCGCCTGGAAGGTCGCTTCATGGACAAGCAGATCAGCATCTCTGGCAAGTTCTAGGGCGGTTGCGCACATCCTTGTATCACCAAGGATCGTGATGACCCTCCCTTTAATATCCGGACCGAGAAAATCTGCCGGATTCAAAACAGTGCCGTCCGCCAGCACAGCAGGAATCCCATTTTTGATATCCCTGTAAATCGGACCCGGCATGACTCCCGCTTCCTTCAGCTTATCAGCCTGGAGAGTGCCCGGTTTGTCTTTTTCCATGATCCTGTAGCCAAGAGAAGGGATTCCATGGTCAAGAAGCTTTGCCTCCACTTTAAAATCTTCATCTTCGAAAATAACGCCCTCTATTGCCTCAATGATCTTCAGCGGATATTTTAAGCAGGTCCCGCTCACCGAAAGGCTGATTTCAATATAATCCTTCAGCCCCTTTGGCCCATAAACCTCCACCTCTGTCTCGCCTCCCTGGAAGGAGCGGCTTGAGAGAAGTCCGGGAAGCCCGTATATGTGGTCGCCATGCATATGGGTTATAAAAATCTTTTCGATCCTCCTGGGCTTCAGTGATGTATGCAGGATTTGATGCTGGGTAGCCTCGCCGCAGTCAAACAGCCAGACTGTGCCCCGCTCTTCCAGAAGCTTCAATGCCATTGAGGTAACATTTCTAAGCTTTGCCGGTATTCCTGCCCCCGTTCCTAAAAATAATAAATCCACCCATGCCCCCCCCTTTACCTGGTAAATATGTTCACTTGCCGTTAAATCGAGTTTTTATAATCAACACTATATCATAAATGCCGGCAGAAAGGTCCTCCCCGACTTCATCCCCATAAAAAACGGATAGTTTCCCGCCCTATTGCGGAAACTAATCAGGCAGCAGCCAAAGGCAGCGCTTTCGCAGGAGAAAGGCGCATATTATTTGCGATTTCATTGGATAAGCTATAAAATTTTATACTTGTATGGGTGTTCTTTTAATGGAAGACTTTTTATAGCCTTTGTTTGTGTCAGGGGCTTCATCCGGGTTGGACCCGATCCAGTGAGCGTGCCGGCATAAAAAGAGCTTTTTTAAAGATAAATCCCGCTGCAGGCCTACAGCATAAGAACTTACATATATTGAAATTTTGTTGAAGAGAGGTTTATGTACCGTGAAACAGAACGAAAAACCAACAGGATTAATCATGATTTTCGGAGCTACCGGCGACCTTGCCAATCGTAAACTGTTCCCTTCCCTCTACAGGCTTTTTGAAAAGGGAAATCTTTCAGAGCGTTTTGCTGTCGTCGGAGTTGCAAGAAGACCGCTTTCCAACGAGGAATTTCAGGAAAATGTAAAAAATTCCGTTCAGTCTGCGATAAAGGACAGCACCAGGCTGGATGAGTTTGCATCCCATTTTTACTATCACTCACATGATGTGACAGATTCAAGCTCATATCTAGCTTTAAAGTCAATGGCTGAAGATCTTGATAATACCTATGGCCTCGAAGGCAACCGTATTTTCTATCTGGCCATGGCACCGGAATTCTTCGGCACCATTGCGGTTCATTTGAAGCAGGATGGCCTGACCGAAACCAATGGATTCAAGCGCCTTGTCATAGAAAAGCCGTTCGGCCATGACCTCGAGTCTGCAAAAGAACTGAACAGCCAGATCAGGCATGCTTTTTCCGAAGATGAAATTTACCGTATTGATCACTACCTTGGTAAACAAATGGTCCAGAATATTGAGGTAATCCGTTTTGCCAATGCACTGTTTGAGCCGCTCTGGAACAACCGCCATATTTCCAATATCCAGGTGACATCAAGCGAGGTCCTTGGGGTAGAAGAACGCGGCCGCTATTACGAAAAGAGCGGGGCCTTAAGAGATATGGTTCAGAATCATATGCTGCAAATGGTGGCACTGCTTGCGATGGAGCCGCCGATCCGTTTGACGACCGATGAGATCCGCTCAGAGAAAGTAAAGGTCCTCCGTGCGATGCGTCCGCTTGAGGGCGATATGGTTCACGAACACTTTGTGCGGGGACAGTATGGCAAAGGCATGCTTGACGGCGAACAAGTGCCGGGATACCGTGAAGAACCAATGGTTGACAGCGAGTCCAATACCGAAACTTTTGTGGCCGGAAGATTGACTATCGACAACTTCCGCTGGGCCGGCGTCCCAATCTATATCAGGACAGGAAAGAGGATGGCCGTCAAGTCAACGAAGATCGTCATCCAATTCAAGGATATTCCGATGAACCTGTACTATGAAACAGGGCAGACAGTCAATCCGAATCTGCTGATCATCCACATCCAGCCTGATGAAGGGATCACGCTTCACCTTAATGCCAAAAAGTCAGGAAACCAGCTTGAAGCGAATCAAGTCAAGCTGAACTTCTCGAATAAAAGCGGCAGCGGCATAAACACGCCGGAAGCCTATGAGAAGCTGCTGTATGACTGCATGAGAGGCGATGCCACAAACTTTACCCACTGGGACGAAGTGGCATTATCCTGGAGCTTCGTGGATAAAATTTCCGAAGTATGGGAAAACCATAAAGCGAAAAACTTCCCTAACTATGAAGCCGGGACAATGGGACCTGAAGAAGCAGATCAGCTGCTTGCAAAAGAAGGATTCTCCTGGTGGCCTGTGGCAGACTTAGACGTGGATAATTGCTAATACAAAAAATCCCTTCGGCTACCCGGAGGGATTTTTATCATTCAAAAAGCCGCCTCGATTGGCGGCTTTTTGAATGCATGTATTAAATCCAGTTCGTATGGAACGTGCCTTCTTTGTCCGTACGCTGATACGTATGGGCCCCGAAATAATCGCGCTGTGCCTGAAGCAGATTGGCCGGGAGGGTTTCCGTCCGGTAGCTGTCATAATAAGAAAGCGCGGCTGAGAAGCATGGAACCGGTATTCCGTTCTGTACAGCAGAGCTGATGATTTCCCGCAGGGCTGCCTGGTAGCTTTCGGCGATTTCCTTGAAATATGGATCAAGCAGAAGATTTTTAAGACCCGGTTCCCTGTCATAAGCTTCTTTGATTTTCTGCAGGAACTGGGCGCGGATGATGCAGCCTCCGCGGAAAATCATGGCGATATCCCCGTATTTCAAATCCCAGCTGTATTCATCCGATGCAGCCCGCATCTGGGCAAACCCCTGTGCATAGGAACAGATTTTGCTCATATATAAAGCTTTGCGGACAGACTCAATGAATGCTTCCCTGTTTCCTTGAAAGCTCTTCGCTTCAGGTCCTTTCAAAAGCCTGCTCGCGTGGACGCGCTCCTCTTTCATGGCCGAAAGGAAGCGTGCAAAGACGGACTCAGTGATAATCGGAAGCGGGACACCTAAATCAAGGGCACTTTGGCTTGTCCATTTCCCTGTACCCTTTTGGCCGGCTGTATCGAGGATCACATCCACGAGCGGCTTGCCTGTTTCCTCATCCTTTTTAGTAAAAATATCTGCTGTGATTTCAATCAGATAGCTGTCGAGTTCGCCCTTATTCCAGTCTGCAAAGACGGTGTGCAGCTCTTCTGCCGACAAGCCGAGTACATTTTTAAGAAGGAAATAAGATTCGGAGATCAGCTGCATGTCTCCATATTCGATCCCATTATGGACCATTTTGACATAATGTCCTGCCCCATCCGGACCTATGTACGTTGTACAAGGCTCGCCATTCACTTTTGCAGAAATATCCTTAAAGATTGGTGCGACAAGGTCATAGGCTTCCTTTTGCCCGCCAGGCATGATGGACGGCCCTTTCAGTGCGCCCTCTTCTCCCCCGGACACCCCGGTTCCGATAAAATGGATGCCAAGCTCGCTCAGCTCTTTATTCCTCCGCTGTGTATCAGCGAAAAAAGTATTTCCGCCATCTATCAGGATATCACCCTTTTCAAGATGAGGCTTAAGCTGCTCAATCGTTGCGTCCGTTGGGCCGCCCGCTTTGACCATCAGCATAATTTTCCGCGGCTTTTCAAGGGAATTGACAAACTCTTCAATCGAGTAAGTTCCGGTAATATTCTTCCCTTCGGATTCTTTAAGCATTTCTTCCGTTTTTTCAGAAGATCTATTGTAGACAGAAACAGCATACCCCCTGCTTTCAATGTTCCAGGCAAGGTTTTTTCCCATAACGGCAAGGCCGATAACTCCTATTTCCTGTTTAGTCATATCATTCTCCCTTTCTGCTTCTGAAGCTGGTATCTACACCCGGCAAGCCACGCCATCGAAAGGCTGCTGCCAATAATAATGTCTCAAAACGGCAAAAGGAATGCAACTAATCAAACTTGGGCTTTCCCTTCTTAGTTTGACGTTCCATTCCTTTTATAAACATTATTCATGATTTTTTTGAGCCGGATGCTGGATTTGGCGTTTTCCCGCACCGTGGAGGAAATCCTTATTGAAGCTGGTATCTGTCCCAATTACAGGTTTGTCCGCCTCATCGCCCCCAGCTCCGGCAAGGTCGATGATTTTATCCCCGAATTTGGTCCGCAGATCGGCCAGGGTTTTGAAAAGCGGCTCTTTCCTGGCCTCTTTCTCATAAGAAAATAAATCAAGCTGGCGGACAGCCTGGTCCTGCTCCACGAGTTCCTGAGCCGTAACCCCGAGGAGGCGGACGGGATCTCCATTCCAGTGCCTAATGAACAGCTTCCGGCTGAAAGCAGCCAGATCTTCCTTTAAGCTGACAGGGTTATCCAGCTTCCTGCTCCTTGTAATTGTCTTTCTGTCTTTATAGCGGATGGTGATGCCCAGGGCTGACGCATATACCTTCTTTTTTTTCAGGCGGACAGCTACCTTTTCCGACAGCATATCAAGCACCTTAAAGAGCTCCTGCTGATTGGACACATCCCTTGGGAGCGTAGTAGAATTGCCCACACTCTTAAATTCAGCTGCAGACTCCGGGTCTACGGGCCTGCGGTCGATCCCGTTCGCCCTCTCTTTCAGTCGCGGCCCGTTGATGCCAAGCAACCCTTTCAGCTGAAGATCATTAGCTTCGGCGAGGCTGCCAATCGTCTCAATCTGGAGGGTGCGAAGCTTCTCGGCTGTCTTTTTGCCGACTCCATGCATTACCTCCACAGGCATCGGCCAAAGGATATTTCCTATATCGCGTTTCCGCAGCACGGTGATGCCCATCGGTTTCTTCATATCTGAAGCCATTTTAGCAAGAAATTTATTGGGGGCCACCCCTATGCTGCAGGGCAGATCAAGCTGATCAAGTATCTGCTTCTGGATGCTCCCGGCAATTTCAAGCGGCGCTCCATACTCATAGCTATCTGTAATATCGACATACCCTTCATCGATGGAGACAGGCTCAACAAGCCCGGAATATTGGCCGAGTATATTGAACATTCCCATAGAGGCAGCGCGGTACCGTTCAAAATTCGGTGTCATTACGATCAGCTGCGGGCACAGCTTTTTGGCCTCCCATAAGGGCATTGTTGTCCTGACGCCGAACTTTCTTGCTTCATAGCTGCATGTGACGATTATTCCCCTTCGCTCTTCTGCATTTCCGGCAATCGCCAGCGGCTTCCCTTTCAGCTCAGGATTATAGGCCATTTCGACTGAAGCGTAGAAGCTGTTC
This sequence comes from Bacillus infantis NRRL B-14911, assembly GCF_000473245.1. NCBI lineage: Bacteria > Bacillati > Bacillota > Bacilli > Caryophanales > Bacillaceae > Bacillus > Bacillus infantis. Next base: position 3,219,359 of record NC_022524.1, read on the forward strand.
ATATCAACGTGCAAAATGACCCGCCCGTTCTTTGGATATAATTCTCTCATGCCTCTGCACTTCCCTGACTTAATGATAGCTATATTTTATCAAAATTCCGCATCCAAGGCTAAGAAAGCAAAAGAGCCTGCAGCAGCAGGCCCTTCTAAAATGCGCAAGCGCCCTGGCCATCCTTAAGGAACGAGGGGACATCAGGCGCAGCTGCTAGACAGTAATCAAAGTCGCAAAAGATATATACTTACTTTGATAAAAAAGTTAGACAGCCTCTTCTTTCCTATCTTTCATAAACTCTTTGATTTCGCGGATGCCTTCAAGCGCTTGTACGAGCCTGAGAGGATCGATGATTGTGATAAGCCGGCTTCCTAAGGCTGCAACTCCGCTGAAGTAGGTGGTTTTCTGATAAGCAGCAAGTCCAAGTTCTTTGACAGCTTCCTTTGGCATATCAATAATTTCCTTAGCCTCTGCTACCGAAGCCCCAAGGGAAAGCTCTTCTGTCTGCAGCACAATCATTCTGGCTGCATCAGAATCTGCCTGGCTGCGGTCATAGAGAATATGCTCAAAATCAATGACAGGAATCAATTCTCCCCTTACCTTTGAAATTCCCTTCACATATGCAGGGAGATGAGGTATCGGTGTGATATCCTCAGCCTTTTCGATTGAAATGACATATTCAATCGGGATCGCATATTCCTCTTTGCCTACCTGAAACACAATCATTTTTTTATTTTCATCCATTGCTTTTGTCCCTCCGTCCGCTAAAAGTCCCTGGCGGCTATGCATATCTATTACAAATATACCATATTTTTTACTGATCCGGGAATTAACTATGTAAAATGTACCTTCTGTTAAGAAGAAAAAACGGGAGGAGCCGCTGGCCCTCCCGCTGATCATTATTCGTTGCCGGATACTTCATTGATGATTGCTACAACCATTTCTCCAAGCTTGTTCAGCTCTTCAACCGGCATGCGTTCATTGGTTGTATGGATTTCCTCATAGCCTACAGCCAGGTTGACTGTCGGGATGCCGAAGCCGGCAATCACATTCGCGTCACTGCCTCCGCCGCTATGGAGAAGCTCACTGCTGCGGCCGATTTTGGCTGCAGCTTTCTTTGCTACTTCCACCACATGATCCCCTTCTCCATATTTGAAGCCTGGGTACATAACCTGGATTTCAACATCGGCTTTGCCGCCCATTTCTTCTGCTGCGCTTTCAAATGCTTCCTTCATCTTGGCTGCCTGCGCTTCCATCTTTTCGCCAATAAGGGAACGGGCTTCTGCCAGGATGTCGACACGGTCGCAAACGATATTTGTCTGCTGACCGCCTTCAAATCTGCCGATATTGGCAGTCGTTTCCTCATCAATGCGTCCAAGCGGCATGCGGGCCACTGCTTTTGCTGCGATGGTGATGGCAGAAACGCCTTTCTCAGGTGCCACACCGGCATGAGCAGTTTTGCCTTGGATGACAGCTTTCACCTTGGCCTGTGTCGGAGCTGCTACAATAATATTCCCAACCTTGCCGTCGCTGTCGAGCGCATAGCCAAACTTGGCCTTTACAAGGGAACGGTCAAGCGCCTTCGCTCCGACCAGCCCTGATTCTTCGCCGGCTGTGATGATGAACTGGATGGTACCATGCTCTATATTCTGCTCTTTAAGAACCCTGACGACCTCAAGCATAACTGCAAGGCCTGCTTTATCGTCTGCACCAAGGATGGTAGTTCCGTCAGTCACCACATAGCCGTCCTTAATTGATGGCTTGATGCCCTTCCCGGGAACAACAGTATCCATATGCGAGGTAAAATAAATAGTATCAACGCCCTCTTTTGTGCCTTCAAGCGTGCAAATCAGATTTCCGGCACCATGGCCTGTTTCAGCAGTCGTATCGTCCTCAAAAACATCGACTCCAAGATCAGTGAATTTCTTTTTCAGGACTTTGGCGATTTCTGCTTCATGCTTTGTTTCGGAATCCACCTGGACAAGCTCCAGGAATTCATTTAGTAAACGCTCCTGATTGATCATAATGTTAAAACCTCCAATATGTATGCGTACTAACCTAGTATACCGCTCACATCATTCAACAGCAACCGGAGAGCCTGCCTGGGGAGAGGACTGCAGACTGGTGCCATAAGAAAAAAGGAAGGGAGTATTCCCTTCCAATCAACAGCATTTATAAGGGGATATTCCCATGCTTTTTGGCCGGCCGCGACTCCTTTTTATTCCGGAGCATCTCAAGTGCCTGAATGAGTTTAATTCTCGTATCCCGTGGATCAATGACATCATCCACCATGCCGCGGCTGGCAGCCACATAAGGATTGGCGAACTTTTCGCGGTATTCTTCGATTTTCTGTTCCCTGACTGCTTCGGGGTTGCTGCTGCCCTGGATTTCGCGCGCAAAAATGATATTGGCTGCTCCTTGAGGGCCCATGACCGCAATTTCAGCATTGGGCCAGGCAAACACAAGGTCAGCGCCGATGGATTTGCTGTTGAGGGCAACATAGGCGCCGCCATAGGCTTTCCGGAGGATCACGGTCAGCTTCGGAACAGTCGCCTCCGAATAGGCATAAAGGATCTTGGCCCCATGCCTGATGATCCCTCCGTGCTCCTGCTTGATGCCCGGGAAGAAACCGGTTACATCTTCAAAGGTAATGAGCGGAATGTTGAAGGAATCGCAGAAGCGGATAAATCTTGAAGCCTTATCGGAAGAATCAATATCAAGCCCGCCTGCCATTACCTTGGGCTGATTGCAGACAAGACCGACTGATTCGCCTTTGATCCTCGCCAGCCCGACAACAATATTCCTGGCAAAATCCTGCTGAACCTCCATGAACGATCCTTCATCCACAATCTGTTCCACTACTTTGCGGACATCATAAGGCCTCAGGCTGTCAAATGGGATGCAGTCAGTCAGATCAGGCCGGTAATCGTCCTCTTCATCTGCTGAAAGCCGCGGCGGCTTTTCCCCGCTGTTCTGGGGAAGGTAGCTGAGAAGCCTTCTTACCTGCTGGAGGACTTCCTCTTCTGTTCCGCCCATGAAGTGGGCATTGCCGCTTATTGAATTATGTACCTCTGCGCCGCCAAGGTCTTCTGAAGAAATCTTTTCGCCTGTGACGGTCTCAATCACTTTCGGGCCGGTAATGAACATTTGGCTCGTTTTTTCGACCATAAAGACAAAGTCTGTTATAGCTGGCGAATAAACGGCCCCGCCTGCACACGGGCCCATAATGACAGAAAGCTGCGGAATCACGCCGGAATAGATGCTGTTGCGGTAGAAAATGTGGCCATAGCCGTCAAGCGACACAACCCCTTCCTGGATCCTTGCCCCTCCTGAATCGTTCAGCCCGATGAAGGGAGCGCCGTTTTTGGCAGCAAGATCCATAACATTTGCGATTTTCTTTGCGTGCATCTCGCCAAGTGCGCCGCCAAATACGGTGAAGTCCTGGGAAAATAAGTAGACAGGCCGGCCGTTTACCTTTCCATAACCTGTAACAACCCCGTCTCCCGGCCCCTTTGCCCTGTCAAGGCCAAAGTCTGTCGATCTGTGCTCAATAAAGGGATTCAGTTCCACAAAGGTCCCTTCATCCAGCAGCAAGCCGATCCTCTCCCTTGCAGTAAGCTTCCCTTTCTCATGCTGCTTCTCTATCCTCTCGTCGCCTCCGCCCAGTTCCACCTCCCGGCGCCGGTCGTACAGCTCATTGATTTTTTCATAGATGTCCGTCATGCTTCTTCCAGTCCTTTCTTCTCGCAGAATTCATAGAGTACGCTCCCGGATGACTTTGGATGGATAAACGCCACCTTCGCACCGCCTGCGCCTTTCTTTGCTTCATCATTAATCATTCTGATGCCTTTTTCTTTTATCTCTGCTATTCTTTCATTGATAGAGTCCACACCCAGTGCAATATGGTGGATGCCTTCTCCCCGCTTTTCGATGAATTTTGCTATTGGGCTGCCTTCTCCCAGCGGTTCGAGCAGCTCAAGCTTTGCATTTCCTGCAAGAAGGAATGCCACCCTGACCCGCTCAGATTCGACATCTTCCACACCAAGCAGCTCGAGGCCGAGCACATCTGTATAAAATGGAAGAGCACTGTCAAGCGAGCTGACAGCGATCCCAATATGATCCACTTTGTTAATCATTTATGAACCCCCCGCTTGCATAATACTCTTAATATTCGATAAAAATGTCGAAATTCCTTCAAATATTGAGCGGTTGTTCATTTTGAATTTTCTTAGTAGAATAGAGTAATAATAGATTAGAATGTCAGAAGGAGGGGCTCCTGCTTGTCTAATAAAAAATTCCGCAAGATCATCGTATATTTAATGATTTTTGCCATGCTCGCATCCACCCTTGCTGTTGGAGCAGCCATGTTTTTATAGAAACGAAAAAAAGGATCGCCTTATGGCGGTCCTTTCTAACTATAGATAGATTCAATGAAATTTGAGCTTTACCATGATTTCTTTTGGTAATGAGAATGTTGATTTCCGTTCCAGGCACTTCGCTTTCCGCGGGGCGGCGCTGCAATCACGCAGGAGTCTACGTGCCTTCCACTCCAATCGACAGATTTACAAATTTTTATGGCATTATGTGGCCTATTTAAGGGCATCTGATCCTTTAATACAACAACGAATTCAAAAAGGCCGTCTTAGGAAGCGGATCAGAAAGGTTTCTATTGGGCCCGCTTTTAAGCACGATCTTTTTTATTTGGAGATTTGCCTGCTGCTCTTATTTTAAGTATTTTACTGCTTATAAGGCCACACTGTATTTAGTTCACTGATAGCACCGTACTCTTTACCCAGCTCTTCAAAGCTTTGGCCGGTTGATACAACCAGCACTTTGGTCCCGATGGGGATGAGTTCGAACAGGGACTCGATTGCTTCATTCTGCATGCGGACACAGCCGGAGGAGACATATTTGCCGATGGATCCGGGCTCATTTGTCCCGTGTATCCCATATATCCGCCCGTCCGTCTCCTCAGCATCAAAGCCGATCCATCTCGTTCCGAGAGGATTTTCCGGAGAACCGCCAGGAATGTTTTTTCTTCTGTAATAAGGCTCCTTCGCCTTGACTGTGACAGTAAAAAGCCCCTCCGGCGTCAAATCAGCCGTCTTGCCGGTGGCAGCGCTTATGACCGTCTGGACCCTGTTTTCGTCAACAAGCGCAAGCTCATTTGTCTGTTTATTGATGATGACGAAAGGGTCTCCAGGCAGCGGATTGGGCCCGATCGGCCAGATAGGAGAAAATGAAAAAGAAAGCGCAAGGATCGAAAGCATTTTAAGCATCCATTTCACCAGCCTGTATCATTTTTGAATAGCTTCTGCCTGCATGCCCCCGATTATGCGCTTTTCTCTTTTTTCAATCCTTTAAAAGAGCTTTTAATGACCAAATATTGTTCCATTTCTTTAACAAAATGCAGGAGGGCCGCACGCGCTTCAAACTCCTCCCTTGTTCGTGGGAGGTCGCTCTCTTCGAAAGAAAGCTTCATCCGCAGCAGCTTTTCCAGATACACAATCGCTGTATTGCCGGGATGAATATTGTTTGACAGCTCTTCGATGAAATCAGCGACAATCTCTCCCTGCTCCACAGTAAGGCCGATCGATGTAACGGTCGGCAGCACCCTTTCAATGATTTCAAATTGCTTTTCCCTCATTTTAAAATAATGGTAGTAGGAGTTTTCATTGCGCAGGAAGTGATTTTCAACATCCCTGAAGGCAAGGGTCTTGGCTTCCGAGATCAGCCTCTCTGTACCGGTGATCTCCCTGCCGTCCCAGTCACTTTCATTGGTTCGGAGATAGGTGATGATTTCATCAAATATCCTTTTGAAGTTATCTTCAATCTGAAGCTGATATTTTTCAAGCTTTCTGTCAAGGCTTGGCATATACAGATTCGCCAGCAGTGCCACTCCTATCCCGACAGTTATGATTCCAAGTTCATTCAAAAGCAGGCTGCCAGTAACCTCGCCCGCAGAATAAATATGCAGGGTGATTACACTGCTGGACACCACCCCTTCACTTGCCTTCAGCATCACAGCCGTGGGGATGAAGAATAACAGCAGCAGCCCGATCACAGCCGGATGATATGCAATACCTTCAAAGAATACGGTGGAAAAGACCATAGAAAGCAGACAGGCCAGGAATCTGGCCCAGGAAGCTGTAAGCGACCTTTTTTTTGTCACTTGGATGCATAAAATCGTCAATATGCCTGCAGATACAAAGTTATTAAGCCCAAGCATTTGTGCAATGATAATGGAAACAGCTGTCCCGGCAGCAGTTTTAATCGTTCGGTATCCTATTCTGAATTTCATATCATGCACTCCTATACAAGCAGCCATTCAGCGGAAATGAATACCCCTGAAGGCTGTAAATAAACTTATGTAAAGCCTCCCCGATATGCCGTGGGAAAAGCCGGCCAATTGAAAAAGAAGATGATCTGGGACCATCTTCTTCCTAATTATACGTTTTAAAGCACTTTTTGCAAGAAGTCTCTTGCCCTTGGACTTTTGGGACTCGAGAAAAATTCTTCCGGAGGAGAATCCTCTACAAGAACCCCTCCATCCAGAAAGAGGACCCGGTCTGCCACTTCCTTGGCAAAGCCCATTTCATGGGTCACGATCACCATGGTCATACCGCTGTGGGCAAGGGATTTCATGACGTCCAGCACTTCCTTGACCATTTCGGGATCCAGGGCAGATGTCGGCTCGTCAAACAGCATCATGTCCGGCTGCATAGCCAACGCCCTGGCAATGGCCACCCTCTGCTTTTGTCCCCCTGACAGGCGGTTCGGATATTCATTAGCCTTCTCTGAAAGGCCAACCTTCTGCAAAAGCCCGGTGCCGATTTTTTCAGCTTCCTGCTTGGAAACTCCTTTTACTTTCATCGGGGCATATGTGAGATTCTCCAGCGCTGTCATATGCGGGAACAGGTGGAAGTGCTGAAAAACCATGCCTACTTCCTGCCTCACCTTCATAATATCCGTTTTCCGGCCGGTTACTTCCTCTTTGCCGATGAATATCCTGCCATCCGTTGGCTGCTCAAGCAGATTCAGGCACCGCAGAAATGTTGATTTCCCGGAGCCGGAAGGGCCGATGACCGCCACCACTTCACCGTCCTGGACCGTTGTGCTGATCCCTTTCAGCACCTCCAGGCTGCCGAAATTTTTGTGCAGATTCTCTACCTTAATCACTTCGCCTCATCCTCCTTTCAACCGCTTTGCCGATGATCGTCAATGTGATGACCATTACATAATAAATCAGGCCCGCAATCAGAAGAGGCTCAAAGAAGGAATATTTCTCGGCGCCCACCTGATAGGAACGGCGCATAATATCCATGACTCCTATTGTTGTAACGATCGCTGATTCCTTCGTAAGTGTGATAAATTCATTCATGAGGGCTGGAAGGATGTTTTTCAGTGCTTGCGGGAGGATGATATCCCACATCATCCTTTTATAAGGAATCCCAAGGGCCATTGAAGCTTCCCGCTGCCCTTTGTCCACCGCCAGTATCCCGGCTCTGATGATCTCTGATATATAAGCTGCGGAGTTAAGTCCGAAAGACAGCACTGCTGCTGCATAAGGCTCTATTTGAAAGCCGAGGATCTGGGGAGATCCATAATAGATGAGCATCAGCTGAAGCACGAGCGGCGTTCCTCTAAAGATGGAAGTATACGCATCCGCCAGCCAGCCAAGATACTTTAAAGAGCTTATCTTAAATAATGCAAGAATAATTCCGAGTGCAAAGCCAAGAAGGCCGGCAAGCAGCACAATTTGCAGGGTGACGCCAATCCCTTTTAATATATATGGCATTGATGGGATAAACTGAGCAAAATCCAAATTCATAACCTGTCTCATTCCTCTCTTTCTGAGGCGCATTCAATGGCAGCCTGCTTATCTTCGGCAGCTTGTCCATTCGGTTCGCTAGCCCGGACTGAAAGGCTGTCCATTCCAGCGGATGCAAAATGTCCAGCAGGAATTCCTGCTGAACATCAGCCACAAAATTACTCTTCTCCGCCAAACCATTTCAGTACTAATTCTTCAAGCTCGCCGCTGTCCTTCATTTCCTGAAGGGCTTTGTTGAAATCGTCTGTCAGCTCGCTGTCCTTCGGAAGGGCAATAGCAGATCCAAGCTCCTCTTCATCTTCAATGACAAATCCATTGAGATCTTCATTTGATTCAAAATAGCCTGTTGCTACTGTATCTTCAATGATGGCAGCATCAAAGCGGCCGGTCATCAACTCCTGAACAATCTCAGGGATACGGTTGCGGTTTTCAACTTTGATATCGATCTCTTCAGCAATGTCGTTTGCTTTCCCTTCCTGGATGGATCCCAGCTGGACGCCGACTGTCTTGCCTTTTAGATCCTCAAGCTTTTCGATCCCGCTGTCCTTCTTTGTCACAATCATATGTCTCGCAGTGTAGTAGATATCTGTAAAGTCAATATTCTTTTTGCGTTCTTCAGTCGGAGACATTCCCGCCAATACAATATCTACCTGGCCGGATTTCAGCGCTTGAACGAGCCCGCTGAATTCAATATCCTCAACCTGAACTTTATAGCCAAGCTTTTCTGCCAATGCATTTGCAAGATCAACATCGAAACCGATAATATCATCGCCTTTTGCAGTATCGATGTACTCGAATGGCGGATAATCAGCCGAAGTACCCATAATCAGCACCTTTTCATCATCTGATCCTGAATCTCCCGCTTCACCGCCGCTTGAAGCAGGCTGTTCACTCGCCCCGCAGGCTGCCAGGATTCCAGCTGCCAATATACTTACCAAAAACAGCAACATACTCTTTTTCATTTTACTTTCCTCCTATAGTTTTTAGAAAATTAATTATTTTCATAATTAGTAGTATTTTATAGTGTTAGATCCTGTTATTTCAAGTAAAAACACTAAGTTAATACTTATTCACTACAATGAATTTTAACACATATTAATATTTATGCAATAATATAATTAAATATAAATATATATTTTAATTATATTATTACTATTTAATAAAAGTTTTATAGCTTTTTTCCGGAGAAATCAGGGTTTGCCGGTTTACTGCACGAAAAAAAAAACCCCTGCGTTCAGCAGGGGTTTTCTTGTATGATACTTAAACTTCTTCGCAATATTTATCAAAAGCATCCTGAAGCTTTTGGACTACTGCCATTGGTTCGTGCCCTTCAATTTCATGACGCTCCACCATTGTAATAATTTCTCCGTCTTTCATAAGTGCGAAAGATGGTGATGATGGAGGGAATCCGGTAAAATAAGACCGCGCCTTTTCTGTCGCTTCCTTGTCCTGCCCCGCAAAGACCGTCACAAGCTGGTCAGGGCGCTTATCATAATGCAGAGAGTGAGCTGCAGCAGGGCGTGCAATCCCGCCGGCACAGCCGCAGACAGAATTGACCATTACAAGCGTCGTGCCTTTCTGGGACAGCGCATGATCAACATCCTCCGGAGTGGTGAGCTCTGTATATCCGGCTGCCACAATTTCCTGGCGGGCCTGGCGAACGACATCGTTCATAAACAAATTAAAATCCATATTCATTCTTTATCGCCCCTCATATAAATAGTTAGACTTATATCTCTTCTAATAATAGCAACTTCATGCTGCTTTTTTCAATGCATTCAACTCAAAGAAGCCTGCTTAGGCCAAGTAACAATAAAATCCGCCCACTAAAATCCAATAAAATTCTAAAATAAAGTTTATTAGCCAGATATTGGGGAATGATAACAGTACAGCTAGATCCATACCCCTAAACTCCCTAGATATGGCCGGTGTTCCGTTGAACACCGGCCGCTTTTTTATTCTCTCGCCTCTTTAAAAAGAGCAAATAAATGCTCAACGGCAGAAGCAACCGTCCTTCCGCCGGAGATCACTTCATTTTCCATTTGCGGCAGCTCTTTTCTGACCTCTGGATGCTGGAAGAAGCTATATTGAAGCTGATCCATGATCATGCTGTTTATCCATTCCTTCGACTGCTCCCGCCTTCTCTGGCTGAACACGCCGGAATGGGAGGCAGAGTCCTTAAAGCTTTTAATCTCTTCCCAAATTTCCAGGATGCCTTTGCCGGTCAGGGCAGAGCAGGCATGAGCTTTCGTTTCCCAGCCCTTTGTAGCCGGCTGAAGAAAATGGACAATGCGTGAATATTCTTCTCTTGTCTTCAATGCCTGGGGTTCATTAGCACCGTCTGCTTTATTGACGATGATGGCATCTGCAATTTCCATAATGCCTTTTTTCATCCCCTGGAGTTCATCTCCGGCCCCGGTCAGGACAAGCAGCATAAAGAAATCGACCATTTCCCTGACAATGATTTCGCTTTGGCCAACCCCGACTGTTTCAACAATAATCACATCATAGCCTGCCGCCTCGCACAAAAGCATGGTCTCCCGGGTTTTCCGGTGCACGCCGCCAAGCTTGCCACCTGCAGCTGATGGCCTGATAAAGGCATTTGGATTTCTCGAGAGATTTTCCATCCGCGTTTTATCGCCAAGAATGCTTCCGCCGCTGATGCTTGAGCTCGGGTCGACAGCCAGCACTGCCACTGAATGCCCTTGCCCGCAAAGAAGGCTCCCAAACGCCTCGATAAAGGTGCTCTTTCCTGCCCCGGGCACTCCAGTAATGCCGATTCTGATCGAATTGCCGGTGTGGGGAAGAACCTCCTGCAGCAATTCCTGAGCAGTTCTGAAATGGCGCTCTGCATTGCTCTCAACCAGCGTGATTGCTTTTGCCAGAAGGCTCCTGTTTCCTGAAAGGATCCCCTTCTTCAGCTCATCCGCCGACAGATGGTCCGACTTCTTTTTTTGGAATTTCGGGCCCTTCTGTACAAAAGGCTGGGGAGCAGCCATCTCCTTCCCCTCACGAAGGGAAGTGGAGAAAAGGTCTGGCGGCCTGCCATCATGCCAGCTCGGCTTCTTGTCCTTCATTATTCAGCCACTTCCTCATAGCCAAGCTTTCTGTAAATCTCCTGCACGACTTTCTGGGCAGCGGCAGGAATGACCGTCCCAGGCCCAAAAATGGCGGATGCCCCGTTATCGTATAAATATTGATAATCCTGAGCTGGTATCACTCCCCCGATAATGACGAGTATATCCTCCCTGCCCAGCTTTTTTAGCTCTTCAACCAGCTGTGGAAGAAGTGTTTTATGGCCGGCTGCAAGCGAGCTCATGCCAATCACATGAACATCATTCTCCACTGCCTGAAGAGCTGTTTCAGCCGGAGTCTGGAAAAGCGGTCCGATATCCACATCAAAGCCCAAGTCTGCAAATGCCGTGGCAATTACCTTCGCTCCCCTGTCATGGCCATCCTGGCCCATCTTGGCAATAAGGATTCTCGGGCGCCTTCCTTCATTTTCAAGAAACCCGTCCGTAAGGCTCTTCACCTCGGCAATTTCTTCTTCATTGGTAAAAGCAGAACTGTACACGCCGCTGATAGAACGAATGACTGCTTTATGGCGCCTCGCTGACTTTTCGATAGCAAAAGAAATCTCCCCAAGAGTCGCTCTGGCCCTGGCAGCCTTCACGGCAAGATCTAAAAGGTTCCCTTCTCCTGTATCTGCAGCTTTCGCCAGGGCTTCAAGCGCCGCGGCAGCTTTTTCACTGTCCCTTGTGTTCTTCAGCTTTTCAAGCTTATCCAATTGCTTAAGCCTTACGGCTGTATTATCAATATCAAGTATGTCGATCGGGTCTTCTTTTTCAAGCCTGTATTTATTCACTCCGACAATGGTTTCTTTCCTGCTGTCAATCTGGGCCTGCCTCCTGGCAGCCGCTTCTTCAATCCTCATTTTCGGAAGACCGGTTTCAATAGCTTTGGCCATGCCTCCAAGGCTCTCAATCTCTTCAATATGCTGCCACGCCTTTTGGATCAGCTCATTGGTCAAAGATTCTACATAATAAGATCCTCCCCATGGGTCGATCACATCCGTGATGCCTGTCTCTTCCTGCAGGTAGAGCTGGGTATTGCGGGCAATCCTTGCGGAAAAATCAGTCGGGAGCGCGATGGCTTCATCCAGTGCGTTCGTATGAAGCGACTGGGTATGCCCCATCGCCGCAGCATGGGCTTCTATCAGCGTCCTTGTTACGTTATTGAATGGATCCTGCTCTGTGAGGCTCCACCCCGATGTTTGGGAATGCGTCCGCAAAGCCATGGATTTCGGATTTTGCGGGTCGAAGGATTTCATCATTTTCGCCCAGATATACCTTGCCGCCCGCATTTTTGCCACTTCCATAAAATAGTTCATCCCAATTGCCCAAAAGAAGGAGAGCCGAGGGGCAAAAGAGTCAATGCCGATTCCGGCCTTCAGCCCGGTCCTGACATATTCAAGCCCGTCTGCAAGCGTATAGGCGAGCTCAATGTCTGCAGGTGCTCCCGCCTCCTGCATATGGTAGCCTGATATACTGATAGAGTTGAACTTTGGCATATACTGGGATGTATATTCAAAGATATCCGCAATGATCTTCATCGACATGTCAGGCGGATAGATATATGTATTGCGGACCATATATTCCTTAAGGATATCGTTCTGGATCGTGCCTGACAGTTTTTCCTGGCTCACACCCTGCTCCTCGGCCGTTACAATAAAGAATGCCATAACAGGCAGGACAGCACCGTTCATCGTCATCGACACAGACATCTGGTCAAGCGGAATCCCGTCAAACAGGGTCTTCATGTCAATGATTGAATCAATGGCCACCCCCGCTTTTCCTACATCCCCCACCACCCGCGGATGATCAGAATCATAGCCGCGGTGTGTAGCCAGGTCAAAAGCAACCGATAGTCCTTTTTGCCCCATGGCCAGGTTTCTGCGGTAAAACTGATTGCTTTCTTCTGCTGTTGAAAAGCCGGCATACTGGCGGACTGTCCATGGCCTGTTGACATACATGGTCGCATAGGGACCCCTTGTGTACGGAGGAAGGCCGGGCTTATCATCCAGATGGTCCAGTCCTTTAATATCCGATTCCGTATACAGCGGCTTGATCCCAATATGTTCATTGGTCTCGAACCGCAGGCTGCCGGCATCCCCTCCAGCCAGCCTGCCGGCCTCCTGCTTCCACTCATATTCCGCTTCCTTTTGGCTTGCGCCGAACAAACTGATGCTCTTGAAATCCGGTTTGTTAGCCATTCATTTTCACCTCTGTTTCTTCTAGCAGCTTTCCAAGAATTGAACAGACATTGCTCTTGGCAGTTATGAAGTCATGAATGCCAAGCTCCCTCCATTCTTCCGCCGGTGAATCGGGATGCCCCGCAAGGTAAACAACCGATTCCGGATACCTCTCCTTTAATTCTCTTAGCAGCTGTTTGCCAGCCGTCTCATACTGCTGATTGGTTCCGCAAATACAATAGCAGGTATAATCCCTTTTCAGGAGCGCTTCTGCATCAGGGAATCCACTGACACCCGGGCTGTGTTCAGCAGCAATTCCCCCGGCAGCGAAAAAGCCGGCAGCAAAGTCGGTTCTTGTTTTATGCTCCTTTAATTCCCCGAGTGAAATCAGCCCCGCCTGCAATTGCCCGCCGCCGCGTCTCAATTCCTGGGCCTTTGTCCTGATATTCTCAAATGTGGCTGATAGCCTCTCCTGGTGAAGCGGCCTAATTGTCCAGCCGGAGTTAGCCCCCTCTTTAAGCCTGCCTCCCCTGTCAGGCAGCTTATCCTCAAGATTCGCATAAACATTTGTGCCAATTATACTTTTCTTCCTCGTCTCGGCATCATGCTTCTTTTTCTCCAGGATTTCTCTTGTCTGCTCCTGGATCCATCCTTTCTCCAGCGCATCAGCCATGCCGCCGAAGGATTCAATCTGAAGGAAGATATCCCACGCTTTTTCCGCCAGTTCATTTGTCAGGCTTTCAATATACCAGGATCCCCCTGAAGGGTCTGCCACCTTCAGAAGATGCGCCTCTTCTCTGAGAAGCAGCTGTATATTGCGGGCAAGCCGCTGCGAAAAAGATCCTGAACTCCCCAAAACTTCATCAAATGCTCTCACCTGCAGGTACTGGACTCCTCCAATCACCGCGGCAAAAGCTTCATTTCCTGACCGAAGCAGATTGACATAAGGATCAGCCATCGTTTTTGTGAAATACGATGTTTCTGCTGCAATGACCATTTTTTGCATGTCTTTTGGTGCTCCGAAGGCAGCTGCGATTTTCCCCCATATAATTCTGGCGGCCCTCAGCTTGGCAATCTCCATAAAGAAGTTTCCGCCTGACGCGAAGCTGAAAACCAATTTTGAAAGTATATCCTCCAGGGAAAGATGGCGGTCCAAAAGTCTGCTCACATGCTCTGTCGCTGCAGCGGCTGCAGCTGCCACTTCAAGCGCAGCATGGGCTCCCCCATTATGATAAGGGACAGCATCGGCAAGAATCGTCCTAAGCTTCGGCATCTCAGCCCCCGCTTTCTCCAATGTAACCGCCCAATCATCATAAAGCCCTTCCACCATTTGATCTCCTGGAAGACCCTCTGATGCAGCTTCAGCCAGCGGGTCCCTTCCTATATAACCGTGTATCTCCTTAGATTGCGGCAGGTTTTCCAGAACAGCAAGCATGCTGGATTGGCTGCCCGCAGCATTGATGGCAAAAGGGTATTCTCTATGTGCTCCATCCAGTATTCCCGCAAAGCTTTCAAGGAAATGCTCTTCAACAGGAAGAACAATAGCATTCTGGCCATTCTCCAGCGCCCGCTTTAACTCCTGCTTCAGGTCTTCTGCAGTTTCTCCGGAAATCCTTTGGGCAATTTTCCAATCAGCTTTGCTGTAGCCGAGAGGTTCAATGCCCCGCCGGAAATCCTCCTGCCCCGGATATTGCGATTTTGGAGTAAGGGCTGATGTTTCTGCAGAATAAAGCGGTTTCAATTTTATGTTTTCATATGTAAGCCGGTCTAATGACTCTGCCGCCCTTCCTTTTAAAGCGGATTCTGCTGCCCGCTTCCAATCTTCCATCGTTTTTTCGGGAAATGATATTTTCTCCATCTCTTGATAACTCATAGAACGCTGCTTGTGACAGCAGCTTCCCTCCTCCCAGGAACTGAAATTCATCAATATTCTAAATTATTTTTCTAATATTATTGTAGTATACAAGAGCTAAACTGGCAACGAAGGACAAAGGACGTTCTCCCTTTTCAAATAAAGCCAAAAAACGCTGCAGCTTGATTAAACTGCAGCGCCTTTCGTTCTTCTTAATACACAGATGTATTTTCTTTTGATGTGTTCTCAAGTATCTCTTTAACCCTCTGCAGAAACCGTCCGCACACAAGGCCATCAAGGACACGGTGGTCCAGCGACATACAAAGGTTGACCATATCCCGGACTGCGATCATGCCATTGTTCATGACGACCGGGCGCTTAACAATCGATTCAACCTGCAGGATTGCAGCCTGAGGATAGTTGATGATGCCCATTGACTGGACAGACCCAAATGAGCCGGTATTATTGACTGTGAATGTGCCGCCCTGCATTTCTGCTGAAGTCAGCTTGCCGCTCCGCACTTTGCCGGCAAGCTCTGCGATTTCACGGCCGATGCCTTTGATCGTTTTTTCATCAGCATGCTTGATTACTGGCACAAAAAGCGCATCGTCTGTTGCGACTGCAATGGAGATATTAATATCTTTTTTCTGGATGATCTTGTCCCCTGCCCACATTGAATTAATCTGCGGATATTCCTTAAGGGCCTGGGCTACTGCTTTGACAAAGAATGCAAAGAAAGTCAGGTTGAATCCTTCCTTTGTTTTGAATTCATTTTTGATGGAGTTGCGGTAGTCGACAAGATTCGTAACATCCACTTCCATCATTGTCCACGCATGCGGTGCTTCATGCTTGCTTCGGAGCATATTTGCGGCAATTGCCTTACGGACACCTGTTACCGGAATTTCTATATCACCAGGCACGACTGGAACATTCGGCGCAGCAGCTGGCTGCTTTGCTGCCGGCTCAGCTTGAACCTGAGTCTGTGCAGCAGGCTCTTGTGCCTTCTGTGAGGCTGCCGGCTCTTCCTGCCTTGCCTCAGCCTGAGGAATATCCCCTGAATCAATCAGCTTCTGGAGATCCTTCCTTGTAATGCGGCCTCCTGCACCTGTTCCGTTCACCAGGTTCAGGTCGATGCCGTGCTCTTGGGAGAGCTTTAGCACTGCAGGCGAATATCTTGCCTTGGATGGACTGCTTTCTTCCAGCTTTGTTTCTGAAGATGCCGCTTTTTCTTCTGTCTTGAAATTCTCTTTTCCAGCTGCCTCGTCAGTATTCCCGCCTTCAACCTCAATCGTCAGGATCACTTCACCCACTGCAAGTGTGTCTCCCTCCCCGGCAATCAGTTCTTTTATTACACCGGTAAAAGAAGATGGGACTTCTGCATTCACTTTATCTGTCATGACCTCAGCTAAAGGGTCGTATTTATTTACTGTATCGCCGACAGAAACAAGCCACTTGGAGATGGTGCCCTCTGTCACACTCTCACCAAGCTGCGGCATTTTTATTTGTTCAATAGCCAATTGGCATACCCTCCATTGCTATAGATATTTTATGGGCGGCGCTGCTAAGGCAGCGCCCTCCGCTTTTCTTACTGTCCAGCTCCGGCTCCTAGGTACTCGAGTCATAACCCAATCAGGCCAGAAGGTTAAAGAACAACCTTCCGTCCTGCTCGTCTTATGCTGGGCCCGCAGGACGCGGGTCATGCAGGCGTTGCCACAGGACGTGGCGTTTTTAGCCTGCGTTCCTTAATTCTGAACAGTCGCCTCCGCTTTTCTTACTGTCCAGCTCCGGCTCCTAGGTGCTCGAGTCATAAGCCATTCAGGCCAGAAGGTTAAAGAACAACCTTCCGTCCTGCTCGTCTTATGCTTGTCGCACCTGAACAGTCGCCTCCGCTTTTCTTAGTACTCAGCGAGTTCTCTCATGGCTTTTTCTACTTTGTCAGGGTTGACCATGAAGTATTTTTCCATCGTTGGCGCATATGGCATTGCCGGGATATCAGGCCCTGCAAGGCGCTTGATTGGCGCGTCAAGTTCAAACAGGCAGTTTTCGGCGATAATGGCAGACACTTCGCTCATAATGCTTCCTTCTAAATTATCTTCTGTAAGGAGAAGCACTTTTCCTGTTTTGGAAGCAGCTTCAATGATTGCTTCCTTATCAAGCGGATAAACAGTCCTCAAATCAAGGATATGTGCAGAAATGCCATCCTTCGCAAGTCTCTCTGCAGCCTGGAGGGCAAAGTGAACACAAAGGCCATAAGTGATGACTGTGATGTCTTCGCCTTCCCTCTTCACATCTGCCTTGCCGATTGGAAGCACATAATCATCATCTGGGACTTCGCCCTTGATCAGGCGGTATGCCCGCTTATGCTCGAAGAACAGGACCGGATCTTCATCCCGGATAGCTGCCTTCAGCAGCCCTTTTACATCATAAGGAGTAGAAGGCATGACAATCTTCAGTCCTGGCTGATTGGCAAATACGGCTTCAACTGACTGGGAATGGTAAAGGGCACCATGGACTCCCCCGCCGTATGGGGCACGGATGACCATCGGGCAGTTCCAGTCATTGTTTGAACGGTAGCGGATCTTGGCAGCTTCCGAAATGATCTGGTTAACGGCAGGCATGATGAAATCGGCAAATTGCATTTCTGCAATCGGGCGCATTCCGTACATCGCTGCACCAATTCCAACACCCGCGATGGCAGATTCAGCAAGCGGGGTATCGATTACGCGTTCCTCGCCAAATTTTTCATACAGGCCTTGAGTCGCTTTAAATACTCCGCCTTTTTTCCCAACGTCTTCCCCTAGAACAAATACTTTTGAATCTCTTTCCATTTCTTCGCGGATTGCCATAGTTACGGCATCAATATAAGAAATTACAGCCATTTTCTTTCCCCCTTACTTCTCAGCATAGACATATTTCATCGCATGTTCCGGATCAGCATACGGTGCGTTTTCTGCATATTCAGTTGCTTCATTAACCAGTTTCATCACCCGGTCATTGATTTCTTTTTCCAGCTCATCATTCATGAGGCCTGTTTCCTTCAGATAAGCGCCAAAAGTGATGATCGGATCCTTTGTCTTTGCTTCAGCCACTTCATCCGGTGCACGGTAGCTGCGGTCATCATCGTCTGATGAGTGCGGTGTCAGCCTGTATGATACTGTTTCAACAAGTGTAGGACCTTCTCCGCGGCGGCCGCGGTCGGCAGCTTCCTTCACAGCCTTGTATACTTCAAGCGGGTCATTGCCGTCAACAGTCACGCCAGGCATCCCATAGCCGACAGCACGGTCGGCAACATTTTCGCATGCCAGCTGTTTTTCAATCGGGACGGAAATGGCATATTTGTTATTTTCACACATGAAAATGACAGGAAGCTTATGGACCCCTGCAAAGTTTGCACCTTCATGGAAGTCACCCTGATTGGAGGATCCTTCTCCAAAGGTAGTGAAGGTTACAAGGTCCTTTCCTTCCATCTTTCCTGCAAGGGCAATTCCTACAGCATGAGGAACCTGTGTTGTAACTGGGGATGAGCCCGTTACGATTCTGTTTCTCTTCTGCCCAAAGTGGCCCGGCATCTGACGGCCTCCCGAGTTCGGATCTTCAGCCTTTGCAAAACCTGACAGCATCAGCTCTGTTGCCGTCATCCCGAATGTAAGCACTACGCCCATATCGCGATAGTATGGCAGTACATAATCCTTATCAGTGTCAAGGGCGAAAGCAGCGCCTACCTGTGCTGCCTCCTGCCCCTGGCAGGATATAACGAAGGGGATTTTGCCTGAACGATTTAAAAGCCACATCCGCTCATCAATCCGGCGGGCAAGCAGCATGGTCTCATACATTTCCAATACCTTATCATCGCTTAGCCCTAAATCTTTATGACGATTTTCAGCCATTTGTTTGCCTCCTCAAAATTCAATATGTAGCAGGAGCACGAGACTCCTTTTTGCTGTTAATGATCTTATAAAATCAGATATAAGCGGGTAAGCATCCTCCGCTTTTCTTTCTGTCCAGCTCCGGCGGCTAGAGCCTCGAGTCATAAGCCACCCAAGAATTAAAGGCAAAGAACGCCTTTTATTCTTGGGCGTCTTGTGCTTGTCGGCTCTGGGCAAGCCGCCTCCGCATTTCTAGCCATGTATAGCTTTGCCGTCTACTGCGAGGGCTGCTTCTCCGATGGCTTCGGAAAGGGTTGGGTGCGGATGGATGGTGTGAGCTACTTCCCATGGTGTAGCATCCAGCA
Organism: Bacillus infantis NRRL B-14911; assembly: GCF_000473245.1. NCBI lineage: Bacteria > Bacillati > Bacillota > Bacilli > Caryophanales > Bacillaceae > Bacillus > Bacillus infantis. Next base: position 3,238,515 of record NC_022524.1, read on the forward strand.
CCTTTGCCAGTCCGGCCTCGGAAATCATATCTGTGACATGAGGGCCGATCATATGGACCCCAAGGATATCATCTGTTTCTTTATCAGCGACAATTTTGACGAAACCGTCCGATTCCCCGAACACAAGGGCTTTGCCGATAGCACGGAAGGAGAATTTGCCTGTCTTTACATCATGGCCCTTTTCCTTTGCTTCATCCTCTGTCAGCCCCACACTCGCAGCTTCAGGTGAGCTGTATATGCATTTGGATATCAGGCTGTAATCCAGCGGTGAAGGATTTTCATTTGCGATATGCTCCACTGCAGTGATTCCTTCATGGGAAGCCACATGGGCGAGCTGCAGTCCGCCGATGACATCGCCAATTGCGTAGATATGCGATTCTTTTGTCTGAAAATATTCATTGACCGAAATAAACCCTTTTTCAATCTGGATGTCGGTGTTTTCAAGACCGATGCCTTCCGTATTAGCCTGGCGGCCCACAGAAACGAGGAGCTTTTCAGCAGAGAATTCCTTCTTCTCGCCTTTAATTTCAGCAGAAATTTTCACTTCTTCACCTTTTTGGAGCGTTTCTGGAAGGACCTTGGCCCCAACAGCAAACTTAACGCCTTTTTTCTTCATCAGCCGCTGCATTTCCTTGGAGATCTCCCTATCTTCTGTTGGAATGATGCGGTCTGCATACTCGATGACTGTAACTTCTGATCCGAAATCGGAAAGCATGGAAGCCCACTCAATGCCAATTACTCCGCCGCCTACAATAATAATAGACTTTGGAATCTCGGTCATCTCGAGTGCTTCGTCAGATGTCATCACCTGGGTTCCATCTATTTCGAGTCCAGGGAGCGTCCGCGGGCGGGACCCCGTGGATACGATGACGTTTTTGGGAATCAGCATTTCATTCTCGCTGCCATTGTTCATTTCAACTGAAATGGTTCCCGGCATAGGAGAAAAAATGGATGGGCCCAGGATTCTGCCAAGACCTTCGAAGACATCGATTTTCCCTTGCTTCATCAGATGCTGGACACCTTTATGGAGCTGGTCAATAATCTTGTTTTTCCTTTCCTGCACCTTGCCGAAGTTGACCGAAACATCTCCTGTTAAAACGCCGAACTCTTCAGCATGGCGGGCGGTGGCATATACTTCTGCACTTCTAAGGAGCGCCTTGCTCGGGATGCATCCGTTATGGAGGCAAGTGCCCCCCAGTTTCCCTTTTTCGACAACTGCCGTCTTTAGGCCCAGCTGTGAAGCGCGGATGGCGGCTACATAGCCCCCTGTGCCTCCGCCTAGTATGACTAAGTCGTATTCTTGTGCCAATTCTATTCCTCCTAAACCGTTGCTTTATTTTTTTCCGAGCCGGGATAATTCTTTTCTGCTTCCTCGCCGCGCAGCACCCTCAGGGCTCCTTCTGCCAGTGCCTGAAGCTCGTTCTCACCAGGCTGCACAATGACATCCGCTATCCAATTGATCCGGCTGCTTATATCCTTGATGAATTCCTTCCCGTAGGCTAGTCCGCCTGTCAAAATAATGGCATCCACCCTGCCGGATAGGGCTGCACCTGCCGATCCAATCTCCTTGGCGACCTGATAGGCCATCGCGGAGTAGACCAGCTTAGCTTCTTCACTGCCCTTTTCAATCATTTTTTCGACCTCGACCGCATCGTTCGTCCCCAAATAACCGACAAGGCCGCCCTGGCCAACAAGCTTTTTCATGATTTCATCGCGATAGAAGTCCCCTGAAAAACAAAGGTCCACCAGATCTCCTGCCGGGACGGTGCCTGCCCTTTCCGGGCTGAATGGGCCATCTCCATGAAGCCCGTTGTTCACATCAGCGACTTTTCCCATCTTATGGACGCCCACAGTGATCCCGCCGCCCATATGGGCAACGATCAGATTTAAATCTTCATATTTCCTGCCCAGCTTTTTAGCGACCCGTCTGGCTACCGCTTTCTGATTAAGGGCATGGAAGATGCTCTTTCTTTCGATCAGGGCAAATCCTGAAATCCTCGCAATATCTTCAAGCTCGTCCACTACGACAGGATCTACTATATAAGAAGGAATGTTAAGGCCTGACGCTATTTCGAAGGCAATGATCCCGCCGAGATTGGATGCGTGCTGGCCTGAATAGCCTTCCCTCAGATCGCGGAGCATCTCTTCATTTACCCCGTATGTGCCCCCCTCGATCGGCCGCAGAAGACCGCCGCGCCCGCAGACGGCATCAAGCTTGGAAATATTCATGCCTTCTTGGTCCAGTGCTTCGAGGATTGTCCTTTTCCTGAAGGCATATTGATCGATGATTTTTTCAAATGAATTGATTTCCCCGGAATCATGGCGGATCGTCTTTTCAAAAATGGATATATCATTATCGAATACTCCGATTTTCGTGGAAGTTGAACCTGGGTTGATTACGAGAATTCGATGGTTGTGTACCTGCAAGATTAAACCTCCAATTCAGATTGTCTCTTTCTATCATTATAGCCGCTGGATATGCTGCTATATCATTAAAATCAAAGAGGCTGAATAAATTATTCAGCGCTCTTGTTGTCCTTTTTCAGCAGTCCCCGGGTTAGCGCCTGCTAAGGATGTGGTGCCCGTTCTGAAGAAATTGGCTCCGTGAATTACGCATTCTTTCAATTCTTTCCTCAGCCATACGGTCAGCGGCCTTATAAGTAGGAATAGCGTCTCTTTTGGCGATTTCAATTACTTTTTCAATATTGTTGTAAATGGTCTCAACTTTTTTCATAGCCCTGTCGCGGTTATACCCGTACAGCTCGTCAGCTACATTGATGACCCCGCCGGCATTGATGACATAATCAGGGGCATAGACGATTCCCATTTCATGGATCAGATCACCGTGAGCAGTATCTTTCAGCTGGTTGTTGGCTGCACCGGCAATTACCTTGGCCTTCAGCTGAGGTATGGTTGAATCATTGATGACAGCTCCCAGGGCACATGGTGCATAGATGTCACATTCTACTCCGTAAATCTCATCCGGATTCACTGCCTTTGCACCAAACTCATCGACTGCGCGCTGAACTGCCTCTTTGTTGATATCAGTCACAATCAGACTTGCGCCTTCTTCATGCAGATGGCGGCAAAGATTGAATGCCACATTTCCTACTCCCTGCACGGCAATGACTTTCCCTTCCAGTGAATCGCTGCCGAAAGCTTCTTTTGCAGCTGCCTTCATTCCGCGATATACGCCGTATGCCGTGACCGGTGAAGGATTTCCGGAAGAACCGAAAGCCGGTGAAATGCCCGTGACATAATCTGTTTCCTCATGGATCATATCCATGTCTGCTACCGTTGTGCCTACATCCTCGGCAGTAATATAACGGCCGTTCAGCCCTTGGATATAGCGGCCGAACGCACGGAACAGCTCCTCATTCTTGTCCTTGCGGGGATCTCCGATGATGACCGTTTTGCCTCCGCCCAGATTCAGGCCGGCTGCTGCATTCTTATAAGTCATCCCCCTGGCCAGGCGCAGGGCATCTTCAATTGCCGCCTCTTCAGACTCATACGTCCACATGCGCGTACCGCCGAGAGCCGGTCCAAGAGTTGTATCATGGATGGCGATGATTGCCTTCAGTCCTGATTGTTTATCCTGACAGAATACAAGCTGCTCATAATCATAAGTCTCCATATATTTGAATAGTTCCATTTTCATATTCCTCCCCTGTTTTTCAAAAAAATTAAGATGATGCAGAGCAAAGGGCCAAAGCGAGTGAGTTCAGCTTGCTATCTGCCGAATCAGCCCGTGATGTCAGGACGATCGGCGCTTTGGCGCCTGCAATGACTGCCCCGACCTTTGCACCTGCGAAATACATAAGCGATTTATATAAAGCATTGCCTGTCTCAATAGCAGGGACAAGCAGTATATCTGCATTTCCTGCAACTTCGCTGCTGATTCCTTTATGCTCGGCTGCCGCTGGCGAGATTGCATTATCCAGTGCAAGCGGGCCGTCAACAATGCAGTTTCTGATCTGGCCCCTTTTATTCATCATGGCCAGAGCGGCAGCATCCAAAGTTGCCTGCATAGAAGGATTGACCGTTTCAACGGCAGCAATCGGAGCCACCTTTGGATTGTCGATGCCTATGCTTCTCGCAATCTTGACTGTATTATTAATGATTTGCTCTTTCTGCTTCAAATCCGGCGCAATATTCATGGCTGCATCCGTAATGATGATGAGCCTGTCGTAGCCAGGCACTTCAAAAACAGCTGCATGGGAAAGGACACTGCCCGTTCTAAGCCCATAATCTTTATTAAGCACTGCTTTTAATATGATCGAAGTTGAAAGATTGCCTTTCATCAGCACACTGGCTTCTTTTTGGCTTACTGCCCTTACAGCCATTTCAGCTGCTGCTTCTGCTGTTCGTGCATGGATAACTTCTATCCTTCCACCCGCAGCCGCAAGATTTCTATTATAGATCAGTTCTTCAATTGCTTCTCCGTCGCCGAATAATTTAAAATGAGCCAAATTGCGCTTGGCCGCTTCCGCTACTGCGTCCATTACTTCATGGTCTTCTGCTGCGGCAACTGCGACTGTCTGTTTTCTGTTTCCTGCTGCTTTTTCTATGAGCGAGCTCAACCTCAATTTGTTTTCAACCCCTTTAATCAAATGCTGCGACACCAATATTATACTATGCAAGAAATGTGCCAGCCTACATTTACTGAAAACGCTTTATTCATCCCACTAAAGAACCTGCAGAATTTTTCACGCTATGAAAATTATTGCACGCCATTATTTGCAAGGTTATATTTTTCAAGCTTATAATACAAATTCCGGACAGACAATCCCAGGCTTTTGGCAGCTGCCGTTTTATTGCCATTATGCTTATCCAGGGCCCTTTTAATCATGGAGGCTTCAAAGTTTTCGACAAGCTCGGCAAGCGGGGCGTCATTCCCGCCATATTCTTCCGGAACTGAACTTGCTGGCGTTTCACCCTTATGCTGCTTCAAAATCATTTCAGGAAGATGCCTTACTTCAATTTCCGTTTCATGATAGCCCATAAAAATAATGGCGCGCCCCAGAATATTATCCAGTTCCCTTACATTGCCCGGCCAGTCATAGGACATAAGTGCTGATATAGCCTCTTCCGAAGCCTTATCGACATTGCGCCCATATTCCTGATTGATCTTCTGGATCAGCCTGCTGCAGAGCTGTGGAATATCCTGCTTTCTATTCCTTAAAGGAGGAATATGTATCGGCATCCTGTTTATCCGGTAATATAAATCCTCACGGAAAGTGCCGGCAGCAATCCCCTTTTCCAGATTTACATTGGTCGCAGCAATGATCCTTACATTTATCGGAATCGGCTTAGTGCCGCCAACTCTTGTGATCTCATTCTCCTGCAGCACCCTTAGCAGCTTGGCCTGTGTATTGGCTGTCATTTCGCCAATTTCATCGAGGAAAATGCTGCCGTTATGGGCCTCTTCAAACAGGCCGCGCTTCCCTCCCCGTTTGGCGCCGGAAAAGGCGCCCTCCTCGTAGCCAAAAAGCTCGCTTTCCAGCAGGGTTTCCGACAAGGCCGCACAATTGACCCTTATAAATTTATTGTATTTTCTCCCGCTAGCATTGTGGATGGCATGGGCAAACAATTCCTTGCCCGTTCCGGACTCTCCCCTGAGAAGAATGGTTGCCGGCGTTTTAGCCCCCAGCTTTGCCTGCTCAATCGCCAATGTCATTTCTTCGGATGTGCCGATAATATCCTCAAAAGAATATTTTGCTTCAAGCGTACGGATAATTTGCCGTGCCCTAGTAAGTTCCCTGTTCAGGCTTTTGATTTCTGACATATCATGGATGACACCTACGCTGCCCTTCAGCTTGCCGTCCACAATTACCGGAGCGACATTGACAACCACTTCCTTTTTGCCGGGGCCGACTCTCATCGCCGCCCCCCTTACTGCCCTTCTCGACTGAAGGACCTTCATATGTACACTTTCTCCTTCAGAAATATCTGCCGTTGCCGGCTGTCCGATTACCTGCTCCTCTGTCAGTCCAGTGATCCTTGTATAAGCCGGATTGATCAGCAGCCCCTTTCCATTTTCATCCACCACCGAAATCGCTTCATCGCTTGATTGGATGATAGCCTGGAGCATGGTTTGTATTTCTTTCAGGTTTGTGATTTCTTCGGCGAGATTGACTACTTCGGTAATATCCTTAAAAACAGAGAACGCACCGATCAGCTCTCCCTTTTCCCCAATCATCGGTATCCTGGTCGTTATGATTTCCAGTCCATTCGCAAGCACAAGCTCCTGATTCAGCTCTGTCCTTTTCGTTTCCAGTACCCTCGGAAGGCAGCTGCCTGGTATCACATCAAGTACGTGTTTTCCGATTGCCTTTCCGCCTGGGATGCCTGTCATCCTTTCGGCGCTTCGATTAAAGAGGATGATCCGGCCTTCTCCATTGACAACGACCATTCCATCGTCCGTAGAATTGAAAATCAGGTCATGCTTATATGTTTCATTTTTGAATTCCTCAATAAGCTCTTCTTTTTCCTCAAGCAGCTTGCTGATAAGAAAGGCTACACTTCCGGGAATAAGCACTGTATTTTTCGACCGTGCTTCCCTGAGATCGATAAAAACCTTCTCTTCACCCGTCACTTCAATGATGATATCTGGATCTTCTTTTATGTATTCTCTCCAATCGGGACCGGTCCGAATCCCTTCCAGGCGTGCAAGCTGGATTCCCGGAGCATTGTCATTGATATCGACAACTGCCGATACATCAAGGACCGCCGTTTCTCTCAGGAGCCGCAAAATGGCCGTTCCGCCTTTTCCGGCACCGACTATCATAACTGTCTGCATGGCTATCCCTCTCTTAGTACGAAGATTTTTTCACTGATAGTCTGCAAGATCTTTCAATACTATTGTAATTATTTTCTCCATGCTTGACAAATTTCTTCTATAATTTATCATTACCGATGAAGAGACTTTTTTAAATAAGGGGCAAAATATGATAAGAATCGCTGCATTAGTTGTTTTATTGATACCCGGCTTTATTGCTGCCATTGGTGTTAAACTGATGAGGGATATGGTATTTGGCATTCTCCAAAGCCCTTTCCCCTATTTATGGCTTCAATTCCTGGCCGGCCTGCTTTTCTTTTTGCTGGGGCTGGGGTTTGTCGCCGGCTTCATACTGTACCGCGACCGAAAAAGGAATAAGGTGCAGGACCGTTTTAGAAGAGAGAGGATCCAGGCTAAAAAGGCTGATTGATTATTTACACAGGCAACCCGGGAGCACAGAATATTTCATTCCCGTTATATAAAGAACAGCACCCCGTTCGCTGCCGGGGTGCTGTTCTTTGCAGATAAGTATTATTATTGGAAATTTATCATTTGCTGCTGATATTCAGAAAGGAGGGACGGAGATGAAGCCATTGCAGATTTCCCCCGAAACGGCAATCAAGCTTGCCGAGAAGCTCAATGTTCCACTAGAGCAAATCATGCACATGCCCCAGCATATTTTAATACAGAAGATGATGGAACTTGAAAAAAAGAATTGATTGAGGACTATTCGAAATGCATGCTGTTCCTGACAGCATAGAAGGTGCCCCTGACTGAAGTATCCAGCTTTCTTGATTGGCTTTTAATCTGGAGCTGTGTTTCCGGATATGCGACCTGCAGGATGGATACTTCCCCTTCACCCTTCGTCTCAAGCAGGCCCGTCAATATCTTCCTTTGATGGTCAAGTACGGCGATTTCCTCCATCTGCCTCTCAAACAGGCTTAATGTCTGTTCATACTGCTTCTGCTGCTTGTCGCTCAGCTGATTTATGTATTGTTCGAAGATTTCAAGCTGCTTTTTGCCTTTTTCCATTTCAGCGGCCCTTTTTCGGTATGCAAGAAGGAGTGTCTCAAGCTCTTCGTTGACTGTATTTCTGTCAAATCCTTCAATCTGTATAATCGTTTTCCTTTCCAGCCTGTTGCCGATGATGCCGGCCTGCACCCTTCCTTTAGCCTCTATCAGGCCTCCTATCAGCTTTCCTTTTCTTTCATCCGCAAAGATGTTTCTTCCTTTCAGGATTCCGCCGATCGAATAATAGCCGATATGAATATCACCGCCTGCTGTCAGGCTGCATTCATTAGAGTGCTTTATATAAATATTCTTTCCCGCCTTTATCATGCCGGATCCCTGGCCGAACGCGCCTCCTTTAATGAAAATATCCCCTTTTTCCGAAACGATTTCTTTAAACCCGCTGATGCCGAGTTCTCCTAAAATAGAAATGTCAAGAGAAGCATTGACGCTGTAGCCCGGCTTGACAATACCCCTGACTGTAATGCTTCCATCAAATTCGATATTGCCTGTTTCAGGGCCTGCATCGCCTTCTATGACTAGATGGCGGCCTACAGATACCTTGCCGCCCCGGAATGTGACAACACCGTCGCATAACGCCCTCAGCACCATTTTACCGTCCTCTTCACAAGCTTTTACCGTTTTTTTGTCATAAAGCAGTTTTTTATCTTTTCCTTTTAACGGAGGAACCGGATCTCCTGTCAGCGTTTCACCAAAAACCCCTTCTTCTGCAGGAATTTTCTCGCCGAGCCAATCCCCTTCCTGAACCTCATCAATGAAGTTCATATCATAATAATTCACGGTGCCGTCTTCCCTTATGGCGGGCTTCCTTTCACTCTGCTCAAAATAGCAGATGACAGCATCGCTTCCATGCCGGGGAGGAAGGCCCTTTGCAATGACAGCTTCCTTTTGCACAGGGACGCTTCTCAGCACATCCTCCTCAATCGCATGTTCCACCCCGAGTTCCTGAAGCTGTAAGGCTATTTGATCGGCTATAGCCTTAAATTCTGCATTGAAATAAGCTTCCGTGCAGTTCAGCCGGAGCTTTGCTTCCATCATGTCCCTGCTAAGGCTTACAGCTGCCAGGGGTTTCAGTTCGCCAATAAGCTTCCTTCCTGAATCGGCCAGTTCAAGCGCCTCTTTCAGTACCATAAATTTTGTAATTGAAATTCTCGGAAAATTCAACAGTTCTTTTTCCAGACTTTTTAAAGAATAGCCTTTTCTGAGAACAGTTATATAAACTTCATCTTCTTCACATTCAATTCTTAGCGACTCATCAGAAAATATTTCCATATGACTATTCCCTTTCCAGCAGGCATTTGTATTCATTATAGCGGAAAAATAGGCATTTTGGCAGGTTCCTTCATAAACTAACAGAATATTTGCCATTATCCTGTCCTTTTAGCCAAAATAAAAAGCACCCCAGAATGGAATGCTCTCCTTTAAAAGTATATGATTTCATTTTTAAGGCCTTCTTTCAGGCAGTCGCGGCATAAATTAAAAAAACCTTAAAAATGCCTAGCCCTTTCAAGAAGCTTTATGCTCCAGGCGCAGTTTATCAGCAACCATCGCGATGAATTCCGAGTTGGTGGGCTTGGCTTTTGTCATGCTTACAGTGTAGCCGAAAAGAGAAGAGATGGAATCGATATTCCCCCTGCTCCATGCTACCTCGATCGCATGGCGGATTGCCCTTTCCACCCTGCTGGCAGTGGTATTATACTTTTTGGCGATATCCGGGTAAAGAACCTTTGTAATGGATCCGAGCAGTTCAATATCGTTATAGACCATGGATATTGCTTCGCGCAAGTATAAATAACCTTTAATGTGGGCAGGCACACCAATTTCATGAATGATGCTTGTGATGCTTGCATCAAGATTTTTAGGCTTGGATTCTTGGCTTCTGTAGGCGGATGACTGGGACTTGCGGATGACCGGGTTGGACTTGCCGCTTACCTGGCGGATATGTCCGGCGAGATTCTCCATATCAAATGGTTTGAGGATGAAATAGGAAGCCCCAAGATCCACCGCTTTTTTCGTAACATCCTCCTGGCCGAAAGCTGTAAGCATGATGACATTCGGCATCGATGATCTCCGTGATTCACGCAGCTTTTCAAGCACTCCAAGCCCATCCAGATGCGGCATGATTATATCAAGGACTAGAACGTCCGGTTCAGTTTCTTCCAGTACCTCCAGGCATTCCTGGCCATTATGGGCCACCCCGCTCACTTCCATATCATCCTGGGATGCGATATATTCCTCCAGAAGCCCGACAAGCTCGCGATTGTCATCCACGATACATACTTTTATTTTTCTCACGTATTGTTTCCTCCTCAAATCCATTTGTGGTCTCTTTTTCTATCTAGTTCTATTCTAAATGACAAATTCGACAATGCAAACGAAATTCCTTTTGTTTTTTGAATTTTTCTTAAAAACCTGATAAAACCTTTATTTTTCTTCTGTTTTCTTCCTCATTCGACTTTATTCGCATATACATTGATCATTTGGCTGGTTTTTGTCGATTTTTCTTTAGAGCTCACAAAAGAAAAAAGAAGGCCCCGTGCACGCCTTCTTCCTCCACACATTTCAGCTTGCTTTTTCTTCGCTTTTTTCATAAATATCTATTCCTGCTTCATTGAGCATCCACTCGATATGGACTCCGTACCCGCTGGTAGGATCATTCACGAATACGTGCGTGACTGCCCCGACAACCTTTTCGTTCTGAATGATCGGGCTCCCGCTCATCCCCTGAACAATACCGCCTGTTTTATCCAGCAGTTCAGGATCTGTCACTTTGATGACCATCCCTTTTGTTGCAGGGAACTTCTGAGGTATAGTGCTGACAATTTCAATATCAAACAGGTCTACCTCGTCATCATCTACAACTGTAAGAATCTGGGCCGGCCCCTCTTTCACCTGATGCGAAAGCGCTATAGGCATCGGCTTGTCAAGCACGCCGTTTTTCATGCCCCTGTTCAGTTCGCCAAAAATGCCAAAGGGACTGTTTCTTTTAATATTCCCAATAACCTGTTTATCTGAAGAAAATCTTGCGAGCTTTTCGCCTGGATTCCCGTTGCTTCCTTTTTCAATGGATGTAACAGTCGAACGGACAATTTGTCCATCATCGACCACTATCGGTTTTTTTGTATCCATATCACTTATAACATGGCCGAGGGCCCCATACTTCATAGAACCTGGATGATAAAAGGTCATGGTGCCGATTCCGGCTGCAGAATCCCTAATATACAGGCCCAGTTTAAAATTATTTTCCGCCTTATCTTTAAGGGGTGTCAGTTCGGTGCTGATTTTGCCATTTTCCCTTGTAAGTGTGATCTTCATTGCCTTGCCCGTCTGTCCGGCTTCCTGGACAAAGGGTGCCACATCGGACATCTTCTCAATATTTTGTCCGTTTATCTGCGTGATGATATCTCCTACTTTAATCCCTGCAGTTTCGCCGGGGGAAGCTTTGCCGTCTTTTGCATCCACAAGGTGATGGCCGACAACCAGCACCCCGACCGTATTCAGTTTAACCCCGATTGACTGGCCTCCGGGAATGACCTTAAAATCCCTCAATACATTCACATCAACTTTTTTAACTGGAAATCCTGCCAGTTCAAGCAGCATTTCGTCTTTTCCAATTTTCTTTCCCTTTACGGCAACCTCGCTTCCCTCCTGCTTGAGAGCTGCCGCCGCTTCTGTTTTCATTGACGCAGACACAGGTGCCGCCTTGCTGAAATTGTATGTTTCACCTTCAAATAGGGTAATCTCTTTGGGAATGCTGATATATTCTTGAAAGGGTTTGGAAAACCCTGCTGCAATTAATGAAACAAGGAGAATTCCACCAATTATTCTTCTTAGTAGCTCTAAATTCAAAACCTTCACTCTCCTCGCTTCTAGTCCACACGTCAAATGGCTACATCTTTAATTTTGCCTCCTTAGTGAGAACTTATAACCTTTGGCCATATAAAAAAAGCTACCCTCTTTGGATAGCTTTTCAAGTTATTTTTATTTGCTGGGCAAGCTGGAGCAATTCCTTAGCATGCTCTTTCGTCAAATCAGTGATTTCCACCCCGGATATCATCCGGCCGATTTCCTTGATTTTATCCTCGGAATTGAGCGGTTTCACTGTTGTTTTAGTTCTTCCATCACGCGTAGACTTTGCGATGAACAGATGTGTATCTGCCATTGCAGCAACCTGTGGAAGGTGGGAAATACAGAGAACCTGTGAATCCCTTGAAACATGGTGAATCTTCTCAGCGATTGCCTGTGCGACGCGTCCGCTGACCCCTGTGTCAACCTCATCAAAGATAATCGATGTGACCCCCTGATGCTTCGAGAAGATGCTTTTCAAAGCCAGCATGATTCTGGACAGCTCACCGCCCGAGGCGACTTTGGAAAGGGGCTTGAGCGGTTCGCCCGGATTGGTGGATATATAAAATTCTATCTTGTCAGCACCGTTGCGATGGTAGCCCCGGCTGGACAATTCCTCAAATTTCACTTCGAACACCGTTTTCGACATATACAGCTCTTTCAGTTCCTTATGGATGAGAGAGGTCAGCTTTTTGGCGCTCTTTCTCCGAAGCCTGCTTAATTGCTCGGCTTCAAGGCTTAAATCCTTCTGAAGGGAAGAAAGCTCCTTTTGAAGCTGATCAATATGTGTTTCCTTATTCTGCAATGTCTCAATTTCTTCTTCTATCCCTGATGCATATTCAAGGATTTCCTCGATTGTCTTGCCGTATTTCCTTTTGAGCTGATTGATTTCTGTCAGCCTTTCTTCAATCTCATTCAGCCTGGCAGGATCATATTCAAGAAAATCAAGCTTGCTCCTCAGACTGCTTGAAACATCCTCAAGCATATAAAAACTGTTGGATACAGCATCTGCCATTTCCTTATATTCAGGATCCAGTTCAGCTGCTTCCTGCAGATGGCCCATAACAAGGCCGATCCAGTCCAGCCCCTTTTGCTCCCCTTGAAGAGCAGTATAGCCAGCCTGCATGCTGTCATAAATCCTTTCGAAGTTCCCCAGCTTCGTTTTTTCTTCATAAAGCTCTTCGTCTTCGTTGATTTTCAGCCCGGCTCCCTCAATTTCCTCCAGCTGAAATTGAATCAGATCAAGCCTGTGGGCCATCTGCTGTTCGTTCTCACTCAAATTCTTGAGCTTTTTGGCTGTTTGTTCATAAGATTGGAATACTTCCCGGTATTCATGCAGGGCCGGCATGATTTCCTCAGAGCCAAACTGGTCAAGCAAAGATAAATGCAGGGTTTCATCCATCAATTCCTGGTGCTCATGCTGTCCATGGATGTCGATGATCGTAGATCCGATTTCCCGGAGTGCAGAAATGGTCACCAGCTTTCCATTGACCCGGCATACACTCTTGCCTGTCCGTGAGATATCCCGGCGAAGGACCACCATCCCGTCCTCGATGTCAATCCCAAATTCCCTTGATTTTTTATAACAGGGATGATCCTGGCCGTCTATTTGGAAAAGACCCTCGATCTCAGCTTTCTGCTCGCCGTGCCGGACAAACTCCGAAGACCCCCGTCCGCCCACTAAAAGGTGGATGGCATCGATGATGATCGATTTGCCTGCGCCCGTTTCCCCAGTCAATACAGTTAAGCCCTTTTCAAATGAAACAGAAAGGGCTTCTATAATAGCGAAATTTTTAATGGATAATTCACTTAGCAAAGATTTTCACCCCAATTTAAAGCATATCGATGAAGCGGTTGGATATCACTTCAGTATCTTCAGGTGTTTTGCAGATGATCAGGCAGGTATCGTCGCCGCAAATCGTACCGAGAATTTCTTCCCAGTCAAGATTGTCTATCAGTGCGCCGATTGCCATCGCATTCCCGGGCAGCGTTTTCATAACAAGCAAATGGCCGGCAGTATCAATCCGGACAAAAGCATCCATTAAATTGCGTTTTAGTTTCTGCAGCGGATTGAACCTTTGATCCGCCGGCAGGCTGTATTTATATCTTCCATCCATTAAAGGAACTTTTACAAGATGAAGCTCTTTTATATCTCTTGACACAGTTGCCTGGGTCACATTAAAACCGGCATTTTTCAGCTCGTCCACAAGATCATCCTGTGTTTCAATATCATTATTGGCTATGATGTCTCTTATTTTGATATGTCGTTGTCCTTTATTCACTTTATCACCTCTATAGGCAGTCGAAACCTGATTTCTATCCATATGTTAGCCGATTTTCTGCTGAATGTACAATTTTTTCTGCAATAGACAGCACGAATAGCCAAGAACCGCCATAATTCGATGGTCCAGCGCCGAAAAAAAGGAATAAGCATGATGCTTATTCCTCTTCTTTCTGCTGCTTTGATTTCAGCTCGGCATGAGCTTCCTTGACTATTTCATCCACGGAAGCAGAAAGTCCGTTTATGCCTGTTTCCTTTTCCCCTTCCCACCTCAGGTGAAGAAGGAACTCAATATTGCCGTCCCCTCCTGTTATCGGGGAATAGGAAAGGTTTCTGACATCATATCCCTGTTCCAGGGAAAAGCGGATCATGCGGTCAATGACGTCGGCATGGACCTTGGGATCGCGGACAATCCCTTTTTTTCCGACCTGCTCACGTCCTGCTTCAAACTGCGGCTTTACAAGCGCAATAACATCACTCCCGGGAACCAGCAGGGTTTTTAGAACAGGCAGAATAAGCTTCAAGCTAATAAATGATACATCAATCGACGCAAAATCAGGCATTTCCCCTGCCAGATCGGCAGGAGTCACATAGCGGAAGTTGGTCCTTTCCATTACCTCCACCCGCTCGTCCTGCCTCAGCTTCCAGGCAAGCTGATTATAGCCTACATCCAATGCATATGACATTTTCGCCCCATTCTGCAGCGCACAGTCAGTGAAGCCGCCGGTTGATGCTCCTATATCAAGAAGCACCTTGCCTGAAATGTCCACATCGAACTCTTTGATCGCCTTTTCAAGCTTCAGTCCGCCGCGGCTGACATAGGGGATCAGCTTGCCTTTCACTGTGAGCGGAATATCGGCGCCTACCTTTTCACCAGGCTTATCGAGGCGGCTCTCGTTCGTATAGACAAGTCCGGCCATGATGGCGCGCTTTGCCTTTTCCCTTGTCTCGATAAGCCCTCTTTCTACGAGCAATACATCTAAACGTTCTTTCTTACTTTTCATCTGTTAAGCCCTTTTTTGTTTTTTTCTCGCCAGTTTTGCGAGCTTTTGTACGGCCATCTCAGAGGTCAGGCCGATTTCTTCGAGCAGTTCCTTTACGCTTCCATGTTCAATATACTCATCAGGGATTCCCATACGCTCGATTGCTGCCTGATGGAAGCCGTTTTCATGGGCAAACTCAAGGACGGCGCTTCCGAAACCGCCCTGCAGGATGGCTTCTTCTATGGTTAGTATCGGCATATTCAAACCTAATATTTCTGTCAGCATTTTTTTATCCAGCGGCTTGATAAATCTGGCATTGACGACTTTGATAGAGTAGCCCTGCCTTTCCAGCTGGGCTGCTGCGTCCATCGCCATCGGGATGGTTGTTCCAAAGGTAAGGATTGCAGCATCGTCCCCTTCCTTCAGCACTTCCCAAGTGCCGATAGGAATTTTGATCAGCGTCTCATCCATCGGCACACCGATTCCGTTGCCCCTCGGGAAACGCATCGCAATCGGGCCGTCATCATAAGCAAGAGCAGTGTTGACCATATGCTGGCCTTCATTTTCATCTTTCGGCATCATCATCACCAGATTTGGCACATGCCTCATGAAGGCGATGTCAAATACACCCTGGTGGGTTTCACCGTCAGCGCCCACAAGGCCTGCGCGGTCGATTCCGATGAAGACATTCAGGTTCTGGCGGCATATGTCATGCACCACCTGGTCATAGGCACGCTGCAGGAAGGTCGAATAGATAGCCAGGAACGGCTTCATATTTTGTGTGGCAAGCCCTGCTGCGACAGTTGTTGCATGCTGCTCCGCTATACCCACATCAAACATGCGGTCCGGGAACTCGCTGGCAAAGCCTTCAAGCTTTGATCCTACAGGCATGGCAGGAGTGATTGCAACAATCCTGCTGTCCTTCCTCGCCAGCTTCCTTACGGTTTCACTGACAAGCTTGCTCCAGGCAGGCGGCGGGTTGATCGGTTTAACAAAGTCGCCTGTATCAATTTTGTATGGGCCTGTCCCGTGCCAGGTCCCGACTGTATCCTTTTCAGCAGGGGAATAGCCTTTCCCCTTCTTAGTGATCACATGCAGAAGGACAGGACCTTCTGTTTTCTTTGCATAGCTGAGCGTTTCAAACAGCTCTTCAAAATTATGGCCATCGATCGGGCCTAAGTAGGTAAAGCCCATTTCCTCAAAAAACATGCCCGAAACCAGAAGATATTTCAAGCTGTCTTTTACTCTTTCAGCAGTTGAAGCAAGCTTTCCGCCGACAGCAGGGATTTTTTTGAGGAGAAGCTCGAGCTCATCCTTCACCCACTGATACTTGCCGGCTGTCCGGAGTTTCCCGAGAACATTGTGCAGGGCCCCGACATTTGGTGCAATCGACATTTCATTATCATTGAGGATGACAATCATATTCTTTTGCTCGTGTCCGATATGATTGAGCGCTTCAAGCGCCATCCCGCCTGTCAGTGCGCCATCCCCGATGATCGGGACGATATGGGAATCCTCTTTTTTCAAATCCCTCGCAATGACCATGCCCATGGCCGCTGATAAAGAAGTCGAGCTGTGGCCGGTCTCCCAAACATCATGTTCGCTTTCAATCCGCTTCGGAAAACCGCACAGTCCTTTATACTGCCTGAGGGTATCAAATTCACAGGCTCTGCCTGTAAGGATCTTATGGACATAAGACTGGTGGCCCACATCCCAGAGAAACTTGTCCTTTGGGCTTTCAAAGCATTTGTGGAGGGCGATCGTCAGTTCAACGACTCCTAGGTTGGGTCCGATATGGCCGCCTGTCACTGAAAGTTTTTCTATAAGAAAATTCCTGATATCCTGGCTGAGATCTTCCAGTTCTTTATTGGAGAGCCCTTTTAAAAATGAAGGGTCCTTAATCGATAATAGATCCATGTCTTGGATCACTCACTTTCATTTCTTTTTAAATCACTGTTATTATTAATTCTCTTTTATTATAACGATATGACAATTTTCCACAACAAAATATAGCATATTCCCTGCATTGTACCATAAGAGTAACGCATTGCAGGCGATTTTCCAACTGATTTCCCTTATGGGACATCCAGATCTGCTGGAGGGCAGGAACCGTTTCACTAAAGAAAAGCATAGCTGCTGAAAGCTGCTGAATGCAAAAAGGGAATTCTGTCCTGTCTATAAGCTGAAAATCAATCACTTCCTGACCAAAGAAAAAGCCGTTGGCCCGATGCGGCAAACGGCTTCCTTCTCATATCCGGCAGCTGCAGGATCAGCAGAAACTGCCAATTAATCAGTGATCCCTGTTCGCCACCAGATTGGTTATCTCTTCCAGCAGCTGGATTTCAAGGCCTGTTTCCTGCAGCCGGGCCTTTGCCATCCCTATATGATGTTCAAGCGCCTTGTTTGCTCCTTCCATAGTGAGAATGGATGGGTAGGTGCTTTTATTGTTGGTTTCATCACTGCCAACCGGCTTTCCAAGGACCTCTTCATTTCCTTCCAGGTCGAGGATATCATCCCTGATTTGGAAAGCAAGGCCCAGATGGTGGGCAAATTCATTCAGGCTTTTCAGCCTGCTTTCCTCTGCACGCGAGAGGAGAGCCCCTGCTGCTACACTGAATGCAAGAAGCTTCCCGGTTTTGTGCACATGTATGTATTCAAGCTCTTCAAGATCAAGGTCTTTGTCCTCTCCCTCAATATCTGCCGTCTGGCCGCCTACCATGCCTTCAGCACCCGAAGCCCTTGCAAGCTCATTGATCAAAGCAAGCTTCACTTCCGCATCAGCATCCTCAGGAGCCATCTGTGCAAGAAGCTGGAAGCTGTATGTCAGCAGTGCGTCTCCAGCAAGGATGGCATTTGCCTCGCCAAACACTTTATGGCTGGTCGGCTTCCCCCGCCTGAGATCATCATCGTCCATGCTTGGGAGGTCATCATGGATAAGGGAGTAGGTATGGATCATCTCCACAGCAGCTGCAGCCTGCAGGCCTTTTTTTGTATCTTCCCCAAAAGCCTTGAGAGTAGCGAATACGAGGAGCGGCCTGATCCTTTTGCCCCCGGCCTGCAGAGAATAATGCATGGCCTTTTTCAGAACCTCCGGGGCGGCCAGTCTGCTGACACTTTCCTCCAGCTCACGCTCAAGCATCTTTATATGGACCTCTGAAAAAGAATCAAGCTGTACATTCGGCACCATTACTCCTCCTCCTCGATGACAAACGGTTCTTTCCTGCCTTCTTCTGTCAGAACCTCCGTCAGCTGTTCTTCCACTCTTTGCAGCTTATCATGGCACAGCTTGGACAGCTCCATGCCCTGCTTATAGATGGCAATGGCCTCTTCGAGCGGCACATCGCCTTCTTCCAGCTTTTCTACAATTCCTTCAAGCTTTTTCATCGCTTCTTCGAATGTGAGTTTTTCTTCTGCAGCCATTTCTATCACTCCTCTTTGCCTGTCACCTTGCAATTAAAAGTTCCATCAGCCAATTTCACCTGGACATCATCGCCCTTTTCAACCTGGGAGACACTCTTCAGGAGCTCGCCTTCCCCGCTATAGGCCAAGCTGTAGCCTCTGTCCATAATCTTAAGCGGGCTCAGCGCCTCAAGGGTTGAAACCATGCCGCTGAATTCCTTCTGCTTCTTGGTCAAAACTTCTTTCATAGCCCTGCCGAGTGCACGGCTGCCGCGTAAATGGGTTTCCTTCGCTTCCTTGTACAAATCATTTGGATGATTCCTCAAGAGCCTTTGCAGCAGCCTGTCCCGCTCCTCGCGTTTCAGCTCTGCAAGCCTGCCTGCGCTCTTTTTCAGCTGTTCTGTCATCTTGTCTGCCTGTTCTAGCTTCTGTTCGTACAGCCGCTGCGGATAGCGGAAGGCATATGATTTCTGCAGTCTGCCCAATCGTTCCCGCTGCAGGACTGCTCTTTCCCTCATCGCTCTGATAAGCCTGGACTGGCGGTTTAAAATCCTTTCAGCCAATTCATCGATGTGCGGAACCGCCATTTCTGCCGCCCCGGTTGGTGTGGGGGCGCGATGGTCGGCTGCAAAATCGGCAATTGTAAAGTCGGTTTCATGCCCGACAGCCGAAATGACCGGAATGTCCGATCCAACGATCGCCCTTGCCACCTGCTCTTCATTGAAGGCCCATAGCTCTTCGATCGATCCTCCGCCGCGCCCGACGATCAGGACATCAGCCTCGGCCTGCAGGTT
Source organism: Bacillus infantis NRRL B-14911 (assembly GCF_000473245.1). NCBI lineage: Bacteria > Bacillati > Bacillota > Bacilli > Caryophanales > Bacillaceae > Bacillus > Bacillus infantis. The sequence goes on from NC_022524.1 coordinate 3,257,625, forward strand.
TGCAAGTTCAATGGCGCCAGCAACAGAAGGAGCTGCCTGGGCACCCTGTACAAGTGCCGGATAAATCAATATATTGGCGATCGGGAAGCGCCTTTTGATTGTTGTGATGATATCTCTTACTGCAGCTCCTGTCGGGGACGTTATCACTCCAACAGTTTTCGGGAATTTCGGGATGGGCCTTTTGCGTTCTGAAGCAAACAGCCCCTCTTTCTGGAGCCTTTCCTTCAGCTGCTCAAAGGCCAGGAAAAGATCCCCTACTCCATCCGGCTGCATCTGCTTGACATAAATCTGATATTGTCCGCTCGGCTCATAGACAGAGATCTCACCGCTGATCAGCACCTTCATCCCGTTCTCAGGCTCAAACTTCACTGAACGTGCAGAACGGGAAAACATGACTGCCAGGATCCGGGATTTCTCATCCTTCAGCGTGAAATACATATGTCCGCTCGAATGCCTCTTAAAATTAGAGATTTCGCCTTTGACAAATATCTCCTGCAAATGCGGGTCATGGTCAAATTTTCTTTTTATGTATAGAGTTAGAGCGCCTACGGTCAGATAACGCTGTTCCTTCATAGCATACTCCTTTTAAAGGGCTGGGTATCCACATGCCATTTGCTGTTTGTTCTGTACAATAATCTAAACAGCGTAAAAAGCCCTTCCCTATTATAAGTTTAAATAAGGCCATCCGTCACGCCAAAACGGCTAAAACAGGCATATCGCACATTTAAACTGGATAGAGACAGGGCAATGAATGCTTTTGGTCCGGCCGGGACAGGCAGGACGCTTAAGAGTCCAGGCTATCCTTCACTTTCGAGAGGACACCGTTGATGAAACGGCTGGAATTGTCATCGCCAAATATCTTCGCAATTTCAATCGCCTCATCAATGACAACATTGGCCGGGACCTCTTTGCTGTATTTCAGCTCATAGACTCCTTGGCGGAGAAGATTTCGATCAACTGTTGCAAGGCGTTCCAGCTTCCACTTTTCAAGATACTGCTTGATCAGACTGTCAATTTCCTCTTTATTTTCAAGTACACCGGTTACCACAAGTGTCAGATATTCGTCCCCTTCTTCTCCCTCAAGCACATGGTCGATTGCTTCCGAAGGGTCTGCCTGGCTCACATCAATCTGAAACAGGGCCTGTAATGCTTTTTCTCTCGCTGTTCTTCTTTTCATTATATTCTTTAACTCCTTTTAGGCATCTTTGTCCAAATAACATAAGAAGATAATAGCATAACTAAAGCGGGTTCGCACTGTGTTCATCAATATTTTTGCCATTATGCCTTATATTCATAGGTGTTTTTTAATACTATCTGCAAGAAAGTTCCCTATCCTTCTGCAGGTCCAGTAATGGAAAGAGCCAAAGACATTAGCTGTCTTTGGCTCTTCTGATCAGATTTCCTGTTCAATTTCAGGCTCAAGCTTCTGGTTTTCAAATAAGATGCCCACCACATGAATATTGATTTCCTGTGCTTCAAGAGCAGTCATGTTCAACAGGGCCTGGCGGATATTATCCTGGATTTCCTGGGCGACGGCGGGGATTGAGATGCCAAATTTCATCAGGCAGTACACCTCTACCTTGATGCCTTCCTCAGTCAATTCAACCTTGACGCCTTTACCATGATTTTTCTTGCCTAAACGCTCGACGACTCCTGAGGCGAAATTGCCGCGCATCTGTGCAACCCCTTCTACCTCAGAGGCAGCGATCCCTGCAATCACTTCAATGACTTCAGGAGCTATTTCTACTTTTCCATGCCCAGTATTCCCCTGGCTCATTTCCAAAATGTTCTCGCTCATTACAGCACCTCCGGTTAATCTTCAGACTTCATCACTTCGTACAACTCAAGGAACTTGGTATTGAACTGTCCTTCCACAAATTTCTCGTGGCTGAGCAGCTTAAGATGGAATGGAATGGTCGTGTGTACACCTTCGACCACAAATTCGCTTAAAGCCCTCTTCATGCGGGAAATGGCTTCTTCCCGGCTGCTGCCATAGGTAATGACCTTTGCAATCATGCTGTCATAATAAGGCGGAATCATATAGCCCGGATAAGCTGCAGAATCGACCCGGACGCCAAGGCCTCCTGGAGGAAGGTACATACTGATCCTCCCGGCTGAAGGCATGAAGTTCTTCTCCGGGTTTTCCGCATTGATCCTGCATTCGATCGCCCAGCCATTAAAAGTAACTTCATCCTGGCGAAGGGCAAGCTTTTCTCCGGATGCAACCTTGATCTGTTCTTTGATCAGATCGACCCCCGTCACCATTTCTGTGACAGGATGCTCTACCTGTATCCTTGTGTTCATTTCCATGAAATAGAACTTTCGGTTCTGATAGTCATATATAAATTCTACAGTGCCGGCGCCTGTATAATCAACCGCTTTTGCAGCTTTAACAGCGGCAGCCCCCATTTCTTCGCGGATTTCTCCGTCAAGTGCGGGAGATGGCGTCTCTTCAAGGAGTTTTTGAAGCCTTCTTTGAATCGAACAGTCCCTCTCGCCCAAATGAAGTGTATTGCCATAGTTATCAGCAAGCACCTGAATTTCCACATGGCGGAAATCTTCAATATATTTTTCAATGTAAACGCCAGGATTTCCAAAAGCAGTAAGGGCCTCCTGCTGGGTGATATTGATTCCCTTTACCAGTTCTTCCTCGGTGCGGGCTACACGGATGCCTTTGCCCCCTCCGCCGGCCGTGGCCTTTATGATGACGGGATAATCAATCTTTTCGGCCAGTGCCTTGGCGTCATCCACGTCCTTTACGACACCCTGTGAACCAGGGACAATCGGCACTCCCGCTTCCCTCATTGTTTCACGGGCAATATCCTTCGTGCCCATTTTATTGATGGCTTCGGGAGTCGGGCCTACAAAGATGATGTTGCATTCGCGGCACAGTTCTGCAAAAGCAGCATTTTCCGCCAGGAATCCATAGCCGGGATGGATGGCATCACACCCTGTCAGTTTAGCAACACTAATGATATTCGTAAAGTTAAGATAGCTGTCTTTGGAGGCTGTCGGGCCGATGCAGTATGCTTCATCCGCCAATTGTACATGCAATGCTTCTTTATCAGCTTCCGAATAGACAGCAACAGATTCTATTTCCATTTCCTTGCAGGCACGGATGATCCGTACCGCAATTTCCCCTCTGTTTGCAATTAATAATTTTTTTATCATCGAAAGCTCTCCTTACTCAGGCTTCACCAAAAATAATGGCTGTCCGTATTCGACCAGCTGGCCGTCTTTCACCAGTATTTCCACAATTTCCCCATTCACTTCTGCTTCGATTTCGTTGAACAGCTTCATGGCTTCAACGATGCAGACAACAGAATCCTTTGATACCTTTGAACCTGATTTAACATATACATCGGCATCAGGCGATGGTGAAGCATAGAAAGTCCCTACCATAGGTGAGGTGATTTTATGTAAGTCTGCCTCCTGTACAGTTTCCTTTGGAGCTTCCTGGACGGCAGCCGGAGCTGTTTCCTGAATAGAAGCCGCAGAAACTGCAGGCTGCTGGACAGGCACCTCAATGGGCCTTTGCACTGCCGCAGGCTGGACAACAGCAGCCTCTGCAGCCGCGCTTTTCTTCATTTTAATTTTAGATCCTTCGTGCTCATATTCAAATTCATCGATAGTAGACTGATCAACAAGCTTAATCAGCTCGCGTATTTCTTGTACTTTTAACATACCATTCGGCACCCCTTGTCCTAAATAAAATTATGACTAGATACTAATATCATACGATAAGACCACACCAAAGTTCAACCGGCTTCTTTCAAGCAGCAGGACCTTTTTGCATCCTGCCCTTCTATTTTAATGTTTTTTTCAATTTTTGTGAAATTCCTCAAAGGAAATATGACTGTGCACAGCGAAACCTTACAGCATTAGACTTATTTCGACGGAGGACACCATAATGGACAAGCTTGAGAGCATAAAAAGGGAAGATTTGGCCCGAAAAAATTCACTGATTGTTAAATCGGCTTTTGTAAGCGTTATCTTAGCGGCTGCTGTAGATATTATAATGAAAAAGGAACTGGCTGTCATCCTTGCCATTCTGATTGCCGGGGGCATTGGCCTATGCATTGTTTGGTTGCTCCACCGCATTCCATCTGCCATTCATATTGTTCCGTATACAAGCATGATCCTGATTACCGCCGTCATGTTCATCATCATGGAAAACAGTGTCTCGCCAACAGCTTTTTTCCTCGCATACTTCATCATTGCCGCAGCAGCCATCTATATGGATACAGTCTTGCTCTGGCTGGCATTTTTTCTTGGAAACACACTCATTACAGCTTTTGCAGCACTTCATCATGGCACCCTTCCATTGGAAATGAAAAATTATGTGACAATTTATCTGCTTTACCTTTTAGTAACGGTACTCCTTTCATTTCAATTTTCCATATCGCGCAAGCTTGCCGAGAACATAGTTCTTTCTCAGGAAAAGACAGCACAGCTCCTGAAAACCGATCAGGAAATCAGGAGGGCCATAGACAAGGGCACAGCTGATATTTCTGAAATGATTGAACAGGTGAAAGAGAGAAGCGGCAAAAATTTTGAAGCTGCATACAGCATGTCCCGATCTATTGCCGAGGTTTCCGCCGGAATGCAGACCCAGTCTGAGGCAATCATGGGCATTAACCAATCCCTGTCAGTCGCAAACAAACAGGCAGAAGACACCACCCTGCTGTCAGAAAAGCTCCATCAGGATGCGGCTTCAGCCGAGCTGATCACCCGGACAGGCGATGCCCTGGTCGGCAGATTGGCGGAAGAAATGGGCGTTTCTTATAAGGAAATGCAGAACGCGATAGCGAAGATGAGCAGCCTCTCACTGCGGATACAGGATACCTCTGCGTTTACCGATTCAATCCAGGAGATAGCATCTCAAACAAATATGCTTGCATTGAATGCATCTATTGAGGCTGCCAGAGCAGGAGAACGCGGGAAGGGATTCGCAGTAGTGGCAGATGAAGTCAGAAAGCTCGCCGACCTGACAAGGAAAACGGCCATCATGATTTCTGAAAATCTGCAGGAGGTTATTTCGGAGACAGAGGCAGCAAAAGAAGACCTGGGAGCTGCAGGAAAAACCATTACCGGCAACCTGACGCTCACTTCGGACACCCAGCAGGCGTTTGAGGAAATCTTCACAGCCTTCATCAGGCTGAAAGAGGATATTGCCAGCTACAGCTCCATGACAAGGCAAATCAAGGAATCCTCCCATTCAATCGGGAATGCAGTTACAGAATTCAGCTCTGTGATCGAGCAGGCAAGCGCTTCACTCGAGGAGCTTTCTGCTTCTGTCGGAGAGCAGGCAAAACAAAACGAAGACATCTTCTCGTCGATAAAAAAGGCTCATCATTCACTGGAGGATCTGGTGGAGTTTCAGAAAAAGTAAGTGAAACCCGGCAGATTTATTATCCTAGTGTGCATCAAACATTAAAGAGGCAGTGCATTCAGTGATGCACTGCCTCTTTTCAGCATATCTGCAAGAGTGGTGTTTTGAGAGAGCGCCCTCCGCTTTTCTATTTGTCCAGCTCCGGGAGCTAGCCCCTCGAGTCTTAAGCCAATCAGATCAGAAGGTTAAAGAACAACCTTCCGCTCTGCTCGTCTTAAGCTTGAGGCCCGCAGGATGCGGGTCATGCGGACGTTGCCACAGGACGTGGCGTTCTTAGTCCGCGTTCCTTTATTGAGCAAGCGCCCTCCGCTTTTCTATTTCCCAGGTTCAAATTCTACTGATGCTACCTGCAGCTGCGGGATTTCGCCTTTTACCATTTGGATGATTTCGTTGGCAGCTGTTGGCGAGTGTTCTTTTGATTTGATGGTAATGCGGACTTTTTCTCCGTCTGCCCTTACAAGGACGTCTTCATAGTCCATGGCTTTAATGACTGTTTCAAGAAGGATTTCTTTCTGTGCAACATCTCTAAGCTGGTCGATTTTTTCCTTCGCTTCGTTTCGTTCTTCAGCGGAAAGATCTGTGGAGGCCATGACATTGGTGAGTTCCTCTTCCATCCGGCTGCGCTCATCTTCCATCTGCATGCGGAGCGTTTCGAACATTTCATCGCTGGAAACACCGGAGATGACTGTTTCGCCATCTTCAGAAGCAGTTTCTTCAGCAGATGACTCTTCTGCACCTGCGGTTTCTTCATTTGCCTTTTCCTCGACTGCGGCCAGATCATTGCTTTTTTGTTCAGGAGTAGTAATGTAGTAGACAGAGAGCACGACGACTAAACTTAGCATTGTTAAAAGCCAGACTGTTTGTTTTTTCAATAGCATTTCAGGATTCCCCCTTAGATTTTTTTGGCATTACAGCTACACGGTGGCTTGGGACATCCAGCGACCGCGTTACAGCCTCAATGATCCACTTTTTTACTTGTATGTTATCGGCCCCTTTAGCGACGACGAGTACTCCCCGTATAACAGGTTTTTTCGTTTCCACCACTATCGGAACCTCTTTTTCTCCATCTCTGATAATCACCAGCTGGTCTTCCTTGGACAAATCCTCCACTTTCCTTTTACCTCCCTCCCGATCGGTTTCATCGGTCGTTTGGGACTTGGTTGTGGAGTTCTTTTCCAATACCTTCTTCTCAGTTGCATCCACATTGACAACAACCGTGACATCATCGACACCAATTATGGAATCGAGCGCTTCCTTCAACTGGGCTTCATACGCTTTTTCATAATCAGTGATAGACCCGTTCCCGCCTGTCTTCTTTTGGCCAAAGGCCGGGACATCTTCAGTTTCCTTCCCTTCCTGGCTGCTGAAAGCCGGAAGCACCCCGCCAGCTTCTTCCTCCTTGAAAAAGGAGCTGCTGATGAGCATGATCGCTGCCCCGAACAATAGGGCGATCAGCAAATATTGATATTTTCCCTGCTTCTTATTTTCACCGCTTCCCATCAGGTGTTTCTTTATCCAAGCCAGCGGCCCCTTTTCATTGTCCATTAATCCTTGTTCCCCCCTTCTATCATGACTTCGATAGATTCTTCCTTTATATTCCATTTTTGAGCAAGAAGTGAAGCGATATCGTTTGATTCATCTGTTTCTGCGCTTGATGGAAAGGGTTGGTTCGTATTGATTTCTACCATGGAGACCACTTCGACTGCTTTTTCTTCAGGAACCTGCTGCTTTAGCTGGATGCTGACCTTCTCCAGATTCTCAGGGAAGGCACTCTGATTATTTTCATCCACGACTAGACTTACATCACTAATTTCCAATCCGTACTGTTCCATCAGCTCCTTTTCTGCGTCCGTTTTCAATTGGACAGCCATTTCTTCTAAAATATATGCACTGGTTGAAGCTTGTATTTCTTTTTTCTTCATTTCTATTAAATTTTCCATATTATGATCTTCCGCTGTTTCAGTGATATTTATTTTTCCAATGGCTTTTTCAAAATCCTGGGTGAACAGCTTGAGGACCGGGGACAGGATGATGGTGATCAGAAGCAGACCGGTCACCATCTTCGTATACTTCTGCAGGCTTGAATTCGGCAGGAGCATGTCCACAACAGTCGCCAGCAGAACAAATAATATGATGTTTGTAACCCACTCTTTTATGAACTCCATATCGGTCACCCCTATCTCATCATCATGGTCAGATTTCCTGCAGCGATTATGACGGTTATGCTTAAGAAAAACATAAGAGACACAAGGGCGAGTGCCGCAAATACGTAGATGACGCTCTTGCTGATGATGTCGAGGCAGGCGATGACCGGGCCCCCGCCGAGCGGCTGGAGGACAGCTGCTGCAAATTTATATATAAAAGCAATCATAAGAATCTTGATTGCCGGAAACGCTGCGATAATCAGCAGAATCGCGACTCCCGCGATCCCCACTGTATTTTTCAAGAGCACTGATGCACTGATGACTGTATCTGTGGCATCCGTGAACATCCTTCCGATGACGGGGATGAAATTTCCTGTGATGAATTTCGCGGTCCTCAAGGTCACGCCGTCCGTAATTGCGGCAGAAGCTCCCTGGACTGAGATGACCCCAAGGAAAATGGTCACGAACAATCCCAGAAGGCCTATGCTCCAGTTCCGCAGAAGATTGGCAAGCTGCGTCACCTTGTAATTTTCTGAAAGGACACTCACGATGCTGAGTACCGCTGAAAGAAATAGAAGGGGCAGCACCGCATATTGGATGAACAATCCGCTGATATTCATCAAAAACAGTATGACAGGATGGAAAAATGCAGCCGACACCAGCCCGCCAGACGAAGCGATCAGAGCCAAAAGGAGCGGTACGAGCGCCAGGATGAAAGAGGTCATTGTGCTGATGGCTTCGATGCTGTAATCAACCGCAACCCGGAAGCTGTTCAGTGCGATGATCACCAGAACCATAAAGATGATGGAATAAGCGGCTTTGCTGACAGAGCTCTTTTCAAAAGAATTCTGAAGGGACTGCAGAAACATGCTGAAGACCGTCAGGATGATGAGAGAGCCAAGAAGCTTTCCATTTACGAGAAACTCATGAAAGAGAAACTTCAGCCCCCCGAGCATCCATTCCTTCAGGGAGAATTCTTTATCTCCCTTAATAAATTCATATAAACTGCCTTTCTGGCTTTCCGGCAAAAAGCCGCCATATTCATTTGAAACTTTTTCCCAGAAACCTTTCAGCTCATCAAGCTCAAGGGTTTCAAGCTGGGCTTCAACCAGCGCCTCAGCTCCCTTTGGCCCGTTCTCTCCTTCATTTTCCCTGGAAGCTTGTACATCTGGCATCACACAGAAGGTGGCGAGAAATAATACTAGAAAAATAAACGGCAGCCGCTGCTTCATCTATTCACCTCATTTAAAAAAACTGATTGCTGTGACTTTAACTTGGTATCAGCTGAATGATCGATTCAATCAGGACAGTCAGGATCGGGATGGCCATCGCCAGAATCAGTATTTTGCCGCCGAGCTCAATTTTCGAGGCAATTGCACCCTGTCCTGCATCCTTCGTAATCTGGGCCGCAAATTCCGCTATATAAGCGATCCCGATAATTTTGAGGATCGTTTCTACATAGACAAGATTCACTTTGGCATTTACCGCAATCTTTTCAAGCATATGGATGATGGCATAAATCTGGTCAACGAGAAACAGGAAAATGCTGCATCCGGTAAAGACAACGAGCAGAAAAGCAAAGTTGGGCTTCTGCTCTTTTACGACGAGTGCAAGGAAGGTTGCAACCAGCGAGATGCCTGCTATTTGAAAGATCTCAATCGCTGAGCCCTCCCTTATCCTTGAAATAAAAATACCGACTTAATTTTTTGAAAGAGGTCGTCCACAATCGAGGCAACCATAAACAAGATATAGATAAAGCCGAATAAAGTGACCCACTGTGCGTACTCTTTCTTTCCGACCTGGTCCAAAATGGTGTGCAAAAAGGCGACTACGATCCCTACTCCGGCAATTTTAAAAATAATATCAACCTCTAATCCCATCATTTCTCCTCCTATACGCTGCTTAAATATTCCTTGCATCGTGTGCGAGCCCTGGTTTAAATCAATAGAATGATCAACAGGAGACCTGACAGGAAGCCAAGGCTTTTTACCATTCGTTCGTATTTTGCCTGTTTTTCATAAGCATCGGCTTCTTCCCTTTCCAGATGAGAGAGTGCCAGCATGATTTGTTTCTGCTGGGAAAACCGGTCATGGCGGCCGAGGGTCTCCCCGAACTGCTTCATGATCTCAAATTCTCCCTGCTTGAAGGCCGTCAGCTTCCACACCTCTTTCAGGCTTTCTTCCCAGGCTGCCCTGACGGTTGTTTCCGAATCTGTAAGCTTCTTTGAAAAAGATTCAAAAAACCAGGAAAGCGGCTTTGAAAGCTGGGCAGCCAGCCTTCTTGCCGCTTCGTGGAGCGGTGTATGCCCGTACATGATTTCCGCTTCCAGCGATTGAAGCGCTGACTTAAGCTGCCGCAGCTGGCGCGGTCTCTCATTCAAATGTTTTGATGCCTCAAATCCTGCCCATGTAGTGGCTAAGATGATGAAACAGGCGCCGATGATCTTCATCATGCCAGGTTCACCGCCGCTTCCCGATGGATTTCCCTGCCTGACTTGTCCAGAATTGATGCAATATTTCCGGGGCCGCCTGTCCGGTCCAAAATCACATATCTTTCAAAAATTCCGCTTTCAAGAATCTGCTTTAATGTCGGTCTGTTCTTTATTTCCTCCCATGAACGTCCATGGGTTGTCATCATCAGCTTGATTCCCGCATGGACAGCCTCCATGATGGCCTCCCCATCCTCCTGCCTGCCGATTTCATCAACGAGCAGGACATCCGGGCTCATGGAACGGATCATCATCATCATCCCTTCCGCCTTCGGGCAGGCATCAAGGACATCCACTCTTGGCCCAAAGGTCATCTGGGGAATGCCGCTGACACTTCCGGCAATCTCAGACCGCTCGTCCACTATGCCGGCCTTCTGTGCCGCAATAGCTGGATTCGCTGCACCAGAGGAGACAATCCGGGCAATATCCCTCAGCAGTGTGGTCTTGCCTGTCTGGGGCGGGCCGACTACCATAGTGTGGAGCCAGCCGCTGCTATATAAATAGGGTATCAGCCTGTCTGCTGTCCCGATCTTCTCTCTTGCCACCCTGATATTGAAGGAAGAGATATCACGGATGGCCTTGACTTTCCCTCCATCCAGAATAACTTTCCCGGCAAGCCCCACCCGGTGTCCGCCTTCTATTGTGATATAGCCCCTCTTAAGTTCCTCTTCCAAAGTGTAGATTGAAAAATGGCTGATTTTATTCATTAAGTGGACGGCATCTTCGGCTCCGACTGTATAGGGCAGGAAGCAGGGAATGCCTTTGGCTGTCACTTCAAGCGGCCTGCCGATCCTGATCCTGATTTCCTCCAGATGCTCCATCATTTCAGGAGGGACATTTTTCAGCTTGTCTGATAAATTTTTTGGCAAAAAGGCTGCAACTGTTTCCACAAAAATCCTCCTTATAGCTTTACTGTCTTTTATTTTCGCTACTAAGAAATGTATGTCGTTCCAGGAGCAATATGACAATATTTGTCCCTTTTCCATAAATGGTTTTTCGGATAGAAACAAAGGAAAAAGATTCTTTATCATGCAGAGAATATGGGTATCATGAATAATGACAGGGAAAGGAGAGGGATATGCTGTTTACCAGGTATAAAGAGGAAATTAAGAAGCTTCCTTTAAAAGAAACATATACAAAAGAAGACCTGCTGCATCCGGGATTGCTGATTGAAAAATATGGTGCTCTTCAGATCTATTACTCGCCCCATAATGAATATGTGAATAGCAGAGCTCAAGTGTTGATACTTGGCATTACGCCTGGATGGGCGCAAATGAACAAAAGCATCACGCTCGCAAGGCATTTGATTGGAAAGGTTCCTGACTCAGAGATGCTGAAGAGGGTGAAAGCAGAAGGACGCTTTTCAGGACCCATGAGAAAAAATCTGGCGGAAATGCTGGACAGCATTGGCCTGGCCGAGTGCCTTGGCATCGATTACTCCATGAAACTCTTTCATGATGATGATTCTATCCTTCATACATCCTCACTTGTAAAATATCCTGTTTTCAATAAAGGAAAGAACTACACAGGCCATGCCCCGGAATTAGGCCGGAGCCCGTTTCTGCTGAGCTATGCAGAAGAAACATTCAGAACGGATATACAGCCGCTGGATTCTCCCTTGATCATCCCCCTCGGCAAGGCGGCTGACAGCATATTGGAAGGATGGATAAACAGCGGGCTGATCAAACCTGAACTCTGTTTATCTGGATTTCCCCATCCCTCCGGGGCAAATGGACATCGTTTCAGACACCTTGAGGAAAAGAAGGAGGAGCTGGCAGGCAAAATCAGAAAGTATTTTAGCTGATGAATTTGTTCTGCTGCCGGCCGGAAACCAATAAATTAAAGCAAGAAGGATTAGGGGGAGGACAGTATATGTATAAAAATCAAGGCATTTCAGGGCAGCCCCTCCAGAAGCAGGGCCGGAACACCATCAGGGTCACAGGAAAGGGAACCGTCGAAGTAAAGCCAAGTAAAGCGGAGACCATCTTTGGCGTTTCGGCCGAGAGCAGTTCCCTGGCTGAGGCACAGGCGGAAGCGGCCCAGACGATCTCCAGGATTCAGGACGCTTTAATCAGGATTGGACTGCCGGAAGAAAGTATACAGACAAGCAACTATTCCGTTTTTCCGCAATACGATTTTCAGGATGGGAAACAGATTTTCAGAGGGTATAAGGCAGAGCATTTATTAAGGGTGATTGTTTCACCTGTGGAAGCTGCCGGCCGAGTATTGGATACCGCTGCAGAAAACGGAGCGAATATCATTTCTTCCGTCAGGCTTTTAGCCGATGAAGCAAAGCCTCAGAAGCAGGCTCTGTCACTCGCGGTCATAGATGCCTATGAAAAGGCTTCTGTTATTGCAAAGACCCTTCATGTACAGCTGGTTAAAACACCAGCAGCAGTCACTGAAGGAATCATTGCCCCCGGCCAGCCAATACAAGGGGAAGCCGGCATGTTTGTAAAAAGCGCGGCCGCTGGTACTTCAATAGAACCTGGCACTATGGAAGTTACTGCCTATGTTACAGCAGACTTTGTATATTAAAAAAAGCAACAGCCGATTGGCCATTGCTTTGGGATAACATATTAAGGGCCGCAGTTGCCGCCGATTTATATGGAGTTTCAAACCTGCTCCAACAGGTGGGTGTCCGCAGGAATTCTTTCCGGGTGTCCTCTGTATAGAGGCATGCCGTCCTGATTCCGATTTAGGGCTCCCTATTACTACATAAAGGTTGAAACTTCATATACAAACGAACAACGCAGCTTGTATTAATTATATTACAATAACATTTCTATAAAGGCAATAGCTTTAAGCCATTTTTTCATAAGCATGATTTTAAAAGCGCATACTAAAAAGAGTGCGGCAAAAAGAGTACCGAAGGGGTGGCTACCGAATGGTAAATGAAAATCATCAAAAATTTTTAAAAGAGCAGCAGGATCCGGACCAATATCTTGGCGGAACAAAAAGCAACAGCAAACCGGCATCCTCTGACCCGGAATATAATAATCCCGGAAATACCGATCAATCTCCGGGAACGACCGGAAAGAAGCTTTAACAGTTTAAATCAAAAAAATACCCGCTGGCAAAATGCCACGCGGGTATTCCTTTTTTTCACCGATTAGGCTCTGGACACATAAGAGCTTTCAGTTGTGTTGATGATCAGGACATCTCCCTGGTTGATGAAGAAAGGAACCTGAACAATCAGGCCGGTTTCAAGTGTAGCAGGCTTGGTTCCGCCAGAAGCAGTATCACCTTTGATTCCAGGCTCAGTTTCTGTCACTTCAAGCTCAACAGTGTTTGGAAGTTCAACACCAAGCGTTTCTCCCTGATACATCATGATCTGGACTTCCATATTTTCTTTAAGGAACTTCAGCTCATACTCAATAGAGTTTTCAGGCAGTTCAATTTGCTCGTAAGACTCGTTGTCCATGAATACGTGCTGATCGCCGCTTGCGTATAAGTATTGCATTCTGCGGTTATCAATCTGCGCCTTGCCTACCTTCTCGCCGGCACGGAAGGTTTTTTCCTGGATAGCGCCGGTGCGCAGGTTGCGGAGCTTTGAACGAACAAACGCTGCGCCTTTTCCTGGCTTAACATGCTGAAAATCCATTACTCTCCAAATGCCGTTATCTACTTCGATTGTCAATCCTGTACGAAAATCATTTACAGAAATCATGTGTTATGTCCTCCTAATATGCAATTACAGAATGATTAGTTCTTTAGTTGAATGAGTGAGCTTTTCGTTATGGTCCTTTGTAATGATTGTATCATCTTCAATGCGCACACCGCCAAGACCAGGGATGTAGATGCCAGGTTCGACTGTGACGACCATCCCCTCTTCAAGGATGACATCAGATCTGGATGCAAGCCCAGGACCCTCGTGGACCTCAAGACCGATTCCATGTCCTGTCGAATGCCCGAAATACTCTCCATAGCCTTTGCTGCTGATGTGGTCGCGGGTCAGGGCGTCTGCTTCTTTTCCGGAAATGCCCGGTTTGATGCCTTCAAGACCCTTAAGCTGAGCTTCAAGGACTATATGATAGATATCCTTCAGCTTGCTGTCCGGCTCACCCACAGCAAGGGTGCGGGTAATGTCGGATACATAGCCATTATAATAGGCGCCGAAATCAAGTGTAACCATATCCCCTTTTTCAATTACCTTATCGCTTGCCACTCCGTGCGGAAGGGCAGATCTATATCCGGATGCAACAATGATGTCAAAAGAAGAAGAGGCTGCACCTGCTTTTCTCATAAAGAATTCCAGTTCATTCGAAACCTCCAGCTCTGTCCTGCCGGGGCGTATATAGTCCAGAATATGAGTATATGCCTTATCGGCAATGCTCGCAGCTTCCTTTAATATCTTAATCTCTGACCCCGTCTTAATCAAGCGTAACTTTTCAATTGCCCCGCTTACCGGAACAAGCTCTGCTTCTGCTGCTGCTTCATAGGCTTTGAAGGAAGCAAATGATACATGATCCTGCTCAAAGCCAAGCTTCTGGATCCCCAGATTCCTCGCCTGCCTGGCCGCCTCTTCGACGATATTGCCTGAATGCTGAACGATTTCAAAGCCTTCACACTGCTTCCCGGCCTGTTCGACATAGCGGAAATCTGTGATGAACTGTGCTTTTTCCCCGCTGATCAGCACCACTCCAGCAGAACCGGTGAAACCGGTTAAATATCTTCTGTTATAATTGCTTGTAACCAGCATCCCATCGATTGAATGCTGTCCAAATGCAGCGCGAAGCTTCTGTAATTTCTCCATCCTAATTTCTCCCCTTTTCCAGTAGTGCGGATAATGCCAGCTCATATCCCTTGAGCCCCAGGCCGACGACCTGCCCCGCCGTAACCGCTGCGGTGACAGATACATGGCGGAAGGGCTCCCGGGCGTGGATATTCGATATATGTACTTCAATGACAGGCACGCTTATGCCTGCTATGCAGTCCCGAAGGCTGTAGCTGTAATGTGTGAAGGCTCCGGGATTAAAGATCACGCCATCGAACTCAGCCTCATTCGCTTCATAAAGCTTATCGATGAGCGCCCCTTCATGATTGGACTGGCAGGCTTCCAGTTCTGCCCCGTATTCGCGGGCCAGCTCTGCAATCCGCTCTTCCAGCTGCTTCAGTGTGGTCTCCCCATAAATACCGGGCTCCCGCTTGCCCAGCATATTCAGGTTCGGCCCGTTTAATAGTAGTATTTTTTTCATAAATAGGCTCCCGTGAAAAAAAGAATGTCCATAAGAACATTCTATCACAATTGAAATCGGCAGCACACCGAAACCATATTATGTTGCAGTTTCTTTTTCCTTATCTTCCCTGAACCTGATTTCATTTTCTTCATAAGAAATAGAGAAGCCGACGAATACTCCATAAAGAATATAAAAACAGACAGAGGCAATGATTGTATTTTTATCCAGATCCCTCAGCGGGCTGATGCCTGGAAAAATGGGATTCAGTACAAAAAAGACCAGCAGGAAAAGCGCAATTCCGTAGGCTGCCCCCGCAAAGATGCTTTTGATCTTTCTAAGCAGGGCATAATAGATGATGGCTGCCCCGATGGAGACAATCCCTATGAATACAAGCGAAATGACCGTCCCAAGCCACGTCTTCTTCCATCCGCCTATAGCCCATGGCTCCAGGATGACCCTTGGATGGATTTCAGTCAGGTTAAAGACGTAAGCCAGATAAGCCAGCCCGCTCCAAAGCACTCCCCCGACAAATCCAGTGATGATGACCATAGCCATGAAGGACATCGGCTTTTCCCTCTGATTTTGTTCAAGCTTTGCATGTTCTTCCTTCATTTTTCCACCTCCATTGCTTTAGTATGCCCATGGTTATTTTTTCAATTACATCAAAACCAAAAATTGAAGGTTCATCGGCTGCGAGGCTGAAATAATCTTACTTTCGCTCCGCTCTAGAGGTTTTATCCGTTTTTTAGTAGAATAAATATAGGTACATTCAGCTTATGCAAAAAGTGCCTTTCAGGCACGATCCACTTTTTTCAATATGCTGTTTCGGCCCAGTACACAATAGGTTGGTGTTACATATATGTCTAAAGACCAAAAGCCCGTTTATGGCGGCCAGGCGGTAGTTGAAGGCGTCATGTTCGGCGGCAAGCATCATTATGTCACAGCAGTCAGAAGGAAGGATGAATCTATTGAATACTTCCATCTGCCGAGAAAGTCCAATCCGTCTCTCCGGACGATCAAGAAAATCCCTTTCCTTAGAGGGATAGCAGCCATTATTGAAGCAAGTGCGAACGGTTCGAAGCACTTGAATTTCTCAACAGAGAGATTTGATCTTGATCCAAGCGAGGATCATACCTTAAAAGAAAAGGAGCCATCCAAGCTGACCATGTGGCTCGGCGTGGCAGCCATAGGGGTCATTTCATTCCTGTTCGGGAAATTTATCTTCACCCTTGTTCCGGTATTCCTGGCGGCCTTGACAAAGCCGATTTTTTCGAGCGATTTCTCCCAGGTATTGGTAGAAGGATTTTTCAAACTCATCCTTCTGCTTGGCTATATTTATTTCGTTTCATTGACCCCGATCATCAGGCGGGTGTTTCAGTACCATGGTGCAGAGCATAAAGTAATAAATGCTTTTGAAAACGGCAAGGAGCTGACGGTCGAAAATGTGCAGGCGCAGTCCAGGCTCCATTATCGCTGCGGCAGCAGCTTTATCCTCTTCACCGTCATTGTCGGCGTCTTCATTTATATGTTTGTGCCGACCGATCCGCTTTGGGTCAGGATTTTAAACCGCCTTGCCCTGATTCCAGTCGTTCTCGGAATCTCCTTTGAGGTCCTGCAGCTGACGAATAAGGTCAGGCATGTGCCTGTTCTGAAATGGCTCGGCCTTCCCGGACTCTGGCTTCAGCTCCTGACGACCAAAGAACCGGATGATAAACAGACAGAAGTTGCCATTCTTTCGTTTAACGAACTGCTAAAAAAGGAAAAGGAAACCGAGGACGCTAATAAAACAGAAGAAATTGTATAAAATATAGTTTAAAAGCAAGTGAAAATGCTCATCATGCTCATAGGGAGGTGGCTTTTTTGAATAACCGGACTTCATTGTACATTGTTGCCGGCCTCATTGGCCTCGCAATAATCGGAATAACAGGCAGATTGGTAAACGACCCTGCCGGTTTTTTGCAGAGTATAGCCGTAATGGCCCTCATTGGTGCTGCCGTATACTTTCTGTTTCGCCGTTTCTACAAAGCTGGCCCTATGAAAAAAGAGCAGCAGGCATTTGTTAAAGCAGCTAAGAAATCTAAAAGGAAATATCAGAAAGAACCTGCCAGCACCAGGAAGGCAAGTGTCGGTTCGCTCACATCCTTAAGGAAAACAAAAGCCCGCAAGTCTCCATCTCATTTAACCGTCATTGACGGAAAAAAAGGCAAAAAAAAGAACCGGGCCTCCCTTTGATGCCCGGGCAGATTAGTATTACTCCTGCTGGCTGTAAATGGCCGGCCAGCGGAAGCACTGCCAATATGGGGCAGTGCTTTTTAATTCCCTCAATAGGTCCATTGAGAAAAAAACTTCCTCGCTGACCGCCTCCCGAGCTCCAGCAGCTCTTCTTTTCTTTCAGCGGTAAGGCCAAATTCTGTAGAAACGATGCCCTCTGTCGGAACAAAAATGATATTCTTTGCATGCTTCCGGGAAATATAGCGTGCATCATGGGCATCCTTCATTGTCTCAAAGAGCGCCTCATAGAGCTGGATCGCATTATTGATTTTATTTTTCTCCCTGTTCAAGACATCATGGCTCAGCTTGATCCCAAGTACTGGCCGGAGCTTTTTGACATTTTCCTTGTCAAAGAGCCACATCGGAAAATTGCTCAGCACTCCCCCATCGACTAAGAGACTTGTTTCTCCTTCATAAGACTTCAGTTTGACCGGTTCAAAAAAATAAGGCAGGCTGCAACTCATCCGGATAGCCTTCGCTACGGAGAATCGGCCAGGGTCGACCCCGTAGCTCATTAAATCATCCGGTAAGACGACAAGCCGGCCGTTGGTCAGATCTGATGCAATGACTCTAAGCTTCTGTGGTGCGAGGTCGCCAAATGTACGGATCCCCCTTGCAGCGAGCTTTTCTGCAATCCACCTTTCCAGCTCGTTTCCCTTGTACAATCCAAGTCGCCAATACAAGAGCAGCCACTTAGCTGCCGAAAATGGAAGCAGCGTCCTCCTGGCATCCAGCAGCTTTTTCAAGTCAAGTTCATTCATCAGATCGAACATTTCGCTGCTTGTGTATCCTGCAGCAGACAGTCCGGCAACAATCGAGCCCGCGCTCGTGCCGGCCACCCTTTCAAAGCGGAATCCTTTCTGCTCAATGACCTCCAAAGCACCGATCAGCGCAAAGCCTTTAATGCCGCCGCCCGAAAAAACGCCGTCTATATACATGCAAGCCACCCCCGTCGATGATACCTGCTTGATACATCTTTAATCGGGCAGCTGCAAAAATAGTACGGCGGACAAATTAATTATTCAGGATAAAATATCAGGTTACGTAAAATACTGGACTTCTGCTTCCGGAAAAAAGGAATGGACATAACTTCGGATGGTTTCTTCCATTTCCTTTGCTTCATCGTTCTGGTATACATATTTTCCTATTCCGTAGCGGCCCCACTTATATTTCCGCTTTTCTTCATCCATTTCAAGCTTTGTTTTCGGATAGCGTTTTTCTATGACCTTCTTGGCAGGCTTAGTGAAACGGTGCTGAATAAGTTCAAAAGTAAGATCTTTAAGCTCTATGCCATCCAGCGACTGCTTCAGCCTTTCAAAAAGCTCATAATATCCTTCTTTCCAGTTTTCATGAAGATAGATTGGCGCCACGATAAAACCTAAAGGGTATCCCGCCCCTGCAACCTTCCTGGCCGCTTCGAGCCGTTCATCGAAAGTGGAGGTGCCCGGTTCAAAATTCTTGATTACATATCGTGAATTGACGCTGAAGCGGAACCTTGTCTTGCCGTTATGCTTGGCATCAAGCAGATGGTCGACATGGTGGTACTTAGTCACAAAGCGGAGTCTTCCATACTCTGTCCCGCCGATGAATTCAATCGTCTTTTTCAATGAGTGCGTCAAATGGTCAAGCCCTACAATATCCGAGGTACAGGCAGCTTCAAATCGGGTGACTTCAGGCGCCCGCTCCTCCATATATTTTTCAGCCTGAGCAAAGATATCCTCAAGGTTTACATATGTGCGGATATACGGCTTGCTCCCAAGGGTTGTCTGCAGATAGCAGTAATGGCAATGCCCCATGCATCCTGTTGCAAGCGGGATGGCATACTCGGCTGACGGTTTGGACGTATCGAATTTGAGCGTCCTCCTGATGCCTACTACGAGTGTCGATTTTGCATTCCGGTACTGCTGAAGCTCATTATTCCCCGGGATGCCGCGCACCTGGTTGTGGGAAGTGGTTTCGCGGATTTCGATGCCTAGCTCCTCAAATTTCTCCTTCAGCTCCTTTCCCAAAGGATATTCAAGCGCTTTCGGTTCTATATACACAAGCTGCGGCATGAATGGTTTCATCTTTATAACCCCGTTTCTATGTTTGCTTGGCTCAGGCATGTCGCCGGCACTTTTTTGTAGTATGAGCATTATTGGGGCAAAACCAAAAAAAGAGGACGGAAAAATTTTTCCATCCTCTTTTTACTGTTTATGAAAATTTTACAAGCCGCATTTCAATTGGGCATTACAGTTTGTGCAGGTATTGCAGCCGCCGATTTCTTTTACCTTGCCCTGGCGGCATACCGGGCAGGTGTTGCCTACTTCCGAGCCGATGGTTACATCTGTCGATCTGAGGTCACTGATTGTGTCAACCAGCACAACACGCTGTTTCGGCTTTTCTTCTTTCGTTTCTTCCTCATCGAAGGTGTTTTCTTCCGCTTTCAGCGTAAGGACCTGCGAGTCGCGGGAACCGTCGACATATACTGTTCCGCCTTTCGCTCCGCCGCGGTACAGGCGTTCATACACACCTTCCACCTGTTCAACGCTATAGCCCTTCGGTGCATTGACCGTCTTGCTTATAGAACTGTCAATCCAGCGCTGGATGACACATTGAACATCAGCATGCGCTTCAGGGGAAAGCTCCATAGCGGAAATAAACCATTCCGGCAGGTTCTCAGGATCTGCGTCAGGGTTGCGGTCAAGATACTCTTGTACGATATCTGCCTTCACCTCAATGAACTTCCCTAATCGGCCGCTCCTGAAATAAGAGAAGGAGAAGTATGGCTCAAGCCCTGTAGACACCCCGACCATTGTACCTGTGGATCCTGTCGGTGCTACAGTCAGCAGGTGGGAATTGCGGATTCCTTTTTCAAGGATGGACTGTCTCACATCTTCTGGCATTTTCTGCATAAATCCAGCCTCTGTGAAGTTCTGGCGGAGCCTGCTTGTTTCTTCATCCGTTGCCCCTGTAAGGAACGGGAAGCTGCCTTTTTCACCTGCCAGCTCAACTGAAGCTTTATATGCGGTTACAGCAATCGTTTCAAATACTTTGTCGATCAGTTCGTTGCCTTTTTCTGAACCGTATTCTGTTTCACAGTAAATCAGCAGATCATGCAGCCCCATTACACCAAGTCCGACACGGCGCTCTCCCAGAGCCTGCTTTTTGTTTTCTTCAAGGAAGTATGGTGTCGCGTCAATGACGTTATCCTGCATGCGGACGCCAACTTCAACAGTGCGGGCCAGCTTTTCAAAGTCGACCGTTTTGTTTTCCTTGTCAGCCATTTCAGCAAGATTGACAGCGGCGAGATTGCAGACAGAGTAAGGCGCCAGCGGCTGCTCTCCGCAAGGGTTTGTCGCTACTACCTTCTGTCCGTAGGCTTGTGCATTTGTCATATCATTCGCATTGTCGATGAAGAAAATGCCTGGCTCCGCTGAATAAGTTGCGCAGATATTGATCAGGTTCCAAAGCTCTTTTGCCTTGATTTTGCGGTAGGTGCGCACTTTGTGGCCCAGCTTTTCCCATTCGCGGACATCACCGATTTTATGCCATTCTTCATTGTAGATCTTCATCGTTTCAGCATCATATGACTCCACATCAGGGAAGCGCAGCTCATACTCTGCATCTTTTTCAACGGCATCCATGAAATCCTTTGTCAGGCACACGGAAATATTGGCGCCAGTCAGGAACTCAGGATTATGGACAGTATAATTGCCTCCGGCAGCAAGCTTATTTTCCGCATCCTTGATGATTTTCTCGCTGAAGCCGCCAAGACCGGGGATTTGCTTATAGTTGATGATTCCCTGATACATATTGGTCTCCTGCTCAGTCAGCGGAGTGAACTTCAGCTTTTCACTGGCATAGCGCTTGATTGTTTCATCCTGTGTGTTTTCCAGCAGGAAACGGAGGATGCGCGGGTTTTGCATTTTTGAGATGATGAATTCGATGATATCAGGATGCCAGTCGGTGAGCATGATCATTTGCGCACCTCTCCTTGATCCGCCCTGTTCAACCAAATGAGTCAGTTTCGCAATATCATCAAGCCATGAAACCGAACCGGAAGATTTGCCGTTCACTCCGCGGGCCAGCGTGTTGCGCGGCCTTAAGGTCGATCCGTTTGTTCCGACGCCGCCGCCCCTGCTCATGATTTCCATTACCTGCTTGCGATGCTCTGAAATCCCTTCCCGGGAATCCTGTACAAACGGCATGACATAGCAGTTAAAGTAAGTAACATCCGTATCCGCGCCAGCACCGTAAAGCACCCTTCCGGCAGGGATGAAGTTCAGGCTCACAAGCTCGTGGTAGAATTTCTCAAACCATTCTTTGCGCTTCTCTTCTGTTGCCTCTGCAGCTGCCAGGCCTGTCGCATTGCGCTTTGCAATCTGCTCATAATAGATTTCAAGCGGCTTCTCAATCACATCCAGCGATTTCGTAATCACCGGTTCGTCCGGATTATCCAGTACTCCGCGGAATTCTTCCTCCACCAATACTTTGGCTGTCTTGTTCTCCCAGTCAATCTCCTGGATGAAGCCGAGGCCGCGGGCAGGGAATTTTGGATCTTCTTTGACCGTCAGGACAACGAAGTCCCCGTTCGCCAGAGTAATCTTTTCTGTATCCTTGAAAGTATAGCGGTCCAGCATGACCAGACGGGAAACCCCTTTATGGGTGATTTTCATATCAGGGGTGATCGGATGCACCTGGGGAAATAGGCGGATATCCTTGTTTAATTGTTCGATGTTCACTTTTGCTTTTTGTCCTAGAACGACAGACATACACACAGCTCCTTCAATGTATCTTTCTATTAATAATAGAAAGCCAAGCTTCTATTTGTTTTTTTGAATACCCTAAAGTTATCATATCTAAAACCTCAAAATCAATATATAGTGTATAAAATATTTTCGACACCACTATATATTGTATTAGAGGTCAAATCAATTTGATTTTGTCAAACGCAGAAAAAACTAGATTTCAGAGATAAGAAGAGATATTGTCCGATTAATGACAGTAAACGATTATTTTCGGCAAATTTCGGGGCTTGCGTTTTATATGCGGACCCCTTGGAAAAATCTTCATATTCTGGGTGTGCCAATTTCTGCATCAAACAGAAAAAAAGCGACAGGGCCGCTTTTTATCTTTTAAAGTTCCATTCATCGTTTTCATATCGGTCTTTTGCAATTTTGTTCACATATTCCATTTCTTCGGCGGAAAGCTCATAAGGTTCAAGATGAATGTCAAGACCTTCTTCAAAGCCCTTTCTGAAGGCTTCCTTGGCCTGCCCGATTGTAACTTTGTCCCGGCTCAGCTCGTTGATGGCAACGGCTTTGCTTTTGAACGCTCTCTGCATCCTTTCCTTCACACGGTCATTCGGATACTTGAACAGGCTGAAAAGCTTATCTTCATCAAGGTCGAGGAGGATGGATCCATGCTGGAGGATAACACCCTTCTGCCTTGTCTGGGCGCTTCCGGCAACCTTTCTTCCCTCAACAACAAGCTCATACCAGCTTGGTGCATCAAAGCAGACGGAGGAACGCGGGTTCTTCAGCGACTCCCTTTCCTCGGCTGTCTTCGGAACAGCAAAATAGGCATCCATTCCAAGATTGTGGAATCCCTTAAGGATTCCTTCAGAAATCACCCGGTAGGCCTCTGTGACTGTTTTCGGCATTTCAGGATGGTCCTCTGAAACGATGACGCTGTATGTGAGCTCATGTTCATGCAGGACGCCCCTTCCGCCTGTCGGACGGCGGACAAACCCCAGCCCGTGCTTTTTGACTGCATCCATATCGATTTCCTTTTCCGCTTTTTGAAAATAGCCAATGGAAAGCGTTGCCGGATCCCATCCGTAGAAGCGGATGACAGGCGGGATCTTTCCCTCGCTGTTCCACTCGAGGAGTGCCTCATCCAAAGCCATATTGAAAGATGGGGAACCATATCCCGAATCAATAAATCTCCAAGTTTCTTTTAGCATATGTAACCCTCTTTTTCATGTTATGAGTCTTGCACATGTTCTCTAGTCTATCAAAATGGGCGGAAAAAACAAAGCAAACAGCCCTTGCCTAATATTTCAATTTACCGTCTCGCCCGCTTTGTCTCCAGCAAATCCGAAAACGTGAGAAATACGTGAATTTTGCAGGAATTCCTTTACTCACATGCCTGCCGGCTTATATAATAAAAGCTGGCGTAGCTATACGTGAAAGGAGAAGTCACATTGGAAACACTTTATATTCTTTTAATCATTATCGGGGGCTTTGTTACCTACTCTGTCGTTACATGGCTCTATCAGCGCAAAGTCGTCAAGACCCTGACAGAGGATGAATTCCGTGCAGGATACCGGAAGGCTCAGCTGATTGATGTCCGGGAGCCGAATGAATTCGATGCCGGCCATATCCTCGGGTCCAGAAATATCCCGTTATCCCAGATGAAAATGCGCATGAAGGAAATCCGTCCGGACAAGCCTGTGTATCTGTACTGCCAAAGCGGGATGCGCAGCGGACGTGCAGCCCAGTTTTTATACCGCAGAGGCTATAAAGATCTCCACCAGCTGCAGGGCGGCTTCAAAAAATGGTCAGGCAAAATTAAAGCGAAGAAATAAGGGAGGCACTTCCCTTCTATACATGAGCAAGAAAGGGTCCAGCCTTAAGGCGGGACCCTTTTTCCGTGTGATCATATGAAGCATTACTCCATATCAAGAATAAATATGCGTTAGAAACAGAGTTTCACACGAATGTGCCCAAAATCAGCAGGGAACATAATAAGCCAAAAGAGATAGGGCGAAGCACAGCGCTGATGCCGTGTTTCGCCCCTCAATGCCATGAAACTTAAGCTTCTTTCTTATACCGGAGGACCGGTTTTCTTGCAGCCAGGGTCTCATCCAGGCGGCCGATGACCGTCGTATGCGGCGCTTCCTGCACGATTTCAGGATTTTCCTCCGCTTCCCTGGCAATCTGGATCATGGCTTCAATGAAGCTGTCCAGTGTTTCTTTTGATTCTGTTTCAGTCGGCTCGATCATGATGCATTCTTCTACATTCAGCGGGAAGTAGATGGTAGGCGGATGATAGCCGAAGTCGAGCAGGCGCTTCGCAATGTCAAGCGTTCTGACGCCAAGCTTTTTCTGGCGCTTGCCGCTGAGTACAAACTCATGCTTGCAGTGCCTGTCGAATGGCAGATCGTAGTATTCCGCCAGGCGCCTCATCATATAATTCGCATTCAGGACTGCGAATTCGGTGACATTTTTCAAGCCGTCCGGCCCCATTGTGCGGATATAAGTATAAGCGCGCACATTGATGCCGAAGTTTCCATAATACGGTTTGACCCTTCCAATCGATTGCGGTCGGTCATAATCAAGGACAAATTCCTCACCGCGCTTAGCAACGATCGGTTTAGGCAGATAGGGTATCAGGTCTTTCTTGACGCCGACCGGACCTGACCCGGGTCCTCCCCCTCCGTGAGGTCCTGTGAATGTTTTATGGAGATTCAGATGGACAACATCGAATCCCATATCTCCAGGGCGCGCTTTGGAAAGGACCGCATTCAGGTTGGCACCGTCATAATAAAGCTTGCCGCCGGCACCATGCACAATCTCTGCCATTTCAAGAATGTTTTCTTCAAACAGTCCAAGCGTGTTCGGGTTCGTCAGCATCAGGGCCGCTGTATCGGATCCGACTACCCGGCGCAAATCCTCAAGGTCTACTAGGCCGTTCTCATTCGATTTAACGGTGACGGTTTCAAAGCCGGCGACCGTTGCTGATGCCGGATTTGTCCCGTGGGCTGAATCCGGGACAATAACCTTTGTCCTGCCGGTGTCGCCATTGGATTCATGGAAAGCCCTGATCATCATCAGCCCTGTCCATTCCCCGTGTGCACCTGCTGCCGGCTGCAGCGTCACTTCGTCCATTCCGGTAATCTCAATCAAATGCTCCTGAAGGTCATACATCAGCTCCAATGCACCCTGGACAGAGCTTTCCTCCTGCAGGGGATGAATATGGGCAAAACCGTTAAAGCGTGCTACATTTTCATTGATCTTCGGATTGTATTTCATTGTGCATGATCCCAGCGGATAAAAACCTGAATCCACGCCATGATTCCTTTTTGAGAGAGCAGTATAGTGCCTCATGATGTCCAATTCCGACACTTCCGGAAGCTCAGGCTCTTCTTCACGCAGGTATCCTTCAGGCAGCAATTCAGCCACATCCACTTCAGGTACATCGAGTTCCGGCAGGCTGTAGCCTGTGCGGCCCGGCTTGCTTATTTCAAAAATCAGCGGCTGGTCTTGATTATGCATGGTAATCCCCCAATTCTTTAACAAAAGTATCGATTTCTTCTTTCGTGCGAAGCTCTGTCACGGCAACCAGCATATGGTTTTCCAGTGAACGATAGCTTCTGCCAAGATCATAGCCGCCGATGATTTCTTTATCGAGCAGGCTTTTATTGATCTCCTTGACTGGTGCATTCAGCTTTACGACAAATTCATTAAAGATCGGGCCTTCAAAGGCAAGCTCGAATCCGGCCTTCTTGAACTGATCCCTGGCATAGCGGGCTTTCTGCATATTCTGGACGGCAATATCCCTGACTCCCTTTTTGCCGAGGGCTGTCATGGCGACAGATGCAGCAAGAGCATTCAAGGCCTGGTTGGAGCAGATGTTGGAAGTCGCTTTATCACGGCGGATATGCTGTTCCCTTGCCTGAAGGGTAAGTACGAAGCCGCGGCGGCCTTCTTCATCAATCGTCTGCCCGACAAGGCGGCCCGGCACCTTTCTCATCAGTTTGGAGGTGACGGCAAAATAACCGCAATGAGGTCCCCCGAATGCCGTAGGGATCCCGAATGGCTGCGCATCCCCTGCCACAATATCGGCGCCAAACTTGCCTGGAGGCGTTAATGCGCCCAAGGAAAGCGGATTGCTTGATACAACGAACATGGATTTTTGGGCATGGATGACTTCCTCAAGCTCTTTCAGCGGCTCTATGCGGCCGAAGAAGTTAGGGTATTGAACAATGACTGCAGCTGTATCGCTGTCCATCTGCTCTTTCAGCGCATCCATATCTGTGATTCCGTCCTTATGCGGAATTTCAACAACCTCTATATATTGCCCCTTTGCATAACTTCTGACAACATCCTTCGATTCCGGATGTACAGCCTCGGAGATCAGGATTTTCTTGCGGCGCGTCTGGCCAGCTGAAAGCATGGCTGCCTCAGCGAGGGCAGTGCCGCCGTCATACATGGAAGAATTGGCTACATCCATGCCAGTCAGTTCGCAGATCATCGTCTGGAATTCAAAGATGGCCTGCAGCTCCCCCTGCGAAATCTCCGGCTGATACGGTGTATAGGCCGTATAGAATTCGGAGCGGGAAATGACGTGGTCCACAATCACCGGCATATAATGATCATAGACACCGGCTCCGAGGAAGGATGAATTGGACCTGAGGTCGGCATTCTTTCCTGCCAGCTTGGTAAGCTCCTTCAATAATGCCGTTTCCGGCTTTGCCGGTTTAATATTGTACTCTCCCTTAAACCTGACAGCTTCAGGTATATCACTGAACAGTTCATCAATCGAACTTGCCCCGATCTTCTCAAGCATTTCCTTTTTGTCTGTTTCTGTCATAGGCAGATAGCGATGCGTCATGTTTTTCCCCTCCGTCACTTCTTATCTCTTTTATAAAAAGGTGTGGCAGCTATAACTGCTTTCAGCCGTTTGCCGCGGATTTCAACTTCTACCTCATTGCCAAGCTCCGCATATTGGGTCTTGATCAGGGCGAGGCCGATGTTCTTCTTCAGGGTCGGTGATTGTGTGCCTGTCGTCACTTCGCCGACCTGCTCTCCATCCGCCAGCACCGGATATCCGTGGCGCGGGATTCCCCTGTCAATCATTTCAAGCCCGACCAGCTTTCTCGGCACACCATTTTCTTTTTGCTGCTTGAGGACAGGCTTGCCGATGAAATCAGCTTCTTTATTAATCTTTACAGCAAAACCGATCCCGGCTTCAAGGGGGGTAACGTCTGGCGACAGCTCCTGCCCGTACAGCGCAAGGTTTGCTTCAAACCTCAGGGTGTCGCGGCAGCCGAGCCCGCAAGGCAGCACACCTTCTTCTTTTCCGGCTTCAAGGATATCATTCCAGATGCTTGAGGCATCATCCGAATGGCAGTAGATCTCGAATCCATCTTCGCCCGTATAGCCGGTGCGGGAAACGAGCGCTTTCTTTCCATTCAGATCCACGTCACTGCTGAATTTAAAAAAGCCAATTTCGCTTAGATCCTTTTCGCCTGCAAGCTTCTGGAGAATCCCTTCAGCTGCAGGTCCCTGCAAAGCAAGCTGGGCAGTCTGATCAGATAGATTCCTGATGTCAGCGCCGTCAATCAGATGATCTTCAAGCCACTGATAATCCTTTTCTATGTTTGCCGCATTGACAACCAGCAGATAGTGATCATCCTCGAATTTATACACAAGCAAATCGTCAACAGTGCCGCCGCTTTCATAGCACATCGCGGTATATTGTGCACCGCCGCTTTTGAGCTTGGAGATATCATTGGTCATCATTTTTTGCAGAAAATCCTGGCTGGCTTGCCCTTTCACTTCTATCTCTCCCATATGGGATACATCAAACAGGCCTGCTTTTGTTCTTACGGCTTCGTGCTCATCTTTGATGCCAGTGAACTGCACCGGCAGGTCCCAGCCGCCAAAATCGATGGTTTTTGCTCCAAGCTTCCGGTATTCCTCATATAATGGTGTACGTTTTAGCTGCGACATTCACTTGTCCCCCTTGATCCAAATAATAAATACAAGATTGCTAACCATGAGGCTTGAACGCCTGAAGGTTTTGGGCACGAAAAAAGGACAGAGAAATCCCCCGTTCCTAACGAGGGTCTCTGTCCTGGCACCTGAAAGTTTACCTTTTACCGGTTTTCCCCTTTGGTGGCTTCCTAAATGAAGCACTCTCCAGAGCCGCGTCCAACAAGGGTTCTTTTGCCTGAGAGATTCACATGAATGCTTGCTCCTTCGGCGCTGTATACACAGTCTCTCCCCTTATTCTCATCCGCATTTATAATTTTTTCCAATATGGCCATACTATTCAATGAAGAATCCGCAGCATGCTGCTGATGGCCGTTCGGAGCCAAAATTTGTTTAATGACAAATTTCGAAACATTCAAAGCTATTATCATCCTACCATCCTATTTCAGATTGGGCAATATATAATTTGAGACGCTTCTTTTTACCCGCAGGACTCCCCGGGGGCATTGCCAAGAGGGGCTTAACTACAAGCGAAGGAGCTGTTTTACCATGCCAGTCCAGATCGATTTTGATTCTACATGGCAAACCGAGTTTCTATCAAGAATATCCAATGACGGACCTTGGGGGAATTGGGAGCTTTACAGACTTGCTGCAGAGGTCGAGCAGCATACCATCATCCCCGAATTCAATGGCCTCCAGGCTCCGGGGCACTTGCCGGACCTGACGCCGCTGCCCCACCAGCTGGAAGTTGCCAGGCAGGTAGTTGAGAATATGAACGGAAAAGCGATATTGGCCGATGAGGTCGGGCTCGGAAAAACAATTGAAGCGGGACTGATACTAAAAGAATATATGATTAGGGGTCTCGTGAAAAAAGTCCTTATCCTGGTTCCAGCCTCTCTTGTCACCCAGTGGGAAATCGAGCTGAACACAAAATTCTACATACCGGCAGTTGCCCAGCGCAAGGCTTATGTGTGGGAGCAGTGCGATGTGGTGGTATCTTCCATAGATACAGCCAAAAGGAATCCGCACCGCGACATCATTTTTTCACTTGATTATGATTTGATTATCATCGATGAAGCTCATAAGCTGAAAAACAGCAAAACGAAAAACTATGAATTTGTCCAGAGCCTGAAGAAGAAATTCTGCCTTCTCCTTACTGCTACACCGATCCAGAACAGGATAAGCGAGATTTTCAACCTCGTTTCTCTCTTGAAGCCTGGCCATCTGGGTAATGAAACAGCTTTTTATGAAAAGTATAAGAAGGATTCACGCTCGCTCGATGACAATGCCCACCTGAAAGAGCTGGTCAATAAAGTGATGATCCGGAACAGGCGGGCTGATACCGGGATTGAATGGACAAAACGGCATGTAGAAACCATCCCGATTGAATTTTCCAAGGAAGAAAGAGATCTGTACGAATCTGTTACAGAATTGAGAGGGGAAGGAGATTGGGTCAATTCAAGCCAGTTCTCCGTCATGACCCTGCAGCGCGAGGCCTGCAGCAGCCGGGAGGCAGTCTTTTATACGCTCCGCAATATGGTTTCCAGGCAGGAGGCCCCTTCTGATATGTTTCAGGAACAGATTCAGTTCCTGGTCAGCAAAGTGGAGAAGGTTCAGAGAAATTCTAAAGCAGAAAAAGCGCTCGAGCTTATCAAAGGCATTGACGATAAGGTCATCATTTTCACAGAATACAGGGCGACCCAGCTTTACCTACAATGGTTCCTGAAGCAGCACGGCATCAGTTCTGTCCCTTTCAGGGGCGGTTTCAAAAGGGGTAAGAAGGATTGGATGAGAGAGCTGTTCAAGAACAATGTCCAGGTCCTGATTGCGACAGAGGCCGGAGGTGAAGGGATCAACCTCCAATTCTGCAACCATATTATCAATTATGACCTGCCATGGAATCCGATGCGTCTTGAACAAAGAATCGGAAGGATCCACCGTTTGGGCCAGGAAAAAGATGTGATGATTTATAATTTCGCAGTCAAGGATACAGTTGAAGAACATATTCTCAAATTGCTGTATGAGAAGATTCATCTGTTTGAAAAAGTCATCGGGGAGCTTGATGATATCCTCGCCAAGCTTGAGTTCGGAAGCATCGAGGACCATCTGACAGATATTTTTGGAAGATCGGCTTCAGAGGGAGAGATGAGAATCAAAATGGAGAACTTGAATAGCATGATACAGCTTGCTGAAGAAATGAAGGAGGGCGGCGCACATGCAGCAGCAGGAAATACGTAAATTCCTGGCACGCTATTTTACCGCAAACGGCTGTGATATCACTGAGGAGGGACCCGGCTATATGACAGTCCAGTTGACAATTGAGCTTGATAAAGAGCTGATGAACCGTCCTTTCTACTGGCATTATCTTGAAAAAACCGGAGGCATCCCGAACCCGATGAAGCTGACGTTCATTACTAACCGGCAGCTTGCGCCTTCCGACTTGAAGGGAGAAACGATCCATTTCGGTTCTCCGCGCCTGCATCAGATATTTCAATCAGCACGGAGCCTTGCAGGCTACATCCGTCTGTACGAACAGCATTCTTCCCCGCCGGGCAGGCAGACGCCTTTAAGGCCGTGGCTTTGCATGAATGTAAAAATTTCTTATCAATGCGACCGGAAAAGAGATGTATTCAAATCGATCGGTCTGCAGCTGCTCAATGGCCAAATGGTTGAAAACTTCCATGACCGCCTGCTTCAGCTGCAGCTTACACCGAAGATCCCCGACTATTCGTTTACATTGTCGCCTCTGATCATGCCAAAGAGCGGCATCAGCAGGATCGAAGGATTCCTGAAGTCGCAGATTGATTCAGAGGAGCACGGCTGGGCTGACGAGGCAAGGGAACGATGGAAGAAGGATCTTGATCTGCTTGAACATTTTTATGAAGATATGGAAGAACGGAACGAGACCTACGAAAATGAAAAAACCGCCCTGCAGGAGCAATATGAGCCAAAAGTCAATGTCAGCATCGTGAATGGCGGGCTTTTCTATCTGACAGATACGGCCGTTTAGGCAGAAACAGCATGGCTTTCACACATTTTCGATGCTTGTCCGGTATTCGCCGCTCCTCTTATCCTGCTGCAGCATAAGCTGGTACAAGATAAGGGAGTATCTTAAGGCTGTACTTCCTTATCATCACCCCTGGATAGTTTCCAGTATATACTTCTTCATCTCCCGAAAAAAAAGAGAAGTGCAGGCCCGGCCCGCACTTCTCTTTTTTTATTTCCGGCATATCATACTCCCCGCCGCCGGACTGGAGCATACTCTCCTATTTCTCAGGCCAGGCTCCTCATAACGCTTTTTCTATTGCCGTTTTGCCGCTTTACCTTTTTTCAGCCCAGCCAGCAGTGCATATGGGATGATTCCGAACCATTTGAATAGGAACGGCTCTTTTTCATCCTTGCGGCTTTCCTTCTGTTTTTTCCGCTCATCCTTCGGCTGGTCCATATACTTCACAAAAGTCTGGGTGACATATTTCACATAATCATTGGTTTTCATCGGACACACCTCTCTTTAGTCAAAGTATGTCCCGGCCGTCAGCTTTTCAAACACAGCTGCGCTTCTGCCGTGATGGAACCGATTGTCCTCCCATCAGTCTCAATAATATGGTCGGCAGCTTCCTTATACAATGGAAGCCTCGATTGATAGAGAACTTTTACTTTCTGTTCAAGCCCGCCCTCGAGCAGCGGACGTGCCGTATCAGCAGCAAGCCTTTTAATTGTTTCCTCAGGAGAGGCATGCAGGAACAGGACAGTCCCGGTGTTTTTTAGAAGGTCGCGGTTTTCCTTCCTTAAGACGACACCTCCCCCTGTAGTGACGATGATGTCCCTTGCCGACAAACGCTTCAGCATTTGCGTTTCCAGCTTACGGAAATATTCCTCGCCTTTCTGGGCAAACATCTCCTTGATGCTGATGCCTGCTTCCTTTTCTATTTCCTCATCCATATCAACTGCAGGCTTCCCAAGAACACAGGAAAGCTCTCTGCCGACAGTGGTCTTCCCCGCTCCCATAAAGCCGATTAAGTAGATTGTATCCATCAGGCGGATCTCCGTTCACTTTTTTTCTGTCCATTTTATCATTTTTCCGCGGTCTCTGTCATAAAACGCATATGAAACAATCGGTTTCTGGGATTCTATCGCCAGGGTAAAGGAGATTTCGAAGAGAGAGCCCGCCAGTTCTGTCATAGAATATGTCACAGTCCCTTCTTTAAATATAAAGCTGCCAGGCTGGAGGGTTTCATCCTCCTCCACATCCGCCAGGTGCCTCTCAAGCCTTTTGACAGAGCTGAGCAAATAATAATCCTGTTTAAGGATTTGTTCTTTTTCGTTCAGCAATTCTGCTTCTGACACATTCTGCCCCAGCAGGATAAGAAGCGATAAGCAGGAAGCCAGAAGAATGCTCAGAGACACAGGAAAAGCAAACCCTTTTTCATTCCGGAGCATTCTGGTTCACCTCTATAAATGGCACAATCACTGTGTGAAAATTTTCCCCGTTGCGGCTTTGCGCCTCTACGAGAAGGCTCTTGCCCTGAAAGGAAAACGAGGCCGCCTGGATATTCTGCAAAACCACTTCATGCCCTTGCCCGTTGACTCTCCTTCTTAGATTGCTGCCGTACCTTTCAAAGCTGACAGACTCACCGCTCCCCGCAAGCGTCAGCCGCCCTTCATTTACTTCAATATTTACGCTCATATGAACCTCTTTTTTCAGCTGTGCAGAAAAGATTTCCCATTCCATTCTTTGAAGCCTCATTTCCGATGCTTCCCCATCAGCCAGGTATCTGAGCGAAAGAGGGAGCAGTGAAGCAATGATGAGGAAGATGCTAAAGCCGAAGAGCATCTCAGCCAGCGTAAAGCCATTATTCCTTAAAATAAATGTCACAAATTCTTTCGTGTTTCCCGTTCTTTTTCTCATAGTGAACACAAACCTCCACACTCAGTCCATCCAATTCCATCTCCTCTATGGGATAGTCTTCATGGTGAAGCACAGAATGGGCCGATCCCGCAGCTTTCATCTGAAGATATTCATATAAGGCCTGCACCGCTTCAGAGCTTTTTCTGTGTTCCTCCGCCTGGTCTGAGGCATGGAGGAACAGCGGAAACAGCACACAGGCAGAAACGAGCCAGGCAGACAGGCTGAGGATAAGCTCCGCAAGAAAGAAGCCTTTATTCTTTAACAATATAAAACCTTC
Source organism: Bacillus infantis NRRL B-14911 (assembly GCF_000473245.1). NCBI lineage: Bacteria > Bacillati > Bacillota > Bacilli > Caryophanales > Bacillaceae > Bacillus > Bacillus infantis. Next base: position 3,290,989 of record NC_022524.1, read on the forward strand.
CTTTCCCTATTAAAAACGTGATCCTGTATGTTTCCCCGCCGGCTTCGGCATACAGTGAACCGAAGCTGCTTACATTCCCGCTTGGGAGAAAACGGAAGGATAACTTCATTGTATCTTCGTATATGGCGATATCCTCCTCATAGCTTCTGTCGATAATAGCGGCAGAATTGGGCGGGGTGGCGATATAACGGTTTTCGTCCGGAAATATATAAAAGGAAATGGTCTCCTGGCGGGAAATCGCATATTGCTGTGCGAAAAAGAGGTCTGATTGAAGCTGAGACAAAAACAGCCTGCTTTCAAGCCGGCTTGCCTGAGGGACGATATAAACAGCAGCCAGAGAAGAGACCAGAAGAAAAATTGAGAAGATAAGCAGTGTTTCAACTAGTGTGAATCCACCTTCACCTTTAGCCATTATTCAGCTGCGTGACCTCCCCATCCGCACTGATAGAGATGCTGCTGCCGTTCGGACAGGATGTTTCACCTTCTTTTAAATATCCCTCGCTTACAAGCTCCTCTACTCCCGAAGGATACTGTTTATGCTCTATCTCATATGACTGGACCTGGGCCTGGACCATCTTGATGTAAGCCTCGCAGCCTTTGCTGTTGATCTTGGAATTATGCTTGGTGATATTCGGCACGGTTATGATGAGCAGGACAGAAATGACAAGCAGGACGATCATCATTTCAATAAGGGTAAAACCTTTTTCGTTTTTCACTATTTCATCTCCTTTATAAACCATTTAGTAAATGAAACATGGGGAGCATCACGGCCAGATACATGGAAATCACGAGGGCGCCGATGAGGGAGAATAATACTGGCTGGACGATTTTGAGGCCTGAAGTGACCTTCTGCTCGAATGCCTCCATGCAGTGGATGCTGTAAAACCTCAGCTCCTGTCCAAGCTTGCCGTTTCTCTCGCCATGGCGGATGATTTGGCACAGATCTTCCTGGAAAAAAGCAAAGCCGGACAAAATATCATCCAGTTTCTCCCCGGTTCTGAGCCTGATTTTTATGGATTCCCCCAATTCACTGTAAAAAGGCTGCTGGGGATTTCGCTGGAATAAGAGGAGAGCCTCAGAGACTGAGAGCCCCCCTCCTAGCAGATAGCCAAGCTGGGCCGTGAAATACTGGGTATAAAACAGCCGGAGCAGTGGGCCGGCTGCAGGGAGCATGGCAAGGCGCCGTTTCTGGTCCATCTGAGGAAGATGCCTGAACCTGAAAGAATAATACAATAATGAAGCTGCAGCGAAGGCAAGGAAAAGGACAGCAAAAATGGGGAACAGGGTCCCTGCAAGCATTACCGCTTCAGTAAAGAAATTTGTGTCTAAATCCATGGAAGAAAAAAGCGAAGTAAATCTGGGGAGAAGCGTCTGCTGGACAATGAAAAATAGAATAGATGTGGCTGACATCAGAAACAGCGGATAATAGAGGATTTTTCTCAGGCTGCTGATTTCCTTGCTTCTTTTCTCCATAATAGCGCTTCCGTCTATAAAGGCTTCTGCAAGGCCGCCATGCTGTTCGGCAAAATAGACATAGCCGATCAAAGTGGGGTTGAACTTGAGGTTTGTGAGGACCCGGTAAAAAGGATGGCCCTCTTTTAAATCATTGAGACTATTTGAAATTGCTGCTTTTCTGTAATCAGGCAAATGATAGGCCAGGGATTCGATTGCTTCGCTGAGCGGGTAGCCCCTCTGCAGAAGTTCGCCTGTCCTCTTCAGGAATCCCGCCTGTTCGTCCAGCGTCCATTTACGAGTCCTCATTATACACCCACCGATCCATTTCAGCCTCCTTAATATACCCCAGCGCAATTCCTTTGAGAATGGCGTTCTTCAGAGTAGGATACTGATAGGCGCTCCCTTCCCCTCTGGCCTCCTTCATGACCGCAGAAAGGGCTTTGCCTGTCAATAATTCAAACACACTCGCCCTTTTTCCCGCAGCGGCACCCCGGCAGTGAGGCGGACAGGTACCGCTGCAATACGGGCATGACAGCTCCACGAGACGCTGCGCTGTTACAGCTATCAGGGTCTGCTCAATTTCCTGCCATCCTACCCCGAACTCACAAAGCCGGTATATAGCACCCTTGGCATCCCTGGTGTGCATCGTACTCAGCACAAGATGGCCTGTCAGCGCTGCCCGTACGGCAATTTCAGCTGTCTCTGCATCGCGTATCTCACCGACCATAATGATGTCCGGATCATGCCTCAGGATGGCCTTCAGCCCTGAAGCATATGACACGCCCGCCTTTTCATTTACCTGCACCTGAAGTACGAGGTCGCTGTCCTTCTCGATCGGATCCTCAAGCGTGATGACATTTCTTTTGAATAAGGATGAAGTTTCATGCAGGAGGGAATAAAGGGTAGTTGTTTTTCCGCTGCCGGTCGGCCCGGTAAACAGGACCAGCCCATGGGCATGCTTCAGCAGTGCCAGGAGCTTATTCGACATAGCCGGAAACAGGGAGATCTTTGAAATGTGGATATTGTCTTCCTGGGGAAGGATGCGGATGACCAGGCTTTCATGATGGGAAGAAGGAAGGGTGGACAATCGGAGGCCGATCAGCTTCTGATCAATCTCCAGTGAATACGCGCCGCTTTGCGGGCGCCTGCGGTCGCCGATATCCATTGAAGCAGAGAACTTGAAATGGGCAATCAGCCTCTCACAGTCATCAGTCGGCAGAACCTGCCGCGATAAGAGCCTGTCAGCGATCCTGAGCTGGATCAGGGTATCATGCCTGCGCGGGAGGATGTGGATATCCGAGGCATTTCTCCTGACCGCATCACATACGATACTGTCGGCCAATCTTTCAATTTTACTCAACCATATAACACCGCCTTTCTTTGGGATACTACTTATTTCGACAGTTCCTGCAAATGTCCTCCTGATATTTTTATTTTTTTTGCATAGGACTTCCGTTTTTCCATATACTATTTTTACACAGCAGCATTGGGCTATAGCCAAGCGGTAAGGCAACGGACTTTGACTCCGTCATGCGTTGGTTCGAATCCAGCTAGCCCAGTTTCAGAAGGCAGAAAAAGGGGAATCAGCATGGCTGATTCCCCTTTTTCTGTTCAGCTGCTCAGCTTCAGCGGTTCTTTCCTGCTGGCAATCCCCTTTAAAGCATCGGGATTATAGCCGACAACCAGCTTTTTCCCGTCAGTCAGAATGGGCCTTCTCAGCAGCTTCGGCTCTTCCACGATCATTTTGACAACCTCTGACAGGGAGAGTTCATTCACATCAATGTTCAGATTTTTAAAGGTGCTGCTGCGGGTGGCCAGAACCTCATCAAGGCCTTCTGTTGTCAAAGACAGGATCTCAAGCAGTTCTTTGCTGGATGGAGTTTCGCGGAACAGATGCCTTTCTGAAAAGTCGATTGAGTTTGCCTTGAGCCAGCTTTTGGTCTTTCGGCATGATGTACAGCTCGGGTACGTGAAGAAAGTCAGTTCATTCATTTTTATCCCTCACTTTTCTGGTTTTTTAGTTAGTTAGTTTGTTGTTAAATGAATTGTACATCATTTGTATAACCTTTGTACAGTATTTTACACTCCTTATTTAATACTTTTTTGTGAACTTTTTTCTAACATTCATTTTTGTCTTACCTGTTTCTGCTGCCGCTGTATTATAATGGAATTGGATCGGTGGAGGTGATGAAATGGATCAAACGTTAAAGGTGACAAATGTGCTGGCAGATCCAACCCGCTATCATATTTATCAGTTCATAACAAAGAAGCACAGCGACGTCACTGTCCAGGAGATTGCTGAAAACTTCAGCATTCATGCGAATGTTGCCCGCCTGCATCTGTCTAAATTGGAAGATGCCGGTTTATTGGTTTCCAAATCCGGCAAGACGGGAAAAGGGGGAAGGCCAAGCAGGCACTATAAGCTCTCCGATGAATTGATCCAGATGAATTTCCCTTTCCGGGATTTTCAGCTGCTTGCAAGAATCTGCATTGAATCAATGATGGGCCTCGGTGATGCCGGCAAAAAAGCCCTGAAGGAGACCGGAAGAAAATTTGGCAGGGAGCTCCTTATACAAGAATTGAACAGGCAGGAAAAAAAAGAGGAAGACCTTTCTTTTGACGAAAGATTCTTCTTGCTTAAGGGTGCGGCCATGGCGGCCGGTTTTTTCCCGGAGTTCAGCATGAATCCGGAAAAAACTAAAATATACTTCCAAATTTACAACTGCCCTTTTAAAGAGGTGGCAGCCAAACATCCGGCAGATGTGTGCGACATGCACTTCGAATACCTGCAAGGGATGCTCAGCGCACTTTTTCCTTCTGCCGAACTGGCTGAAACGGAAAATATGATGAATAACTGTAAATCGTGCTCATACTATGCAGCGGTTACAAAGTAACAGCAAAGAGTTGTTTACTTTTTAATAAGAATTACTTTATAATATGGTAGTGATTGAACTGCTTGCTTTAAAGGAGGGATACATATGGATCGCATGTACAGAGTATTGGGATTCTGGACGGGCATTTTTGCTGTCATGTTCTTCTTGGGGGACATGTATACAACGTCTCTAATCTTCTTCGGCCAAACAGGATTTTTCCTGCTTCTAAGCTATTTAAAGCTTTCCGAACGTATGTATATTTATATTTTTGGCGCTTATTTAACCGTTTTCTTTGTTGGCTTCACCTACTGGTCAACTTTTATGATGACCCCAGGAGCCGGTGGGCACTAAAGTGCGCAAAAGAAAAAGCGATGGAATTCCCATCGCTTTTTTTATTTCAAGTAAAATTATATAACTCCGATTACTGTCCACAGCTGCGTTCCTTAACGAAGCAAGGCACTTGCACTCTTTCTATCCTTCACCCAGCCCTTTCGTCTGCACGATGCTATGAAAGGCAGCACTCATCCCGGAAGGCAGGATCAGCTGCCTGATCGCCCGGTTCCGCCTGCTGGCTGCAGAAAAGGGATCAGGATCGTCATGATTTAGCAGATCCTCCAGGATACCGCAGGAAAGTAGGAATTCATCCTGCCTGTACTTCCCTTCAAATTTCAAGTCCCGCTTCTCTCCCTCACGGATAAAAGAATCGAAATGGACATGGCTTGTTATGTCCATTTTGCCGGGGCTGCGCAAGAAGTCATCGATCAGCCTGTGATTGGAATAGCCCCTCAAGCTTCCTCTTTTCCTGGCAGGGTCCATCAATTCTTCATCTGTATATCCATAATCCACAGTCAGGACAATCCCCTTCTGAAGCATTTCAGAAATGGAAGATATTAATCCAATCATCCTTAAAGGGATTTCCAGTCGCTGATTTTCTTTTAGCTTTAAACCGTTTTCCCTTATGTAGGACAGCACAGAAGGATCCCCAAGGGGAACAGCTTCTTCCTTGAGCTCCCCGCTTTCCATTGCTACCATAACTTCCATCATACGCCCCTGCTGTTTTTCAACCACTCTGACCGGCAGGGCATCGAATAATTCATTAGAAAAAATCAAACCGCAAAAAGGCTTAAGTTCCTCGAGAGAATCGACCTGCTGCACACGGGCTCCTATAAGAGAAGACTGCAGGCCTTTATGATATGGGCTTTCTTCTTTGACAAAATATGTGACAGGATCCCCGGACAGTTTATTCCACTCGTCAATGAATGCTGAAGCAAAACGGCCGTCCCCTGCCCCGATTTCACAGACACGGGAAGGGAGTCCCCGCTCCTGCGTTTGGCGGAAGTACCATTTGGCTACCGCCCTTCCATATATATCAGAAATATTTGATGTGGTGATAAAATCCCCGTTACGCCCGATTTTCGGCTTGGGTACCATATAATAGCCTTTATTTTCGTCGTATAGTGCGATATCCATAAACTGCTCAGCCGTTATCCTTCCCGATGGGCTGCGGCTGATGATTTCAGTCAAAAGTTCCAGCACCCTTCATCCCCGCCTTTTACTTGATAGCTCAGAATCCATTAAGGAATGGATTGGAATCCATTTCCTGTCCAATGTAAGTGGCAGGCCCGTGGCCGGAGAGGACCAGGGTATCCTCCGGCAGTACCAGAAGCTTGTCGTGGATGCTCTTCAGCAGCTTTTCCTGGTTTCCGCCGGGAAGGTCTGTCCTTCCTATGCTTCCGCTGAACAAAGCATCACCTGAAGCTACCAGGCTTGCTTCCGGAAAGTAGAATGAAACACTTCCAGGCGAATGGCCGGGCGTCTCAATAATTTGGAACGAAAACGCGCCGATTTTCATTTCCTGATCTCCTGCAAGAAGATTATCCGCAGGCTTGGCAGTGACCTTGCCCATCCTGAAAAACTGTGAGCCGTTCAGGGAAGGATCACGCAGCCATGAGGATTCCTTTTTATGAAGATAAGCAGGACAGCCGAATTCTTCCCTGATTTCATCCAATGCACCAATATGATCAAAATGGGCATGTGTCAGCAGGACAGCAAGCGGCTTCAGCTTATTGCCCTTAATATACCCTGCCAGCTTTGACGCTTCACCACCCGGATCTATAATCAGGCAGGTTCCATCCTCTCTTGAGAGAACATAGCTGTTTGTCTGAATCGGTCCTAAAGGTATCTGTTTCCACTCCATTATATAAAGCCTCCAGTTGAACATTTATTTATGTATATTTTACACTATTACTAATACCACCTAAAGCTGATTGCATAAAGAGGATAAAAATAAACCGGGGGGATGCTGAATTGAAGATTTTTTATGCTGCTGAGGCTTCAAGCCTTATCGGGGAATTGCCTGAGTTTGATCTGCTGCTCAGAAATGAAACAAGCCTGAAGGATACAGCGGGCACCCTATATTTGTTCGAATCTGAACAGGATAGGGAGACAGCGGTCTTTTTGCTGAAAGAAGGGCATCTGTTCGAAGACCGGCACCTCCTCATATACCTGGAAGATGCCATTATGGGGGAACATTTTGATGATTGCGGAACCATTTCAGAAAATGGGGAATATTATCTTTGGATGGAGCTTGTTCGCCCATTTGCCATAACAGCCGGGGAGGCGGCCCAGCGGGAGATGGCCCTGCTGCAATTTGAAGAGCATCTGGCTGCATCGTCTTCTCTCACGTGCGGGCGCGTTTATTTTATCGGGGTACACCTGGAGGAGCTGGCTTTAGGGATTGCAAGGGCATACGACATAGAAGTGTCATTTTTAGACCTCGACAAATTGGGTATATAAAATATATAATAATAACGAATGTAAACCATTACTTACATACAGATTTTACTAATCTGATCATACGATAAAGGGGGCTTTTCAACATGGGCTTGGTCATTGTCTTTGCTTTAGTTTCATTGCTTGCAGCATACGGCACCTTCTCTGCGCTTAAAAATAAGAATCTCCTGGGAATTGTGTTCGGAGGAGGCTCTTTTGCCGTTTTCGGCTGGTTTGCAGTTATGACCCTTATCCACCACGGTTTTCCGGCGGCACACTAATGCATTGAAAAAAGCTTCTGCCTTGCAGCAAGCTTTTTTTATTTTCACAGAAAAACAGGACTGCTTGAAAGCAGCCCTGTTTTTCTGTTATTCCAATCCCTCCAGGCGGCTTTGCACCCTCGCTACCTTGTCTTCCATCTTTCTTGCAACATCCCGCCTGTCATCAATACGGATGTTGGTTGCAGCTCGTGCAAGGCCTTTTTCAAACGGCACTTCATGCATGGCTTCGATAACCTTGAATAAATCCGGCAGCTCTCCTTCAATAAGCGTGCTCATAGGGGTCAGCTCAAACCTGATCAGCCCTTCGCTTTCAAACTTCTGCAGGACTCTTTGAATATCTGCCACATATGCACTGACACTTGGCGAACCAGTTCCGATCGGAATGATTGTTACATCTGCAATAGCCACTTACATCACTCTTTCAATCTTATTCAAAGCCTCTATAGCGCATAGAGGATTCATTTTGTATTGTAGACCTTTCCTTTTATAAACAAAAGGGAAAACTATTCTTTTTTCACAAGATCAACTGTTGTTTTATCAGCCATATTCAGAAGCTTTTCAAAATAAAACCCGTACAGGCACCAGCTGCCTTCTGGAGCGCAGCTCAAAGGCTCGTTTTCCATCTCCTCGAAAATGGTATCCTTTATCTGTTCATCAGGACTGTAGCTGATCAGCCTGAAACCTTCTGCGTATGCATCTGCTTCTGTACTGTAGAGCGGTTCAAAGGTATAAAAATGACCGGCGGATTGATCGTATGCATAGTAAGGAACCAGCCAATCTGAATATCTTGTTAAATGAGGCATCGAAAAAGAAGATACACGCCGGAAGCCCCCGTCATAGAAGGTATACTCAGCCATCCCTTCCTGTTCCTGATCGACAGAAAGCGCCACTATCCCTTCAGGCAACGCTTCTGCTTTAATCAGATCATCAAGGACAGTTTTGGCCTCTCCATTCAAAAGCCCCATCGTTTTCATAGGAGCAAAGAGAGAAGGGCTTTGCTCGCTCCAATCCAGATAAAACAAATCGTCCTTGGATATCCATTGGGCAAAAGGCTCTGGCAATCCGATTTTTTCAAGCAGATTCCCGCTTATTTGAAAATGGTAAACCTGGAACTCCCAATCCTCATTAAACACAGAGAGCAGGAGGCTGTTCTCATCAAAAGGATTCCATTCAACTGCAAGCTCATACAGCTCCATCGTTTCTTCAGCTAATTGGGCTCCTTCATGATCAATGATGGTAAGGGTGCTTTCATTGCCGGCCGGTGACTGGATGAGCAGATATTTCCCTGATGGGCTGACTGTTACAGCCGCAATCGGTTCCTCATCCTCATAGATTGTTTGCTGCTTCCCTGTTTTAATATTATGGGTAATCACTTTTGTTCCTTCCTGTTCCGCAACAGTAAAGGCAAGTATGTTCTTTCCAACCCATCCGTTGATGGACTGGATTTCCCCCTCTTCGACGGTTACAGGCTTCACCTTGAATTTTTCTTCCTGGTCTCCCTGCCCCTTGCCAGCTGTCTGGGCCGAATGACCTTTCCCATTTTCCCCGCCATCCCGGCTGGCAGGCTCGGGGCTGCACCCGAATAGGATGAGTGTGGATAAAGCAAATATAAACAGGAATGGGCCTAAAAACTTAAAAAATGGGTGAGAGTCTTCATGTTTCATTCCACACATCCTTTTTCCCTTCTGAGCCATAAATGGTTTCAAGTAAATTTATCTTTTATATTACAAATATATTATATTTTAATAACAAAAATTTTTAAACCGATAATCGGCGAATATGTGAATTACATATATATGGAAGCGAGGAAGATACCGAGCGTCTCTTCATATATTTCATCAAACTGCGACAACGGAAGCGGGTTGATCCCTTTTCCCAGTTCGATCGTGAAACCGGGCCTCTGGAATTCTTTTATAAACCAATCCTTGTATCCTGCAAAACTGTCCACATACTGGATGGCCTCATAGCCGCTTACCCTTGCAAACTCGCTGGCAAGCGCGGCAGATTCAGGCGGTTCCAGACCCTCATATCCCCAATAGAACTCCTCTCCCTGGGTATGATAGGCAAGAATCCTTCCAAATTCCCGCTCCCTTGCAAGTGCTGCCATCGCCTGAGCCTCTGGCTCTGTTAAAGGGGCAGTCCCTGGAAAATCCCTTGGTGCAGGAGCCTTTTCTTCTGTCCGCTCTTTTTCTACTTCCCACTTGGCGGGAAATTGATTGTTCAGGTCCACTCCCCGGATATTGGCTTTCCAGCCTGTAAAATCTGTGCTACCCCTGTTAATTTCTGCCAGTTCTGCTTCCATTCCTCCGGGAGGACCTTCCAGGACCAGGTTTACCCCATCCGGGTTTACCATCGGTACGATGGATAGATCGACTGAATCATATAAAGGAAGTGTGCTGATGCCCCTTATGGGCGTGCTGTTCGTTAGAGATAGCAGGAATGTGTTCAGTTGGAGCATTAATACAGATGATGTGATCCATTCATTGGCATGGAATGAAGCATTCAGGTGCACCTTCTTGCTCCCATTGCCGAGCCTGATTTCATATAGGGTTTTCCCGAGGACGCTTTCCCCTGCTGAACCTATCTTTATGAAGGGAAAGATGTCGGCAAGCTCCCTGATATCATTTTCAAGCTGGTCAAATGTATATTTTATCCGCCCATTTACGACTGGGGAAACGGCCCTCACAGGAATCAGTATTTCCTCTCCGGGCTGTATCCTGTTTGGATTGACATCCTGGTTCAGGAGAAGCAGCGCATCCACTGAAAGGCTGCGGGACGCGCTTATTTTCCAGAAGGTATCATTTTCGCGGATTATATAGGATTGTACAGTAAAGCCGGGAATCGCTATTTCCTGGCCGATTTGCAGCATTGCCGGATCCACTCCAGGGTTGGAGTCAGCCAAAAGCCCTGCTGGAACCATAAAAAGACTGCTGTAATACCAAAGCGTATCGCCTGATCGGACTGCTACTTTCATGAAGATCCCCCTTTCCATCTTCTCATATGTATGACAGAAAGAGGCCCATCATTACGGTCTATAAAAGAAGGGCTGCATTTTTTCTTTGCAGCCCCTTTTTCCGTGTGATTCAGTTATCGCCCTTTTGTTTAATATACGGAGAATCCTCATAAAACCTCAGGAGGTCGCCATAAATAATTTTATCGGAATATTCAAGTTCATTTTTTGCTTTCTCTATATACGGCTCACAGGCTGCAGCGTCCGCCGGTTCAGCGGTTTCCTTGCTGTAGCAGGTGTCCCTTGTATAAATGTAGTCTTTTGTAATGAAGCTGCCATCCCTAAGCACCGTAAACTCCTGGCGGTCATTTGCAAACAGATCTGATCCAAAATCGATGTCATCCCTGGTGTCTATGCCAAGGAGATGGAGTATAGTCGGCTTTATATCGATCTGCCCGGACACTTTCGAAATCGTTTTTCCCTCCTGGCCGGGAATGTGTATGATGAGAGGGACCCGCTGCAGCTGGGTGCTTACAAACGGAGTAACCTCTGTGCCAAGGAACTCTCCCATCGCTTTATTATGGTTCTCTGAGATGCCGTAATGGTCACCATAAAGGATGATGATGGAATCTTCATATATCCCCTCATCTTTAAGCTTCTGAATGAAATTTTTAATGGCTTCATCAGTGTAGCGGACAGTAGGGAAATAGTTATCAACCGTTTTGTTGCCGGAAGTATATGGTTCAATGAACTGATCTTCTTCCCCAAGCTCGAAGGGGAAGTGGTTGGTCAGCGTGATGAACTTTGCATAATAAGGTTCAGGCATTTCTTTTAAGTGCTGTATTGACTGTTCGAAGAAATCGATATCTTTCATCCCCCAGCCGACTGAATTGGTTTCAGTCACCTCATAATCCGGAAGAGAATAAAACCGCTGATAACCAAATGAATCATACATGATATCCCTGTTCCAGAAGCTCTTATTGTTGGCATGGAGTGACGCTGTGTAATATCCGTTCTGATTCAGGATTTCAGGAGCAGCGGCAAATTTATTCCCGGAATGGGTGAAAAATACTGCTCCCCTGCTGAGCGGATAAAGGGAATTATCCACAAGGAATTCAGAGTCAGATGTTTTCCCTTGTGCTGTCTGATGGTAAAAATTATTGAAATAGTAGCTTTCTTTTATGAAGTCATTCAGAAAAGGTGTGATTTCCTGCCCGTTGACTTTTTCATTTATGACAAAATTCTGGGTGGATTCCATTGAAATGAGAATGACATTCTTCCCTTTGGCAATGCCGAACATATCATCCGCCGGGGCAACGTAGCTGGCGCGGGCATAATTTCCTATGTCCGCCAATTCGCTCCCGTCAGCCAAGGCCCGCTGTGCTGAGGATTTTGACTGCAGGAACACATCGTAAATATGATAATTATAGGTGCCGATATTCTTGACCAGCATTTCCCTGTCAAAGGTACGTGTCAGCAGCTGGGGACGCTCGGTTTCTGCAAGCCCTAAATTAAAGAAGGCAATGGCAACGGCAGCCAGGAAGAATGCCCTCCGGTTCTTTTGGGAATGTTCGCGGTACACCAGTGCCTGGGGTCTGAACATCATGATGATGGCCAGAATAATAAAATCTGCAAAATAAAGCAGATCAGTCAAATTAAGCAGCTCGCTTACACTGCTTCCAAGATCGCTCATATTGCTCGTTTGGAACAGAACCGGGACTGTCAGGAAATCATTGAAAAACCGGTAAAAGACCACATTTGCAAAAAGGATGGCTGATATAATGAAACTGGAAATTACAACATACCTGACTTGATTTTTCTTCTTCAGAAAAAGTCCGAATCCCAGCACAAACATTAAAAAGCTAAGCGGATTGATCAGCAGGATTAATTCCTGTTTGAAGTTCTCAATTTTTATATCGAAGCTAGTTTTATAGGCGATATAGGTTTTAAGCCAGAGCACTGCTACCGCAAATCCAATCAGGTTAAGCGCAGGCCATCTTTTATTCCCCATGATCATACCTCCCTGCATTGCCGATTGAAAGACAAGCGTATGCTAAATTATGGAAGATCAACAAAGATAATCTTAATGCTTTCTCAATAAAAAATCAATTTTACATTTACATTCTGAATGTATAATAGGTTATTGGCTGATTCCTTCTTACCCATCTTATTAGACGTTTCAAACAATGAAAGGTTTCCGGTTTGTCCTGTTCTGCCAAAAATGCTTCTATAGTCCGATGACTGTCTCCCGCCATAGGGGGACTTTTTACTATGCTATTATGGTTTCCTTTTTCCCAACCTTAAATCCTCCGGTTTTCTTCACAAAAAAAACCTTCTGCGCAGGCAGAAGGCTTTTTATAATCATTTATTTTTGATAAGCCAGGCAGCGCCAATGACTCCGGCGTCATTGCCAAGAGTGGCAATATCAATTGACGTGGACACCGCAACCCTTGGAAAAGCAAAACGGGCAAACTGAGCTTTGACAGGATCCAGCAGTATGCTTCCGGCTTTGGAAACGCCGCCGCCGAGCACGATCTTCTCAGGGTTGAGTGTATTGGCAATATTGGCCAGCACAAGCCCCAGATGGAAGGAAACTTCTTCAATAACCTTGCCGGCTGTATCGTCTTCCTGTCTGGCTGCATCGAAGACATCTTTAGCAGATAAGAATCCATAATTCCTGTGCAATTCATGCAGCATGCCTTCATCTTGTCCCTTTTTCATCTTGTCCAGCGCAATCCTCACAATACCAGTAGCCGAAGCGATCGTCTCCAGGCAGCCGGTTTTGCCGCAATTGCAGGGAGCTCCGCCTTCAGGAATAGCGGCAATATGACCAATTTCCCCGGCCGCTCCGCTTGTTCCCTGGACTATGTCGCCGTTGGCGATTACCCCTCCGCCGACTCCAGTTCCGAGTGTGACACATACAAGGTCTTTAGCGCCGTCCCCGGCACCCTTCCACATTTCACCCAGCGCGGCACAATTGGCATCATTATCTATGATGACCGGCAAAGAGGTTTCCACTTCAAGCAGATCCTTTAAAGGATAATTATCTTTCCAGCCAAGATTTACAGTATTATAAACGACACCTGAAGCAAGATCTACCGGGCCGGGCGCCCCCATTCCGATGCCGGCAACATTTTCCTTGCTGTGATCCAGTTCTTCAAGCTTCAGATCAATTGCTTTGGCAATATTAATGGTGATATTCTTGCCATAATTAGAATTATCAGTCGGTATCTCCCATTTATGAATGATTTCTCCGTAAAAATTCAAAAAAGCCAATTTGGTTGTCGTTCCTCCCAAATCCACTCCGATCAGCCATTTTTCAGCCATTATTGTCACCTTTTCCTTCTATCGTTTGTTTTTAAGCTGCAGCTGCCTTTCGTGCCTGACGAGCAAAAGAGCAGTCTGAAAATCCTTTGGATCAATCAGCTGGGACTGCCGGAGCTCCATCAGCTCCTCTTCCATCAGCTCAAGGTCAGCCGACCTGTCTCCAATATAAATGAAGGTCCCATACTTTTTTAGAAATTGCTGTACATCATAAATGCTTTTCATTCTCAACCCTCTTACTATTGGTTTGCTTTCATATTTTTGCAGCGGTTACATCAAAAGTATAATCGAAAAACATAGCTATCTCAATGGAAAACAGCAGCTTGAGATCTTTTTAAGGCTGAACAAGACAAACGGCTCAGCAGGCAGCAGCTCAAGCAGCCTTCCAGAACAGATGGGCCGGGGGATAAGCTTTTTCATATTGCACCAAACCAAAAATACCATGTTGATTCATCAGCAATGATAATTAGAGTTTCAACAAATAAGCCCAGCAATTTGGATACAAAAAAAACCCCTCACATCAAGAGGGGCTTTGCCAATATCCAATGTATCTTTCAACGATCAGGATCTTTGGGATGAAGAAACCGCGGACGCCTGTTTTTCAGGGGAATCGGCGATCTTAGCAGCACATCCCTGAATGCCCTTAAGTTGAACGGAAGAAACGGCCAAAGGTAAGGGACACCAAATGAATTGATTCTCGCAAGCATAAAGATAAGGAATGTTACCGCAAGCATGAATCCATATTCATGGAATGCTGCTGTGGCCAGCAGCAGAAATATTCTGACAAGCCTGTTGGCGAGGCTCATTTCATAGCTTGGAGTTGAAAAGGTGCCGATCGCTGCAATGGCGAGGTACAAAACTACCTCATTGATGAACAGCCCAACCTCTACGGCCACCTGGCCGATCATCAGGGCGGCGACAAGCCCCAAGGCTGTCGCAAGGGCGGAAGGAGTATGTATGGCAGCCATCCGAAGCATATCAAGTCCAAGCTCAATGATCAAAAACTGAAGGATAAGAGGCAGCTCACCCACTTCATTCGGTCCGATATAGGCAAGGTTTTCCGGGAGCAATTCAGGCTTTACGGCCAGCAGATAATAAAACGGCAGCAGGAAAATCGACGCCCAGACTGCAAGAAAACGGACAAATCGCAGATACGCTCCAATCATCGGCTTGTTCCTGTATTCTTCTGCGTGCTGTAGATGGTGCCAGAAGGTGGTCGGGGTTATCATCACACTTGGCGAGCCATCGATCATAATGCATATATGGCCCTCAAACAAGTGGGTCGCTGCCGTGTCGGGGCGTTCGGTATACCTGACCATCGGAAACGGGTTCCAGTGCCTGCCTGAAATGAACTCCTCAATCGTTTTTTCAGCCATCGGGAGGCCGTCTGTATCAATCTTTGATAGAGCTTCCTTTATTTTCTTCACTGTATCCGGATCAGCAATGTCCTCGATATAGCTGACCACAATATCAGTCTTTGACCTTCTCCCCACCTGCATATATTCCATGCGCAAAGTACGGTCCCGGATCCGCCTCCGTGTTAATGCTGTATTGAAGACAAGGGTTTCAACGAACCCGTCCCTCGATCCCCTGACCACTCTTTCCGTATCAGGCTCCTCCGGCCCCCTGACAGGATAGGTCCGCGCATCAATCAGGATCGCTTTGTCCACGCCATCTGCAAATAATGCTGTGGGGCCAGACAGTACAGCATCCACGACCTTGTCAAGATCATCCAGAGTCTCTACCTCAACATACGGGATATAGGTTTTGACAAGCTTTGCCAGGGTGTCCCCTTCCAGCTGTTCTTTATCCAGGCTTGAAAGCAATTTCATCAGATAATGGAGAATATCATCTTTCACAAATCCATCAACCAGATACAGTGCCATTTCCCTTTCAGCATATTCCACATTCAGCTGAATCACATCAAAGCTCTTATCAACCCCGAGCGCTTCTTTCAGATAGGCGGTATTTTCCCGGAGAACGGGGCTGACATGCTTTTTCGTTCCTTCCATCATCAACACATCCTGACAGTATAAACATCTTATTCCAAATCAATAGTCTCATCATAGACAATGGATGGAAAAAACATACCATGCCGGGAAATTATCCAGTTCATCTTTGAGGAAGATATACTTGAGCAGTTAACCATTACGGACTGGCATACTAAAAAGGTACAGCTCTACTTGAGCTGCACCTCATTACCTGTGATTTCTTCCAGCAAAAGTCTATAACCCTCTTCAGAGGGGTTCAGTTCAATTGCCTGTTCTGCATATTCTTTGGCCTTTGCAGTATCCTGCTCATTATAGGAAATGACGGCAAGATAGTAATACGCCCCATCCAGATCAGGCTGTTCAGCGACAAGCTCTTCAAGCCTGTTCCTTGCCTTCTCTGCTTCTCCTCTCTCCAGCTCCAGATAAGACAGAAGCAGCCGCATTTCAGCAGAAGAACTTTCTGAGTTTTCCACCCTTTCACTAACAAGGCTGTACGCTTTATCATATTCCCTGTTCTTGGTGTATTCCTGCGCCATTACAAAAACAGATTCCTCATCAAGCTCCCTGTCAGGACTGAAGCCATAGGAGAGCCCTGAATAAATGACGGCAGATGCCAGTACAAGGAAAAGGAGCTGTATACCGAATCTTCTTTTTTTAGGCAAATGGACCATACCGGCTGCAAGGAAGCCTCCTGCAAGGCCGCCAAGATGACCGGCATTATCGATGCCCGGTACAGAAAAACCAAAAAGCAGATTGATGCCGAGTACAATCAGGATGTTCAGCCCCATGGTCCTGAAGAATAATTTGGGCTGAATCAGGCCGAAATAGAGAAGTGCACCGAAACAGCCAAAAATGGCTCCGCTCGCACCCGCAGAAACACTTGAGTTGAACAGGAAGCTGGCCAGGGCGCCCATGAAACCTGCCAGAATATAAATGAACAGGAACCGTGTGCTTCCATATATCCTTTCTACAGCTGTTCCCAGATAATAAAGGGCCAATGTATTCATGATCAGATGCAGCAGACCGATATGAAGCACAATCGGTGTAAAGAAACGCCACCACTCACCTTCTAGAATGAGCGGATTGTATTTTGCCCCATATTCAATCAGCACTGAGGTTATCTCGCTTCCTCCATTAGCTTCCAGCCAAAAGAACATGGCTACCTGGATAAAGATAAAAAGGTAGGTGAAAATCGGTCTGCCCTGATTAAAAACAGCCTTATCTGCTTTCACTTTATCAGCTGCATTTCCCAGGGCAGCACGCTTTACGTTTTCTACTTCTGCTTCTTCATACTCCTGCTTTAAGTCAAATGAAATGGAAGTGCCGAGAAAATCCCCTGCTTTCTTCAGCCCATCTTCATAGCCTGCCCGGTCAATCAGGATATTGGCCACCTTCGTTTTGCCCCCTGCACCGGAAGGCGGATCAAGCCTGAATGTATAATCATCAACCGGCGGATAAGCCGTTATATATATATTGAGGATAGTCAGCTCTCTTTTTCTGACCTGCTTCCTTATGTTTTCTCCATTCGCTGCTGTGAGGTCAATATCGCGCTGGAGCGAATTTCCCCAATCCAGATTTCTCCGCAGCAGCCTGACTACCTGTGTATCCTTGCTTTCCAGTTTTTCGAGCCAGATTTCGTTCTGGTTCTTCGACATCTGCACAAGCCTGTAGTCTTTTTCGGCAATCAAAAAATAGGCCAGCCTCCAAAATAAATAATCTTCCATATATACCAATGCTTCCCCTACTTTCTTTGGCAACTCCGGCGCATTTACCCTCTTACACTATAGGCAATGCCCTCTCCTTTTGTCTAGCACCTGCTCCCGAACGTTCAGCAGTTATACATTTTTTCCTTATTTGCGCCCATCCTAAACAGACTTAAACAAATTGAACGGCATTTTCCCAAAATAAAAAGGCCCTTACTGGACCTTTTTTCGGGCAATTCCGGCAAGCTTACCAGCCTGTGTTTCCGGAAAACACCGATTTCATCATTTTATTCCTTACGCCTGGCACATTCATCAATGAAGTAACAAACAGGCGGCGCAGGACAGAGCTTCCCAGCACTGTATTCACCACTCGAAAACGGTTTTGATAAAGATAATATCCCCCGATGCCAATGGCTAATATGGAAATAATCCGTGACATACATCATCCCTCCTGAGATTATTTTTAACGAAAAACTCCATATTATCCATCAGCATTAAATGTTGCAGCCGGGTGCCTGTATGTATTATGACAGCCAAAGCAGGCAGCCGATCCACAAAAGAGAAGCAGCTGACCCGCTTGCAAAATTAACAGCATCGTTGGTCATCCATCTGAACCCGGAAACCAATTCAGACCTGTTTCCGCAATGTTTGCTTTTTTCCATCTCGGCCCCGCAGAATCCACATCTGTATGAAGCCTGCCAATAGGCGCCGATAAAGGTATCCAGTATATTACCGATGCATCCGAACAGAAAGATGGCCATCATATGCTCTGAAGAAAAGGAAAAAAGCAAAGCTGCTCCCCCAGCTATAACCAGCGAGCCTGCTGCACCTGCTGCCGACCCAAGGACGCTTACTGCCCCGGATGTCCCTGCTGATGCTTTTCTCCATGTCCTGATGGAGATAGGGGAGGATTTGCTCAAAGCCCCTATCTCTGAAGACCAGGTATCCGAATTGGCGCTGGCCAGGGAAATAGAAAAGGCAGAAAGCCACAGGATCTGCGGATCAAAAGCGTATATGATGCTGAAGAGTGCAGCAAGCCCCCCATTGGCTGCGACCTGAAGCCAGTTTCTCTGCGCTCCCTTTCCCTGCTTTTCTTCCATCGCTGTTTTTTGTTTCTTTTTATATACCGACCAAAAGCTGGATGTTAAAAAAAACAGCCCCAGAAGAGCCAGCCCCCGCCAGCCGGTCCCCATAACTATGCATATTCCCGCTGCTGCGGCTGCAATGCTCCCTGACGGAGCCAGAAGCCGAAGCTTCAGGCTTAGGAAAGCTGCGAGCAGCACAAAAGCTGCCGGCCATAAAAAATCAAACATCATCAGGAGCTGTAATAATCATATCAATTTTTTTGTCGTGGGGCTCAACAGGCATTTCAGGAACCATTTGCATGCGGAAGGCAAGGGAAATGGTGTCCCCGCCATATCCGGCTAGCCAGCGGTCATAATAGCCTCCTCCGAAGCCAAGCCGCAAGCCGCCGGAACAATAAGCAAGGCCGGGGACAATCATCAGGCCGAATTCCTCCGGCTCAATCTTTTCTGTCAATGCTTCAATAGGTTCCAATAAACCGTAATACACGGATTCCAGCTCGAGGAAGGAAGTCAGCCTCCTGAATTCCATCTTTCTATCCGCAGGAAAGCATTTAGGGACTGCGACCCTCTTTCCTTCCTCCCAGGCGCGGCGGATAATTTGCAGGGTATCCGGTTCAGGAAACCTGGAGACTGTTATCCCGATTGTATCTGCCTTTTTCCAGCTTTCTTCATTATATAGCCTTTGTGCCAGCTGATAGGACCATTGTTCATATTCCTGTTTCGTTATTTCCGAAAGCTTCTCTTTCACTTCTTTCCGAAGCTTATTTTTATCTGCCAAGTCATTTCCTTCCCTTCAGAGCCTTTTTCTTCATCATAGCATAATAGGGGATATGAAGAGGAATATACGGATGAAGAAAAAAAAAGCCCGGACAAGTCCGGACTCTAAAAATGAAAACAAAAAAACAGTGGAAGAATCCACTGTTTATTTTGTTTCGCGGTGCAATGTAACACGCTTCAATCTTGGGCTGTATTTCTTAAGCTCAAGACGATCTGGGTTGTTACGTTTATTTTTTTTAGTAATATAGTTACGATCACCAGTCTCTGTGCAAGCCAACGTAATGTTCACACGCATGTAATTTCCCTCCAAACTATGTTTCATCCTAGTTCGTTCATACGACTTTTCTATAATATCATTAATTCAGCTTAAATGCTAGTCCGTTTTTTCATGACTTTTAATTTTTGATCAAACATTCTTATCCAGCGGCCTTAGCGAAACAGAAGCCCCTCCATGGACCATATTTTTTGCTGGTATGGAAATCTCCAAAAGCAGCACACTGGAAGTCTCCCCCCTGATCATCGGGACATAATTCAATATTCCCCTTTTTTCATGCTTCCAGATTTGTCCGTCCAAAGCAGCACTCATGGACAGGGCCGAAAGCTGTGTCCGATTCCTGCAGGGTGAATCAGGAGTGATCAGGAACAGCTTGTTATTACATGCGTGATAAATCGCCTCTCTTGAAGGTGAAACAAATGAAAAAGCCTCGCCCGCTGCTTCCTGATAAAAAGCAAACAATAATTTAACAGAGATGGAAGATGCTTGTTCATTTGCCACTTTCGCAAAAAATAAATCAGATTCTGTTTCGGCCTTTTCTTGGCTAAAAGAGACCGTAACTCCTTTTTTAAGAAAAATCTCCCCGCCATATCCCTTTTCCTGCCAGCAGGTCCGGCCTTCCAGCCATACTCCCTGCCTGACGAGCAGCTTCCCGCCTGCCCGCCTGCTGTCTTGGTCCAAATCTTGCAGATTGGCTGATTGTCTCATTGCCTCGCACCTTTATCCCTTCTATATAGTCAGATGGCCCGCTAGATTCTGCAGCCCAGCACACAGTCTTCAATCACCCGTTTGGTTTCTTCAGCGATCCTGTCCCAGCTGAACAGCTGCAGAGCCGCAGTCTTTCCCATGCTTCCGATCACTTCGGCTTCTTGTTCATTGCAAAGGAGGAAAGCGGCTTGTTCCTTAAAGCTTTGAGCACTTCCCGGCTCCATCAGCAGACCTGTTCTTCTATGGCTGATAATCCCTTTCAGGCCGCCTGTGTCTGACACGATGGTAGGTTTGCCATGCATCATCGATTCCAGCGCCACTATACCAAAAGGCTCATATTCACTTGGAAAAACCGCAACATTACATAGTGAAAATAAAGCGTTGCGCTGCTCATCACCAATGAATCCTATAAAGAATACGGTCCCGGACAGCCCCATTTCTTCCGTTTTCCTTCTATAGAAATCCAATAGCGGACCTTTTCCAGCTATAAAATAATACACATCCGGAAACTCTTCTTTCATGAGGGCTGCTGCTTCCAATAGGGTATCAAAGCCTTTTTCCTTCACCATTCTGCCAAGGGAAAATACTAGCCTTCTGTGCGGGTCAACTGGCAGCTGGCTTAAAACATCTTTTTCCGGCTGGCGAAAATCACCAGGATGAATTCCATTGGCTATGATGTGAACAGGCTTTCCTTCTATATGAAAGATTTTCCGGATCTCATCTCTCATATATCTGCTGCAGACAATCAGCATATCTGCAGCCTCAGCCAGCCTGCTTTCCTTCTGATGAATGAACTTCTGTATTTCCGTATATATGCCCTTATTCCTTCCATATTCCGTTGCATGTATCGTTGCCAAGAGCGGTATGCCGAGCTCAGATTTCAGCGATTCTGAAGCTGGTCCTGCAAGCCAGTCATGTGCATGTATGAGGGAGAAGCGGTGGATACGTGCCAGCTCCAGCCCTTTTTCAGCCATAGCCAGATTCAGGCTCCCTACCCAGTACAGAAAATCTTCTTCTGCAGCAGCAAGCGGCTTCACCCGATGGACAGTGACTCCATCTGCACTCTCCTCCTTCGGCGCGCCGTCTGTACCGGCAGTAAGAACATGAACGTCGAAGCCTTTTCCTGCAAGGCTGGTGGCCAGTCCATGGACATGACGGGAAAGGCCTCCGACGATATTGGGCGGGTACTCCCAGGACAGCATCAGTATCTTTGGCAAACTGCCCTTTTCGGCAATATGCTCTCCTCTGCCTCCAATTGCTGCAAGGATGGGTGATTTCACCTCCAGTTCCTCCAGGAAGGCCTCTCCTCCCTCCCCAGCCGCAAAAAGCTTCTCCAGCTTCCGGAATGCTTCGGCATGGTTCTCTGATTCGCCCCGGTAATCGGGATGTGCTCCAAGGGTATTCAAGAAAAACATCCATTCTCTTGCCATTTGTTTATAAATCCTCAGCTCCCGGCTATTCATCAAAGATTCTGCAATCTTCTCAAGTTTCCTTTCCTGGAAGAAGCACTCCTCCCATAAGCCGGATATCTCTTCAAATGGAACTCCGCAATTTTCTAAAAATGATGAGGAAAGGTGCACCCTTTCCAATTCCTCAGCTCTTTCCTTGGCGGAGGAGACTGATACAGCGGATAGTTCTTCAAGGTTAGAAACATAGAGATCATGCAGGCTGACCGCCGGCATACCATCTTCCTTTTTTTCTGTCCCCTTAAAGTGATAGACAGGAATCATGATTACCCCGTGGGGAGATAAGACCTCTCTCTTCCTTCCATCCTGCGGCGCCGGGTCTGCATAGCCGATCGTCCTGCCGTTTATATAGCTGTGAAGGATACCTGCTTCAGCCAGATAAAGATCCAGCCCTTGCTCATAAGCCCCTTTTGGAAACCAGAATCCTGCCGGATGGATGGAAAAATAATCATTTATGATGGAAATCCCAGAATCAATCTGCATTCTTATTCCATGCTGAGTCGAAAGAAAAGGGAGGATCGCTGAACATGACGGAGAAGCAAGGAGCTCCAGCTGGCCGCTTTCGGCAAGCTGGCGCACAAAGATATTCAGCCTTCCCTGATGCTTCTCCCAAATTTGAAGCACCTTTCCAGCCCGCTTATCCTTGTTTAAATAGTCAGCCATTTTCTGCTGAAAATCAGGCTGATCGAGAAGTTCAAAGTAGATGGGAGTTACCGCCAGCTTAATCCCTTGTTTTTCCTGAACATTGTCGAGAAGCAGAACGAACTTCTCAGTAAAAGAAAAAACTTCATCCTGCATTTCCCGGTTCTCTGAATAAAAGTTCATGACAGGCGCTTCTGCGTATACGATAAATCCTTCTGTAGCAGCCAGTTTAAACGCCTCCCTTTTCATTTGTATAAAAGCTGTATGTGCTGACATGTTCAATCCAATTTGGCGGGGACCCATTTTCGTGTGCTTTTAGATCTTCCATAAGACGCCCTGCCTGTGCTTCGGAATTCCTCGGTATTTGAACTGAATTGGATCTCATAAAGGGTATGAATCTGCCGCGAATCCTGGCTCCTGCTTCAATGCAGTAAGACCGGTCAGGGGCCAGGTTTTTAAAAATGCTGGAGTTCTGCCCTTCAGCGAGGATATGTTCCTGGATACTGTGTGCATTGCTGCCATTAAAGATTATGCTGGTGATATCATAAAGCCTGATTGCATCCTCCAGTTCACTTACATGAACTTCAAAATATGACGCAGCAAGGGATTTCTTCATGGCTGCCGTCCTCCAGAAGGAATATATGCATCCATCCTGCACTTGCCAGGCAGCTATCCCTTCTTCTTTCATCAAACAATCCGGCGGTACCCGGCCCGCTTCTGTCACACTCTGTTTTTGCTCCTTTTCATCCTCTTTCTCCTCCGTCTCTTTCAAGTGTTTCATCCACTGATACTGAACTTTTCCCCGGGTTGTACCGAGCTCTTTTGCAATATTCCTGAAAGAGAGCCCTTTCTCCCTTAATCTGATAATTTCAGATTGCATGGTGCACCTCCTGCCGGCCAACCTGCCATTATATGCCCTGCCGGCCCGTCTTATTACTCTCATGTTATCACTGAACATGCGCCCCCACAATGAACGCATTTTGTCGTATTATGCAGGTCCTTTGAGCACTGGCACCGGAGGGCAAATTAATTTTTCTGCATGAGTTTAGAACCAGTCATTCCGGCCGGATTCTGTTTTAAACTCGGCCAAAAGTACGGATTATGCAGATAAACCTTCTTTTCCTGCTAGATGGAGTCGAATTTTGTCATCTGTAATGGTAAAATTACTAGGGCACTAAAAAATTATTATTGAGGTGAATATAATGGGTTATGTAATGATCGGCCTGATAGCCGCGGCAATATTGCTTCTCATACTCTCGTTTTTCCTGAAAGATCCATATAAAAGCATTCGTGAAGAAATCGACCAGGTATCAATCCATCAGATACAGGAACTTTACTTGATTAAGAAAAAGCTGAAGGTGCTTGAAGAAGAGCTATTAGTTGACGGAGCTGCTGCCAAACCGGCAGGCCAGCCGCTCTCTTCCGGGCCAGTCAATCCCATATTGAAGAATCAGGTTCTCTCCCTTTCACAGCAGGGGCTGTCCATCGACCAGATTTCAAAGCAGTCCTCCCTTTCCAGAAACTCTGTACAGGAGATCGTCAATGAATTTTCTGCAAGGAGAGAGTACTCATGAACAGACTGACCTTGCGGGCATTTTCACTTGGGATGCTGATTACAGCGTGTCTCATTGGTGCTTTTTATTTCTTTTCAAAAGACGATTATATCAGTCTCGCAGATGCTAAAGCTGCCAAGGCAAGCGTAAAGGAAAATGGATATGTCCTCTTAACGGAAAAAGAATACAATGAATTGAAGGGCAAACCTGCTAATGAAACAGAAGGCAGCAAGGCAGAGGGCCAAGCCGCTGAAAAGCCATCCAATGAAGGCGATAAAAAGGCAGATGCAGAGGAAAAAACCAAACAAGATGAGCAGGAAAACGAAGCTGAACCAAAGGTGATTACCTATAAAATCACGATTTCAAGCGGAATGGATACCGGAGAGATTGCAAGCCAGCTGGCTGCAGCAAAGATCATCACCAATGAGTCAGCATTTAAGCAGTACCTCATTTCCAGCGGCATGCATACAAAGATCCAGCTTGGCACGTTTGAACTGAACAATGAAATGACTTCCCAGCAGATTGCAACTGTCATTACCAAAGGCAGATAAAGAAAGAAGCGGATGGAGAGGCACTTGCCCTCCATCCATTTTCATTCAAATAAAAGAGCCCTGCAGAATCCGGGATCCTGCAGGGCTCTTTGCTTTAGCTGTTCAAATCATAGTGCCTTCCTTTAACAAGATAAAACACGCTTTCGGATATGTTGGTCACATGGTCTGCGGCCCTTTCAAGATAGCGGCAGATAAAGGACAGCTGGGTGATCTGCGGCAGGTATTCAGGCTTCTGCAGATTGATCTGCAGGAGCTCCTGTATCGTCTGGCCGTACAAGTCATCAACCTGATCATCCATTTCTGCCACTTCTTTTGCTTTCCTGACATCTTCTTCATTGAAAGCCTCAAGCGACATCTTAAGCATCCTGGAAGTGATTTCGTACATTTCTTTAATATGGACGATCGGCTTAACATGCTCCTCGCTTCCAATGCGGATGGTTGATTTTGCGATGTTGACGGCAAAATCAGCTATCCTTTCAATGTCGGTGGCAATTTTGATCGCCACAATGATTCTTCTTAGATCAATTGCGACCGGCTGCTGCTTCGCTATCAGAAGGATGGCAAGATCATTGATTTCCTCATACAGCACATCAGCTTTTGTATCGTCCTCCATGATTTCAAGCGATGACTCAATATCCTTGCTTTCAAGGGCATTAATCGCCCGGAGCAAAGCCTGATCGGCAAAATTGCCCAGTTCCATCAATTTATTCTGCAGCTCTTTTAAATCATAATGAAATTTTTCGCGGATTGCCATTTTATAAGCTCCCTTCTTTTCCTGTAAAGTGTGTTTTCCTTTTTAACCGGGCATCAACCAAATCGGCCTGTAATATAATCTTCTGTCCTCTTGTCAACAGGATTCGAGAAGATCTTATCTGTATTGGAAAACTCGATCACTTCACCATTTAAAAAGAAAGCAGTCTTATCTGAAATACGGGCAGCCTGCTGCATATTGTGGGTAACGATGATGATGCTGAATTCTTTCTTCAGCTCCTGCACAAGCTCCTCAACCTTCAGTGTGGAGATAGGGTCCAGGGCAGAGGTCGGCTCATCCATCAGGATGACATCAGGTTCAATGGCGAGGCAGCGGGCGATGCAGAGACGCTGCTGCTGGCCTCCGGACAGACCAAAGGCATTCTGGTTCAGCCGGTCCTTCACTTCATCCCAAATAGCTGCTCCCTTCAAGCTCTTTTCCACAATCTGATCAAGAATTTTTTTATCGCGGATCCCATGGATCCTTGGCCCGTAGGCGACATTTTCATAGATGGATTTCGGAAAAGGATTAGGCTTCTGGAATACCATGCCTACTTTTGTACGCAGCTCTTCCACTTTATAAGACTTATCAAAAATATTCCTGCCCCTGTAAGCAATTTCTCCTGAAGTCCTGACTCCGGGAACAAGCTCAATCATCCTGTTCAGCGTTTTGATATAAGTTGATTTTCCGCAGCCTGAAGGGCCGATGATGGCTGTCACTTCATTTTCATAGATATCCAGATCGATATTCTTCAATGCATTATTGTCGCCATACCATAAGTTCAGCTGGCTCGTTTTGTATACGATGCTTTTTTCATTAACAGACCCCTGGGTAGTGCCTTTTCTGACTGCTGGTGCATTCACTTTATCTTTTGTTGCGTTCATTATGAAAAACTCCCCTTCATCCTATATTATTAGCCCGTCTGATTGGATGCCCATGAAAAATGGGCAAGCTGAAATCTGATCAAACATTTAAGAGCCTTAATATCTTTTCTGAAATTTATTTCTGATCAGGACGGCAACAGAGTTCATGCCGATCAGAAGCACGAGCAGAACAATGATTCCTGCAGCTGCAAGCGCCTGAAACTCCTCCTGCGGCCTTCCGGTCCAGTTATAAATCTGCATTGGCAGTACAGTGAACATATCAAACACAGACCTCGGCAGGAACGCCAGGAACAGCGGAAGTCCCAGGACGACGAGCGGAGCTGTTTCCCCGATTGCCCGGGACAGCGCCAGGATGCCGCCTGTCAGTATGCCGGGCACCGCAGCAGGCATAACAACACGCACAATGGTCTGCCACTTGGTGGCACCCATTCCGTAAGAAGCTTCTCTAAGCTCTTTGGGAACGGAACGGATCGCTTCCTGTGAGGCTACAATGATGATCGGCAAAACAAGCAGGCTCATAGTCAGCCCGGCAGCAATAACACTTGTGCCAAATCCTGCTGCTCTTACAAATACAGTCAGACCGAGCAGCCCGAAAACGATCGATGGCACACCTGCAAGGTTTGAGATATTCACTTGGATGAAATCAGTAAACTTATTTTTCTTCGCGTATTCTTCCAGGTAGATCGCCGTTCCCACTCCAAGCAGAAGTGATACCGGGGCAACGACGCCCATGAGCCAAATGGTTCCGATCAAAGCTGTTTTAACCCCTGCCAGTTCAGGCTTTCGGGATGGCAGGCTTTGAAGGAACTGCATATCAAGGTAGCCGGCTCCTTGAGTGAGTATCCGATACAATAAGATTCCTAAAATCAATAATCCAAACATGGTAGCTGCCAGGAATATCAATTTAAACAGTACATTCTTATACAGCCTTGGTTTCATTTTGTTAACGACAGATGTATGGTCAATCAGCTTCATCAGTATTCCTCCCTAAAGCGGCGGGAAATGAACTGGGCGAACAGATTCATTACTAAAGTGAACAGGAAGAGTGTAAATCCAACCGCGTATATGCTGTAATAGATCGTTGTCCCGTAGCCGGCATCACCCTGGCTGACCTGGACAATATAGGCTGTCATGGTTTGGATGCTGTTTGTCACGTCCCACGAAAGGTTCGGAGTCGATCCGCCTGCCACTGCTACAATCATTGTTTCTCCGATTGCCCTTGATACTGCAAGAACAACGGAAGCAATAATGCCTGATAATGCCGCCGGCAGGACTACCTTAAAGGCCACCTCCAGCTTAGTTGATCCCATCGCAAGAGCCCCTTCCCGCATCGCACGCGGAACCGAAGACATAGCGTCCTCCGAAAGGGAAGCTATCATCGGCGTAATCATGATGCCGATCACAATTCCCGGGCTCAGGGCATTAAAGATTTCAAGAGAAGGAATAATATCCCGAAGGATTGGCGTTACAAATGTCAGTGCAAAAAAACCGTAAACAATCGTCGGTATGCCGGCCAGAACCTCAAGGACCGGCTTAATGATCCTTCTTGTCCTGTCAGATGCATACTCACTCAAAAAGATGGCCGATGCGAGGCCGATTGGCACCGCAACTATAACAGCAATGGCTGTTACTTTCAATGTTCCTGAAACAAGCGGCAGAATCCCATATGAACCCTGTGATTCAGAGAAAGGATACCATTTCTGGGCGGTCAGGAACTCACCTATGCTCACCTTGTCAAAGAAGATGAATGTTTCTACAATAAGAGTCATGACAATGCCGATCGTCGTCAGCACTGAAACTGCAGCTGTCAGCAGCAGAAGCCAAGGTACGAGCTTTTCAATTATATTTCCTGCATTTTTCTTTTGCTTTTTTTCCTGAATCATTTCCTGGACGGAAAATGTGTCCGATGACTTTAATAGTGCCAAAATGAAAACCCCTTTCATCCGCATAGCAAGATGAGAAGCACAGGTGACGCGCTTCCCATCATAAAATTGTTAAATATTATTTAAGGCCTTCTAATGTCTTCATTGCCTCATCATACTCTTCATCCTTCAGCTTTACATAGCCTACATCTTCTGAAAGGACGCCGGCATTCTCGATCGTATATTTGACAAACTCATAAACTTCTTCATTTTTAAGAGATTCGTTTTTCACATAAGTGAAGAGCGGCCTTGACAATGGTGCATATTCTCCGCTTTCTACTGTTTCATTGTTCGGTTCAACAGGGCCGTTTCCGCCGTCAATCGGAACAACCTTCAGGCTGTCTTTGTTTTCAGCATAATAAGCATAGCCGAAGTAGCCAATAGCGTTTTTGTCGCCTGTTACACCTTGTACCAGTACGTTGTCATCCTCAGAAAGTGTGGCTTTTTCAACGATAGGCGCTTCTTCAAGGATTACTTCATCAAAATAGTCATATGTGCCGGAATCTGTACCTGGTGAATAGAATTTAATTTCCTCTTCAGGCCAGCCTTCACGGATATCGGACCATTTTTTCACTGATCCATCTTCAATCCACATTTTCTTCAGTTCTTCAACAGTCAGGTGATCAACCCAGTCATTGTCTTTGCTTACTACAACAGAGAGGCCGTCATTGGCAAGTTTGAATTCTGTGTATTCAATTCCTTTGCTTTCAAGCTCTGCTGCTTCTTCTTCTTTAATCGGACGGGATGCGTTGCTCAAATCTGTGTCACCGGCGATGAATGCCTTAAAGCCTCCGCCAGTACCTGATGATGCAACAGAAACTTTTACTCCAGGCTGTTCCATTCCGAACTCTTCAACGACAGCTTCCATGATTGGATATACAGTAGAAGAACCATCGATATTAATTTCGCCTTGAAGCTGCTTATCTTCATCACTTGCTTGCTCTGTGCTGTTGCCTCCGTCTGTTTGGGAACCATTTGTTGTTCCTTCTTCAGAGTTGCCGCAAGCTGCTGTGAATGCTAGCACTGCCCCGATCATTGCTGATAGTGCCAAGTACTTAAAGCTTTTCATTTCTTTATTCCCCCTAAGAGATTTGGTTGTTTTGTCCTACGAGTATTAGAATAAGGCTTTTCTATTAATCTGGTTTTAACTAAATGTAAAGCTTTTGTAAATGAGGTCTCCTTTTGTATTAAAATGTCGGATTTGAGGGAATGAAGATAAATTTGAACATAGAAAAGCCTGTCCCCGGAGGAGACAGGCTTATACTTATAATGAAAGATTTATATAGCTGCTGATTTGTTCCAGACACTTCGCTTTCCGCGGGGTCTCAAAAACTCTGCTGCCTCCTGCAGGACGTTGAATCTGCTTCTTCAAACTGCCCGCGCAGGAGAAAAATGCGCATGCATTTTATGATGAGTCTGCGTGCCTTGCTTATTACAGTCCAGCTTCCTCACGTTCAGCTTCCTGGCCTTCTTTTACATCTTCAATATTCTCCACTTTTTGGACTGCTTCTTCTTTATCTTTATTTTCTTCGGCACGCTTCTTCTTCAGATCGAAATAGGCATCCAGCACACGCTCGCCGATTTTTTTGTTGGCTCCATGATCGACGCTTCCCTGGTAGGCCCATGGGACTAGAACAGCCATGGCTACCTCAGGATTATCTGAAGGTGCATAGCTTACAAGGCTCAGGTTCATGGTTTCAGGCGGCTCCTTGCCGAAATCCTCTCTTCTTGGTCCATCGTAGAAGGCCTCCGCAGTCCCCGTTTTCCCTGCCGGCTTATAAGTTTTCCCTTTTCCGCCAAAGCTTCCGTAAGCTGTGCCGCCCGGCTCCTGCATAACCCTCCTGAAGCCTTCCTGGACGCGTTCAATCCAGTTTTCTTCTACATCAAGCCTGTTCAAGACCTTCGGCTTGATTTCCTCAAGAATCGGCCCGAGTTCACTGTTGTCCATCAGAGGCTCACGGATTTCTTTGACAATATGGGGCTCCATCCGGTTGCCGCCGTTGGCGATAGTGGAAACATATTGGGCAAGCTGCATATTGGAATAGGTGTCATACTGCCCAATTGCAAGGTCAAGCATAAAACCGGGCTTGTCGCTCATCCCCTTGAATCCGGTCTGCTCATTCGGCAGGTCGATTCCTGTCCTGACCCCAAGGCCAAATTGCGCGAAGGAATCCCGGATTGTATCAAACCCTTCCTCATTGAGCGGGAGCGGCCTGTCCGGCTTATAGACACCGTCCCCGATCCTTATGGCTGTCTGGAACATATAGACGTTGGAGGAATATTTCAGCGCATTGATATCATCTAGCGGCCCAAAGTTCTTCCATGATTTTTTTATTGGAGTGCCTTTGATTCGCAGAGGCCCGTCGAAGATGACTGACCCCGGCTGGATGACCCCTTCTTTATAGCCCGTAAGGATGGTGGCACCCTTTACAGCTGATCCGACATTATAGGTCGTCGTAATATTTCCCAGGGCATCATCCTGCATCTCGCCGTCAACGATTTTCTTGCCGGCCATCGTCAGGATTTCCCCGGTCATCGGATCCATCAGGACGGTATATGCCCTGTCTAGAAGTGCGGTTCCAGGGGAACGCTTGGCGGCCCTGAGCTCTTCCTCAAGGATCTTTTCCACTTCCTTCTGAAGTTCCATATCGATGCTCAGGACCAGGTCCTTGCCCCTTTGCCCTTCGCTGATCGTCTCAGTCTTCAGAAGGCTTCCGCCTTTATCGGTTATATTTTTAACCTTTGCTTTCTGGCCATGAAGGACATCCTCATATTGCAATTCGATATAGCTTTTCCCGACCCTGTCATTGCGGCTGTAATCTCGTGCCAGGTAATAATCCACCTTTTCCGCAGGCAGGCCTTCATCTGATTTTGAGATCCTTCCCAGCACCGATTGCAGCGTGCTGCCAAAAGCATAATATCTTTCCCAGTCAGTTGTCGTGTCCACGCCTGGAAGGAATTGAAGATTTTCACTGACAACTGCAAATTCTTCATTGGTGACATCTTTATTTTTCACGATTTGCGGAGTCAATGCATATCCGCTTGTGAAATCCCTGTAGATCGCCAGAATTTCTAAATCTTTATCTGTGAGGGAACTCAGCTCTTCCTCTGTGATGCGATCCAGTTTCAAATCATATACTTTTTTATTGAACTCTTTATCATCTTCATATTTTTCCTTTAAGGCATCAAGCTCTTTTTGTGTTACTTTTGCATCTGCCTTTTCCTGGTTCTTTATGATCCAGTAATCTTTCTTATCCCTCTCCTGGACTTTTTCTGTATCCTTCTGAATCAGGCTGGCCAGATTTTCCGCTACCTTAAGCATTTCCTCCTGGCTTGCGCCTTTATTTGTGTAAGTGATGGCATTCTGCGGCGTATTGTCCACAATTACCTTGCCAGTGCTGTCAAACATCTTGCCCCGCGGAACAGGGTTATTGACAGTCACGTCCTCCGTCCTCTCAATTTCCCTTTTGTAGTCATCCCCATACACAATCTGAACAACGCCAAGGCGAAGGATCAGCATGGAAAACAGCAAAAATACAGCAAAGAACAGCATGTTCAGCCTCATAGGCACATGGTTCTTCTTTTTTCTCTTTTTATTCAAAACAGCAGCACACTTCTTTCCTCATGAATTGTCTTCTTATATTGTAAAAGAAAGTAGAAAATATTTCTATAAACAGCCTGCTGGTTTTAACAGGAAATAATTAGCTTTCGGCACACAAAAAGAGGAGGGCAGGCTCCCTCCCCCTCCTATGCAGGCTTGATTTGAATTTTACGATAGAAGAAGTAAATCACTGAATGGCCTGCCCCCACGAACAGCAACAGAATGGGAATACTCTTTTCCTCGCTGAAAAAAGTTACTGCACCGAGGAAGCAGAGAATGGATACAACCCTGCCCATATTCAGAAATACTTCCCTGACGACAATATACTCAATCCTCATCTCAGCTGCTCGCCAGCCTGTTCCGATAACATCATAGGTCATGGAAACATAGGGAACAAGCAGCAGGGGATAAGCAATGGCAATCGAAGCCGCATACATGAGCAGCCTTGCGTACGTAACATCAATGATGATAAAAAAGATGCTGGCATATAGAATCAGTCCGCCAGCCAGGATCGATTTTATGCGGTATTTCTTTTTTATGAGCCTTGATGCAAGATAATACGCTACAAAGGCAATGCCCGAATTGATCAGCCCGAATGTCCCAAGAGCCATTTCACTGCCTGTCGATATAAAAACGAAGACAGAGATGACAAACACGAAGGTCCCCTCACGAAGCCCCTGAAAAAAATGTGCATTGGTGACAAGCTTCCAGTTGGGGTTATTATTTCTTTCTTTAAAGATGCGGACAAACCAATAGCCCCCTTCTGCAGGACGGCGCTTCAGAAAAAAGCTTAAAAAGACAGCAAGTGAGAACAGGACTAGAGAAAGTCCAAAAACAATCGAATAGCCTGTGAATTTTTCCAGCCTGGAAATGATGAAGCCTGCTGAAATGGGTCCAATCATCCCTCCGACTGAAGAAAGGATCCCAAGAAATCCGTTGAAAAAATCCCGCGTATCCGGCTCAGTAATTTCAAAGGTAAGCACATTAAACGCCAGCCAATAGAAACCATATCCCATTCCAAGCAGCGCTCCAAGGAGCAGCAGGAATTGGGATGCCTTTGTGCCGATGATCAGGACAGTCAAATAAAACAGAGCCAGGCATATGACGCCGATCCTCAGGACAATGACCCTGTCAATCTTCTTTGCCCATCTTCCTGCAAGTATAAAGGTAAGCGGCTGAATGACGACAATCGATAAATTATACAATCCCAGATCCTTGAATTCCCCTGATTGCTTCCATAAATAAATATTTACAAAAGTGTTTGAAAGAGCAACACTCAAAGAATAAAGCCCCCCGATTAATAGCAGCAGGGTCAGGTCTTTATTCAGCTCAATATTTCCGATCAGCTTATTCAATTTGCTCATTTTATAAAAACTCCCCTTTGTTTCTAAGGGTAGTCTTCTACAATGGGGACTTGCTTATTCATCCCTGAACGCTTTGATTGCATGCAAAAAGGCAGCAGACGAATCTGCTGCCTATCCTGGATGGAAAGATTATTTTGCTGAGCTGTAGCGCTTGGACACTTCTTCCCAGTTAACTGCATTAAAGAAGTTATTGATATATTCCGGACGGCGGTTTTGATACTTGAGGTAGTATGCATGCTCCCAAACATCAAGGCCAAGGATAGGCGTTTTGCCTTCCATCAATGGAGAGTCCTGGTTTGGAGTGCTAGTTACTTCAAGCTCGCCGTTGTTGACTACGAGCCAAGCCCAGCCAGAACCAAAGCGTGTAGTTGCAGCTTTTGCGAACTCTTCTTTGAAGCTTTCGAAGTTGCCGAATTTGCTGCTGATGGCGTCTTGAAGCTCGCCAGTCGGCTCGCCGCCGCCATTTGGAGAAAGGATCTGCCAGAATAAAGAGTGGTTGGCATGCCCTCCGCCATTGTTTCTTACTGCTGTGCGGACTGATTCAGGAACAGCATCAAGATTCGAAACGACTTCCTCAACTGTTTTTGAAAGAAGCTCTTCATTGCCTTCCAATGCATTGTTAAGGTTAGTTACATATGTGTTATGGTGCTTCGTGTGGTGGATGTTCATTGTTTCTTTGTCAATGTTTGGCTCCAGCGCATCGTAAGCATAAGGTAATTGCGGTAATTCAAATGCCATAATAAATTCCTCCCTATGTATCATTATTTAGCTTCCGAACGGCATCTATTCCATTTTTCAGAAAATAGAATCGTTCTAAAAGTCTTTAATGTTAGATTACCAAACTTGGGTAATCCTTTCAAACAAAATGCTTTGCCTGACAGATATACAATACCCTCTCTTCTCCCTTTTATGCATGCAGCGGTCATAAAACGAGAAACAGGAAGTACACAATCATGACTGTCTGAATGAAACCCTTTGCCGCAATGCTGCTGACAAAGCCGACAACCGATCCCATCCCGATTTTTGCAGCTTCCCTGATGCCCTTCCTATGGACAATCATTTCAGCGGCGATGGCGCCGATGAAGGGGCCGATCAGTATCCCTAAAACCGGGATGACAAAAGGGCCGGCCAGGATGCCGATCGTGCTTCCCCAGATTCCCGCCTTTGAACCTCCGTATTTCTTGATGCCAATCATATTGGCCGCATAATCGGCTCCGAACAGAAGAAGGACAAACATCCCCTGGACGAGCCAGAACAGCCACCCGAAGGGCTCAAAAGAATAGGACAGCCCATAAACAACAAATCCTCCGATGATGAAAAGGACGCTTGGGATGATGGGCAGAAAGAGGCCAATAAAAGCAATCGCAAATAAAATAATGATAATCGTCCAGTATACATATTCCATTAGACCAGCACCTTCGACTTTTTATTTTTCTATCCACTCTGAAAAAGGAAAAAGCAAGAGGTTTCCCTCTTGCTTACTATACACTAATTGTCTTCTCCTAAAACAGCCTCTGCAATGTTCACAGCATGATCACCGATACGCTCCAGATTGCTGATAATGTCCACATAAACAATTCCCGCCTGTCCGGTGCATGTCCCTTCATTCATCCTGATGATATGCTGCTTCCTCAGCTTTCTTTCCATCTTGTCAATTTCCTCTTCTTTTTTGACAACATGCCTTGCAGCTTCCTTATCATTATGGTCAAGCGATTCGAGGGATTCCTTTACCGTTGAAATCGTCAAAGCGAACATATCTTCAAGGTCATTCATCGCCGATTCAGTGATTTTCACTTTATTGGCCTGCTGATATTCAATCAGTTCAATGATGTTTTCAAAGTGGTCGCCGATCCGCTCGATGTCCCTTACTGTATCCATCAGGACTGTATGTTCTTCAGACTCATTTTCAGAAAGTGAGCTTGTTGATAGATTAATCAGATAATCTGTAATCTTGCGGTCAAGATTATTGATAGCTTCTTCAAGCTGATAGGTACTGTCTGAATGCTTTTTCAGCTTTGTCTTTAAGAACAGGTTTGTTTCTTCAAGGCCTTTAACCGCAAACGATCCCATCCTGAGCACTTCTTCTTTCGCCTGGCCAAGGGCAATTGAAGGAGACTGTTCTATAAACACCGGATCAAGATGCTTCGCTTTATAGTCAACAACTGAATCTTCGCCCGGAATCAGCTTTGTGACTATGAAGGCAAGCGCCGCTACAAATGGAAGCTGAATCAATGTGTTGGACGCATTGAAGATCCCGTGTGCAAACGCAATTGTCATTTCCGGATTGAGACTAAGCTTATCCTGTAAAGCTGAAATCAGCAGATTGAACGGATGAAGCAGTATCAGGAATATGGTTGTCCCGATCAGATTGAAAAGGACGTGTACAGCTGCCGCTCTCCTCGCTGCGACAGAGGCCCCAATGGCTGCCAGCACGGCAGTAATGGTTGTACCGATATTATCCCCGAAGAGGACTGGCAGAGCTGCATCAAGATTGATCAGATTCTCAGAGAATAAGCCCTGCAGAATCCCGATTGTCGCACTCGAGCTTTGGACGATGACCGTGAACAATGTACCGACCACTACACCAAGGATCGGGTTGGAGCTCATATTGACTGTTAGATCGTGGAATGCCTCAAGCCCCCTGAGCGGTTTCATTCCCCCGCTCATCAGTTCAAGTCCATAAAATAATGCCCCGAATCCAAAAACGATCTGGCCGGCATTATGTACTTTTTTATTTTTAAAGAAGAATAGCATGATCGAGCCCAATGCTATGATTGGAAGTGCATATTCCCCAACATCAATACCAATGATGAACGCCGTTACCGTCGTTCCGATATTTGCACCCATGATGACGCCAATTGCCTGGCGCAGGGTCATGAAGCCGGCACTGACAAGACCGACGGTGATGACTGTTGTAGCAGAGCTGCTCTGGATAAGGATCGTGACAATGATCCCCGCGAGAACACCCATGACCGGATTGGTAGTAAACTTGTCCAATATATCCCTAAGTTTATCACCGGCCGACTTTTGAAGGCCGTCGCCCATGAATTTAATACCGTATAAGAAAATACCAAGGCCGCCCAAAAATTCAAAAAGCATTTGCTGGATGTTTAGTTCCACCATTTTTCAACCCCTATAACTTTTTAGATTCGACATTAATCTACAAACCCCACATCATTATGTATGATGGGTAAATAAAAAGTAAAGATTCCTTCAGCCAAATTTACAATACCTTAACATTTAAGCCTAATGTTACAGTTGTGTTACAAATCTGTTTATGGATCATACTTGTACATATAGGGCTCTGCGGCTAAAATAAATGGTGAATCTTTTTAAGGGTGTGTCAAAATGAATGTATTTAAACAGTTTTTTAAAAGTCTTTATTCCCCAAGGGATATAGCAGCCTTCCGTTTTCAGGGAATCGGGAAGACAATTTTCTATGTTTTCCTCCTTACCCTCCTGTCTGTCCTGCCAACCATCTATTATTTCAGCACGGCCATCATGTCAGGAGCAGATGCTGCCCGTGAGAGTCTGGCAGAGGATATCCCTGACTTTACGATTGAGAACGGGGAACTGAATTCCGATCAAAAAGCTCCGATCATCATCAATAAAAACAGCTTTACCATTGTATTTGACTCAACAGGCACCGCCAATAAAGAAGAGCTGGCCGATTCCAATATGGCCCTCGCTATGCTAAAAGATGAATTTATGTTTGTTGCAGGCGGGCAGGTGCAAACGTATTCTTATTCAATGGCAGGCGATCTGACTTTGACGAAGGAAGACGCAGTATCCTTCCTGGATTCCATTGATTCAGTCCTGGTCATTTTCATCATTATTATGGCTTTAGTCATTTACCTGTTCAGCACCGCGGTTAAATTCATTGAGGTTTCCGTACTGGCGCTGATCGGCCTCCTTCTCCGCAGCATTGCCGGCCGCCGCCTGCAATACAGGCACTTATGGCGGATGGCCGCATACAGCGTCACGCTGCCGACTGTCTTCTTTGCGGTCATGGGCGCTTTGCAGACAAATGTGCCAAGCGGCTTCATGATCAACTGGTTTGTGTCCATCATCATCCTGATGCTGGCAATAAAGGAAGTGCCTATGCCAAAAAGCAAGCAATAAGCGTCAGTAATCAAGCTGTATTCTCAGCCGGATTACCCTTCCAATTTGCATATGAAAAAGGCGGACCATTCGGGCCGCCTTTTTTCATTCATTAATATTTAAACAATGATATGGTTTCCGCAAGCGACCCGGAAAGGGAGATAAGGCTCTCACCCGCATCATGGCTTCTTTTAGTCTTGGCTGCCTGCTCATTGGAAGCTGAAATCATTTGTTCTGCACTTGCAAGTGTTTCCTGGCTTACGGAGGCAAATCCTTCTGCTGCAGCCTCGGCTTCAGGCACTATCCCATTCAGGACGGCCAGTCCCTTCTCGGACTCTTTAATCATCATGCTTACTGATGAAATTTCCCGCATGAGTACATCAAATGTGTTCCTGCTTTTCTCCGCTGCCTCCAGATGAATCTCAAAGTTTTCCTGCATCTCCTGGAAGCCATCTGAAGCTTTAGCAGAAATACTCTCCATCTCTGCTATAGTTCCTGTTATATTTTCAGCAGCTTTTGAAGACTGCTCTGCCAGCTTCCTTACTTCATCAGCCACAACCGCGAAGCCTTTTCCTGATTCCCCTGCCCTTGCTGCCTCTATGGCCGCATTCAGG
Organism: Bacillus infantis NRRL B-14911; assembly: GCF_000473245.1. Classification (NCBI taxonomy): domain Bacteria; kingdom Bacillati; phylum Bacillota; class Bacilli; order Caryophanales; family Bacillaceae; genus Bacillus; species Bacillus infantis. The sequence continues at coordinate 3,328,631 of NC_022524.1, forward strand.
GCAAGAAGCTTTGTCTGCCCGGCAATATCCTGAATCAGCGTGACCACTTGTGCGATCTTATCTGAATAATCCCTTACCTCCTGTACAGAGGCAGAAACTGCTTTAAACTCCTTCTCATAGTTTCTCACGGTATGAACAAGATCCTTGATGCTTTCTTCACCTTCTGATGCGGATGTATTCATTGAGCTTGCGCTGGCAGTCATACTTCCCATCATCTGAGAGATGCTTTCGATTGAATTTTTCATTTCCTGAAAAAGCTGAATGCTTTTCTCTGAACTTCCTGCGGTTTCTTCTGCCCCGGCCCTTACCATGCGGATGGCTTCATTAAGGTGTTCCTGCTCTTCCAGAACCAGGCCGGAAATTTCCTGCAGATCAGCACCTGTCCATGTCAAATCCCTGGATGTATCCGAAATGCGGATGATCAGCTCCCTCATCTGGCTCATCATGCTATGAAAACTTTTTATCAGAGATGTAATCTCCGGGATTGTGGTTCGTGATTCTGCTTTTAAGTCAAGGTTACCCTTCCTGGCCTGCTTCATAATATCTCTTAACGTATTAAGCGGGCCTGTAATGCTTCGGACCAGCAGCAAGATGAGGAGGGCAGCAGCCGCTATACTGGCAATCGCTGCAATAAGTATGTATGTAGCCATGTCATAAACATTGTGCAGGTATTGCTCTTGCGGGATGGCTATTAAAAATACCCCATTAAGCTCCTGGACATTGTGATAGGAAAGGGTATATTCCTTTCCATTCAAATTTTCATGGGCAATCCCGGTTTTTGTTTCCTGGATGCCGGCCAAAAGCTTCTCCGGAAACTTCAATGAAGATTTTTTACTGACATCAAAAGCTTCCGCCTTTCCTCCCGAAATAAGAAAATATTCACCGTGCAGCCCATCTTTTGCCAGCTCCGCTTCCTGTCCCTTCAGCACCTGGTTTACCTTTTTGCTGAACTCATCTTCTTTTCCCACGTAAATGAACATCAAGTTCTGTGCAAGCTGGTAAAAGGTTTTTGTTTCTCTTTCCAGCCTTTGCTCCATAAGCTCTACCGCTGTATCTTTTGACTTTTCATATGAGATATAGGCAACTGCTGAAATGGCCGCAACAAGCAGCCCCAAAGTCAGGAACAGAAGCCTGAATTGCAGCGGCATCCTTGCCATGAGATTTTTCCCGGTTATTCTTAACTTCATACTCTGCAATGGCCTGGCAAAACGTTTGCCAGCCTTTTTAAGTTTGATGAAATACTGTGATGTTTTTGCCAAAATACATCTCTCCCCCTCTAATACCTTCAATTATAGAGAGGGATTGTTAAGCTTTTGTAAAAAAGCAGTAATATTTTCCTAAATCATTTTTCGTATGCATAGCTTGTTCTATCCTTGGATGTACAGGCATACATTCAGTATAAAAATACTGCGGATCGGAGGCTGTGCCCAATGAAACGGTTTGCTGCGCTGCTGATTGCTGTTCTTGCCATATATATTATATTTTATGATCTGAGCCGCGGGACCCTTCCTGCCCCTGACCAGGCCCCTGCCCTTGAAGCCTCTTCCATTGTGGAGCCGGATGAGGATGCTTTGGCCTATTTTGAACAAAAAGCAGTTCCCGGGGAGACTGTCCTGACAATCGTCGAGAGGCATCTGGACAGCTCAGTTCCCGTTTCTATCTCCCGGGTAGCAGCAGATTTTGAAAAGCTTAACAGCGGAGTGAAGGCCGGGAAGATTCAGGCAGGCAAAATTTATAAATTTCCGGATTACGCAAAAACTAGCAATTGAAAAGATAAATGCCAGAACCATCATTCTTGTCAATTCAGCAGGTTCATTGATACAATAGGATATAGTTTGACAGCGGCAGGACTTTGCAATGCGCTGCTGAAAATTCATTTTATATTGTTCCAATTCCATATTTAAAGGAGCGAATCACCATTGAGTGAAATTATACATCGTACCAAAACCCGCCCGGTCAAAGTAGGCAACCTGACCATCGGCGGCAATAATGAACTTGTAATCCAAAGCATGACGACCACTAAGACGCATGATGTGGAAGCTACTGTTGCTGAAATTAAACGGCTTGAAGAAGCAGGATGCCAAGTGGTCCGGGTGGCGTGCCCTGACGAAAGAGCGGCAAATGCGATCGCTGAAATAAAGAAAAGGATCAATATCCCTCTTGTAGTGGATATCCATTTTGATTATAAACTGGCTCTTAAGGCTATCGAGGGCGGAGCTGACAAAATCAGGATTAATCCTGGTAATATCGGCCGCCGTGAAAAAGTGGAAGCAGTTGTTAAAGCTGCAAAGGAAAAAGGGATCCCGATCCGGATCGGTGTTAATGCCGGTTCACTGGAAAAGCGGATCATCGAGAAATACGGCTATCCGACTGCCGACGGTATGGTGGAAAGCGCCCTGCATCATATTAAAATCCTTGAAGACCTTGATTTCCATGACATCATAGTTTCCATGAAGGCTTCTGACGTCAACCTGGCCATCGAGGCTTATGAAAAAGCAGCCATGGCGTTTGATTACCCGCTTCACCTTGGAATTACAGAATCAGGGACCTTGTTTGCCGGCACGGTGAAAAGCGCCGCGGGCCTTGGTGCCATATTAAGCAAAGGCATCGGAAATACTTTAAGGATTTCCTTGAGTGCCGACCCTGTCGAGGAAGTAAAAGTCGCCAGGGAACTTTTGAAGTCATTCGGACTTTCATCCAATGCTGCTACACTCATTTCCTGCCCGACCTGCGGCCGGATCGAGATCGATTTGATCAGCATTGCCAATGAAGTGGAAGAATATATCCAGAAGATCAAAGCACCTATAAAAGTAGCTGTGCTAGGCTGTGCTGTAAACGGCCCTGGAGAAGCCCGTGAAGCAGATATCGGCATCGCCGGCGCCCGCGGGGAAGGCCTATTGTTCCGTAAAGGAAAAATAGTCCGCAAAGTCCCTGAAGATACAATGGTCGAAGAATTAAAAATCGAGATCGATAAAATCGCTGAAGAATACTATGCTAAACAAGAAGCTGAAAAGCAGCTTCAAATGAATGATTAAGCGGCTTGCCGCCCCTTCAGCTGAAGCAAATAAAAGACCGGCTCAATTGTGAGCCGGTCTTTTTTCCCTTCTCCGCCTAAAAGAACGGAAGGATAAAGATTCCGATGATAATGGAGACGGCACCGATGCCGATTGCCCAGGCCCCGGTTGTGCGCGCCCCTCTTCTGCGCGCTATGAAGCCGAGAATGATGCCGGCAGCGCCAAACAGAATTGGCAGGACAAACAGTGAAAGAATCGAAAGCGCTAAAGCTCCATACCCCATCATACCGCCAGAAAGGTCCATCCCGGCATTTTCTTCCCCGCGGTAGTCCTCCCCGCTGCTGTTTCTTCCCAGCGAAACAGGTGCTGCGATTTCGGCGGCTGTTTCTTCTGTATAATTCCTTGATCCATATTCATTATTTTCGCCAAGCTCTTCGCTGTGACGAAGGTCTTGTTCTTGCTGTGAGCGTTCTTGATCTGCCAATATAATCCCTCCGCTTTCAGAAGCCTGATTTGTTAGTAATGGCAAATTAGCTGCCCCCTTCTATAGGGGCATTATTTATTATCTGCTCTTTCCCCCTGTTTTACGATGCTAATGTATGGATAAAAAAACAGGCATTTCTCCTGCAATCCTTTTTGGCGGGCACTAGTTCTGTTAAGATGGTATGAGACATCCATATAAGGAGAAAAAACATATGAAAAGATTTGGCATTGATATCGATGGGACAGTGACCTGCCCTTCCTCGATCATCCCCTATTTGAATGAAGCGTTTCAATTAAACCTGACCCTGGAGGATGTAAAAGAGTATGACTTAAATCCCCTGGTTGACATAAGCGAAGAAGAATTTGCAAAATGGTTCCTTGATAATGAACCAAAGATTTATGCCAACTCCCCGCTGGCTTCAGGAGCAAAACAGGTCCTGAAAGAATGGGAATCAAAGCATGAGCTGTACTTTATCAGTGCACGCGGCTCTACCCTGCAGGAATTGACCGAAGAATGGTTTCTTGAAAACGAGCTTCATTTCCATCATGTAGAATTGATCGGCTCTCATGATAAAATCAGTACTGCAAAAAAGCACAAAGTGGATATATTCTTTGAAGACAAGCATGATAATGCAGTTGCGATCCATGAAGAATGCGGCATACCCGTCATCCTTTTTGATACACCTTATAATCGCGACCCGATCCCTGAAGGGGTTATAAGGGTGAAAGGCTGGTTTGAGGCGAAGGCAGCAGTTGAAAAGTGGCTGAAAGCTGAAAAATAAAAAACGAAAAAACCGGCCCCCAGGCCGGTTTTTCATTTATTAATGAACACAATCCGGGCAGCGGCCATAAATCTCGAATTTATGGCCGGAAACATCGTATCCCTTCAGGTTCTCCTGAAGCCCATTCATTGGGCAAGTATCAATCTCCTTTGTTTTGCCGCAATCAAGGCAGATAAAGTGATGGTGATGGTGATGGTGCGAGCATGTAAAACGGAAATGTTTCTCTCCGGACAGCTCGGTCATTTCAAAAATCCCCAAATCCACAAACAAAGAAAGGTTCCGGTATATAGTGTCAAAGCTTAACCCGGGATAATCGTCCTTCAATTTATCAAGTACATCTTTGGCAGTCAGGTATTTATTGCTGTCAGAAAAGAACTGCAGCATTTCCTCACGCTTCCCTGTATGTTTATATCCTTTTTCTTTTAAAAGAATCAAGGCTTCTTCCACATTCATTGCAATCACCTCTTTAAATCGCGCTGCCTTCTCCCGGCAGCTGTTCTTGGCCCTTCCTATGCCCCGGCTTTTTCAGAACCGGCTGCAAGTTTCAGGAGCAGGGATTTTATTAAAATGGTCAACACAAGAATTAGGACGGCAATCATTACAATCGTCCCTCCTGGAGCGAGATCCAGGTAATATGAAACCGACAGTCCCCCAAGGACAGAGATTTCACCAAAAATCACCGAGAAAAGAATGGTTTGCTTAAATCCTTTCGCAATACGGATGCTGGCAGCTACCGGGAGTGTCATCAGGGACGAAACAAGCAAAATCCCGACAATTCTCATGGAGGCCGCAATGACCAGGGCAACCATTACGATAAAAATGAAATGGACACTTTTTGCGGCAATCCCGGATGCCTTTGCATGCTCTTCATCAAAGGAAAGCAAAAATAGCTCTTTATATAATAATACTATAAGAATTGCCACAACGGCGCTAATGATTAAAATTAACCACAGGTCTGTCCTGCTGACGGCACTTACACTTCCAAACAGGTAGCTGAACAAGTCTGTATTGAAGCCGTCCGCCAGAGAAATGAAGATCACTCCGATCCCGATGCCTCCTGAAAGAATGATCGGTATCGCAAGCTCCTGATAATGCTTATAAACAGCTCTCAGCTTTTCAATAAAAAGTGAGCCTGCAACTGAAAATGTCATTCCCATATACATCGGGTTCAGGCCGCCGGATAGCATAAGTTTCTTTTCCAGGAGGAGGCTGGCAGCAATCCCTGCAAGTGTAACATGGCTCAGGGCATCGGCTATCAGCGACAGCCTGCGGACAACAATGAATACACCCAGAATCGGGGCAATGATGCCGATAATAATGCCGGTCAAAAAAGCATTCTGCAAAAATTCATATTGAAGGATTGCGGAAATCATAATGTCCCTCCTTCATGGTGGTGATGGTGATCGTCATGATGAAGGACGTGAAGCCCGTGACCGTAAAACTCAGAAACCTCATTCCGATCGAATTCTTCAAATTCTTCTGTCCTTCCATGAAAATGAAGATGCTTATTCAGGCAGGCTACATGCGAAACCTTATCGGTTATCGTACCAATGTCATGCGTGACAAGAACAAGCGTAATGCCCAGTTTTTTATTTAAATCCTCAAGCATCTGATAAAATGACTGCACATTCTGTGCATCAACCCCGACAGTCGGTTCATCAAGAATCATCAGTTTTGGGCTGCTGACAAGCGCTCTCGCAATGAAGACCCGCTGCTGCTGCCCTCCGGATAGCTCCCCTATATTGCGTCCGGAAAAAGCAGTTAAACCGACTGATTCGATCGCTTCCGCAACTTTTTCCCGCTCCTGCCTGCCGGCAAAACGGAACAGGCCAAGCTTTTTCGTAAGGCCGCTTGAAACCACCTCAAAAACAGTCGCAGGAAATCCGGTATTGAAGGAGTTCGCCTTTTGGGAAACAAAGCCGATTTTTGATTGGTCCCTGAATTTTCCGATTGGCTGTCCAAACAGAAAAATGTCACCTTTCTGGGGCTTAAGAAGCCCCAGGACCATTTTTAGGAGAGTGGATTTTCCTGAACCATTCGGTCCTACTATCCCAAGGAATGCCCCTTCAGGTACAGTTAAATTTATATTTTCCAGCACATTTTCTTTTTCATATCTATAAGTGAGATTTGATATCTCAATTATGGGAGTTTGGTCTTTCATTTTTATCACCTTTTTAATATAAGAATGATTCCGATTTAACTTAAGTAGTATAACGGAACTTTTCCCTAAAGTAAAGAGAAGCGGGCTGAATGGTTTAATTTTATTCTGGAGGCAATTTTCAGTAACATTTCCGGGCTATTGTACATATGGTACAGAGGAGGTGGGAGAAAATGAAAATATTCGAAAACATCATCAATCATAAAGTCAGCACGATAACGACTGAAGAGCTTTTAAAATACGCTAAGCAATTCCAAATATCCATAAATCAGACACAGGCAAAGCAGATTGCCAATTACTTAAGAGGTAAACAGGTAAACATCTTCCAGGATTCAGAACGCTCCAAAATCATTAAGGAAATTGCCAAAATTGCCGGACCCGACACAGCAAGGGAAGTAAACAAGCTGTTTATGCAATTTACGAAATAGAAATGCGGAAAAGCCTTGCTCAGCCCCAACAAGCATAAGACGCTTGGGAATAGAAGGCGTTCTTTGCCTTCAATTCCCAAGTGGCTTATGACTCGAGGGGCTAGGCTTTGGAGCTGGACAAATTAAAATGCGGAGGCGGCTTGCCCAGAGACGACAAGCATAAGACGCCAGAGAATAAAAGGCGTTCTTTGCCTTTAATTCTCTGGTGGCTTATGACTCGAGTCTCTAGCCGCTGGAGCTGGACAAATTGAAATGCGGAAAAGCCTTGCTCATCAGAGGAACGTATACTCAAAACTTCAGTTTAGTCTGCAGCCTATACCCAATATAAAGAACCATAGATGTTAGTATGGGCTGTTGATTTCCGTTGCAGGCACTTCGCTTTCCGCGGGGCGAAGTTGAGCCTCCTCACGCTCCGCGCTGCGGGGTCTCAACTTTTTCGCTGCAATCCCGCTGGAGTCTACGTGCCTTCCACTGCAATCAACAGGGTTAATGTAATTCTTTTCTGCTTAACACCTAATCGGCAGGGAATGATTACCTCTTTAGCCTGAAGCCTCTCTCATAAAAAATACAGCTGCAGCACCCTGCAGCTGTATTTCATTTATTTGCCTTCCATGATGTCCGAAAGAAGGTTTTCATTGAATTCCTTATTCCTGAGCATCTCAATTTCGTATTTGTATGGAGGCATTTTGCTGTTCTTATCTTCCCCGACAAATGGCGTCTCAAGGATTTTCGGGACTTCTGAAAGCTGCGGATGATGGACGATATAACTTAAAGCGTCAAAGCCGATATGTCCGTACCCGATGTTTTCATGGCGGTCCTTTTTCATTCCCCGCTCATTTTTGCTGTCATTGATATGAAGCACCTTCAGGCGGTCGAGCCCGACAATTTTGTCGAACTCATTCAAGACGCCATCAAAGTCTTCTACGATATTATAGCCGGCATCATGCGTATGGCATGTATCAAAGCAGACGGATAGATGATCATTATACTTGACCCCATCGATGATCATGGCCAGCTCTTCGAAGTTTCTCCCGCATTCAGAGCCTTTGCCTGCCATTGTCTCCAGAGCAATCTGGACATTTTCCTCGCCATTCAGGACTTCATTCAGCCCTTCAATGATTTTTTTGATGCCCTCTTCTGTTCCTGCACCAACATGCGCACCGGGATGAAGGACGATCTGTCGGGCGCCGATTGCTTCAGTCCGGTCTATTTCCGAACGCAGAAAGTTGACTCCCAGCTCAAAGGTCGAAGGATTTGTGGTATTTCCTATATTGATGATATATGGGGCATGGACAATGATATTGTCAATTCCATTGGCCTCCATATGGCGCCTGCCTTCCTCAATATTCAAATCCTCAATCTTTTTCCGGCGTGTATTTTGAGGGGCTCCTGTGTAAATCATGAAAGTGCTGGAGCCGTAAGATACAGCTTCCTCACTTGCGGCAAGGAGCATTTTTTTCCCGCTCATCGACACATGCGAACCAATTTTAAGCATTTCATTCTCTCCCTCCGGCAGCCTGCCTTTATTTCTTTTTAAGCCTTCTTTGGCGTTTCTTGATGCTCTCTACTTCTCTTTGTATTTTCTTTTTATAGCCTGGCTTTACATTTTTCGGTTTTTTCACACGGGATTGAGCATGGGCATCAATCTCATCCGTCTGCCTTTGCCGCTTTTTCCGTCTATTGCGGTCGCCCAAATCAATCCATTCACCCTTTTGAAGATCAACATGCTTGAACTCGATCCCCAGCTTTTCCAGCCTGTTCAGCGCATCTTCATCTGACGTATCATAAATCGTGAGAGCGATGCCGGAAGATCCTGCTCTTGCCGTGCGGCCTACACGGTGGATGTAAAAGTCCAGATCGGTCGGCAGCTCATAATTGATCACATGGCTGATTCCCTGGATATCGATGCCTCTGGCAGCAAGATCGGTCGCAACAATATACTGGAATTCCAGATCCATAATCTGCTTCATCATCTTCTTGCGCTCACGAGGGCTGAGATCTCCGTGAATGCGGCCTACTTTTAAGCCTTTTTGCATAAGGGCATCTGCGACTTCATCAGCCTTTTTCTTAGTATTTGTAAAGACGATCGCCAAATATGGATTAAATGCCTCCAATGCACGAAAGACAATTTCCGTCTTATTTTTGTGCTTTGAAGGGAGCAGATAATGCTCAATTTTTGCAGCTGCAATCTGCTTGGGCTCTATTTGGACGAATTTTGGATTTTCCAGATACTTTTTCAGAAATGGCTTCAGCTTTTCCGGGATTGTTGCCGAGAATACAAGCATTTGAAGCTTTTCAGGCATCTTGCCTGCAACCTGGTCTACATCTTCAAGGAAGCCCATATCCAGCATCAGATCAGCTTCATCCACGACCAGCATTGAAGCGGTATGGACGAGAAGTGCATTTTCCTTGACCAGGTCGTTGATCCGGCCCGGTGTCCCTACTACTACCTGGGGCTGCACTTTCAGCTTCTCAATTGTCCTCTGTTTATCTGTTCCCCCTATAAACAGTTTGGAGCTGATTTCCTCATCGCCATCAGCCTGCTCTGTTACTTTAAGTACTTCCTTATGGATCTGGGTGGCCAGCTCCCTTGTCGGAGCAGTTATGACAGCTTGTACCCCCTGCCTCGAAGGATCAATTTTCTGAAGGATCGGCAAAATATAGGAATGAGTCTTCCCGGTGCCTGTCTGGGACTGTCCAATCGCACTATCCCCTTTAAGGATAATCGGGATCAGGCGTTCCTGTATTTCTGTGGGCTCATAAAACCCGAGCTTTTTGACAGCTTCTATAATAAATGGCTTAAGTTCGTAGCGTTCGAATTTCGTTTCCGTCATAATTAACTCCTTATAGTTAGTGGCCGCAGCCTGAGTGGACAACTTGCCTCACCAGTCTTTGTCCATCATATTATTATAATAAAGTTTCATGCAAAAGACCACCAATACCGCTGATATAATTATTTTAGCCATTCAGGGAGTTTTTAATAGGCTTTGGCATTGTTCCAACTTTATTTGGGACTCATCCAGCCCGATATTGTGCATGCCATGTGAAATCTGGATCACAAAAATAAGCACGGAATCAGCAGAAATGTTCCGCAACAGGCACTTACTAAATGCCCGGCAAACATGAAAATAGGGAAACATCCGCAGAAACCTAAACCAATTTCATGACAGGTGCATAGCTTACATAAGGAGAAACTTTTAAGTAAAGGAGGCAAATTATGCAGCCTAGACCCCGTTTTCCGATGCAGGGCGGAGGAATGCCGCCGCAATTTAGAGGCCCGATGCAGGCCAGGCCCAATTTCGGCCCCATGATGGGACCTATGCAGCAGACACGCCAGGGAGGCGGAGGACTGCTGGCCAAGCTTCTGGGCAAAGGCGGGAATCCAGCATCTGCAGCCGGTGGTTTGAATAGCATGCGCGCCGCAGCTCCGGGCGCTGCCAATGCAGCCGGTTCAGGCGGATTCCTGAAGTCGATTGCCAACCCGTCCAGCATTTCGGGATTCTTGTCAAATACACAGAAAATGCTCAATACAGCTCAGCAATTCGGACCGATGGTACAGCAGTATGGCCCAATGGTCAAAAATCTTCCGGCCATGTGGAAACTGTACAGAGGATTGAAGAGCTCCGGAAATGAAGAAAGTGAAAAGGAGGCAGCTTCTGAAACAAAAAAAGCCCCCTCCCCGCCTGAGAAAAGAAAAACTGAAACAGCCGGGTCCCACCAGCCTTCAGAAGCTCCCAAACGTGCCAAAGCTCCTGGAAAGGGCAGTTCCTCACCCAAGCTGTATATTTAGAATCCGTGAAGAATGCAGCTTTTTGCGCATTCTTTTTGTTTTGGCCTCATTCATCCAGCTTTTGAAAAATGCAATGATTTTTACTGCCAATTGAATGCCCCCTTTTGTAATATCTCTACAAGTCTTATATAATGTAGGGGCAGTTGATTCTCTTAAAAATAAGTTTCAGTTCCACTGCAATGGGAGGATTGGAGAATGGATGTTTTAAAAATTTCGCCGCGGGGCTATTGCTATGGGGTTGTCGATGCAATGGTCATAGCAAGGAATGCCGCTTTGGATAAAAACCTGCCGCGGCCGATTTATATACTGGGCATGATTGTCCATAACAAACATGTCACCGATGCATTTGAAGAAGAAGGCATTATAACGCTGGATGGAGAAAACCGTAAAGATATCATTGAAAAAGTCGACAAAGGCACTGTCATTTTCACGGCGCACGGCGTCTCCCCTGAAATCCGCGAAATTGCTAAATCAAAGGGGCTCGTAACGATTGACGCCACCTGTCCGGATGTGACAAGGACCCATGATCTTATCAGGGAAAAAGACGCTGAAGGCTATCAGATCATTTACATCGGCAAAAAAGGCCATCCTGAGCCTGAAGGCGCCCTTGGAGTTGCTCCGCATGCAGTATCTCTTGTACAAACTGCAGAAGATGTCGGCAAGCTCACCCTGGACAGCAGCAAAATCATTGTTACCAACCAGACGACTATGAGCCAATGGGATGTCGTCACTGTCATGGATAAGATAAAAGAGAAATACCCTCATGCAGAGTTCCATAAAGAAATATGCATGGCTACCCAGGTGAGGCAGGAAGCGGTCGCTGAACAGGCAGGAGAAGCCGATGTACTGATTGTAGTCGGTGACCCAAAGAGCAACAACTCCAATCGCCTTGCCCAGGTGTCCGAGGAAATTGCAGGCACCACCGCATACCGGATTGCCGATCTTTCTGAACTGAAGATCGAATGGCTGAAAGATGCCAAAAAGGCGGCTGTCACAGCAGGAGCTTCTACTCCTACACCAATAACAAAAGAAGTCATCACTTTCCTTCAGCAGTTCGATCCTAATGATCCGGAAACGTGGAAAACCGAGAAGAAAGTGCCTCTCAGCAAAGTGCTTCCAAAAATCAAGAGAGCTTAAAGAAAAGAGCTGCAGCAATCGCTGCAGCTCTTTTCTTTATATAAATTTGAAAGGATCTGTATGCACTTCTGAGGAAATAAAATTCACATCATATCCCTTTTCCCTGGCCATTTTTTCAAGGATATGAGCCACACCCTTCTTCATGACCTTTTCTACATTATGGCCTGGATCAATAATGTTCAGGCCCATCATCATTGCATCATGCGCAGTATGATAATACATATCCCCTGTTACATACACATCCGCGCCTTTGAACTTGGCCTGGGTAAAATATTTATTTCCATCCCCGCCCAGGACAGCCACTTTCCTGACAGGAGAGTTCAGATCTCCGACTACCCGGACCCTGTCAAGCCCGAATGCCTCTTTAATTTTTCCAGCAAATTCTTCAAGCGTTGTTTCAGGAACTGTTCCGACCCGTCCAAGCCCAAGTGATTGGCCTTTATTATCAAGGTGATAAATATCATAGGCAGGCTCTTCATATGGATGGGCTTTAATCATTGCAGAAATCACTTTCTTTTCCAGATGATCCGGAAAAATTGTTTCCACCTTGACTTCCTTTACCTTTTCCAAGCGGCCTCTGGTCCCGATGTAAGGGTTGGCTGAGTCCCCGGGCATAAACTGTCCGGTTCCTTCCGAAGAGAAGGCACAGAAGCTGTAATCTCCAATTGCCCCGGCACCTGCCCTGCCCAGCGCCTCTCTCAGAGCCTCAGCTGCTTCAAGCGGTACGAAAACAGCCAGTTTCTTCAGGCTGGTTTCATGTGTGGGCACAAGCACTTCTGTGTTCTCTAAACCAAGAGCTTCCGCCAGGAGGTCATTCACGCCGCCCTCAGCCACATCAAGATTCGTATGAGCCGCATATACGCTTATATCATGCTTTATGAGCTTCTCGATAATCCTTCCGGCTGCTGTATCCGTATTGATTTTCTGCAATGGCCTGAAGATCGGGGGGTGATGGGCGATGATGAGCTGCACATTCTTTTCGATGGCTTCATCAACGACCTCCTCCAGCACGTCAAGAGCAATCATGACATTTTGCACCTTATTATTCAGTCCGCCAATCTGCAGTCCGATTTTATCGCCTTCCATTGCCAGGTTCTTTGGAGAGAACTCCTCAAACAAAGAGATGATTTGATGGCCGTTAACTTTTTTCACTCTTTACTGCCTCCTCTGCCATAGAGATTTTTTGGCCGAGCTCCAGCCTCCTTGTCCGTGTTTCTTCCGAGTCTGCAGCTTTATCCAGTTCCTGCAGAATCCTTTGCCAATTTTTCATTTCATGCTGCCATTTTTTCTGGAAGGTATCCGTTTTTTGCGCTGTAAGGAAGGGGCCAAAAAGAAAGGCGCTATTCTCATCCTTCCCCTTGTAGGGACGGAGCGGCTCTCCATGCTCTGCAACCAGGATTTCGTATATCTTTCCATCCTCTTCAAGGATATCCTCTTCTATAAGCTCCCAGCCGTTTTCAATAAGCCATTTACGGATTGAAATGGCGCTTATATTAGGCTGAAGGACAAGCCTTTTCACTGAAGACAGCTTTTCTTTTCCCTCTTCCAGGATACTGGCAATCAAGGCGCCTCCCATACCCGCAATGGCTACACAATCGACTTCTCCGCCTTCAATCACTTCCAGGCCATTCCCTTTCCTGACAGCTATCTTATCGCCCAGCCCTTCCTGGTTGACTTGATTCCTGGCAGACTGAAAGGGACCCTCTGCCACTTCGCCTGCGACTGCGAAGGGCACTTTGCCCTTAGAGACAACATGGCATGGAAGATAGGCATGATCTGAGCCTATATCAGCGAAGGCTGCACCATCCGGAATATATTCAGCGACACGTGCCAGCCGCTGTGATAATTGTTCTGTATTCATCTCTTACATCACACCACTTTACATAGATTCAGGTACATAATTATTCTCTTAGTATAAAAAAGCCGGAAAGCAATGTCCAGCAGCCCGGCAGGACTTATATCCAGGAGTCTGATCGGAGCTCCAAAATAAAGAAAAGCCTTTCAAAAGAAAGGCTTTTCTTTAACTGTCACATTATTTCAGGCCTGCCAGCCATTCAGCCATTTCGCCTGCTTTTTCCTGCGGAACAAGCCCTGGCGGCATGGATCCTTTACCGTTAACAACGATGTCAGCGATTTCATCCTGTGAATAGCGGTCGCCAACGCCTGTCAAAGCAGGACCTACCCCACCCTGATACTGGTCGCCGTGGCAGCCGATACAGGTTTGTTTATAAATGTCTTCCGGGTTGGCTGCAACCTCTTCAGTCTGTTCTTCTCCGCCGCCTTCCTGCTCAGCCGCAAGGTCCTTAGCATCGCCCAGCCCTTTGAAGGAAACGAGGAACATAGCTCCAATGCCTAGCACAGCAATCAAAAGAAACGGAATTAATGGATTTCGGTTCATGTTTTAACCTCCCTTATGTAAGAACATCTCAGTCAAGTATATTATATAATACAAACAATCTCTATTTTACTTGAAAACCCCTGGAAGGAAAAGCCCTAAACTGAACTTTGTCACAGTATGTTCGAAATTGGAAGATTCCGCCTCTGTTTTGCCAGCTAAATTAAAAAGCTCCATATAAATGGAGCCAGTTGTCCTTAACAGCCGATCTGCCGCGCAATCACCATACGCTGTATCTCTGATGTCCCCTCTCCGATTTCCGTCAGCTTTCCATCTCTCATATAGCGTTCTACATGATAGTCCTTCATATAGCCATAGCCCCCATGGATCTGGACTGCCTGGTCAGCCACTTCCATGCAGATTTCCGATGCATACAGCTTGCACATGGACGCTTCTTTCGTAAATGGCTTTCCCTGGTCCTTGAGCCATGCTGCTTTATAGACCATATTCCGGGCAAGCTCGATTTTCATCGCCATATCAGCGAGCTTGAACTGGATAGCCTGGAACTGGGACAGAGAGCGGCCAAACTGAGTCCTCTCTTTTGCATACTGCAATGCTTTTTCATAAGCAGCCTGGGCGATTCCGACAGCCATGGCGCCTATCCCTATCCGGCCTCCATCCAATGTAATCAGGAATTGCTTGAAACCTTCGCCTTTTTTGCCGAGCAAGTGCTCAGTCGGCACACGCACATCTTCCATCACAAGCTCTGTGGTATTAGAAGCATTAAGCCCCATTTTTTCGTAATTATCGATCACCTTGAACCCTTCTGCATCTGTCGGCACAATGATGGCGCTGATTTCTTTATCCGCCCCGCTTCCCCCCGTGACCGCTGTAATGGCCAGATGCTTTGCATAGCTCGCATTTGTAATATAACATTTGCTGCCATTTATGATGAACTCCCCATCTTTTTCTGCCGCGCTCGTCCTTGTACCGCCTGCGTCTGATCCCGCGTTAGGCTCTGTAAGCCCAAAAGCCCCGAATGATTCTCCAGTGCAGATCGGAACCAGATACTGTTGCTTTTGCTCTTCAGTCCCAAAAAGATAAAGGGGGGCCCCGCCAAGGGAAATATGGGCTGAATAAGTGATCCCCGTCGAACCGCATGCCCTGCTGAGCTCTTCAGTCACAATGGCAAAACTGACTGTATCAGCCCCTCCGCCGCCGTATTCTTCAGGGAATGGCAGCCCCATCACACCCATATTAGATAATTTGTTAAATATTTCTTTAGGGAATTCTTTCGTCCTGTCCCTTTCCAGTGCACCGGGAGCAACTTCTTCATCAGCAAACTCCCTGATCATTTTCAGAATCATATTTTGTTCGGCAGTCAATTCAAAATTCATGCAAATCCCCCTCGAAGTTTTGTATACGCTTTCATTACCATTATACGAGGAAGGAATTAATTTTCTCAACATTTAAAAACTTTAAAATTTAATTTATTATATGAAAATAGAAATAACAATGATGATGAGTCCTACCAGGCCGGATATTCCAAAATAGTGCTGACGGAATTTCCAGGCAGCCGCAATCCAAAGCAGACAATTAAGCATTAAAGCTCCATACAAGGCTGTATTATGATGCGGGAAAAAATGAGATGCCATTTCAACCGATATCAAAAGCAATATTAAAGCCGAAACAGCGAGAGGCAGTTGCGGCGCAATTCCTTTATTAGTAAAATAAATAGCAAGAGAAACTCCAGTAATTGTAAAAAAAATCAGAAGGCCCATTTGCAAAATGAAAGATAATTCAGTAAAATAAATGAATAACAGCGACAGAGGAATCAGCAGCAAGAGAATGATATTGAGAAAATAAAACCCTTTTGCCTTTCGAGCTTTATCCTTCGGCCGATTCCCTTCTGTATACAAAGCAAGCAGATAATCACAATAATGCTCAGGAAGCATGCGATTATCCTTCCAGTATAAAATTTCTTTTACAATCATGTCTTTTCTCGCTCTATCCATATCCACCCATCCCGTCCGGAAATCCAAAGGCATTTTTTTCAAAAAAAATAGTTTACCTCTATTTTAAGAAGTAAACTATTTTCTGACAATGTTTTTTTATTCGAGGAAGTCTTTAAGCCGCTTGCTTCGGCTTGGATGCCTCAGTTTGCGAAGTGCTTTCGCCTCGATTTGGCGGATACGCTCCCTGGTTACGCCGAAGACCTTTCCGACCTCTTCCAGAGTGCGCGTACGCCCGTCATCAAGCCCGAAACGCAGCCTCAGGACATTTTCCTCACGGTCTGTAAGCGTATCAAGGACGTCTTCAAGCTGTTCTTTCAGGAGCTCATATGCAGCATGCTCAGATGGCGAAGTCGCATCCTGGTCTTCAATGAAGTCGCCGAGGTGAGAGTCATCTTCTTCCCCAATCGGTGTTTCAAGTGAAACAGGCTCCTGGGCAATCTTAAGAATCTCCCTGACCTTATCCGGTGTCAGATCCATGTCTTCTGCAATTTCTTCCGGAGTCGGTTCGCGGCCGAGATCCTGGAGAAGCTGACGCTGCACCCTGATAAGCTTATTGATTGTTTCCACCATATGGACAGGGATCCTGATCGTCCTTGCCTGGTCGGCAATCGCCCTTGTAATGGCCTGGCGGATCCACCATGTTGCATACGTACTGAATTTGTAGCCTTTACGGTAATCGAATTTCTCAACTGCCTTGATCAGGCCCATATTCCCTTCCTGGATCAGGTCAAGGAACAGCATGCCCCTTCCGACATACCTTTTGGCAATGCTGACTACGAGCCTCAGGTTGGCTTCCGCCAGCCTTCTCTTTGCCTCTTCGTCGCCTTCCTCGATCCGCTTGGCCAGGGAAATTTCCTCCTGTGCAGAAAGAAGATCCACACGCCCGATTTCTTTCAGGTACATGCGGACGGGATCATTAATTTTAACTCCTGGAGGAACGCTTAAATCGTTTAAATCAAATTCCTCTTCACCCTTGGCAAGCTCCTGGACATTAGGGTCCGCATCATCGTTGTCGCCGACAAGCTCTACCCCCTGATCTCCAAGAAACTCATAAAACTCATCCATCTGATCGGAATCCAATTCAAAGTTGGAAAGCCTTTCCGCGATATCGTCATATGCGAGCACCCCGGTTTTCTTTCCTACTTCCGTTAACTGTTCCTTCACTTGCTCCATGGTCAACTCTGAATCAACCTCTTTTGAACGGGCTGACTTTTCAGCCATAAGTCCCCCTCCTTCCAAAAATCACAAACCAGTCGTATAAAAGCTTATCTATAGCAATTTACGCAGTTGAATAATTTCCATTGCAATCGATGCAGCCCTTGCAAAGTCATTCTGCCGTTCGGCTTCCTTCCCTTCAGCCTGCTTTTCCTTTATCATTAACATCTTTTGATAATTCAACACCTGCTTAATATAGTCATTGAGCTCCTGCTCAGTCAGCTCATCATTAACCGACATCATCTCGATATCCGCAATGATCCGCTTAAGCTTTGCATCTTCAACGAAATTTAAGAAGGCACTTGGATCGGGGCTATTCCCCTTTTCGTAAAAAGCAAATAAATAAGTAATGATAGCCTGATGATCATCAATGTTAAAGGTGCTGCCTCCGAGAAGCTCCTGGACTTTATAAGCAGTATCGCTGTTTCTCAGCATATGGGCAATCAATCTTCTTTCAGCTGTATGAAAAGCAGGCTTGAGCGAATCCTGGCGCCGTGAAACGATCATATGCTTCTTTTGTGCTGGGGCAGAACTGCCCTGGTTTTTTCGTTTCTCGGCAAAGTATATCTGCTTTTGCTCCTGCTTCAGCGCTTCCAGTGACAGAGAAAATTCATTAGCCAGCTGGCGCATGTAATGATCTCTTTCAACAGCCTTATCAAGAAGGCTGATTTCCTTAAGTACTTCTTCTATATATAGAAGCCGATCTCCTTCATCCTGGAGCTTTTTGCCCCTTCTATAATAAAGAAACTTGAACGCCATGTGGGTAATGCTGGACTCGATTACATCATTGCGAAACTTTTCAGCTCCGTGCTGTTTGATGTAGTCATCCGGGTCCATGCCATCAGGCAGCATGGCAACCTTGATGCCGCAGCCAGCCTCAGACAGCATTTTAGCGGCTTTAAAGGCCGCCTCTATTCCGGCATTATCCGAATCATAGCAAATGGTGACAGACTCAGTATTTCTCCTGAGCATTGCAACATGTTCAGGCGTCAATGCAGTCCCCATTGTGGCAACCCCGTTCTCAACAGAAGAACGGTCTGCAGCAATAACATCCGCGAACCCTTCAAAAAGGACCGCCTGGTGTGTCTTGCGGATTGCCGGTCTTGCCAGGTGGAAATTATACAAGATTTTACTTTTATTAAAGATTGCTGTCTCCGGACTGTTCAGATATTTGGGCTCATTTCCGGCCCCGAGCGATCTTCCGGAAAAAGCAATCGTGTTTCCTTTGCGGTCAAAGATCGGAAACATGATCCGATCGCGGAAGCGGTCAAAATAACTGCCATCTCTGTCCCTTTTGATGATAAGCCCAGCTCTTTCCATGAATTCAGGATTGAATTTCCTTTTTACAAGGAACTTGCAAACAAAATCCCATGAATCCAGGGAATAACCGATCTGGAACTTCTCAATCGACTCTTTGGTAAAGCCTCTGTCAAGCAAATACTCCAGTGCGTGCTGGCCATCCTTTGTGTTCATTAACAAATGATGGTAAAATTTCCGGAGAAGCTCATGCGCCTCTATCATCTGCTGGAGATTTTCGGGCAGCGAGCTCTGCTTTGCGGATGCGGCTTCAATATCAAGCTGAATCCCCGCTCTTTCTGCAAGTTTGACAGCAGCTTCCTGAAAAGAATAGCCTTCATGCTCCATCAGGAACGAAAACACATTCCCTCCGGCTCCGCAACCAAAGCAATGGTAAATCTGCTTTTCCGGGGAAACAGAAAAAGATGGCGAGTTTTCTCCATGGAATGGACATAAGCCAAAATAGTTCCGCCCCTGTTTCTTGAGCTGAACATGATCACCGATTACATCGGCAATGTCTGTAGCCTGCCGGATTTCATCCAGTTTCGCTTCGGAAATTCGCTCTGCCATGAGAACAACTCCAATTTTACTTATGAGGTATTCGTGATAAAAAAGCTATTTTCCTGCAAGATTCGACAAAATCTTTGTCAATTGCTTCACAAACCTGCTCCGGTCTTCCTGGGTGAAAGGCTTAGGGCCTTTTCCATATTGCCCCCGGCGCCTTGCTTTGGCACTGAGATACCTCATATCCAGAGCTGTATGGATATGCTCTTCTTCGTATAAGGTTCCCCTGGGAGAAAGAACATAAACCCCTTTAGGCAGCAGCGTTGAGGCTAGGCCGATATCCTGTGTGACTGCAACGTCCCCCTTTTTCACATGATTCATGATGAACAGATCTGCTGCTTCTTTGCTTGAATCAACAAACTTCCAGACAGCCCCGCCAAAGTCATTTACCATATGTGCGTAGGAAGCGACGAAAACCGGTTCGATTTCAAAGCCTTTGGCAATTTCGACAATTTCCATCTTAACAGGACAAGAATCAGCGTCAACCAGGATGCTTCTTTTCCCTAATGTACTAGTAATTCTACATCACTCCGCATATTCCTTCTTTAATAGAGCAACTTTTCATAAGAGATTCATGTCGAATTTTTTTTAGATGCCTGCCTTGACTTCTCACAATAAATAGTTTATTCGTTATGTGGTAAGTCTAAACCTAATGATGAATATTTTTATCACAATTTTTTATTATAGTGCATAAAAGTCAGTTTTGCCATTATTTTTTACTGTACAGCCCTAATTTTCTCATTAACCGGAATGTACTGCCTAAAATTAGAAAAAGCACATATTCACAAGAGTATGTGCTACTTTGCAGAAATATTTCTCCGGTAAAGGTCAAAAATGACGTTTGCCGTTTCTTCCACTGCCTTATTTGTAACATCGACCACAGGACATCCGATCCTGGTTACAATCTGGTCAAAATAGCTGATCTCGCTTTTGATCCGTTCAAGATTGGCATAGCTGGCATTATCGCTCAAACCGAGTGAAATGAGCCTTTCCCTCCTGATATTATTCAGCTTTTCAGGGCTTATTTTTAAGCCAAAGCACTTGGAAGGCGATACCTGGAACAGCTCTTCAGGCGGATCAACTTCCGGAACGAGCGGGACATTCGCGACTTTAAGCCGCTTGTGTGCGAGATATTGGGATAAAGGCGTCTTCGAGGTCCTTGAAACGCCGACAAGAACAATATCAGCCTTAAGGATTCCCCGTGGATCGCGGCCGTCATCATACTGCACAGCAAACTCGATTGCTTCCACCTTTTTAAAATAGTCATCATCCAGCTTCCTGACAAGGCCCGGCTCATACAAGGGGGTTTCCCCGCAGATCGACTGGATCCTGTCCATCAATGGCCCGATGATGTCGATCGCATAAATATTTTCCCTGGCTGCTGCTTCTGCCATATAACTACGGATTTCAGGCTTTACCAATGTAAAAGCAATCATTCCCTGGTCCATTTTCGCGAGCGATAATACCTCATCGATATTAAATTTATCTTCAACATAAGGAAATCTTTTTATTGTCAGATCGCTGCCATTGAACTGGCTGATGGCCGCTTTCGTCACTAATTCTGCTGTTTCCCCCACTGAATCGGAAACAACATAGATGATCGGCACTGTACCCATTGCTCATCCATCCTCTCTTCTAAATCACCTTTGTTCTGCAAGAGCAAGGAACGCCCTTGTCAAATTGGTCTTTGTGATCCTGCCTGTTACTTCAAAGCCCTTATCGGTTTCTTTCACGACCGGCAAAGCGTCTATCTGTTTTTCGATCAGCAGATTGGCTATTTCAATCAGCAGATCGTCTTTTTTGCAGGTTGTAATATTAGGCATCCTCGTCATGATGATATTTACCGGAAGGGCTGTGAGCTCTTGATTTCCGATGCTTGCCCTCAGCAGGTCCTTCCTGGACAAGACGCCGACCAGCAGAGAAGATTGATCGACAACGAATAATGTACCGACATCCTCCAGGAACATCGTAACTATCGCATCATAGACCGATACATTTTCATTCACGACCACCGGGATGGACTGATAATCCTTCACCAGCAGCTTCTGCAGGCTTTCAGTCAGAAGCTGGGCACCTGTCTTGCCAGTATAAAAATAGCCTACCCTCGGCCTTGCATCCAGATAGCCCGCCATGGTTAATATGGCCAGATCAGGCCTTAAGGTTGCCCTTGTCAGGTTCAGCCTCTCTGCAATATGTTCACCTGTGATTGGTCCATTTTCTTTCACGATATCCAATATTAATTCTTGTCTTTTATTAAGCTCTATTGTCCTCACCACCTTGCTTGCCAGCTAATAATGTTATACTTTTATAAAAATATTATATACTATTTGCTATAAATGAAAAGAATGTTTTAACATTTAACCTGGCATATAGGAAAAAATTTCAAAGAGCCTGTCGGAATTTTTGACAGGCTCTCTGCATAATCATATCTTTTAGCAAGCTAAAAAGCAAAAATTACTTCTTACTTGACTACTATTTCGTTTACCTTGGCAAATGCCTGGATCAGTGATGCGATTTCGGCCATCATGCTTAAACGGTTTTCCTTCAAAGCAGTGTTATCGGCCATGACCATTGTATTTTCGAAATAGGCACCGATCTCAGGTCTCATAGATACGAGCAGCATATAGTATTCTTCCTCTTCAACACCATTGCCGATCTTTGCGGAAACTTCAAGGAAACGGCTGTACAGCTCCGTTTCTTCCTTATTTTCAAAAAGCCCCTGATCAACTGCTGCAGGGTGTTCTGCTTTGGAAGCAATATTCAGCACACGGCTCAAAGCCTCCATGCTCTCTTTAAAACCGTCTTCTCCTTTGTGGGCATTCAATACTTCCGCTCTCTTAATTAAAGAAGCCATTGAACCGATCTTTCCTGATAAAACGGCATCAATAATATCGTAGCGGATGCTGCGCTCCTGCAGAGTATGCTTGATGCGGAGTTTAAAGAAGGACAGCAGTTCATCATATACCTGCTCTTCCTCTTTCTTTCCGACGCCTGACTCTTTGACAAGTGCAAGCGACTTCTTGATCACTTCTTCAAGCTCAAGCTTCCATCCCTTAACAGCGAGGATCTGGACGATGCCTGCTGCCTGCCTTCTTAAAGCGTATGGATCCTGCGAGCCGCTTGGAATCATGCCAATTGCAAAGAAGGAAGAAATCGTATCCAATTTCTCTGCAACTGCAAGGACTGCACCTTCATTGCTTTCAGGTGCAGAATCCTCTGCATTCCGCGGCATATAATGCTCATTGATGGCTTTAGCAACAGCGGCATCCTCACCTTTTTGGGCAGCATATTTTTCACCCATGAAGCCCTGCAATTCAGGGAACTCATATACCATCTGTGATACCAGATCAAACTTGCTGATTTCTGCGGCACGGTCAACCGTTTTCTTTTCTTCAGGATTGAGGGAAAGCGATTCTGCCAGCTCATTGGCAAGCTTTCTAACTCGTTCAACTTTCTCAGCAAGGGTACCGATCTCCTCATGGTAGACGATGCTGCCGAGCTTCTGAAGCGCTGACTCAATATCCATCTTCTGGTCTTCCTGGTAAAAGAAAGCTGCATCAGCGAGTCTGGCGCGAAGCACTTTCTCGTTCCCCTTTGCCACTTGTTCAAGGTGGTTATGGTCACCATTGCGCACAGTGACAAAGTAAGGCAGCAGCTTTCCTTCTGCAGACTTGACAGGGAAATAGCGCTGGTGCTCTTTCATGCTAGTGATCAGCACTTCCTCAGGAATTTCAAGAAACTCCTCCTCAAATTTTCCGAAGAGCGCCGTTGGATACTCGACAAGGTTTGTTACTTCCTCCAGCAGATCCTCATCCACTGGAATCACCCAGTTATTTTCCTCTGCCAAGCGTTCAATCTGGCTGCGGATCCCACTTTTTCTTTCTTCTGCATTGACAAGGACAAACTGGCCAAGCAGGCTTTTTTCGTATTCTGCAGGCTCAGTGAGCTCCACCTTTTCCCCAAGAAAACGATGACCGAGAGTCCAGTTGGATGCAGGCACCCCGGCTATTTCAAACGGGATTACATCTTGGCCGAAAAGAGCCATAATCCATTTAATCGGCCTTACATACCTCATATCCCTGTCTGCCCAGCGCATATTTTTAGGGAAAGTAAGGCTTTCCGTGATATCCTTCAGCTCCGGCAGGATAGAAGCAGTCTCGGCTCCTTTAATGAACTTATTTACATGTGCATATTCAATGCCATTTATTTCTTTAAAATAAATATCATCCACGTCCATGCCCTGGCCCCGGGAAAAGCCGATCGCAGCCTTTGACCACTCTCCAGCCTCATTCTGGGCAATTTTTCTGGCCGGACCTTTCGCCTCTTCATGGATATCCTCCTGTGTTTCACTAACATCCTTTACAAGAACAGCAAGACGGCGGGGAGTTGAAAAGGCGCTGATGCCTCCGTGCGGCACCTTCTTTTCCTCCAGCCACTTTTCCACTTTGGAAGCAAGCTGGTTGATGGAATCTGTTACAAATCTTGCCGGCATTTCCTCAAGGCCGATTTCAAGCAATAAATCACGCTTCGCCATTTTCAATCTCTCCCTTCCGCTGTAAAATCGGGAAGCCTAATTTTTCCCGTTCTTCATAGAATGTTTTTGCGACCTTCCGCGCCAGGTTCCGGCAGCGTCCAATATAACCGGTCCTTTCTGTTACAGAGATGGCTCCCCTCGCATCAAGCAGGTTGAAAACATGGGAGCATTTCAGCACATAATCATATGCCGGATGAACCAAACCTTCTTCCATCTGCCTGTGGGCTTCTTTTTCATAAATATTAAACAAGTTAAAAAGCATATCCGGATCAGAGGTTTCAAATGTGTACTTGGAATGCTCATATTCAGGCTGCAGGAAGATGTCCCTTACAGTAAAGCCTTCAGTCCACTCAAGATCAAAGACATTCTCTTTATCCTGGATATACGAAGCAAGACGCTCGATTCCGTATGTGATTTCCACAGAAACAGGCTTACATTCAATGCCGCCAACCTGCTGGAAATAGGTGAATTGCGTAATTTCCATTCCATCAAGCCACACTTCCCAGCCTAATCCGGCACATCCCAGGGAAGGATTCTCCCAGTTATCCTCCACAAACCGGATATCATGCTCCAAAGGATTAATTCCAAGGGCGCGAAGAGAATCCAGATACAGTTCCTGGATATTGTCAGGAGACGGCTTCATGATCACCTGGAATTGATGGTGCTGATAAAGGCGGTTTGGATTTTCGCCATATCTTCCATCCGCCGGGCGGCGTGAAGGCTCTACATAGGCCACATTCCATGGCTCAGGCCCAATTGCACGCAAAAACGTGTACGGGCTCATCGTTCCTGCACCTTTCTCGACATCATAAGCCTGCATAAGGATGCAGCCCTGCTCTGACCAGTGCTTTTGCAAAGTCAGAATCATATTTTGAATATTCATCCTGGCACCTCCAATAGGTATTTGTGTAATCAGAGCATTGGGAAAAAGCACAAAAAAACTCCCATCCCTATGCTCCAAAAAGCATAGGGACGAGAGTTACCCGCGGTTCCACCCTATTTGCTGCCATTCAATGCAGCCACCTTATGTGCCCAAAGCACGCAATCCGCTCAGGAACGCCCTTCATCCAACACCCATAATCCGGCTCACACCATCCCGGACTCGCTTCTACAGATCATTCGGACTACTTCTTTCCTTCATAGCAGAACTATTAATTATTGAGAATCATAAAACAAAACAAAATAAAAGTCAATGCAGAAAAGCGGAAGGCGTTTGCTCAGCCCCGACAAGCTTAAGACGAGCAGAGCGGAAGGTTGTTCTTTAACCTTCTGATCTGATTGGCTTAAGACTCGAGGGGCTAACGCCTGCAGCTGGACAATATCGAAAAGCGGAAGGCGTTTGCTGTCAAGGAACGCAGACTAAAAACGCCACGTCCTGTGGCAACGTCTGCATGACCCGCGTCCTGCGGGCCTCAAGCATAAGACGAGCCGGACGGGAGGTTGTTCTTTAACCTCCCGGCCGGATTGGCTTATGACTCGAGCCAATGGCCCCTGCAGCTGGACAATCGAAATGCGGAAAAGCCTTGTTCAGGCCCGACAAGCTTAAGACGCCTAAGGATGGAAGGCGTTCTTTGCCTTCTGTCCTTAGGTGGCTTAAGACTCGAGGGCCTAAGCTTTCCAACTGACAATCGAAACGCGGAGGGGGCCTGTATCGGAGAATGACTGTGAGCTCCCCTCAGGCATTATCCTTTTTCAAAGAAACCGCCCATCTTATCCATCTGGTCCAGGAACTTTCTGGTTTTCAGACTGAGGCCGGAGTATTCATTATAGTAGGCTGAGATAATTTTTTTCAGTTCCGCTTTGGTTTCCGGCTTTACTGATATATTCCCAAGCCTCGACAAATCAAAATAATAAAAAAGGCGCAGGAGTTTTAAAGCTGCCGGCGAAATCTTATAGTGGTACGGGTCTTTCTCCAGACAGCGGTGGCAAATGAGACCGCCCTCCCTGATGGAAAAAGAAAAATGCCCATCAGTGCTTCCGCAGACAGAGCATTTATCCAGGACCGGATAAAGTCCAAGGGAATTGAGCATTTTCATTTCGTAAATATTCACCATGATTTCAGGATCATAGCCTTCGTTCATATAATTCAAAGTCTGGTGAAGCAGTTCGAAATGGAACGGATTCGGCTTCTTCTCTTCGACTGTTTTATCAGTCAGATCCACAATATAGCTGGCATATGCCGTCAGGAAGATATCCTCCCTGATCGAGCGCATGGAGGAGACCATTTCCCCCTGCTGCATAAGCCCCAGCCCGCTGCTTCTCTGAACGAGGAAGTAGCCATAAGTAAAAGGCTGGGTGACAGCCGAAAGCCTGCTGTTAGGCTTTTTTGCACCTCTGGCCATCACGCCAACCTTACCCCATTCCCGGGTATAAAGAGTAACTATTTTATTGGATTCACCATAATTGACTGTTCTCAATACGATTCCTTCGCATTTTTCAAACACTTATGCCACCATCCCTGCAAGAGACAAACCTATGAGATGGGAAAATCAACTTCTGCTAGTTCATGTTCACTGCTTCCGGGCAAATCCTGAGTTTCTTTTTCAAGCTCCTTAAAAAGAAGATATGTGTCAATATTACCTGTCTGCTTGAAGACCTTCCAGGTAAAATCCAACATTGGAAACCCCACCTT
This sequence comes from Bacillus infantis NRRL B-14911, assembly GCF_000473245.1. Classification (NCBI taxonomy): domain Bacteria; kingdom Bacillati; phylum Bacillota; class Bacilli; order Caryophanales; family Bacillaceae; genus Bacillus; species Bacillus infantis. The sequence continues at coordinate 3,355,014 of NC_022524.1, forward strand.
TCAATTTTTAACTAGCAATTATTAATTCCATACCTTTATCATAGCCTGTCATTAGAAAATCATAAGACGTAATAATTGTTAATAAAAAGTCTGCATAATTCCAGTTGAGGTGAAATAGGTTAGTTATGGCTGAATCGCCCTTTAATATTCATCATCTCTGAATCCGAAATCACGCAGCTGGCTCATTTTGTTGCGCCAATCCTTCTGCACCTTTACCCATAGTTCCAGATAGACCTTCGAGCCCAGCAGATTTTCAATATCTGTCCTGGCCCGCTTGCCGATTTCCTTGAGCATAGCGCCCTGCTTCCCAATGACAATCCCTTTTTGGGAATCGCGTTCTACAATGACAGTAGCCATCACATTTATGACATCCTTGTCTTCGCGCCTCTCCATCTTGTCAATCACTACAGCAAGGGAATGCGGAATCTCCTCCCTGGTCAAGTGCAAAGCCTTTTCCCTGATCAGCTCGGATACAATGAACCTTTCAGGATGGTCTGTCACCTGGTCAGCCGGATAGAATTGCGGCCCTTCCGGTATATACTGCTTGATCTGCTCCAGCAGCGTATCCACATTGTTCCCTTCCAGCGCTGATATCGGGATGATTTCCTTAAAGCCGTATTTCTCTTTATAGGATTCAATGATGGAAAAAAGCTTATCAGGGTGAATCTGATCAATTTTATTTATGACAAGGAAGATGGGAGTCTTCACATTCTGAAATTTCTCGATGATGAACTCCTCGCCGCGGCCGAAGCCTTCTTCGGCATTCACCATAAACAGGATAAGGTCCACTTCTTTCAGCGTATTCTGCGCTATCTTCATCATAAAGTCGCCCAGCTTATGCTTTGGCTTGTGGATCCCTGGTGTATCAATGAATATAAACTGAGCATCATTGGTTGTAAGCACACCCTGTACCTTATTCCTCGTGGTTTGGGGCTTATCGCTCATGATGGCGATTTTCTGGCCAATGACTCTGTTCAAGAATGTTGATTTACCAACATTAGGCCGTCCGATAATAGATATAAATCCAGATTTATGAGTTTGTTCGCGATTGCTATTCCATTCTTTATTCATTAAGGTCCTCCGGTGAAAAAGCTCCAGGCAGCAGCTCTTCTACTGTTAATTCATTTATATCCCCTTTTAAATTCGCCAAAACCACTTTCATCGTATTTGGGCATAATTCTGAAATAACCTGGCGGCAGGCTCCGCATGGAGGAACCGGACGCTCTGTATCAGCTACAACTGCCATTGCTGTATATTTTTTGTCTCCTTCGGAATATGCTTTGAAAAGTGCAGTGCGCTCAGCACAATTGCACATGCTGTATGCCGCGTTCTCAATATTGCAGCCATGGTATATTTTACCGTCTTCAGTCAGAAGGGCTGCTCCCACCGGGAAATTGGAGTATGGCACATATGCTTTGTCCCTTGCTTTTTTTGCTTCTTCAATCAACACTTCCGTCTTCATCAGTCATTCTTCCTTTCGAAGGAGGGGAGTATTCTCCTTCTTATATTTTACCTTATTTTTGCAAGATTTTCATTGATTGTAGCAAAATCGTAATAAAAAATTTGAATTTTCCAAAAATGGACACACTATCTCAATACATGCTCTGTCATTTTAACCAAATCAGACAGCGTTTTCAAGAAAGCCCAAAATCCATTCCCGCTTTTCTTTTATAAAATTACAGGCAAGTTTGTAAATATCAGTATTTGATTGTACATACGGTTTCATTTCATTATTTTCCCTAATTTAAAAAAGAACGGCATGCTGGAGCCGCTCCTACTGAAAAAGTGACCATATCTTCGGGAGGAATATCATTGCACCGAGTGCTGCCGACGCAAAAGCAAACACCAGCACAGCCCCTGCTGCAGCATCCTTGGCCTGCTTTGCCAGCGGGTGCCATTCTTCTGTTGACAGATCCACAGCTCTTTCAATGCTTGTGTTGATCAGTTCCAGCGCAAACATCCCGGCAATGGCCAATATGATGAACATCCACTCGATCCGGCTTAAGGAAAAGCCGGCGCCTGCTGCAATGACCACAGCTGATGAAAGGGCATGAATCCTCATATTCCTTTCCTGCTTCAGTGAATTGCCGATACCGGCAAAAGCTGCAGCAAAAACAGGCCACAAGCCTTTCCCGGCACCCGGCTTCTTATCGCGTGAGCCCGTACTCATCAAGGATGTCCTTCTGTCTGCCGAACATTTCTCTTTCTTCCTCATCTGTTTCATGGTCATATCCAAGAAGATGGAGGAATCCGTGAACAGCAAGGAAACCCAGCTCGCGTTCAAAAGAGTGTCCATATTCACCGGCCTGTTCTTCTGTCCTCTGAATTGATATGATGATATCGCCGAGCACCCTTGGAATACCTTCCCCGGCAATTTCTGTTTCTCCTTCCCCAAGCTCTTCCATGGCAAAGGAAATAACATCAGTAGGTTTGTCTTTATCGCGGTACTCCCTGTTTATTTCCTGGATACGGTCATTCGTTACAAAGGTTACGGACAATTCCGAACCAGCTTCAACATTTTCCTTTTCTGCTGCAAAATTCAGCAGCTTTTCAACCTGTTCAATATGGCTGCTTTTTACTTCATTTGTTTCATCCAAAAAATCAATATTTAAGCTCATGCTTGCTTCACCTTCTGTTTCGTGGATTCTGGATATTCTATTCTGGAATGGAAGATCCCCTTTAGAGTTTCACAAAAAGTGTGTGCAACGATTTCCAATTCCTTCAGTGTTAAGTCACATTCGTTCAGCTGTTCATCCTGAAGCCTGTCTGAGATGATATTCCTGACAAGCCCTTCAATTTGTTCAGGTGTCGGATTGGACATGGACCTGACCGCTGCCTCGACACTGTCGGCAATGCCGATGACGGCGATTTCCTTTGACTGTGCTTTTGGCCCCGGATAACGATAGTCCTCTTCATTGATATCCATACCGTTTTGTTTGGCCTTATGGTAGAAATATTTGAGCAAAGAGGTGCCATGGTGCTGTTCGGCAATATCGACGATTTCCTTCGGCATTTTGTGCTTTCTCAGCATTTCAGCTCCGTCGACCGCATGGGCAATAATGATATTTTTGCTTGTCTGCGGCGGCAGCCTGTCATGCGGGTTTTCGATATTCATTTGATTCTCAATAAAAAAATGCGGTCTCTTTGTCTTCCCGATATCATGATAATAGCAGCCTACCCTGGCAAGGAGGCCATTTGCCCCGATTGCTTCACATGCTGACTCAGCCAGATTTGCCACCATTACACTATGATGGTAGGTCCCCGGCGCCTCAGTCAGGATTTTGCGGAGCAGCGGATGGTTCGGGTTTGACAGCTCAATCAGCCGCATGGCGGAAAGGATGCCAAAGCTCCCCTCAAAGAACGGAAGCAGGCCGATGGCCAGCACAGATGAAGCCACACCGGAGATCAATGCTGTCACTAAGTGGAAGCTGTATTCAACCGCCTCGAAATGAGTATTTCTAAGCAGCATGAGGGCGATGATCACAACAAGGTTCACCCCTGCTGCAAACAGCCCTGCCTGAAGAATCTTGGACCTGTTGTTTTGCTTGTTTAAGAATAATATACCCGCAAAGCCTGAGCAAATGATATAGATGCCCATATTTATATTCAATGTTCCGGCAGTGCCTTCATTGAACATGACGCTTCCGCAGATGGCAAGGACTATCGTAATCAGAATGGCAAGCCTTTCATTGATCAGGATTCTGATCAGCATGGCTGCCATTGCAGCCGGAAATATAAAGCCAATTTCCGGATACTGGAGCAGCTGCAGGAGGCTTACGCATTTCATCAGCAAAAGCGAAAGGATGAAAATCAGGCTGAACAGCAGGAGGTAATTCTGTTTCAGCTCCTTTTGAACATTCAGCTCATAAAAGTAATAATAGAGTGCAGCCAGAATGATGGCTACAATCAGGCCCAGCCCCAGAAACGGCTGTATGCTTTTCTGGTTGTCCAGAAGCCCTGTAAGCTCCAGCTGCCTGTAGATTTCCCTGTTGATCAGCTGGCGCTCTTCCGCGATGATCTGGCCTTGGAGGATTTTGACCGGTTCTACATTCTCTACTGCCTGCTGCCTGAGTTCTTCAGTCGCAGCCGGGTCATAAAATTCGTTCTGGATGACAGCATATCTGCCAAGCTCAATAGCCGAGCTTCTCAAATTCGTGCTCAGACTGGTATATTTCAGCTCTTCCTCCACCCTCTTTTTGCTGTTTTCAACTTCATCAGCAGGGATTTTACTGCCCATCACATTGTTGATCGCCGTTACAGTAAGGTCCCTTGCAATCGTAAGCTCGTCCTTGGACGCCTGCAGAAGCGGTGACAGGACCGCATCAGAGACTTCCTTCGTCACATTATCTGTCAGCTTTTCCTTGAGCATTTTCAGTTTTTCCGAAGAAGAAGGCGGAACATATGCAGTTTCCTGTTCTCCATCACCCTGTTCATTACCGCTTTGTGCCGCTTCCTCGCTTATCTCTTCGTTAACTTCCGCTGCGGAATCAAATATGGAAGTGATCAGATCGACACGGTTCTGATTGATTTCCTTTTTGACTATGTATACATCGGTCACCTGGTCGGCGGCCGCCTTCTTTTCCTTCTCGGTGTTCGCCTTGTCTTCTATTGTAATCGGTGAGCGGATTGTCTGTTCAGCCACAGAAAATAGGCTTATGTCGAGCTTTTCGGGCTTTACATTGCTGAACATGGCGGCATATAGTACGATGCCGAGCAGAAGAAATAAGACGACTCTAAAGAATGTCATATCCAACAGGTTTCTGACCTTTGCCAACTGGCGCTGTAATTTTTCCATGCTTCCCCCTCCTATCCAGGCATAAGCAGGGCCGGATAAGCTCACATTTAATTTGAACTACGATTATGTAAAATGATAACAGTTTTTCCGTCAAGTTTCACCCTCTATTCACATCAACTTGGCGAAACAGAGGGTTTGCCTGCCGGCAGGTCCTTTTCAGACAGAATAAAAACCGCCCACCAGGACGGTTTTTATTATTGGTCTGTTTTTTCGTAAGCTGAAATAATCCGGGCTACAAGCGGATGGCGGACGACATCGCTTTGCTCCAGGTAAGAGAAGGAAATTCCTTTTACAGCAGACAGGATATCTTCTGAAGCAATCAGCCCGGAACGGACTCCCTTCGGAAGGTCGACCTGTGTACGGTCACCGGTGATGACCATCTTGGAGCCGAAGCCCAGCCTGGTCAGGAACATTTTCATCTGAGCCTGTGTTGTATTCTGTGCTTCGTCAAGAATGACAAATGCATCATCAAGCGTACGGCCCCTCATATAGGCAAGGGGGGCTATTTCAATGGTACCCCTCTCGATCAGCCTTTGAGTATGTTCGGCGCCAAGGATGTCATGCAGGGCATCGTAAAGCGGCCGCAGGTAAGGATCGACCTTTTCTTTCAGATCCCCAGGAAGGAAGCCAAGGCTTTCGCCTGCTTCAACAGCCGGCCTGGTCAGGATTATTCTCTTTACATTCCCATTTTTCAATGCATTGACTGCCATCACAACAGCCAGATAGGTCTTGCCTGTACCTGCAGGGCCAATTCCAAATACCAGATCATTTGTTTTAATCGCATTTATATATTGGCGCTGCCCAAGCGTTTTTACCCTAATGGACTTGCCTTTTGCATTCTTCGTTATTTCCTCTTCATACAGGTCGCTGAAATATTCAAGTGTGCCTTTTTTGGCCATCTGGATACTGTACATAACATCCCTGCCGCTGATATTGATTCCTTTGCGGATCACATAAATGAGTTTGTCCAGGATTTGGCCGGCAAGCTCGACAGCATCTGCCTCGCCGGACACGAAAATCGTTTCTCCCCGTGTGACGACAGACACATTCAGTTCCTGTTCGATTATTTTCAGGTTGGCATCCGAATTCCCGATCAGTGCTATTGCTTCATTAGGATCTTCCAGATGAACATTCATGGTTTTTAAGTCTTCTGTCATTCTGTGTCTCCTTGGATAATGGATTGTCCTTCTGCAATATTCTCAATAATTTGGAAATGTATTGCTATAAATACTTTACCATTCTCTACGGATTGGTGCAAAATTTTTTCTCCCTTGATCTTAGCATCCTCACTCAAGCTGTTTTTTATATCTTTTCTGGCCAAATCTTTTGCCACTTCAAAGGCTTCCTCATTGGAGTAAATCCTTGTAACGGTTTCACTTTCCCGCATGGTCCTGCTTGTAAAGCCGAGAGGGAGGGTCCATTTCAGGAATTTAATGTCCTTTCTGTTCTCTTCTATCTCATATTCACTGAATTCCGGTTTGCCAAACCCCCAGACAGGAATTGAAAAATTTCCTATGTCAAAATAATATTTCCTTTTTTCTCCTCCGCTGAACACCTGGAGGGTGCTCTTAAGCGGAAGTTTCACCTCGGATTTATACCAGGTCTCCCCCCAGATTTCCCCTTTTGCCGGTACCGTCTGTGTTTGGTCGTCCTGGCCGATGATGCCTGAAACCAGAAGCTGGCCTGGGATGACATGGTCATTTACGCTGACAACAGGCTTGCCTTCTTCCACGAACATGTCCAAAATCACAGCCTTCTTTTTGGCAACCAGGTGTCTTGGGCTCAAAAGCTCCGGCTTATCCGGCTCGTTTTTCTCCACCACCTGGAAGTGGTAGGTTGTCCCCTTGAGCTCCACACCTACCCAGGTGATCTCATCCACTTCGTTGGATAGCTCACGCTGGATTCCTTCTACATTTTTGACAAAAAACTGAAGTTTACCTTTGCGGATGCCCATTTCGTCAAGCTGCCTGCGGATTTTATATTCAGTAGCAGGATCTGCCCCTTTGATTTCAATTCCCCATACCATATTGGACAAAAGGATCAGGATAACAAGGAAAGAGGCGGCACCAAAAAGAAAACCGCTGTTTTTGAGACTTCTTTTCAGCAGAAAGGGCAGGCCTGCTCGATGAAGGAATTCAATCCTGCATCCGCTCTTCCTTACTGACGCACGGAGCCGCTTTACGTCAGTCAGCTTTATTTTAAAGGTAACCGCTTGCTCTCCATGCCTTTTTACCTGCCAGACCATGATGCCGTTCCTGGTCAGTGAGTTGATCAGCCGTTCAATGCCGGAGCCCGCAGCCTTTACAGTGATTATTCCAGAATAAAAAGCAATCCATTGATTCTTCATTTTCCTTCCCTCCGGATCTCTTTTTCAGCCAGCCCTGCGGTTCAAAAGAATCACCGCATGGCACTGGCCATTATTCGTCTATATACTGCACCTGGTCGATTTTGCCTTCCAGCAGTATCTCTTCAGGGAGTATGGTCTTAATGACAAAGGTGCTTCCTTTGATGAGCAGCTGCCCTTGCTTGAGCAGAAGCCTGAGCTCTTTATCACTAAAAGCAATCAGTCCGCGGTGGTTCTCAATATATATATGAATTTGCCCAATCATTGTTATCCGGGGTAAATCCATCATGACATCTTGAGGAAGCTCCATTTGGTTGGTCATCCAGCTGCGAATGTATTGTCCCCACTTTTTAGCCATAAAAAAAAGAACCCCCTTTCATCTCATATGTATGAGATGGAAGAAGGTTCTAGCACTCTTTTTATTCGTTAATGCCGCCCGTTCAGCGTCTGTGCAGCCTGCGCGGGTTCTTTGACCGGGGGGGCCCGAGGATTTCTGACCAGACTATTGCGTCCGCAAGCTTTTCCCGGCTTACTGCAGCCCGTCCGGCAGGTTCAGCTTTAGTGCTCTTCTCAGGTTTTCCAGCAGCATTGCGTGCATTCTGAACCCTTCTTTCCAGCAGATCCTGCCTTTCAGAAAGCCTCCTTGCGCGTTCTTCTGCCTGCACTTTTCTTTCCTGATAATAAGACTCCATGCTTTCGAGCGTTTGCCGTCCTGCTTCCTTAACCGGTACAGCCGGTTTTTCCTCCGGCTCATACCCGGCATCGGCATACGGTCCCGGTTCAGGCTCCGCATTCCCCTGCTGCTGTGCCGGTCCCGTAGTGCCGCCGCGTTTTGCCTTGCTGAAAAGTGAGGAGATGATGCCGATCAGCACAACTAGAATAAATGGATTTTCCAATAAGAATTCCAAGGAGAATCCTCCTTTCCCAGCATATTCCCGGCTAGTTAGTCATTATTTTTCCCATCCATGCCTGGATCTGTTGTTCTTCCAATTGAACCCCTCATATCCGTATCAGCAGATATATTCTGGATGTTCATGTAATCCATCACCCCGAGATTACCTGACCGGAGAGCTTCTGACATCGCAAGGGGGACTTTGGCTTCTGCTTCGACAACCTTTGCTCTCATTTCTTCTACTTTTGCTTTCATTTCCTGCTCCTGGGCAACGGCCATTGCACGCCTTTCCTCAGCCTTAGCCTGGGCGATCTTCTTATCTGCTTCCGCCTGCTCAGTCTGAAGCTCAGCACCGATATTCTTGCCGATGTCCACATCCGCGATATCAATGGACAGGATTTCAAATGCCGTGCCTGCATCAAGGCCCTTGGACAGAACTGTCTGAGAGATCATGTCAGGATTTTCAAGTACTTTCTTATGATTATCCGAAGAACCGATAGTCGAAACAATCCCTTCACCTACACGGGCTACGATTGTTTCTTCCCCGGCTCCCCCTACAAGCCGCTCAATATTTGCCCGGACCGTGATCCGCGCTTTAGCTTTGACTTCTATCCCATCCATTGCCACACCGGCAATGAACGGTGTTTCAATCACCTTAGGATTGACGCTCATTTGTACAGCTTCCAGAACGTCACGTCCAGCAAGGTCGATAGCGGCGGTTCTCTCAAAGCTCAATTCAATATTGGCCCTGTGTGCGGCTATCAGTGCGTTTACAACCCTATCCACATTACCTCCGGCCAAATAATGGCTCTCAAGCTGATTTGTTGTAACATCCAGACCCGCTTTATGGGCTTTAATCAAAGGATTGATGACCCTATTCGGGATGACCCGGCGGAGCCTCATTCCAATCAACGTGAAGATGCTGACCCTGACGCCTGCCGCCAGGGCGGAAATCCAGAGTGCCACTGGTACGAAAGTAAACAGCACCGCCAGCAGAATAACGGCCAAAACCACGGCTACTAAAATAAATACAGTTCCTTCTCCTAACATTATGTTCCTCCTTAAAATCTATTTGTCATCCCTGTTTCCACGGGAGTCCATTCATTGATCGGCTTTTTTTTCCATATCAAGCATTTCTCTCACAACAATCCGGGAGCCTTCTGCTTTTACGACCCTTAACCTTGCCCCTTTCTGGATAAAACCGCCTTCGCTGACAACATCGATTCTTTCATCCTCGAGCACAGCCGTCCCGGCCGGCCTTAATGCAGTCAGAGCATAGCCTTCAAGACCAATAAGCTCTGCACGCGTCTTGTTTGAGATATACCCTTTCTCAGTGCTTGTCGAATCGCTCAATATAATTTTCCTGAAGAATTTCATTTTTTTACCAAACACCTTTATCATTAAGATGGATACCAAAATAGAAATGCCAATGGCAATCAAAATGGATACGGCCGTATGGACAACGTTGTCAGTTGCAAGAAACAAGCTTCCTACAACCGAAACAAGGCCTATTGCCCCGGCAATCCCTCCTGGAAGGAAAAACTCCAGTATGATCAGCCCCAGGCCGACCAAAAACAAAACGATGGACTCATATCCTGCCAGGCCTGCAACCATATGGCCGTAAAAAAACAGCAGGAGGGCAGCAAGTCCCATCGATCCCGGGATGCCGAATCCCGGCGAGTAAAGCTCAAGCACAAGTCCCAGGCTGCCGACAGACAAGAGAATCGGCACAACAACCGGGTGGGTGATAAAACGGGCTATTTTCTCTGCAAAGCTTTCATCCAGGCTCCTGATCTCTGCCCCTGAGTAGCCAAGAGTGTCCAGCAGTTCATCAAGAGATGAAACAGTGCCTTCAGAATACCCTGCCTGCTCTGCCTGCTCTGATGTCAAAGTGAGAAGCTTCCCTTTTGGGGCGCCATATTCCGGCAGATCAACCGACTCATCCGCCATGGCCAGTGCTATCTCCGGATCCCTGCCAGACTGGTTAGCAGCACTCTTCATTGCACTCAGCCAATAGGATTCCGCTTTCTTTCCTGCGGTGTTCCCTGATTGATCGATAATGGCAGCAGATCCCATGACAGCACCAGGCACCATGTATATTTCATCCATATTCAAAGAGATATAGGCACCGGCCGACAGGGCCTGATTATTGACAAAGGACACCGTCTTCAATTCTGTTTCCGCAAGCAGCTTGCCTATTTTCCCGGCAGCATCCACTGCGCCCCCAGGTGTATCCATTTCAAAAATAATGGCAGAAGCCCCATTCTCTTCAGCGGTGCTGACAGCCCTGTTCAAAAATGCATAAAGGCCTTTTTCCACTGTTTCTTCAATGGGAACAACATATACCACTTCATTATCAGCATTCCCTTTTTCGGGAATCAGCATAATCATCAGGATGCCCAAAAACGCCAGCAGAGTGACTGCCCTTCTGAGAGCCACCATTTTCTCCTCCTTTCCCAAACAAAAGTTAATCTTCTTTTACTTACGTTTTAAAAAGAAAAAAGATTCATTTTTAGCACATTTTCTCTGTTCGGCATTATTTTTTCCTATGTAATAGTTTTTAACAGCGGCACACCTTCCATACGTACCCTGAATTTATTGCAATATGCCGCTCACAAGCAATAAAAAGACCGCAGGCAGATTGCTTGCGGTCTTTTGGCATACTTTTTCATGAAAGGTGTTGTTGTACAAGTTTATTTACAAGTGAGCCGTCCGCTTTGCCTTTTACTTTAGGCATAATGGCAGACATCACTTTTCCCATATCGGCTTTTCCTGATGCTCCAGTTTCTTCGATTGTCTCCTGGACAATCTTTGATACTTCATCCTCAGACAGCTGCTTGGGCATATATAGCTCGACGAATATCAATTCGTTCCGCAATTTTTCAACAAGGTCTTCACGACCTGCTTTTTCAAATTCATGGAGGGAGTCCTTGCGTTGTTTCACTTCGCGAGAAAGGACAGTTAACTCCTGCTCTTCGTTAAGCTCTCCGCCAAGCTTGATGGCTTCATTCTGCAGAGATGCTTTAATCATCCGAATGACAGTGAGTTTATCTTTTTCTTTGTTTTTCATCGCTTGTTTCATATCATCATTTAAACGCTCGAGAAGACTCATAGTTGATACACCCTCTCTTAGAACTTACGTTTTCTAGCAGCTTCGGACTTCTTCTTGCGCTTTACACTAGGTTTTTCGTAGAATTCGCGCTTTCTCGCCTCTTGTAAAGTACCTGTTTTAGATACAGAACGTTTGAAGCGACGAAGAGCATCTTCAAGCGATTCGTTCTTTTTAACGACTGTTTTAGACATTCTCTTTCCCTCCCTCCGAGCACAACACACTTACATCAGAAACATAGATTTCCATGTACCTTGCAATTATAATATAACAGTGATACAAGGTCAACTGTAATTCATCACGGGCAGGTGCAGTTTTTTTTTTGCAGGCTCTGTCCTTTCATTTAATTTACCATAGAAGCGGTAAAATTAAACCCTTTTCGCAAGGCATGTCCAGTCCCGTTCCTTCATAGAGTTTAAATGAAGGAGTGAGAACGCATGCTGCTGATTATCCTGTTTTTATTGTTGATTATTTTTTTCATATACGGAATGGCACTGTTAAGATCAGGGTTATACGGACTTTCCGGTGATTCATTCAAGCGGAAGATCGCCGCTTACACCCATTTCCCCTGGCAGGGGATGCTGGCAGGAATGCTGATTACTGCTGTCCTGCAAAGCAGCTCTGCTGTTATGGTGTTGACTATCGGCCTTATTTCCGCCCGGATCCTGACCTTCCCCCAATCGATCGGCATCATCTTGGGAACAAATATTGGAACGACGTTTACAACAGAATTCATCACCTTCAATATCGAGTCTCTCATCATCCCCCTGGCAGCAGCCGGGTCGTGCCTTATCTTATTTGGCAGAAAGGCACTGAAGCATATTGGCATGGGAATCCTTGGCATCTCCATTGTACTTTCCTCGATGAAGGGCTTTGAATTTCTAGCTTCCCCGCTGCAGGGTGTCCCTTTTCTGACCGATATTCTCGGGCTTATGGAGAACAGCCATCTGACCAGTGCGGCAGTTGGCATGGTGCTGACAGCGATCATCCAATCCAGCACTGCGGCTGTGGGGATCATCATGGGGTTTCTGAACGGCGGGATCATAGAATTGGATACAGGCATAGCCTTTATGCTCGGAGCCAATATCGGGACCTGCCTCACTGCCTATCTTGCATCCATTGGCGCAGGGAAGGAGGCGCGCCTCACTGCCTTTGCACATATCTGGCTGAATATAGCGGGAGCAGCCCTTTTCCTCCCTTTCATAGCCTCCCTTTCCTCATTCGGCGAATGGGCAGCGGCCGAACCGGATGTCCAGCTGGCACATGTGAGTGTATTATTCAATGTGCTCACTTCTTTAATGGTACTGCCGTTTGCTGAACATTTTGGAAGGTTAATTATGAAGATCCATGACAAATAAAAAAAGACAGGCCAGCAATTGATGCTTGCCTGTCTTTTCCATTTAGTAATCAGTAATCTGAATCGCTCGTTAATCCATTAACGATCGCCACTCCGGAGCTTGCACCGATTCTTGTAGCTCCTGCTTCAATCATCTGCTGAGCATCTTCGGTGCTGCGGACACCGCCTGATGCTTTAACACCGATTTCAGGACCGACTGTTTTTCTCATCAGCCTGATATCTTCAACGGTTGCGCCCCCGGTAGAAAAACCTGTAGAAGTTTTAACAAAATCTGTGCCTGCTTTTACAGCCAGCTCACATGCCAGGACCTTCTCATCCTCTGTAAGGAGGGATGTTTCAATAATGACCTTTGTAAGTGCCTTCCCTTTTGCCGCCTCAACGACTGCACGGATATCTGCTTCTACAAGATCACTGCTGCCGCTCTTTAATGCACCGATATTAATAACCATATCTACTTCAGTTGCGCCGTTCTCAATGGCATTTTTAGTTTCAAATGCTTTTACCTCAGGTGTTGACGCCCCCAGCGGAAAGCCGATGACAGTGCAGACATCTACGCCTGAACCCTCCAGCAGTTCACTCGCGTAGCTGACCCACGCAGGGTTAACACAGACAGACGCGAAACTGTATTCTTTAGCTTCTGAACAAAGTACCTCAATCTGTTCTTTTGTCGCATCTGCTTTCAATAATGTATGATCGATCATTTTTGCTACATTAGTTGCCATATCAATGGTTCTCCTTTCAACAAACAAGTTGTCCGTACCTCTACATCATACCATTGTCTTATCGAAAAAAGTAGCTGAAATTATGGGTTTTAATCGTTTTTTGCAATCGTTTTCTTCATCCCGTCTATTTTTTCTATATTAAAAGGGAAATATGTAGCCCGAAGAGTCCTCCGGCCGATTTTTGACAAAAAAAAGAATGGGGAACACTCCCCATTCTTTTTTATCACATACTTAGACAGCCGCTTCTTCGTATACAGCATCCTCGTCAACGACCCGGACAAACTGTCCTTCATTAAAAGGATAGCCTGCCTTGGATATCTTGACTTTCACGATTTTCCCTACCATCTCTTCTGATGCTGGGAATACGACTTTCAGGTAGTTGTCAGTATACCCGACATAAAGCCCGCTCTCAGGATCTTCCTTGTAAATTTCCTCAGGAATGACTTCAAGCACCTCATTTTCAAACTGTGATGCATATTCCTTTGCCAGCTGATCGGAAAGGGAAATAAGGCGGTGCACCCGCTCATTCTTAATTTCCTCATCAATCTGGTCTTCCATCCGGGCTGCAGGTGTCCCGGTCCTTTTTGAATAAGGGAACACATGCAGCTCCGAGAATTTATGCTCTTTGATAAAATTGTAGGTTTCCATAAACTCTTCTTCGGTTTCACCAGGGAAGCCGACAATAACGTCAGATGTGACGGCAAGGCCGGGAAGCGCCTCTTTTAGGCGGTCAAGGCGCTCTGCAAAGAATTCCATTGTGTACTTTCTTCTCATTCTCTTAAGTACAGTATTAGAGCCTGACTGCAGAGGAATATGCAGGTGCCTTACGACCACTTCAGACTTGTCCATCACCTCAATCACTTCATCAGTGATCTGGCTTGCTTCGATAGAGGAAATGCGAAGACGCTTCAGGCCTTTTACCTGTGCCTCGAGATCCCTTAGCAGCATGGCAAGATTGTAATCCTTCATGTCTTCTCCATAGCCGCCTGTGTGGATGCCGGTCAGGACAATTTCCTTATAGCCTGCATCGACAAGCTGCTGCGCCTGGCGGATGACTTCCTGCGGATCGCGGGATCTCATCAAGCCCCGTGCCCACGGAATGATGCAGAATGTACAGAAGTTATTGCAGCCTTCCTGAATTTTCAGGGAAGCGCGTGTCCTGTCCGTGAAGGCAGGAACATCCAGTTCTTCGTACACACGGTTTTTCATAATATTTCCGACAGCATTGATCGGTTGGCGTTCTTGTTTATACTGTTCGATATACTCCAGCATCTTGACCCTGTCCTGTGTACCCACGACGATATCCACACCAGGTATGGCCATTATTTCTGCAGGCGAGGTCTGGGCGTAGCAGCCTGTTACACAGATTACGGCATCAGGATTCTTCCTGATCGCCCTTCTGATGACCTGGCGGCTTTTTTTATCACCTGTGTTTGTTACTGTACAAGTATTGATTATATATACATCGGATGCAGATTCAAAATCTGTCCGTTCGTAGCCTTCTTGCTTAAACAATTGCCAGATTGCTTCTGTTTCATAATGATTCACCTTACAGCCAAGTGTATGAAAAGCAACTGTTGCCATTGTATTCACCTCATTAGTTCAAAATGATAAGAAACAGCCGCAAGCGCATATAGCGGCGCTGTTTCAGTACGCAATATCCTCGGGCCAAGTCCGCATGACAAAAATCCATTGTCCTTTAAGAGTGCAACTTCCTTTTCCGAGAGGCCGCCTTCCGGGCCAAACACCATGAGAAGGGACTGCCCCTTTTCCATGCCCGACAAAAGAGATGCAAAAGCAGAGCTTTCCCCGTCTTTGGCATCTTCTTCATAGGCAATCACTTTACGGTCATAGCCCTTGCCCAGGTCTATCAGCTCTTTCATGCTCACAGGCTGGAGCACATCAGGCTGCAAATCTCTATGAGACTGCTCAGCCGCTTCTTTGGCGATTTTCTGCCAGCGTTCTGTTTTCTTTCCCGCTTTCTTCTCATCCCATTTTACAATCGAACGGGCTGCAGTAAAAGGGATAAACACTGAAGCTCCAAGCTCTGTCCCCTTTTGGATGATCAGTTCGAGCTTATCCCCTTTAGGCAATCCGCTCGCTATTGCAGCTTTGATTGGAAGCTCTGAGCTCGCTTCCTTCCATTGTACTACTTCCGCAATCACTTGTTCATCGGTAATTTCTTCAATCCGGCATACCGCACTCCTGCCGCCGCGGACGGCACAAATAATGCTGTCCCCTTCCTTCATGCGCATGACCCTTGTAATATGGTGGAAATCGTCGCCTGCTATGATGAATCTGCCATCCTTATCCCGATTTGTAAAATATCGCTGCATGGCTGCACCTGCCTACCTTTCCTTATTGCAAATGCCGTATGGCTGCTGCAAATCCGCCAAACGGAAAAAAGGGATTTTGAAGGACATGGGGTGTATCCCAGCTTCAAGTACTCCCGTTTTTCCCGTCCAGTCAAATATTTGTCTTATTTATTTTTGGCAATGATGGCGACCCAGTCTTCCATCTGCAGGATTTCTTCAATTTCGAACCCGGCCTGGATGATTGCCTCTTTGACCTGCTGCTTTTTCTGCTGAATGATGCCAGATGCAATGAAGCGTCCGCCTTTTTTCACCGTTTTGGCCACTTCATCTGTAAAGCGCAGGATGACCTCGGCCAGAATATTGGCAACTACGACATCGGCCCCTTCCTGGACTCCGTTTAACAGGTTGTTCTGCGAAACACTTACAGTCTCATGCACCTTATTCAGCTTAATGTTAAGCCTTGCAGACTTAACAGCCACTTCGTCAAGATCAAGTGCTTCCACTTTTTCCGCCCCGAGCATGGCGGCAGCAATGCTGAGCACACCTGAACCGGTTCCGACGTCAACGACTCTGTCCCCTTGTGCCACCGTACGCTCCAGCGCCTGGATGCACATGACTGTCGTCGGATGTGTCCCGGTGCCAAAAGCCATGCCCGGATCAAGCTCGATAATCAATTCATCGCTGCTTACAGGCGTATAATCCTCCCAGGTCGGCACAATGGTGAACCGTTCAGATATTTTAACAGGATTATAATATTTTTTCCAGGCCGTGGCCCATTCCTCTTCGTTCACTTCACTGATCGTCACTTTATTAAGCCCGATATCAATATTGTAAAGGATAAGGCCATTGATGGCTTCCTTAATTTCATCCACCGTCTCGCCCAGGAAGCTGTTGACCGGAAGATAGGCTTTCACAATAACGCCTTCCTCTGGGTAATCTTGCGGATTGAGCTGGTAGATTTCACCGAATTGATCTTCTCTGTCTTTAATCAAATCAAACGGATCCTCAATGACTACTCCGCTTGCTCCGGCTTCATGCAAAATGTTTGAAATCGGTTCAATCGCCTCATTTGTTGTATGAATGCTGATTTCTGACCATTTCATTCTCTACCAACTCCCATTCCTTTATTCACCCTTAAAGGCTCTTTTTACCTTTGCGAAAAAGCTTTCTTCCTGTTCACCCTGCGGCACTTGGCCGCTCACTTCGCCAAACTCCTGCAGAAGCTGTTTCTGTTTTTCTGTCAGTTTTGTCGGCGTGACAATCCGCACAAGTATGTGCTGGTCGCCATTTCCATAGCCCCTCACATTCGGCACGCCTTTTCCTTTCAGGCGGAAGCGGGTGCCTGTCTGAGTCCCGGCAGGAACCTTCAGTTTCACTTTTCCGTGGAGGGTCGGCACCTCGATCTCATCACCAAGTGCTGCCTGGACAAAAGTGATTGGCATTTCACAGTAAATATCGTCAGCTTCACGTTCAAAGAATTCATGGCCCCTGACATGGAATACTACATATAGATCTCCTGGAGGACCGCCGTTAATTCCTGGTTCCCCTTGTCCGGTCACGCGCAGCTGCTGTCCGTCATCAATGCCGGCCGGAATTTTTACATGGATCTTCTTCCGCTTGGTCACTTTGCCTGTGCCGCCGCAAGTTTGGCATTTTTCTTTGATTTCTTTGCCTGTGCCGCTGCAGTACTGGCAGACCCTTCTGTTGACAATCTTGCCGAACGGCGTATTCTGCTCAACATTCAGCTGGCCGGAGCCATGGCAATGCCGGCAAGTTTCAGGCTTAGTGCCAGGCTTGGCCCCTGAACCGTCGCAAGTCTCGCATGTTTCTTCCCTCGGTATTTCAATATCAGTTTCTTTTCCGAATACCGCTTCTTCAAAAGAAAGGGACATTGTATATTGAAGATCGGCCCCCTGCCTTGGTGCATTCGGATCCTTTCTCCTTCCACCGCCTCCGAAGAAAGTACTGAAGATATCCTCGAATCCGCCGAAGCCGCCTCCGAAATCTCCTCCTCCAAAGCCCTGGTTGGGATCTGTATGGCCAAACTGGTCATAGTGGGCGCGTTTCTGATCATCACTCAAAACTTCGTATGCTTCTTTTACTTCCTTGAATTTCTCATCTGCGTCCGCTTCTTTATTAATATCAGGATGATACTTTTTTGAAAGCTTGCGGTAGGATTTCTTTATTTCATCCTTGCTGGCACTTTTGCTGACCCCCAGGACCTCATAATAATCCCGTTTGCTCATGAATTTCACACTCCCCGGTCATTTCACATAAAGATTATTGTATCACTCTATAAAGAAAAAGTGCAATAGTTAAACTAAAAGCGGAGGCGGCTTGTTCAGGCCCGACAAGCTTAAGACAAGCAGAGCGGAAGGTTGTTCTTTAACCTTCTGATCTGCTTGGCTTAAGACCTCGAGGGCCTAGCCGCCGGAGCTGGATAAACTAAAAGCGGAGGGCGCTTGCCCTAATAAGGAACGCAGGCTAATCACCTGGCCTAATCACTGCTCCAGATTAAGAAAAAAAGCCAAAGTCAAGTGGAACCTGACTTTGACTTTTATATCCTGCTGCCTGCTATTATTTTTTGTCGTCGTCGTTTACTTCTTCGAATTCTGCGTCCACGACATTGTCATCTCCGCCTTGGCCTTCAGCACCCTGAGCTGCCTGAGCCTGCTTCGCTGCTTCTTCGTAGAGCTTCATAGAAAGATTTTGCACGATTTCCTGAAGGGCGTCCTTTGCAGTGCGGATCTCTTCCAGCTCGTTCTTTTCGATTGCCGCCTTCAGTGCATCCTTAGCTTCGTTCGCTTTCGCAACTTCCGCTTCATCCACCTTGCCTTCAAGATCCTTTAAAGTTTTTTCAGTTGTGAAGACTAGCTGGTCTGCCTCATTGCGAAGCTCCACTTCTTCTTTGCGCTTTTTATCTGCTTCTGCATTTTCTTCTGCTGCCCTGACCATTTGCTGGATTTCATCGTCAGAAAGGCCTGTGGAAGATTTAATTGTAATTGTCTGCTCTTTGTTTGTTCCAAGATCTTTGGCGCGTACATTGACGATGCCGTTTTTGTCAATATCGAAGGATACTTCGATTTGAGGTATGCCGCGCGGTGCCGGCGGGATATCAGTCAATTGGAAGCGGCCAAGAGTTTTATTGTCAGCTGCCATTGGGCGTTCACCCTGAAGCACATGAATGTCAACAGCAGTCTGGCTGTCAGCAGCTGTAGAAAATACCTGGGACTTGGAAGTCGGGATTGTTGTGTTGCGCTCGATCAGCTTTGTGAACACTCCGCCCATTGTTTCGATTCCAAGTGATAATGGCGTTACATCCAATAGGACTACATCTTTAACATCTCCGGAAATGACTCCGCCCTGGATCGCTGCGCCCATAGCAACAACTTCATCAGGATTTACGCCTCTATGAGGGTCTTTTCCAACTTCCTTCTTGATTGCTTCCTGAACTGCAGGAATACGGGTTGAACCGCCGACAAGGATGACCTTATCGATTTCTGATGGAGAAAGCCCGGCATCTTTGAGCGCCTGGCGCGTAGGTCCCATTGTACGTTCTACAAGGCCCGCTGACAGTTCATCAAACTTCGCTCTGGACAGTGTAACCTCCAGGTGAAGAGGACCTGCATCCCCTGCAGTGATGAACGGAAGGGAGATTTGTGTAGAAGTGACGCCGGACAAATCTTTCTTCGCTTTTTCAGCTGCATCTTTCAAGCGCTGAAGCGCCATTTTGTCTTTTGAAAGGTCGATGCCGTTTTCTTTTTTGAACTGTTCTACTAGATAATCAATGACTACCTGGTCGAAGTCATCCCCTCCGAGACGGTTGTCGCCGGCAGTTGATTTAACTTCAAAAACTCCGTCGCCAAGCTCGAGGATGGATACATCAAATGTACCGCCGCCAAGGTCATAAACAAGGATTGTCTGGTCTTCGTCCATTTTGTCAAGACCGTATGCAAGAGCCGCTGCTGTAGGCTCGTTGATGATGCGCTCTACTTCCAGGCCGGCAATCCTGCCTGCATCTTTTGTCGCCTGGCGTTCAGCATCATTGAAATATGCTGGAACTGTGATAACAGCTTTCTCAACCTTTTCACCAAGATAATCTTCTGCATAGCCTTTAAGATACTGAAGGATGATAGCAGACATTTCCTGCGGCGTATATTCCTTGCCTTCTGCTTCCACTTTATGGTCTGTACCCATATGGCGTTTAACAGAAATGATCGTGTTTGGATTTGTAATGGATTGGCGCTTAGCTACCTCGCCAACCTGGCGTTCGCCGTTTTTGAATGCGACAACTGATGGAGTTGTACGGTTTCCTTCCGGATTCGGAATTACTTTAGGCTCTCCGCCTTCTAGAACGGATACACATGAGTTTGTAGTACCCAAGTCAATGCCAATGATTTTGCTCATGTTCCTTACCTCCCGATATATGTAGTTTTATTATTGGTTTACTTTTACCATTGCCGGACGGATGACCCTGTCCTTTAGCATGTAGCCTTTTTGGAATTCTTCCACAACTGTGTTGGATGCAAAGTTTTCGTCTTCAACCTGCATGACAGCCTGGTGCAGATGCGGATCAAACTCTTTTCCGACAGCCTCGATTGCTTCGGCGCCTTCTTTCTTGATCGCCTCCGCAAGACTGCGGTAAACCATTTCCATTCCCTGCTGGAGCGTTTTGGCCTGCTCATTGTCAGTTTCCATTTTCAGCGCTCTTTCGAAATTGTCAAGGGCTGGAAGCAGTTCAGTGATCAGTTTTTGTGCTCTATATTTTTCAGCCGCCTCCTGGTCAAGCTTTGCCCGGCGCCTGGAATTATCAAAGTCTGCCTGAAGACGGAGATAGCGGTTTTCTGCTTCCCCCAATTTCGCCTCAAGCTCTGCAATTTTTTCGTGTGTAGCCTTCAGCTCTGCTGAGTCTTCCTGGCCCATAGATGGCTCTTCACCATTTTCACCAGTTTCAGATGGTGCAGCTGATTCTCCGAAAACTGCTTCGATTGGCTCATTGCTGCCTTGTGCAGCGGCTGCTTCTTGTTCTTCTTCCTTTAAAAAGTCCTTATTGTCTGCCAACTAGTTCACCTCCCTTAAAGGTTAAGCATGCCTGGCGTGACTTGCATGCCATAGGACGCTGATTGGATATAAATATTTACACGCAATGAAAGGGATGGAAGACAGCTTCCACCCATCATCAATATTACCCGCGTCAGCTCTTTTGATACAGCTTCGTCAGGACGTCAGTGAGGTCTGCGCTGATAATCTGCAGCAGGCTGATCACCCTGGAATACTCCATCCTCGTCGGCCCAAGGACCGCGATGGTCCCCAGCTGCTCTGCCCCCATTGAATAGGTGGCAGTAATGAGGCTACAGTTTTCCATGGCCGAGTTCTCATTCTCTCTGCCGATTTTAATATTGATTCCTGATTTATCTTTGCGTATTAAATCATAGATGCTTTCTTCCTGCTCAATCATATTCATCAGATTCCTGATTTTATTGATATCATGGAATTCCGGCTGGCTGAGCATGTTCGTCTTGCCGCCGAAAAAGAGTTTTTCATTGGCTGACAGCTTTAATATGTCAGCAAAAGAATAGAGCAGGAGATCATAGTGATTGACATGCTGCCTGAGCAGTACAGCCACTTCTTTATAGATTTTATCGTTGAGATTATCTATAGGCACACCGGCTAGCCGCTCATTCAGGATATTGACCAGTTTTTCTATTTCCCCAGGGTGGATATTCTCAGGTATGCTGAACATTTTGTTTTCCACATGCCCTGTATCAGTCACAATGATGGCTATGGCCGTATCCTTGTTCAGAGGGACAATCTGAATTTTTCTCAGCTTGTTTTCTTTAACGGCTGGACCAAGGACAATTGACGTATAGCTCGTCAGTTCTGACATGATTCTGGCAGATTTCTGCACAATCTTTTCGAGCTCATAAATCCGCTCTGCAAAGAGGGACTTAATGGTGAATATATCCTGCTGGTTCAGCTTCTGGGGTGACAAAAGATGGTCAACATAATAGCGATAGCCTTTTTCAGAAGGAACCCTTCCGGATGAGGTGTGTGTTTTCTCGATAAAACCCAATTCTTCTAAATCAGCCATTTCGTTTCGTATAGTGGCCGAACTGAAAGAAATTTCTTCTTTTTTCGACAGGCTCCTTGAACCGACTGGCTGGGCAGACCGAATGAAATCATCAACAATCACCTGGAAAATCAATAATTGACGATCTGTTAACACGTTTATCACCTCTGTTAGCACTCTTCAACAGTGAGTGCTAAATCTAATAATAAATTATCAAATTTATAGGCGCGATGTCAATCATTAGATTACACCGATGAAGGATTGAAATACTTCGTTCCCAAGAAGGCGCCCTTTTCGCGTCAGCCGGATCGACTTCCCGCCAGCTTCGATCAGTTCTAATGTCTGAAGCCTTTCCAGCTCGCTCCTGAACAGCTGAAGGGGATCTTCTTCAAATTTCTCCATAAAGCGGGAAACTTCTACACCTTCCGTCTTTCTAAGCCCCAGGAACATTTCCTCTTCCATCCTTTCAGCTTTTGTCACAATATGCGATTCCATGACAGGAAGTTTGTTTTCCGACAAGGGCTCCATATATTTCTTCAGCGGCCCGTAATTGGCATTCCGGCTCCCGCCTGCATAGCCATGGGCCCCGGCTCCAAATCCATAATACTCTTCATTATTCCAGTATGTCAGGTTATGCCTGCTTTCAAAACCGGGAAGCGCAAAATTGCTGATTTCATATTGCTTAAATCCTTCAAGATCCATCCTTTCCATAAGAAGCTCATACATCGCTGCCTCTGCATCTTCACCCGGGGAAGGAAGCTTCCCTTTTCGCATAAGATTATAAAAAACCGTCTTCGGTTCAATGATCAGTGAGTATCCGGAATAGTGCTGGATATCCAGTGTAAAGGCAGTATCCAGCGTTTCCTTGAAGTCAGCGATGGTCTGGCCCGGCAAGCTGTAAATAAGGTCTACACTGATGCTGCTGAACCCTGTTTTTTTCGCAAGTTCAATTGATGCAAATACATCCTTGGCCCTGTGTGTTCTGCCGATCCTCTTCAGCAATTCTTCATTGAAGGTCTGGACTCCAAAGCTCAGCCTGTTTACCCCGGCATCATAAAGCGCCTTCAGCTTATCTTCAGAAAGATCGCCCGGGTTTGCTTCGAAGGTGAATTCTGCCCCTTCTTCAAGAGGCATATGCTTTCTGATTGATGCGCACAGCATCTCGAGCTGGCGTGCATCCAAGGCAGTCGGGGTGCCTCCGCCAACAAAAATTGAACGGAAAGGGCTTGAGGGACGATCCTGAAGGGTCAATTCCATTTCTTTTTCAAGGGCCTGCAGATATTCATCGACCGGCTGGCCTTTAAGAAACACTTTATTAAAATCACAATAATGGCATATATGTTCACAAAACGGTATATGGATATAAGCCGCATTTATCATACGTGTCGTCACAACCTTTAATAATTTGCTCATCGGCAGATCTTTTTTTCAATGAAAAAGAGGTTAGAGCTGCTTGTATGCAAGCATATCTAACCTCCGGCAACAAATCAAACCTGGAGCCTGTTACTTTTTGGGAGTCGTATCGTCCATTTTCAGGACTGCCATGAATGCTTCCTGCGGAACTTCGACAGAGCCGACCTGCTTCATGCGCTTTTTCCCTTCCTTCTGCTTTTCAAGCAGCTTTCTTTTCCGGGAAATATCTCCGCCGTAACATTTCGCCAATACGTTCTTCCTCATCGCTTTAATCGTTGAACGCGCAACGATTTTTTGCCCGATTGCAGCCTGGATCGGCACCTCAAACTGCTGGCGGGGAATCAGGTCCTTCAGTTTCTCTACAATCACTTTTCCACGTTCATATGCGAAATCTCTATGGACGATAAAGCTGAGCGCATCGACTTTTTCAGCGTTAAGCAGAATGTCCATTTTGACAAGCTTGGATTCTTTATAGCCAATCAGCTCATAATCGAATGAGGCATAGCCTTTTGTGCTGGATTTAAGCTGATCGAAGAAGTCATACACAATTTCCGAAAGCGGAATTTCGTACACAATGCTGACCCTGGTCTCATCCATATACTGCATATCAATGAAAATACCGCGTTTTTCCTGGCAGAGCTCCATGATTGCACCGACATAATCATTTGGCGCCATCATCGTCGCCTTTACATAAGGCTCCTCTACACGGTCAATTTTCTGTGCGTCAGGCATATCTGACGGATTGTCCACTTTCAGCAAAGTGCCGTCAGTCATGACAACATCGTAGATAACGCTTGGTGCAGTTGTGATCAGGTCTATCTTGAATTCCCGCTCAATGCGTTCCTGGATGATTTCCATATGAAGCAGTCCAAGGAATCCGCAGCGGAAACCGAAGCCCAATGCCTGGGAAGTCTCCGGCTCAAACTGAAGCGCAGAATCGTTGAGCTCCAGCTTTTCAAGCGCTTCGCGCAAATCATTGAATCTGGCGCTGTCAATCGGGTACAGGCCGCAGTATACCATTGGATTCAGCTTCCGGTAGCCTGGCAGGGGTTCTGCAGCTCCATTTTTCGCGCTTGTGATCGTATCGCCGACACGTGTATCGCCGACATTCTTAATTGCTGCTGTCAGGAAGCCTACATCACCTACAGAAAGCTCAGGCAGCGGAGTTGATTTCGGTGTGAAAACGCCTACCTCCGTGACTTCGAACTCTTTGCCGGTCGCCATCATCTTGACTTTATCACCGACCTTCACTGTTCCTTCAACAACACGGATATAGGCAACAACGCCTCTGTATGCATCATAAAGGCTGTCAAAGATCAACGCCTTCAGCGGGGCATCTGGATCTCCCTGTGGAGCTGGAACCTTCTCAACGACCTGTTCCAGAATCTCCTCAATTCCGATCCCTGCTTTTGCAGATGCCAATACAGCCTCACTGGCATCAAGCCCGATGACGTCCTCGATTTCACCGCGCACCCGTTCAGGATCTGCACTTGGAAGGTCGATTTTGTTGATGACCGGTACAATTTCAAGGTCATTATCAATGGCAAGGTACACATTTGCCAGAGTTTGGGCTTCAATGCCTTGTGCAGCATCCACAACAAGCACTGCGCCTTCACATGCTGCAAGGCTTCGGGACACTTCATAAGTAAAGTCTACGTGCCCTGGGGTATCAATCAGATGAAAAGTGTAAATTTCTCCATCTTTTGCTTTATATTTTAATTGCACAGAATTCAATTTGATTGTAATCCCGCGTTCTCTTTCCAGGTCCATGGAATCGAGCAGCTGGTCCTTCATTTCCCGCGCCGTCAAGGCATTTGTTCTTTCCAGGATTCTGTCAGCCAGCGTTGATTTCCCATGGTCAATATGGGCAATTATTGAAAAATTCCGGGTTTTCGATTGTCTTTCCAGTCTGTCTTCTCTATTCATAGCGTTCACTCCTACTATACTCGCGCATATACACTATTTTTGATTATATCAGCAGGGGTTGGAACATTCAAGGAAAAGCGGAAGCACTGAGAAGGCCACTAAAATAAAACAGCCATCTCCCGGATGGCCGATTGTTCTCTATTATTTTATCAGATCCGCCACTTTCTGTATGGCGGTGTCTGCGGCCTTTGATAGCCCTTCGGCAAGATCCCTGCCGGCAGAGGAAAAGAAATTATATGCCTTCATCTCTTCCAGCTTTTCTCTTTTCTTTTCCAGGTCATGCGAAGATACGTCCTGGCCGAGTATGGAGGCCTCCAGCTCCCCTGTACTGCTTTCATTAATGGAGAAAGCAGGATTCAGCCCTTTTTCATCATAGCCTCTCATAGCCCTCGTCCCCTCATTGGCATGCTGCATGCCAAAAAGGACGGAAATGAACATCAATGCTGCAGCAAGGAAAGCTTTTACCATAAACATTTTCATCATAATCACCTTTTTCATTCTTTGCCGGCAGGGATATTTCCGGAAGAATCTACTTTCTCTGCCTGCCAGTAATATTCACTGAAAACTTCTGCCAGAGCTTCAGCTGATCTGTACAGCTCCTCGAAGGTATTGTCCACCCCTCCGATTTCAACCAGAATCGCATGCTCGGATAAATCCTGATTGAATTTACCGTTCGTCAGGCTTCCTTCCTTTG
The DNA here is from genome assembly GCF_000473245.1 of Bacillus infantis NRRL B-14911. Lineage (NCBI taxonomy): Bacteria > Bacillati > Bacillota > Bacilli > Caryophanales > Bacillaceae > Bacillus > Bacillus infantis. Next base: position 3,380,651 of record NC_022524.1, read on the forward strand.
TTAATGCCCCCCTGCTTAAGCCTTTATATTTTTTTTCCAAAAGATTATGAAGTTCATTGGCAAATGAAAGATTCTGCTCATAACCTTTATGCTCTGCACCAATGATAAAAGCGACTTTAGCAAAATCGACATCATCTATTTCAGTCGTGGTATCACTTTTCCTTTTGGCATCCCGATGGATATCAATTAAATAAGACAGATGTTGATCAGCTGCGAGTGCAGTTTCGACGGCTTCCCTTGACTGGTCATATGACTGTGAATAGCTCCAGCCTTTTCTGCTTAAGTCAGCCTGGATGTCAGTCTTGTCCACCGCTGCGCCAATGCCCTTTGCCTCCAGGGCTGATTTCAGGCGTTCTCCCACTTTGGTGATATTCTGTTCAGGATGAAATGCCTGATCAATATCCTTCACTCCATCCAAGTAAGGAAGGAAAGATTCACGATTATGCGAAAAATAAATATAAACGATCTTTTTGCCTCCGGTCGTCATCCTTGTTTCTTCATCGATACCCGCCATTTTTCCGCCGTTCATCAGGGAAGCTTCCTGTTCAGCCCGCAGCGATTCAATCGGAGGCGGGGATTCAATTGGCATATTGGAATTATTCGTTTCTTCACCCGCTGTGAGGAGTGCGCCTTCATAACCTCGAAAGGCAGGCAGTTCTCTTCCAAGCAGACTGCCCGGGTCATTCAGGCGTACATTCGTGGACAGTTCGAATAATAGGCCTGAAAGGGGAGGGGGCACCGGTCTATCCGGCAGCGCTGCATGGAAATGGTGATTCTCCAAACCAATCAGCTGGTACAGCCCCTCTGCTTTCATATTGGACAGCGCAGCCCTGATAGATTCAGGGACAGCCCTATATTCATTGCCCGGAAAAGCAACAGCCCCGCTGACCGCAAATACCAGGCCGGAAAACAGCAGACAGGCTGTGCTTGCCTTCAGAAATCCAGACCCAATCATCCCCGGGCGGTTATCAGTTGGTTTCGCTGTTTTCATAGGTCCACCTCTTCAGCTTAAGTCTAGTAAATCTTATGACTGTGCTAGAGTAGATAGAACCTCAAGAAGGCTACCTAGTATAAAAACCGGAATTTTCCTGGTTGATCCTGCTATGGAGGGCAGCATTCAGCCCATTGGCTACCAGATTGGACATATCCTCCATAAACACATCCACCTCTTTCGGTGTTACCATCAGATTATGGCCGATAGGAGAAAGCACCTCATAAATCAGCTTTCTCTTTTCTTCATCTGGAAGTGTGCCGACAATGCCAAGGAAAGTCTGCCGCTGCTGTTCTTCTGGCAGGTCTTCCTCTGTGAGCTTCTTCCTTTTCCCGAAATTCATGCCTGCAGGGGCCAGCGCCCGGGATGGCCTGTCACCTTCCTTAAGCTCCCTGCCGAAATGCTTAAGAATAAAATCAATTGTATCGCTTGTGATGCTGACTGCATCCACGACGGTCGGCACCCCAATTGCAATCACTGGAATCCCGAGAGTTTCCCTGCTGAGCTCCTTCCGCTTGTTGCCTACTCCTGAACCCGGATGGATGCCTGTATCAGAAATTTGGATGGTAGAGTTCACCCTTTCAATTGAGCGGGCGGCCAGGGCGTCAACTGCAAGCACAAAATCCGGCTTCGTCTTCTCCACTACCCCAAAGATGATATCGCTTGTCTCGATCCCGGTCAGCCCCATAACGCCAGGGGCAAGGGCACTTACTGGCCTGTAGCCCTCTTCAACATTTTCCGGCTGAAGCTGATAAAGGTGGCGTGTGACCAAAATATTTTCACAAACCTGGGGTCCCAGTGCATCGGGCGTGACATTCCAGTTTCCGAGACCAACGACAAGGCAGCTTGCATCTTTCTTGATCCCCATCCCCTCAATGAAACGGGCCAATTCGCTTGAAAACACATTTTCGACCTTCTGCTGAAGCTCTGTGTCCTGCTGCCTGATACCCTGGACCTCAATGGTTAGATACTTGCCTTCTTTCTTCCCGAGGGATTTGGCGCCTTCTGATGTCACCTCAACATAAGATATCTTGAGATCATCTTCTTCTTTTTCTTTAATTATGACCCCTTCAAGCTGAGAGAGATTCTCTTCTTTCCCAAGGTTTTTTGAGCGTTCATCCATTACTATCTCCCTGGCTTCAATGGCAAGGTCGGTTCTTATTGAATAGCTGCTAAGATCTAATGGTTCTTTCACATTGCTGCCCTCTTTTCTTCAATCCGGCCTGGGCCGGTGCTTTTTCCTAGCTTTGCCTGAACCGCGCCAATTCATTCAGAAGCTGTCCCGCCTGGAGCCTATGTTCATTTGCTTCCCTAAAATGATCAAACTGCTTTTGGGTCCTTCCCGGCAAAAAGAATTGATTTTAAACTACAGTATTGCATTATTAGCATGCCTTTGATAAAATAGCACTTGTTCTTAATTATTGTTAATGAATGATATGAAAGTCGAGTTAATATAATCTCGATTGCTTTTTTCTAGGAGGTGAATGGAATGCCAAACATTAAATCTGCTATTAAACGCGTAAAAACAAGCGAAGCCCGCAATGCTCAAAACGTGACTGTTAAGTCTTCAATGCGTACTGCTGTCAAGAAAGCTGAAGCTGCAATCGTGAACGAAGATACAGCTGCTGCTAAGACTGCATATGCGAACGCAGTCAGCCAGCTTGACAAAGCTGCTGCAAAAGGCCTTATCCACAAAAACGCTGCTGCACGCAAGCAATCTCGTCTTGCTAAAAAACTAAACTCTTTGAACGCGTAATCGTTTAAAGATTCCCGGCTATCTTCACAGATAGCCTTTTCTTATGCCGTAAAAATGAAAAAATGGCCTTTTGGGCCATTTTTTTATTTTGTCTGTTTGTGGAGGGCATGGTCGTGGAGCCTGAACAAAAACATCTCAATAAGCATTTCCTTGTTCATCCCCCCTGTTTTCATCTCATAATCTGCTTCTGCCAGAAGCTTCATGATGCGGGACAGTTCTTCATCTCCGAAAAGCTGGGCCTGTCCGGCTGCAAGCTTGACCCTGAAGGGATGGACCTTTAAGTATCCGGCCGTCTGCTGCTGGCCGTATCCCCTTCTCGAAAGCTCCTTCACCTGGTAGATCAGCCTGAATTGGCCGGTCAGAATGGAAAGAATTTTAATCGGCTCTTCATTTTGCTTTAAAAGATCATAATAAATCCGCAGTGCCTCATCTATTTTTCTGTGGACCACCTTGTCGACAAGGGTGAAAATATTCTGCTCAAGCGACCTGGCAACCAGCTTGTCAACTGCCTCGGCATCAATCAGCTTTTCCTCGTCGGCATATAAGGCCAATTTATCAATTTCACCTGTCAGCATAAAGAGGTTGGTACCTGCCAGAGTCAGCATAAGCTGCACGGCATCCTCCTCAATCTGGACGCCGTTCTGGGCAGCCCTTTCCCTGATCCAGACTTTCAGCTCCTGCTCCCCCAGTTTTTTGGCCTCAAGGACACTTGCTTTTTTCTTCAGTTCCTTCGTAATCTTTTTTCTATCATCCAGCTTTTCATAGGGTGCCGCAAACACAATAATTGAATATGGCGACGGCTCTTTTAAATAGGATTCCAGCTTGGCCAGATTATGCTCAGTCTTCCCCTTTGTCTTTTCGGAAGTCAGAAAAGAGGGGTTGTGAAGAAAGATGAGCCTCTTATCCCCCATGAAAGGGAAGGTCTCTGCATCCTCAAGTGCCGCTTCTATTGGTGTTTCCTCCAAATCATATGTAGACAGATTAAAATCGCTCTCGTCTTCAGCCAGCACATTGTTGATAAGCAGCTGTTTTGTTTCATTAATCAAAAAGCCTTCTGTTCCGTATAATAAATATATCGGGGTAAATTGTTTGTTATTTATTTGCTTCCACACATCTAAAACCAATTGTCTCGCTCCGTTCAATACTTTTTTTCCTACTCCTATCCTAAAGAAGACCGGACGATTTGACAAGCATTCAAAGGAACCGGGCTCGCCGATGCCCAGTTCCCCATCTATATTGAACGTCGCCAGCCAAGGCCTAGGATACTTGATTGGCGGCGGTGCGAAAACATTGTGATGTTATTTTCTGCTGCGCGAAATCAAACTATTTGTGACAACTCCTTCTAGTCCAGGAAAACGCACACAGGAATTGTGGATTTTTTTTTATATATCGCTTATACTAAAAATGATATAGGAGGGGTAGACTGTGAACGAATTTGAAAAGAACGTCCAAAGCAAACGCAACGATGCTGTTGATTCCGGCGTAGGGTTTGCCGTATCTTTCGGCTTTTTCGCATTATTGTTTGTTATTGCAACAGTCATTAAATTCATTGGAGCGTAAAAACAGCTACATAGCGTAAATTTATGGAGACTGCATACACATGCAGTCTCTTTTCATTTCTGCTTATGAAGCCTGCGGTGAATGGGAAGGGCTTTCTTAATCTTATATTATGGGAGCTTGAGGGAAAACGTTCCTGCCTTTTCGGTAAATGTGTAGGTAATTGCCCCATGAAGATCAGTTCTCAAGATTTTTATTTTCTCGGAACTCAATCTTGAAAGTACTTCTTGGTGAGGATGCCCATACCGATTGTTCCTCCCGGCAGAGATGACGGCCGCTTTAGGCTCAATTTGCCGCAGAAACTGGCTCGAACTGGAGGAATTGCTTCCATGGTGCCCCGCTTTGAGTATATCTGCCTTTAAATGAGGATATTTTTGGATGATCCTGCCTTCTCCCTCCTCCTCAAGGTCGCCTGTAAAAAGCCAGCGCAACCCTCCGGCTTTCGCCAGGATGACAAGAGAACCGTCGTTTTTACTTCCATATTCTCTGCCCTGGATGGGGGAGATGATTTGGAAGCTGCTGCTGCCAGCCTGCCATCCGCTCCCTGATTCAGCATAGACCACTGGTATGGACAGTTCATCCGCCCGCTGGATCAGCAAATTTTCAAGCTCCCCGCCCTCACCCCCTCTAGGGAAGACGATTTCATTGATTTTAATCTCATCCAGCACACCAGCTGCTCCCCCTATATGATCAGCATCCCCATGGGTCAGGATCAGTCTGTCCAGCCGGGAAATTCCTCTGCTCTTCAAAAATGGCACCACAATATCCTTCCCTGGATCAAATATATCTTTTCTTTTTTCCCATTCTTCGGTTTCAAACTGAAGCCTGCCGCCTGTATCGATTAAATAATCTCCCTTGCCATAGGGCAGGGAAACCAAAATGCTGTCACCCTGCCCTACATCCAGAAAGGTGATTTCCCCTTTTGGAGAGAATTTTTGTTCCAATGGCTGAAAGGAGAAAAGCAACAGCATGCCTGCGACCATTTTAAGGGTAAAGTGCTCTTTCTTCCTTTCCCATATGATCAATAATGCTGGTACTCCTGTTATATACATGGCCAAAGCAGGCCCGGATGGCTTCCCCAGCACCAACACAGCACCAGGCAATGATCCAAGCTTTCCGGCGGCCAAATTGGCCATGCCTGCGCTCCACTCAAGCACCTGCAGGATCAGGCCGGCATTCCCACCTGAAAGTATATGCAAAAGGAATCCCAGCAGGATGCCAGGCAAGAGGATAAATGAAAAAAAGGGGATGTAAAGAAGATTGGCGAAGAGAGCGAAAAGCGATATCTCATAAAAGAAGAAGAGAATGATCGGGGCGGATGCAAGCTGGGCAGCCAATGAAACAGCCACGCTTTGGGATATCCAGTGGTTCAGATTTTTAAAGATTGAGGGAGCTGAGATAATAAGGGCAAAGCTGACACAAAAAGACAGCTGAAATCCGGGTTCGTAGACTATATGAGGGGAGAAGAAAAGGCAAACGGCAAAAACAGAGCTTACGGCATCAATCGGCTGAAGCTTCTTCTTTCCTCTTGCAGCCAGCGAATAGATCAGCATACACATCAACATCAGTACAGCCCTGGTGACAGAAGGAGCCCCGCCGGTCAGGACGGCGTAAACGGGCAAGAACAGCAGCAGCAGGAATTTCATCCTTTTACTGGGGACGCCTGCTCTTTTCCCTATATAAAGGATCATGGCTGCCAGGAGGCCGACATGAAGGCCGGATATCGCCAGAAGATGCACAATGCCGAGCTTCTGATAGTCCTCCAGCAGACTGGTGTCCATCAGGCCCCTTTCTCCAAAAACAAGGGCGGCTGCCAGCGGTGCAAGGCTCCCGGGGAATTCCGTTTCAATATAAGCGATCCCTGATTGCCTCAGCCTCTTTATTTTTGCAACAGGATGGCTTGCCGTGCCGGAACACCGGCTGAGCATCAGCGAATCAGCTTCAAGAATCCAGAACGTCTGCTTTCTTTCCAGATAAAGCCTGTAGTCAAATCCATTCGGATTAGCTGCCTGCATGGGCTTTTCGAGAATGCCATCCACGTGGCATACCAGCCCTGGAACCAGATTGTTCCGCAGCAGCTGCTTTTCTTTCTGTGAATCCAGCTTATAGGCAAGAAGCAGTTTTTCCCCTGTCTTTCTGTCGCGTGAGTTTACAGAAAGGCTGTTTCCATCAATCTTCATTTCTGACAGCTCCAGCTGAAACGTTTTCTCGGCTCCGCTTAATACACTGTGATTTCCCTTTTCTGCAAAATAACCTCTGCAGGCAAATATCAGCAGCGTAATAAATAAAAGAAGAATCAACATTTTTGAGAATCGTTTTATTAGTGCAAATAGGTACATAAGGAATACGGCAAATAGCGATAATGCTATGTTCCCTTCCAGCACGATCACCAGTCCAGCCAGGGCAGCAGCAGCAAAATAAAAAGAATTCCCCTTCACTGATACCTCCTGTCCAGTTACTTAGCTGTAATGCCAGCCCCGGTTCCAAAAAGCTCCCCGGCTTCTGCCTGAAGTTTATCAATCCGCTCATGGTCTGTCCCGTTTTGCTTCATCTCTTCCAACAGGTTTTTAATATATTCAGCCTTTTCCGCACGGTTAAATTCGAGAGAAATTTCTTTGTGCATTACCTGCTCCACCCTGACGCCTGCCTGTTCAAACAGCTCAATTGCATACGGATGGTTTTTGTAGGCTTCAGCGTAATACACTGTTGCAATGCCAGCCTGTATGATAGCCTTGCAGCATTGAAGGCATGGGAAATGCGTGACATAAATATCCGCTCCTGCAGTGGGCACACCGAATTTGGCACATTGCAGGATGCTGTTCATCTCAGCATGTATAGTCCTGACGCAATGATTATCGATGACATAGCAGCCGTGGTCGATGCAATGGTCTCCTCCTGCTATCGAACCGTTGTATCCGCCTGCAATGATGCGTTTGTCGCGGACAATTGTAGCCCCGACTGCCAGCCTTGTACATGTGCTCCTTAAAGCCAGCAAATGGCTTTGAGCCATAAAATATTGGTCCCATGATAAACGCTGTTCCATTTTTCTCCTCCTAAAATCTCTTTGTTATAGAATAATCTCCTGGTACAAGTTTAATCTCTTTTTCAAAAGCACGTCAATGAGGCTCATTTCAATTTTATATAAGATTTAAGCTTTTCAAAGGTTTTTTCACCTATCCCGCTAATCTGCATCAAGTCCTCAAGCGACTGGAACGGACCTTCCGTTTCCCTGTACTCAATGATGGCAGCTGCTTTTGATGGGCCAATCCCCGGAATATCCTGAAGCTCCTCACTCCCCGCACTGTTGATATTTACCATTCCATCTTCTCCCGAGGCTGCACTGATAGCCTGTGCTGGTTCAGTTCCACCTGACAATTCCTCCCCCTCCTCCGGTACGTAAATAACCATTTCATCGCCCACTCTCTGGGCAAAGTTTATCCGGGCCTCATCTGCGTTTTCTGTCAGCCCCCCTGCCTTCTGAATAAGATCAGCCACACGCTCTCCGTCAGCTGCTTCATATAAACCCGGGTTCCTCACACTCCCCTTCACATCAACCTTAATGACAGGCGGAGCAGCTTCTTTTTCTTTTTCTTTTTCTTTTTCTTTTTCCTCTTCCTCCCCCAGGCCAGGCAATGACTCCAGCTCCTCCTCCATCTGCAGACTTTCAAGAGGGTCACCATCCCCTTTGTTTCCCTGAAGAAAAAAATAAAACAGCAAAATTAATAAGAAAGCCGCACCAATCCCAGCCAGCGGGCGGCGCTTGATCCAATCCAGCATGATCGCATCCCCTTTCAAGGTATATTTGAGTTTTCAATTTCATATCGTTATATGAGATATCTTGCTGTCAAAGGAGGGTTATTTATGAATGTCGGATTTATCGGTACAGGGAATATGGGGAAAATTCTTATCCAGGCCTTGCTTGATGCCAAAGCCGTTCCTCCCTCCTCTGTGACGATTACAAACAGAACTTTGGAGAAAGCGGCAGAGATACAGAAAGAGTACAGCGGCCTGAAACTTGCGGAGGGAGCAGCCGAAACGGCTGCCAATTCGGATTTGATTTTCATTTGTGTGAAGCCTCATGATTTTGCGGATGTGATCCAGGAAATCCGGCCATATTTAAGTGATGAGGATTGCGTGATTTCAATAACAAGCCCTATCAGCGCCGAACAGCTCGAATCTTTTGTCCCCTGTTCAGCAGCACGGGTGATTCCAAGCATCACCAACAGGGCACACGCCGGTGTGGCTCTTGTTACTTACGGGGAGCATTTCAGGGATGAATGGAAGCAGAAACTCATGCCGCTTATCGAGGCCATTGCCAAGCCTGTGGAAATAGAAGAAGAAATAACAAGGGTATCATCTGACATCGTAAGCTGCGGACCTGCATTTTTCAGTTATCTGACACAGCAATTCATTAATGCGGCCGTTGCGGAAACAAAAATAAATCGGGAGACTGCCACTGTTCTTGCCAGCGAAATGCTGATCGGGATGGGAGAGCTGCTGAAAAAGGGGCATTATACCCTTCCTGCCCTTCAGCGGAAGGTCTGTGTTAAAGGAGGAATAACCGGTGAAGGAATAAAGGTGCTGGAGAAGGAATTAGGTGATGTTTTTCGGCATGTGTTCCAGGCAACACATTCTAAATTCGAGGAAGATCTTACACAGGTCAAAAAACAGTTCACTGTCCATTAACATTCTCTGCTTCCTTTCAAAATTCCTTCTGCTCCGCTGACTTTTTTTGATCAGCCTTACAGGAATACGAAAAAAAGCAAAAGCCGCCCCCCATCGGGAGCGGCTTTTGCTAGTTTTTGCGGCAAATGAAAAAGATCCTTTCCGACTCTTGCGCCGGGAGCTCGGTCTCAAAATCCGCTGTTATTTCCAGCAGGGTAAACCCTGCTTTTAAAAGCCAGTCTTTATAGATATCTATAGGATAAGTGCGCTGCAGATGGAGCTCATCATATCTGTCATATTTCATGAGCGAAGGGTCCAGCTGAAAGAAAGTCAATTCATGTTCAACACTGAAAGGATGCTCCCCAGGGAAGCATTCCCATATATAAGAGATTTTATCTTCATTCAAGGCAAAGGTCTGATCCCTGAAGATATGCTCCATCTTATAGACTGAATGCACATCAAAGATGAACAAACCGCCTTCCTTCAGGTGCCTTCCCACACTTTCGAATGTCTGCTCAACCTCTTTTTCGCTCTGAAGATAGTTCAGGGAGTCACAGAAGATCCCTGCAATATCATACTCGCCAAGCCCCTCGAGTTCTGACATGTCCTGCTGATAGAAAGAGATATCTGCCCCCTGCTCCATCGCTTTTGCCTGGGCGACAGCGAGCATATCCTCCGATAAATCAACTCCGGTTACATCGTATCCGGCTTGTGCGAGACGGACAGAAAGCTCCCCGGTGCCGCAGGCAAGATCAAGAAGGCGCTTCCCTTCAATACTGTACTTCTCCGTACTGCTTTTTACTGTTTCCACCCAGCCTTCATAAGGCACATCCTTCATCAGTGCATCATAAAGGTAGGCGAACTTCCCATAGGTCATTGTCCAAGCACGCTCTGGACATCCACTGAAGGTGCATCGCCCCACAGGCGTTCTAAGTTATAATAGCTTCTCTCATCCTTATGGAAAACATGGGCTACAACATCCCCGAGGTCAACGAGTATCCATCTCGCCTCGTCAAATCCTTCCATCCGGTTGACTGTATAGCCAAGCTCTTCGCTCTTTTCTTTCATTTCACGGGCGATTGCCTGGACTTGCTTATCAGAATTACCGTGGCAAATCAGAAAATAATCTGAGATGAGGGAAATCCCTTTCATATTCAATACCACAATATCTTCTGCTCGTTTATCATCGGCTGCTTTTACAGCCATATCTAATAAGGCGCGTTCACTCATTTAATCAGTCTCCTTTTTCATTACAAGATCATTATACGACAGAAAAGTCAGCGGAAACACCGGCTGATTCTTCTTCATTAAAAACGTGATAGTATTCTGCATTGCTTTTATTAAGGCTGAATCAAGATCTGTTTCAGCCAGTTTCCGGACTTCATCCACACCCGGAAAATGCCGGCCGGGTTCAATATAGTCGGCGAGATAAATGATTTTATCAAGTAAGGGCATTTGCGGCCTTCCTGACGTATGATACCGGATTGCATCCAGGATTTCAGGATCGGTCACCCCTGCCTCTGTTTCAGCAAGGTAGGCACCAGCAGGGGCATGCCAAAGCTCGCTGTTGTACATAAGGAGCTCCTCAGGCATTTTTTGCTCTATGATAATCCTCTTCATTTCATCCTTCGGGCGGAACTTGGCATAATCATGGAGAATAGCTGCCGTTTCAGCCTTCTGGATATCAGCCCCAAAGGTGCGGGCAAGGCCGATTGCCGTTTCCATCACACCGATTGTATGCTGGTAGCGGTGTTCTGTTAACTGTTTCTTTACTATTTTTAGATAAAATTCACGATCCATACAAACGATTCTCCTCAATATACTTCCTGACGCTTTCCGGAATTAGATAGCGCACGGTATCTCCCTTGCTGAGCCTTTCCCTGATCATGCTCGATGAAACATCCATCTGCGGCACATCAACCGGGACAACCGGATAGTCAGTACGGCTGCTATAGGAAGGCCTGCCGACGCCGGCAAAGACGGCAAGCTCAAGGAGGTCATTTATTTTATACCATTTCGGCAGATACTCAATCATATCAGCCCCGATGATAAAATAGAATTCGGTATCCTTATTCTGCTCTTTAAGCAGCTTCATTGTATCATAAGTGTAGGATGGCCCCCCGCGTTCCATTTCAATCGTCTGGATTTCAAAGCGCGGGTGCCCCTCAATTGCAAGCTCCAGCATTTCTACCCTTGCTTGATCAGATGCAGCTGAAGACTTCTTTTTATGCGGGGGATCCTGGTTTGGCATAAACCAGACCTTGTCCAATGAAAGGGAATGGAGCACCTCATTTGCGATCAGCAGATGGCCATGATGGGGAGGATTGAATGTACCTCCAAGAATGCCGATTCTCTTCACCTGCAGTCCTCCTTTTGCCGCCTCTTGGCTGCAAACATGCCTTCATTATGGCAGCTGGATTTGTTTGTTTTCTTTTGATTCTTTATAAAGGACGATCATATTGCCGATGATCTGCACCAGCTCTGCTTTAGTCCCTTTAACGAGCTTCTCAGCCACTTCGTCTCTATCTTCATCACAGTTCTGCAGGATGCTTACCTTCAGCAATTCCCTTGCCTCGAGCGCTTCCCCGATCTGTGATATCATATTTTCGTTCACCCCGCCTTTTCCAACCTGAAAAATCGGGTTCAAGTGATGTGCTTTTGAGCGCAATAATCTTTTTTGTTTTCCTGTTAACATGTTTGTCCTCCCAGTTGTGTAATAACGCCTGCTTCCATCCTGTCTGTATCCGGAAAGGTTCCAGTCCACCTTTCAAAGGCCAATGCCCCCTGGCAGACAAACATTTTCAGGCCATTCTGGATGGATGCACCTTTGTTTTTAGCTTCCCGCAAAAATTTAGTTTCAAGCGGGTTATATATTATATCGCTGACAAAAGCACCGGCCTTCAGATTATACAGTCCAAAGGGCAATGCATTTACGTCGGGCAGCATGCCGATCGGTGTTGTCTGGATGATGATATCATACTCAGCCAGTTTTTCTTCTGCCTGCTGAAAGCCTAAAGCATCCGTTCTGACAGGAAAGGGGCATTTATCCGCAAGAGCCTCCGCCTTTGCTGCTGTCCGATTGCAGATATCTATTGCCTGAACGCCTTTTTGTGCGAGCGTATAATAGATTGCCTTTGCCGCTCCGCCTGCTCCGGCAATCAGGATTTTTTTCCGGCTGAAATCAGGCACCTCAGAAGCGAGGCCTCTTACATAGCCCTCCCCATCCGTGTTGTACCCAATCAATTTCCCATCTTTATTAAGGACAGTATTCACCGCCCCGATTGCCTCTGCCAGCTGATCGATTTCATCCAGGAATGGCATGATTTCTGTTTTATGGGGTACAGTGACATTAAACCCTGCAACCCCGATTGCCCGGAGCCCCTTCACTGCGTCCCCTAAATCTTCCCGTCTGACTTTTAGCGGAACATAGCAGGCATCCAGTCCATATATACCAAACAGATCATTATGCATCGCCGGCGACATTGAGTGGCCAATCGGATCGCCGATTACAGCAAAGAGCTTTTTCAAGTCCCTCTCCCCTTTCTGTTAAATCAGGGATTTCCTTACCATCGCCTGCACTCCTTTTGGTACATAAGCGGCAACCTTCGTTCCCGGCTCACTCACTGTAACCCAGCCCAAACCAGAAATCACAATATCGGTTTTCCCTTCCTTGACAGTGAATTCATGCCTGACAAGCTCAGGAAATTCATCCATCTGTTCAGGGCGGGGCGGCGTCAGCATTTCCCCTGCGTGCTTCTCATACAGTTCATCTGCATTCTCAAGCTTTGTGCGATGGATATTGATTTCGTTGGATACGTGGCAAATGAATGCCTGTCTGCTTCCGCTGATAAAATCAAAGCGCGCCAGGCCGCCAAAAAATAAGGTCTGCCCTTCATTAAGCTGATATACCTTTGGCTTGATTTCCTTCTTAGGCATAATCACCTTAAAGTCACGCTTATCGACAAAGTGGGCCATCTGATGATGGTTGATGATGCCCGGTGTATCAACAAGAGCTTTGCCGTCCTCTAAAGGTATCTCGATAATATCCAAAGTTGTCCCTGGAAAATGAGAAGTTGTGATGATATCCCCTTCTCCTGTTACCTCCTTAAGAATCCGGTTGATGAAGGTTGATTTGCCGACATTTGTACAGCCGACTACATACACGTCCTTGCCTTCCCTGTACTCATCTATCGCAGAAGCCACCTCCTGGATCGACTGCCCTTTCGCAGCACTGACAAGGAACACATCTTCCGGCCGGAGCCCCAGATTTTTAGACTCCTGCTTCATCCAGTTGATCAGTTTATTTCGCTTCACTGATTTTGGAAGCAGATCCGCTTTATTGCCGACCAAAAGAACCTTGTTGTTCCCTGTAAAACGATGCAGCCCCGGAAGCCAGCTTCCATTGAAATCGAAGATATCGACAATCTTGACGATCAGAGCATCGCTTCTTCCGATTTCATTCAGGATTTTTAGAAAATCATCATCAGTTAAGCTGACATCCTGGACCTCATTATAATGCTTGAGGCGGAAACAGCGCTGGCAGACAATCGCCTCTTTCTCTAAAGCTGATTTTGGCGCGTAGCCGAGCTCCTCGGGATTTTCTGTCTGGACCTTCACTCCGCAGCCTATACATACATATTGTTCACTCACGCATTAATCCTCCCATTGAATCTTGCCTTTTTTTCTGAACCAATTTAGAATCCGCCTTTCGACTTTGCGGTTAAATCTTGTTACAAATCCGTCCGTCTGGGCAACCGGGACGACAAGGATCGTATGGAACCCGCTCCTGTTGCCGCCAAGAACATCAGTCAGCAGCTGGTCACCTATGACAACAGTTTCTTCTTTTTTCAGGCCCATTTCACCCAAGGCCCTGTTAAATGCCTTTGTCATCGGCTTGCGCGCCTGGAAGATGAACGGAATGCCCAGGGGCTCAGAAAAGGCCTTTACACGGTTTTCTTTATTATTCGAAACAATTGTCACCTTAATATTCTGATGCTTCATTTCCTCAAACCATTTGATAAGCTTCGGGGTAGCAAGAGGCCTGTCCCACTCAACAAGCGTATTGTCCAGGTCAGTGATGATTCCCTTTACTCCCTTTGCCTTAAGGCTTTCGGGTGTTATTTCAAATATATTCTTAACATGCTGATCAGGCAAAAAATGCTTTAACATTGAAAACACCTCATTATTTTCATCCATTTTTGCAATGTATCCATCATACCCAATTTTAACCGCCAGTTCAAAATAAATCTTGCAAAGAGTGATCCATTTCTAAAAAGATGCCTAACAGGCTGCAAATAGATGCTCGTCTTTATTCCAAAGGTTGTCTTAAACATTGTTGTTGATTTTGGGCTCATTTGAGCCGGATATTCAGCTGTGCTTTGAAATGAAATGCGTGTGAAACAGAGTTTCCCAGGAATGAGGCCAAAATCAGCATGAAGCAATGAGAAGGCCATTCCAAAAAATAACTAAATATTTTTCGACAAAATTCAAAGCGCTTCCAGCATGTGGATAACTTTATTCACAAAACCCACTATGTTTTATATAATATTTTCCCCTTTATAAACAAAATAATCACAGGTTATCCACCGGTCTATGTGGATAATCAGAACGGTTGTTCCTGCCGTTTATTTCTGATAGAGTAAGGGTACAACAAAACATCTTACATTATATGTATATAAATATGCTTTTTAGAACCGTTATTTTACCGGACAGGAGGTACGGATTTAAATGCGCAAGCTGTCGGACGAACTGCTGATTGAATCTTATTTTAAAGCCAGGGAGCTGAACCTCAGCCCGGACTTCATCCGCCTGATTGAAACAGAAATCCACAGGCGTTCATTGACACATAAGATAAGGGTTTCCTCTTAAACAACAATGATACATACACATTCCAGACAGCATGAAAGAACAGAGGGTGAGCCCAGGGCTCACCCTTTTGCTTTGCTCTATATATCAGGAATCACTGCTGCACAAATTCCCCTATTGCTTCCCCGACCTTGATATGCGCTGGAAGCTGAAGATTGTCCGCAGGCTTGAAGGTGCCTGCTTCAAATAGAAGGACCACGGTCGACCCAAAGGAGAAATAAGCCATTTCTTTTCCTTTTTCAAGCTGTTCTCCTCTATGTGTCGCTTCAATAGTATTGACAAACATCGCGCCAACCTTAACAATGGCCAGATGGCCAAAAGCGTGTGCTACCTCGGTAACAGTACGATAATTTTTGGATAGGGGAGCTTTACCATATTTCAGTCCATGCTTATTGACTGGATAGGATTTGCCGCCCAGGGTCCATTGCCCTTCTACAGTCCCTGTCACCGGGCTGTGAATGCGGTGATAATGGCTCGGGCTTAAGTAAAAAATCATATAATGACCATTCCTGTATTTCCCCAGGGCATCCTGATTGCCAAGCATTTCTTCAATGGAATAGACCTTTCCTTTTACGGTGATCATGTGGTCATCCTGAATGATCCCAATATCTTCGATCACTGCATCAACCGGGCTGCTTGCAGCAGCCGGACTTGCGTCCGCCGGGCGCAGCCCTCCCTTCAGCTGCCGGATGAAGAAGTCGTGAAGTGTAGGATATTCGTCGATGGACCTGTCCATTTCTTCCATATTAATATTATAGGCATTTGAAAATGGCCGAATCATGATGCGGCTCTTTTTCGAGCGTGCAAACCTGCGCAGAAGTGCAGAGGTTCCTTTGCCGTTAGTAAGTTCAATGAACATTCGATATATTGGACGAATCAAGGTTTCAGCCTCCAGTGTTTGAGAATGCTCTTTACGTACATGCATAAAAGACTTAAAATAAAATATTATTATATAACAAATCGAAAATAAGTTGTATCCTTTCCGGCTTATAAGGAGTGAAGAGATTGTTCATATTGGAGGTTTTTGACAGCACGGTCAAAAAATTAAAGACCCAGACAGCGAATGCTTTAACACTTCTCAATCTTTCGCTCGGCGGTTTTGCCATCATTTACAGCCTTAAGGGCAGCCTGAATCTCAGCCTTTTGCTCATTTTTATCGCTGCGCTTGCCGACCGCTTTGACGGCATGGTGGCCAGAAAGCTGAATATTGAATCAGAGCTTGGCAAACAGCTGGATTCCATGAGTGATATTATATCATTTGGCGTGGCACCGGCGTTACTCATTTATCAATCTGTTCTGTTTGATTTCGGGGCTCCCGGCTCCTTTTTCACCGTCTTTTATATAGCATGCGGTGCTTTCAGGCTGGCCCGCTTCAATATTTCAGAGAATACCGGCTATTTTACCGGGCTGCCAATTACCGCGGCAGGCTGCCTGGCCACACTCAGTTTTCTTGCTGTCCCATACTTTCCTCAGCATTTTTATTTATACCTCATGATGCTCCTTTCCCTTCTGATGATCAGCCCATTCAGGCTGAGGAAAATGTAAAAGCTAAATTGCATTTAAAAAACCGCACAGAATATGTGCGGTTTTCTTTGTTATCACTTTTCAGTCAGATTCAGGAATTCTTCTACATCGTCCATACACAGCTTTACAGCTTTTTCCCAGAAATCAGGCTTAGTCAAATCTGCATTCAAATGCTTCATCGCCAGATCCTCGACTGTCATGGAAGCTGTATCTTTAAGCAGGCTGATATATTTTTCTTCATACCCTTTGCCTTCCTCCAGTGCATTAGCATAAATGCCAAGAGAGAAAAGATATCCGAATGTATAAGGGAAATTATAAAACGGAACCCCGGTAATATAGAAGTGAAGCTTAGATGACCAGAATGACGGATGATACTCATCCAGAGCATTGGCGTAGGCTTCTTTTTGGGCATTGAGCATCAGTTCATTAAGGCGCCTGCCGCTTACCATGCCATTTTTGCGCTCATTGTAAAAGCTTGTTTCGAAAAGGAAACGGGCATGGATATTCATCAGGAGTGCCACAGAACGCTGAATTTTGTCCTCCAGCAGGGCCAGCTTTTCCTCTTCTGTTGCCGCATTTTTAACAGCTGCGTCCGCCACGATCATTTCAGCAAAGGTAGAAGCCGTCTCCGCGACATTCATGCTGTAATTCCTGTTAAGCGGATGCAGATCTTTCATGGCATAAGTATGGAAGCCGTGGCCCAGTTCATGCGCAAGCGTGGACACGTTTGAAGGAGTCCCGGAATAGGTCATGAAAATTCTGGACTGGCTGCTTTCAGGGAAGTAAGTATGGAAACCTCCTGGACGCTTGCCGGGACGGTCCTCAGCCTCGATCCACTTATTTTCGAATGCCATTTTTGAGAATGAGGTCATTTCCCCGCCAAATTTAGAGAAATGATCCAGAATGAATTCCGCTCCCTCCTGATAAGGCACCTTAGTCTCTGTAGAACCAAGCGGAGCATCAAGATCATACCAGCTGAGTTTTTCAAGCCCAAGCAGGCTTGCCTTGCGGTTCAGGAATTTTACCAGCGGCTGTTTGTTTTTGGAGATAACTCCCCACATTGCATCCAGTGTTTCTTTTTTCATCCTGTTGATTTCAAGCGGCTCTTTCAGAACATCGTCCCAGCCGCGCATTTTGTAAACATTCAGCCTGAAGCCGGCAAGATGATTTAGTGTCTTTGCCAGATAATCCTGTTCTTTGTCCCAGGCATTTTCCCATTCTTTAAATACATTCTTCCGGACACTTCTTTCCGGGCTTGAAAATTTATTGGCTGCCTGGCCGACAGACAAAAGCTGTTCCTGCCCTTTATCACTGAAAGGAATCCTGATTTTTCCGACGATTACATCATACATCTGCCCCCAGCTGTGATACCCGTCGATACCGAGTGCATTGATGAGGGATTCCTCCTGCTTGGACAGCTTTTCGGCTGCCCTTTCCCGGCGCTCTGTCAGGACGAACTCGAGCTCTGACAATCCATCCGCCTGCAGGAGCTGCTTCCAGTCCTCGTCAGAAAAACCGGCCAGCTTCTCGTCAAAATCAGTCAGCGCATTCTGAAATCCTGCACTTAGTACTGTGACTGCAGCACGGAGCTCATTGGCTTTGCTGTCAGCCATATTCTGTGCTTCAAGGCAGCTTACAAAGGCTCCTGCCTGGCGCAGTTTCTTGGTGGTGCCTTCAAATTTCCCGATCAGATTCAGCAGCGTCTGCTGATCCTGCTCTGCCGATGATGGCTGCCAGCCTTCTGTCAATGCGATAAATTCATCGATCAGCTGCTTTGTCTGATCTATATGTACGGCAAAATCCCCGGAGGAGCTTCCCCCTTCGAAAAAAACATCCAAATCCCAAACTTCTGAATATAAAGCTGTTGCCATTGCAAGTCCCCCCTTATGTATTCTAGTCTATTATAGGTTTATTTTTCCGAAATTTCTATCAATATGCATGATTATAAGGGAAGGCCGGTCCACCTTCCCCATCGCTGCTAGCAGTTGCCATAATAGGTCCATCCCCCGAACACGATCAGCAGGATCAGGAGTACGACAATCAGCGCATACCATGCGCCACCTGCCCTGTAATAAGGCACTGGCGGAGGCGGCGGATAGTACGGATATGGATAATACACTGCTCCCTTACCTCCCTTCAGACTAAGCTTCCAGATGAAAATATTCAGACTTTCTGATGTATTTTATGCTGTACAAATGCCCCTGTTTGGGCAAACATGCCGGTTTCCGCTAAAAAGAGCACAAATTTGTAGCAATTCATGGCCGGGTGAATACCCTGCATTATAGCTCACTGGAACGGGGGGTATTCCATGAAGATCATTTCCATCTGCCGGAGATGCAAAGGAACAGGCCGGTCTTCAGCTTGCAGGCTGTTCAAGAAAACCTGCTCTCTTTGCGGAGGATGCGGAAAAATAAAAATCACCATCTCAGATCGGCAAAAAAGCACTGGGCACTCATAAAGTGTTTCCTTCCTATAGAAGTACAGATTTTCAAATGGACAAGCATATGGCATCTTTAGGCTCTTTTATGTCTTTTCTGATATAATATTGTCAGCGCACAGGCTTATTGGGAAGCCTGTGCGCTGACTATACATAGCTGGAGTGGATACAATGAAGCTGAGAATAGCATTAATTCTCCTGTTTTCCTTCACCATTCTCATCATGCTGACTGGATGCACCCCTGAAAAAGAGGAGCAAAACAGCAGCCAGGAGAAGGAGCAGGAAGTGACAGAGGAAGCTTATGACATTAAAAAGGCAGAAAAACAGCAAATCAGCAATATTTATGGCCTTGGCTATCCTGGTAATGATGACGCGCTTTATACAGCAGAAGAAGATGGCCTGAAGTTCTATAAAGACGGACAATGGTTTGAGCAAAATAAAAACAAGCATATGTATACGGGCTTCCAGGCAGTCGAAAACGGATTTATCTCAAGCGGAAAGCCTGCAGAAGGAGCTGGACTAAGAAGCCCGCTCGGCATTATCAAGAGCGATGATAAAGGAGCTACCCTGTCACAAATCAAGTTTTACGGCAAAGACCAGTTTTACTTCGTGGCCGCAGGCTTCAGCGGAGAGACCCTGTATATCATAAGCCAGGAGCCTGAATCAGAGCTTGGTGCCGGTGTTTTCCGTTCCACTGATAAAGGAGAGAACTGGGAGCCGGTGGAATTGGAAGGAATGGAGTCTGATACTCTAGGAATGATAGCTGTCCACCCTTCAAAGGAAGGCATGATGGCCATGTCTACCCGCTCAGGGATCTTCCTGTCCAATGATTTCGGAAAGACGGTCCAAAAAGTCTCAGATCCTGTCATGACAACTGCACTGGCATTTACGGAGGACCGTCTGATCTATTCTTCAGTAGAAAATGAAAAAATCCTTTTAAAAAGCCTTGACCTTGCCAGTTTGGAAACTGAGGGGCTTGATATCCCTTTTCTGAGTTATGACAACCCGATTACTTATATTGCTGCCAATTATAAGAAAGCCGGCACCATCTCGTTTTCCACCTATTTATATGATATATACGAATCTGCTGATTCCGGAGCACATTGGAACCAGCTGCTGAAGAACGGAAGAATTAAATAAAGAAGAGCACTATCTCCAGTGCCCTTCCTGTTAAGCAGGGATTATTTATCCCCGCTTTTTCTTTTCTCTTTTTCTGCCCGGTAAAATTCGTGGAACATTTTCATGAGCGCCCGCTTCTCAATCCTGGATACATAGCTCCTCGATATCCCGAGCTCCTTGGCAATTTCCCTCTGGGTCTTTTCTTTCTTTAAATCAAGCCCGAATCTGCCGATGATGACTTCTTTCTCCCGGTCATCCAGCACATCAATATACTCCTTAACCTTCTCCAGTTCCATATTCAGCTGAATCGTGTTAATAACATCCTCCGACTCAGACTTCAGCACATCAATCAGGGAGATTTCATTTCCTTCTTTATCCTGGCCGATCGGATCATGGAGAGAAACATCCTTCTTTGTTTTCTTAAGGGCCCTGAGATGCATGAGGATTTCATTTTCGATACAGCGTGCGGCATAGGTTGCAAGCTTTGTGCCTTTCCCTTCCGAATAGCTTTCGATCGCCTTGATCAGACCGATGGTGCCTATAGAAATGAGATCTTCTGAATCCTCTCCCGTGTTTTCAAATTTTTTCACAATATGCGCCACAAGCCGCAGATTATGTTCAATCAGCATATTGCGTGCATGGGCATCGCCTTCCGCCATGAGCCGCAGATACTTCCTCTCGTCGGCAGCTGAGAGCGGCTGGGGAAAAGCATTGTTTTTTACATAAGAGACAAGGAAAACAATCTCCTTTACCAAATAGCCAAGTGCTGTTGCAATTCCTGACATAAATGCACCCCCGCTTTCTAGGACTATTGCCTATAACTAATTCCTATGAAAGCGTAAGCCATGTTTTGTCTGTCCCACATATATTTTTCCAAACAATCTTGCCGGGCAGTGCTGCCCGGCCAGCTGTACAGCATTAGACAAAACAGCTTATTCTCTATAAAATATAAAGACATGATATGAAAGAGGTTAAGTTATGTCACCGCAAAAATTAATCATTTTATTGGTTCTTATTATAGTCTTATTATCAACCGCAGCGGAGTTTATCTTTGAAGGGATTTCGGCAAGGGGGCTCTTCCTGCTGGCAGCGACTGCCGGCTTGACGTTTTATCTGTGGAAGCGTCCGGAGAGAGAGAAATAAGCTTAAGCGGGGATTTTTCCCGGATGAAGCAGAATAGTGGTCCTACCTCACTCCGCTGGAACCGCTATTTCCGGAATAAAGCAGAATAGTGGTCCTACCTCACTCCGCTGGAACCACTATTTCCGAATTAAAGCAGAATAGTGGTCCTACCTCACTCCGCTGGAACCACTATTTCCGAATTAAAGCAGAATAGTGGTCCTACCTCACTCCGCTGGAACCGCTATTTCCGGAATAAAGCAAAATTGTGATCCCGGCTCACAATTCCCAATTCGCTACTCAAAAAAAAGCACAAGCAGGTCCCTGGGTATCCCCCCAGTCCCGCTTGTGCTTCTTTTCAGTCACTCCGCCCCTACCTCGGCTGAGATGATCAGGCCGGCTGCACAGCAGACTACCAATCCCATTACAATCATGAACATGGTCAGCACTCCCTTGGTTTGTTATTTCCTGACTTGAATTTACCATATGGAAGCATCATGACAGCGCCCTTGTTGTGAAAGTTTTGTTAACCTTGTTTTTTAGCGGCCTTTTTCCGAAAATGCAATGTCAGCAGCAATACGTTCAATAGCATCATTCATTCCTCCCAACCGAACAGTTAGGTGGAGTCCTTCTCCACCCAAAAGATTGCTTGACGGCCCTGCATTAAATAAATCATCTAAAATTCCACCTTTCGCGAAGTATTTTTTCATTAAAGATTAAAATGGACGGTACATTGAATATTGGCGATCTTTGTTTTGGTCATGGATCTTTTTGGCTTGCTCCTGCATCATAATTTCTTCTGCAGTCATCGTTCGCTTTCTGATCGTAATGGATAAAAATAGAATATTAAGTGTCATAATGTCTCACCTCCCTTGTCATATCCTGCGGGCACGCAAAAAGGCCGCAGAGGATTATCCCCTGCGGCCTTCAAATAGACATAAAAAACCGCAGGGCACGATTCACCCTGCGGCACGGATATGCTAATTTATGCTATGCATTGAAATTAAGCGTTCCATTCCTTTAAGGCTGAATACGTGTTAAATTTAGTTGTTTTTGACTTCATTACAATTACATTGATCATTTCGTTCAGCCTCCTTTTTCCAGAAATATTCGCTTACATTGGTAAGTATATCCACTTTTAATCCTTTTGTAAACCTAAAATCTGCCTTTTTTTTAATTTTTATTTTTTTCTTATCAGGCAGCTGTAAAAAAGCAAGGAGAATAGCATTGGGAAGTATCAGGATAAGCTTTATAAAAAGTAAAAGGGCTCGGAGTATATCACCCCGAACCCTGCTATCTATAAATCTTTATTTTTTCATCAAAAATTCTTCGCCTTCATCCATCTCGCTGAGCTTGCTCCGCAGCTTTCTGGAAACTGAGAAGAAATATATAGAACCAAGCAGAAACACCATTGAAGCAGCAGCCATGATATTAAGGCTGAAAGCTTCCTTCGCTTCCTGCGGAATGATCACACCCAAATAGAAAAACGCGCCGACTGCCAGTAAAGCAATTGCAAACCTCTTATAATCTACCATTTTCTGATAAAGCTGTTTTGCATGTGTCTTCAATGCGTTCACCTACTTTTCTAAGCTATGCATCTACCATAACATAATTATGGCAGCTATTCGATGTAAATATCTGTTAAATTACTTTCTGATAAAAAAGGAGAGCCCTATTCAGGCTCTCCGCTGTTTTACTTTTCCAGTGCGTTTTTCAAGTCTTCAATCAGGTCTTCACTATCTTCAAGTCCGACAGAAATACGTACAAGCCCGTCTGTTATGCCGAGTTCAGCACGGCGCTCCGCTGGGATGGATGCATGCGTCATCCTGGCCGGCACTGAGATCAGGCTTTCAACTGCTCCAAGGCTCTCTGCCAGGGTGAAGTACTTTACCTTGCTGAGGAGCCTGTCGGCATTCTCTTCGCTGCCGACATCAAATGAGACCATTCCGCCAAAGCCCTGTGCCTGTTTTTTGGCCACTTCATGGTTTGGATGCGATTCAATGCCAGGATAGTAAACCTTGCTTACAGCAGGGTGGTTCTGCAGGAATTCAACAATTGCTTTTGTGTTTTCTTCTGTTTCTTCCATGCGCACCCCAAGTGTCTTGATTCCGCGCATCAGCAGCCAGCTGTCCTGCGGGCCAAGCACCCCTCCTGTGGAGTTCTGGACAAAATGAAGATCCTCTGCCAGCTTGCTGCTGTTCACGACTACGAGGCCGGCTACTACGTCACTGTGGCCTCCGATATATTTGGTGGCGCTGTGAAGGACAATATCCGCCCCAAGACTGATCGGTGTCTGCCAGTATGGAGTTGAGAATGTATTATCGACGATAGTCAGCAGGCCATGCTTCTTTGCAGCTGCTGCAGCCCCTTCAATGTCTGTGATTTTAAGAAGAGGGTTTGTCGGCGTCTCAAGATAGACAGCCTTTGTATTGGGCTTAATTTCAGCTTCAATGTTGTCAAGATTGCTTGTATCTACAAATGATGACTCTATCCCAAAACGGTTAAGTACTTTGGACATAACGCGGTAGGTGCCTCCGTATACGTCATCTGTCATGATGACATGGTCACCGCTGTCGAACAGCATCATAACGGCTGTAATGGCTGCCATGCCGGAACCGAAGGCAAATCCTGCCTCGCCTCCTTCAAGGTCCTTGATCAGCTCTTCAAGCGCATGCCTTGTCGGGTTTCCTGTCCTGGAATATTCAAAGCCCTTATGTCCCCCGACACCTTCCTGCTTATATGTGCTTACCTGATATATTGGAATATTGACGGCCCCAGTATGCGGGTCTCCTGCAATCCCGCCGTGTATGAGTTTTGTTTTTCTTTTCATATTAAATGCCTCCTTCGTAAATCTTCTTGCTCAAATAGCGTTCACTGCTGTCAGGGAATATCATGATGATATTCGTCCCCGGTGCTGCTTCCTTCGCTTCAGCCAGCGCTGCATGGAGGGCGGCGCCTGAAGAGCTCCCGACCAGGAGACCTTCTTTTTCTGCAGCCTCCTTCACAAGCCTGAACGCATCTGCATCAAGGACAGTATGGATGCTGCTGAAATAGGCTTCATCCATATAATCCGGCAAAAATTCCATGCCGATGCCCTCCGTTTTATGCGGCCCTGATTCTCCGCCATTCAAAATAGATCCCTCGGGCTCCACAATGACGGTTTTGATATCAGGATTTTGTTCCCTTAAGTATCTTGCCGTTCCCATGAAAGTTCCGCCAGTGCCTGCTCCTGCCACAAACACATCAACGTTTCCGGCCATCTGCTCCCAAATTTCGGGGCCAAGCGTCTTATAGTAGGTTTCAGGGTTGGCCGGATTGCCGAACTGCCTTGGACAGTAGGAGCCCGGAATTTCCTTCAATAGTTCATCAGCCTTTGCGATTGCGCCTTTCATTCCAAGCTCAGTCGGAGTATTGATAACCTCCGCTCCCAAAGCCCGCATCAAGTCCTGCTTTTCCAGGCTGAATTTCTCAGGTACGATTACTTTCAAGCTAATGCCTTTATTCAGGGCTGCCAGAGCAAGGCCAATCCCGGTATTTCCTGCTGTAGGCTCAACTACCGTACCGCCTTTTTTCAGCTTGCCGCTTTCAAACGCTTCATTCAGAAGCTCCATCCCGAGACGGTCCTTCACACTGCCTCCGGGATTCATGAACTCCAGCTTGGCAAACAGCCTGACTCCTTCAGGCACTTCGAAATGCTGAAGCTCTATGATCGGTGTATTTCCAATAAGCTCATGGACACTTTTAAAAACTTTCAAAGAGGCTCTCTCCCTTTTTTCGCCTTCCTTATGCTTTCTCTTTAAGCGAAGAAACGATTTTCATAACGAGATTTGCTGAATGCAGGGCCGCTTTCTCCAGGAACTGGTCGAATGAAACATCAGATTCTTTCCCCGCTATATCTGATAAAGACCGGATGACCACAAATGGAGTTCCAAATTGGTATGAGACCTGTGCGATTGCTGCGGCCTCCATTTCTACAGCCTGCAGATCCGTAAATTTTGTCCTTATTGCCTCGACACGCTCATGATCACTCATGAAGGAATCGCCAGTTGCAATCAGGCCCCTTACAGTTTGTATATCGCTGATTTCCCTGGCACAGTCCTCGGCAATCCTGATAAGATCCTGATCTGCCTCGAATGCTGCAGGCAGCTGGGGCACCTGTCCGTATTCGTAGCCGAACGCCGTAACATCGACATCATGGTGGCGGACTTCCGTGGAAATGACCACATCTCCGACATTAAGCTCAGGATTGAAGCCGCCGGCTGATCCTGTATTGATAATATAGTCGGGCTTGAAGCGTTCGAGAAGAATGGCACTGGACATTGCCGCATTTACTTTGCCGATCCCGGAGCGAAGGAGGATAACCTCGGCTCCATCCATTTTTCCTGAAGTGAATTCACAGCCGGCAATCGTTTCTGCTGCTGCCTCTGAAATATTTTCCCTTAATAGAGTCACTTCTTCTTCCATTGCTCCAATGATTGCTATTTTCATGATAGAACCTCTTTCTTAAATTTTTTCACCTTCCATCAGCCAGACAAAGTCATTGCAGCGGGCAAAACTTGCCTTAAAACCATTCTGTTCCAATATCCCTCTAAGGACCGGGATGGTTGTGTAATATTCACGCTGCAGATCCTCTGCAAGATTGTGGAAGCCTTGTTCTTCTGCATCTGATATCGCTTTCTTATAGGCTTCTTCAGACTCATACATTGTATCCGCAAAAACTATTTTACCACCTATCGCAAGCAGGTGGCTATATGATGCAACCGCTTCGTTCTTTTCTGCATCGGTCAAATGGTGGAAAGCATAAGTAGACACAATCGTATTGACCGGATCCTGATCAGGATAGGATAGAAAATCTCCCTCTACGATAGACGCCTGCTCCCCAAGCTTTTCCCTCGCAATCTTCCTCATGGCAGGAGAAGGCTCAGCACCAGTTACCCGGAGCCCTTTTTCCAGAAGCTTTGCCGTCAGGTTGCCAGTCCCCGGGCCGAACTCCAGTACATGACCCGATGCGCGGCCGGCTACTGCATCCAGGATCCCTTCATAATTTCTGAAAACCTCTTTATATTCAAGATCATGTCCGGTCACACTGTCATCGTATGAATCCGCCCATTGCTCAAACAGCTCAATAAATTCTTTCCCCATTTTTTTCACTCCTGTTTTTGTATACTCATAAATCCTATAAGTATACTATGAATTAAAAAGTGACTTGTTCTCAATTTATCACAGACTATTTTTTTATTCAACAGAAATCATCCAGGAACTTTCTGCACAATCCTGTCCCAAATCTGGGCCGGACTGTACAAAATCTGCGGAACTTCCTGTAAAATAAAGGTGACAAAGCAAGAAGGGAAGATTCTCATGAACTTTCAATTTGATATGATTGAAGATAAGGTTGAATTTTTTGAGGCGGAGAAATTAAAGGATCTGGAGAAGAAAATAAACGATCAGATTGAAGTAAACAAAGCGATCCTGCTGACTGTCCACCATGTCTCCCATCAAATGCATGTGGATGAGAACGGAAGGACTTACTTTTCTGCCGTCGTTCTCTTTAAATCTAAACATAAATAAAAACCGGCCCCCCGGCAATCTGTTTATACAGATCACCCGGCGGGCCGGTTTTTCCTTTAGGCTTTTTTCGTTTAGATTGCTGCTTTCGGAAAAAGACTTTCTCTTTGTAAAGAGAGCAGCTCTTTTCTTATCATGATATTTCATGGTAAGCATTAATGGAAAACAACAAAGTTTAAGAAAAGAGCCTTACTTTATTGGACGCTGTTCAGCTCTTCCATTTTAACAGGCTTCCATCCTTGTCCGTCCACCCATTCAATATAGACACGGTATTTTTCCTGCTGGTCTTTGGTGGAGACGGTACCGACCGATTGATTGGGGCCGTTATTCCCTAAGAACCAGATGGTCATATTGCTCTCAGGTATTCCAGTGGCATAGGTGATGGCCTGGACCATCTCATTCCAGTCCACGCCTTCATAGACGGCTGTGTGCTCGCCTGTCTGGGAAGTGCCGACCGGCTGCCATGAAGGATTAACAATGGTCTTTTCGACATCAGGAGCACTGCCGCCGTCGGTGACCTCTGCATCTTCCTCAATATCCTGGTCTTCTTCCGCTTCTTCTCCATTATCCTCATCTGCATTTTCAGCATCTCCGCCATCCTGGGCGGAATCCTCAGCCTGGTCTGCTTCTTCTTCCTGGCCTGCTGTTTCATCAGATGTATTATTATCATTATCCTTATCATTATTTTCTGGATCGGCTTTTTCAGACGCCGGTGCCTGCTCGGCTGCTTCATCATCATTGCCGCCCAGGAATATCGCGGCAGATACAATAATGATCAATAAGAGCACAACCCCGATCAGCGTATTTAGAATAATATTGGTTTTTCTTCTTTTAGCCCTTTTCCCTGAGCGGGATGACCCGTTTGATTCTTCGAAATTGCCATTCACGTGTTTTTCTCCTCCCCATATATATGGTTGTCAACATTCTACCATGAGTGCCGGCAAAACATGAAGGAATTTGATGTTAGAAAAACTTGCCGGCTGCGGGCTTCTTCTATTCCATTTCTTCATCAAACCCATGGACAGCTTTAACCATATCCGCAAAAAGCGGATTGACTCCCCCTTCGTTCTCTTTGACTCCAAGATTGACTGCGACAAGGGCGTATTTGGGTTTTTCGTAAGGGAAGTATCCCGCAAACCATTTATTATGCAGCTGCTCGCCATCATCGAACTGTCCTGTCTCCGCAGTTCCTGATTTGCCGGCCACTGAATATGGAAGCTCTTTGAACCATCTTCCGGTTCCTTCTTCATTGACAACAACTTCTCTCAAAAGCTTCTGCAGTTTCATAGCCGTATAAGGGGATATTTTGCCGCCCCCTAAATCTTTGGACGGAAATTTCAGCAGCGAGGTTTCATTTTTATATTCAATTTCAGAGGCAACACGAATGCTTTCTTTTTTTCCGCCTTTGGCAATGGTGGCCATCATATTCGCCACCCCAAGCGGAGTGGCCCTCACTTCATGCTGTCCGATGCCGGTCAAGGCGACAAAATTGCTGTCCTTCTTGGCATCCTCTGAGTAAAATACCCGGCCTTCATCCTCCCGCGCGAGCTGATGGAAATCAGTGAAGTGATAGATATCCCCTTCCCAGCCTGACTTTCCTGTAAGAGACAGCTTTCCGGCATAGTCCTCCAGTATGGCAGGATCTATCTCTTTCAGTTCCTTGGCAATGGTTGCAAATGTATTATTGCAGCTCCTGGCAAAGCTGTCTGTAAAATTTAGCATTCCATGCTGGTAAATCGTGTCCGGCTGGCCATTGATTTTCCGGCTGCAGTCAAACTGCCTTTCCGGGCTGTCCAGGTTATAATCAATGGCTGCAGCTGCCACCACCGTTTTAAAAACGGATCCGATAATCTGCTGTTTGGTCATTGCATTCACCAGGCCCCCGTCTTTATAAGGGGCCGTCTTATTGATCTGCGGCCTGGACACCATGGCAAGGACGGTATTATTCTCTATATCCAACAAAACCATCCCCCCATTCCGGATTCCATGCACATCTGCCAGCCGTTCTGCTTCCTCCTGAAGGGCCGCATCCAGAGTGGTTTTGATGTTGACAGGATAAAAAGGATTTGCAGGCTCGACATATTTGACGTTTATCCCAAACAGCGGGCCTCCTGCCGCATCCACATGGTAGACAAGTTTGGATTCGCCATCGGGCATCAGAAACTCATCAAAGCTTTCTTCAAGACCGGAAACGCCGATCACGGTATCTTCAGGAAGGTTTTTGCCGGGATAGCGCTTTTGCACCGCTTCTTTATTCTGTCCGGTGATGCCGATCAGCTGTTCTGCCAGATTATTGGCTAGGCTGTATTTTTTTTCAACAGCAAATACACCAGGTATCTTAAGTGAATTGATTTGTTCAGCTTGTACATCGGTCAATTCAAGAGGCTTCGGCTTGCCATAGGCAAACGGCTCTTTTGCTCCTTTGATGCTATATAAAAGGGCAGTTTCCGATATGCCTGTGATGGAGGCGACCTTTTGCGAATCCCAATCCATATTTTTTAAAAATGGAAATAAAACCAGTACAGGTATTTCCTGATGGGTCAGGGGCTCGCCATTCCTGTCCAGGAAAGAGCCTCTCCCGCTGTCGATCACCATCTCCTGGGAACGCTGCCTGACGCTGGCATCCAGAAGATTGATATTATGAGCAGAAAAGTGTTCTGCTGAAACAAGCTGGATCTGGATGAGCCGCCCGATCAGCAGAACAATCCCCAGCATGAATATACTTATGACAATGATGGCCCTTTTTTTCCACATAAAAAACACCTCGTCAAAAGTGTTGACGAGGTGTGCCCATTTCAAACCATATTTATGAAAAAGACTGGTTCCTTATTTAATGCTTGTAATGCGGACGCTCATATCCCCGCCCGGTGTCTGAACTGTCACTTCATCCCCGACCCTTTTGCCCATCAGGCTTTTTGCGATTGGAGAATCATTGGAAATCTTTCCTTCAAACGGATCTGCCTCTGCACTTCCGACAATTGTGTAAGATTCTTCTTCTCCATCCGGAAGTTCAACAAATGTAACAGAGCGTCCTAGTGTCACTGTATCGCCGCTTGCCTCATCCTCTTCGATGATCTTTGCATTGCGGATCATATTTTCAAGGGTAGTGATGCGCCCTTCTACAAATGCCTGCTCTTCTTTCGCTGAATCATATTCAGAGTTCTCGGAAAGATCGCCGAAGCTGCGGGCGATTTTGATACGCTCTACAACATCTTTACGCTTTACTGTTTTTAAATGCTCCAGTTCCTGCTCAAGCTTTTCTTTTCCAGCCTGTGTCATTGGGAATACTTTTTCTGTAGCCAATATCCTTCACTCCTTCTAGAATCACAACCCCCATTTAGATTGTGCATTGGTAAGTATGTAAGCATCTGCTTTATTCGCAAATGCACAGGAGCGCGTCCTTTTGACAAAGGGCGCGCATGCTTTCTGTTCATTAGACTTATCTTAACATTTTTTCTATGCTATTGTTTCATAAAAATGACTTTTGTTCAAGAATTGTATGAATTTTTGTTACCATCAGGTCAATGGCCACATGGTTATGGCCGCCCTCCGGGATGATGATATCTGCGTATCTCTTCGTCGGCTCGATGAATTGGTTGTGCATCGGGCGTACAACATTGACATATTGCTCAATGACTGAATCCATCGATCTGCCCCGTTCCTTAATATCCCTGAAAAGGCGCCTGATGATGCGCAAATCTGCATCGGTATCCACAAAAAGCTTCATATCCATAAGGCTGCGGAGCCTTTCATCCTCCAGTACAAGTATGCCTTCTAGGATGATGACATCCTTTGGCTCCACATGGATGACGTCAGTGGACCTTGTATGCATGGCATAATCATAGACAGGCTTCTCAATGGGTTCATAGCTCTGCAGCTTTTCGATATGCTCAATCAGAAGGTCGTTATCAAATGCAAGCGGATGATCATAATTTGTTTTCAGCCTTTCTTCAAAGGGAAGATGGGTCTGATCTTTATAATAATAATCCTGCTCAAGCATTAAGATCGAATGACCCTTAAAGCTTTCATAAATCGCTTTTGTGACACTTGTCTTTCCAGAGCCGGATCCGCCGGCAACACCAATAACAACAGGTTTGCGATTCATTATGTTAAAACTCCTTCCGCATCATGTTGTTAGGGTATACCGGCTTGTCCAGTTTAAACTGGACGATTTGCAGCGGATGGCGGGCAGCGTCAAGCTCGTTGCCTTTTTCATCCCAGATTTTATCGACCACCTGTGTAAAGTTCTCGATTTCCGGGCCGAAAAATTCCACTTCCTGCCCCGGTGCAAATTTATTGCGCTGCTGAAGTGTGACGATTTGCGTTTCTTCATTATATCCAAGGACCAGGCCGGCAAAATCATTGGTCGTCTTTTTGCTATGATTTCCAAACATCTGCTCTTTATACCCTGGTACCCCTTCAAAGAAGGCAGGCGCCGTTTCCCTGTTCGCACACTTGTCCAATTCCTCCAGCCATTCCTGCCTGATCACAAAATTATCGGGATCCGCACAATAAGCATCAATAACCTTGCGATAAACACTGACAACTGTAGCCACATAATGGATCGACTTCATGCGGCCTTCAATCTTGAGGCTGTCGATGCCCAATTCAATCATGCGCGGTATCGATTCTATCAGCTTCAGATCCTTAGGGCTCATGGCAAAAGGTGCATCCTGTTCCTGGAATAACGGCACTTCCTCAGAGCCTTCCAGCTTGTACAAATCATAATCCCAGCGGCATGACTGGCAGCAGCCTCCACGGTTGGAGTCCCTTGCTGTCATGTGGTTGCTCAGCGTACAGCGGCCTGAATAGGCGATGCACATTGCGCCATGGATGAATGTTTCAATTTCAATATCCACTTTTTCCTTCATTTCACGGATTTCTTCGGCACTAGTTTCCCTTGCAAGCACAACCCGCTCAAGCCCTTCTTCCTTCCAGAACTGAACGGCCTTCCAATTTGAAAGTGACTGCTGGGTGCTCAGGTGAACCTCGATTTCAGGGGCAACCCTGCGGCAGGTTTCAATGATAAGGGGATCAGCTACGATAATTCCAGCCACTCCCGCTTCCTTGAGGCCGAGAAGATAGTCCTCAAGCCCGTCAATATTTTCGTTATGGGCAAAGATATTGGTCGTTACGTAAATTTTTGCACCATAGCTCTTCGCGAACTCTACGCCTTCCTTCATTTCCTCAAATGTAAAATTGCCGGCATTTGACCGGAGCCCATACTCCTGGCCGCCGATGAAAACGGCATCTGCGCCATAGTGTACGGCAATTTTCAGCTTTTCCAGGTTTCCGGCCGGAGCAAGAAGCTCAGGCTTTTTGACGATTACCCTTTTGCCGTCCACTATTTGCGAGATATTATCTTTAATTGCGTTCACGATAAAACCTCCTGATTATAAGTCAAAATAGGCTTAATAGTTTTGAATTAATATACGGTTTCTTTAAAGAAGAAGCCTGTATCCAGCGGCCTGCTGGCAGGCTGGATTTCTTCCGCCGCGTTCAGCAGGTCATCTTTCACTTCTTCGTATTCTTCCGGACTTTCTGTGCACAAATCGATTGCTTTGCGGTAGAGCTTTGTGATTTCCAGGATATAATCTGCAGATTTTAAGATACCGTCAATCTTGAATGAATCCACACCGGCCTCGACCATTTCCTGGAGCTCATCAATAATGCAGATATCATTAGGGCTCATGATATGGGTCCCGTTTGCGTCTTCAAAAATCGGATATTTATTTTCCCGTTCTTTATCATGAAGGAACATATTCTGCTCTTTCGCCCGGTTTTCGACCTTCATCGCTTTTCCCTGGTATTCATAATAGTTCCCGAGAAGGGAGCGCTTAGATTGGAACATGGCAGTCATGCCGTGAACCTGGACCTCGATTTCAACTTCTGCGTTTTCCTTGATTTCAATAATCGAATCCATATTGATTTCACGGGCAAGCACAGAGCGCTTGGCACCTTTTCTTCCCCAGTAGTTGCATGTATACCAGTTTGTGGCTGTTGTTTCTGTATTCCAGTGCAGCTTCATGTCAGGTGCTGCCTCACGTGCTGCCATCAATACAGCCGGATCGCCGAAAATAACCGCGTCTGCCCCTGATTCCTGCACAAAACGGATATAATCGCCAAGCTCGTCCACTGTTTCATTATGGAAAATGGCGTTCATAGCCACATACACTTTTTTGCCTTTTGAATGGGCCAATGTGATTGCTTCTGCTACTTGTTCCCTGCTGAATTCGCCGGCCAGCCTCAGGCCGTATCTCTGCTCGCCAACTACAAAAGCGTCTGCCCCAGCTTCCGCAAGCGGGATGATATCTTCTGTACCTGTTGGAGTAACAAGCAATTCAGGTTTTTTCATTATGGTCACCTCTTTTTACTGATTGCAACGCCGTCGCCGACCGGAAGAATGACAGTATCATAATCCGGATGGTTCATCAGCCATGCGTTGAACTCGCTGATTTTCTTCACAAGACTGCGAATGCGCTTATTCTCGATCTCACTTTCACAGACTAGCCCTTTAAACAGGACATTGTCCGTTATGATCAAGCCGCCATCTGATAGCTGACGCGCATAGATCTCAAAGAATTTTTTATACTGGCCTTTTGCCGCATCGATGAATACCGCATCGTAAGGACCATATTTTAATGTTTCTCCCTCGAGCTCAAGGGCGTCACCCTCAAGCAGGGTGATCTGGTCTTCCCGGTCTGCAGCCCTGATATATCCGCGGGCCGATTCAATCCGCTCTTCATCCCTTTCAATTGTCACAATATGTGCATCAGGGATCGCGAACGACATCCGGAGAGCAGAGTATCCTATTGCTGCACCAACTTCAAGTATTTGCTTCGGCTTTTGAATCCTGAGCAGCTGGAGAAGCGCTTCTATCCCCGGCAGCTCCATGATGGGTACACCATTATCTTTTGCATACTCCTCCATCTCAAGGAAAAGTCCCGGCCGTTCAGGAATCAGTCCCTCTATATATCCATGTACTTTATCTGTCAGCAAGCAGTCTTCCCCTCCATCCTTTTACCGCCTGCAGCCCTCCGTTTCAGGCATGAAAAAATAGCGCACAACAGAGCGGATGTTTCGCAAAGCCTTAAGGAAGGCCGTACAGAAAAGGGCTTAAGTGTAGCCAATCCATGCTTGTCTGTGGTTCACGCTATCACACATGCGTATGAATGATGCACAGGCTTACTGTGCAGAAAGATAATAATCGCTATATAGGCATCTGCCGGCAGTTCCGCTGCAGCGTGCCGGGCAGAAAGAATCCGCCAATTAAACAGTCTGTATAAAACACTTGAACTATTTTACCATAAACAAAAAGGGAATGCGAGTGTTTCCGCATTCCCTTTTTCTGGCCTCCCGAAACGCTTCTGAAGCAATTGCAGCACGTGCCGGGAGCCCTGAGTCATTTCTAATTATTTGTTATGTGTTCTGCTTTCTTCTCATTATGCTCATCAAGTGTGCTGGAGAATAGGACTTCTCCCTCCGGGGTGGCAAGGAAGTACAGGAAATCCGTGTCCTCCGGGTTAAGGGCCGCTTCAATTGACATGGTGCCTGCGTTGGCGATCGGACCAGGGGTCAATCCCGTGTTTTTGTACGTATTGTACGGTGAGTCCACTTCAAGGTCCTTATAAAGGACTCTCGACTTGTGTTCTCCCTTTGCATAAAGGACTGTCGGGTCAGTCTGAAGCGGCATGCCCGTTTCAATCCTGTTGTAGAATACGCTGGCGATTTTATTCCGGTCCACCTGCTGGGTAGCCTCTTCCTCGATGAGAGAAGCCATGGTCAAAAGCTGGTGCGGAGTCATATTCTGCTCTTCTGCCTGAGGGCTGTACTCTGCAAGCACCTCTCGTGTCTTATCGAGCATAACTTTCACAATCTCTTCCATAGTTGGATCTTCTTTATAAAATGGGTATGTTGCAGGGAAGAGATATCCTTCCAGCGGATATTTGATATTTTCATTCAGTATTTCTTCTGTCAGCACCTCTGGATATTGTTCCATCAATGTGCTGATGAATTCCTTATCATTAAGCTTGGCAAAAACATCCTCTTGCTTCTGCCCGGTTTTATCGGCAATAATACCGGATATCTGGTCAAGCTGATTGCCTTCAGGAATAGCCAGCTTAAACACGGCTTCCTGCACGACCTTTCCAGTCTTCAAGCTTTCAATAATTTCAGGGATCGTCATTGACGGATTCAGAGGATAATCCCCTGCCATGAATCCGGATTCGTTTTTAAGCTTAACATAATACTTGAAGACGCGGGCATCCTTGATGAGCCCTTTATCCTCCAGCAGGCGTGAGATCTCGCCAACGGAAGACCCGATCGGCACTTCAACGGGAATTTTCTTCTTATTGCCCGGATCAGTTGGCTCAAGAGCCGACTTTATGTAAAAGTAGCCTCCTCCGGCAACCAGGCCGACTGTAAGCACAAGGACTGCCGCAATGATCAGCACAATCTTGCGGACTACCTTTGCCTCACTCTGACGCTCCAGCATCTTTTGCCGAATCAGGTCTTTTTTAGAATTCTTTTCTTCAGCAGACATCTAATCCCCCTCAGTGTACAGGATTCTAAGGCTGTTTGGCCTGTTCCTTTATATAATCTCGCATTATTATACTATACTTTCAAAATCAGCGTGCGAAATTTAGCGAAAAACCAAAAATTTTCCACTCTTTTCCTTGAGAAAAGCGTAAGCGCCTTGCTCACCCTTAAGGAACCCAGCCTAATAACGCCACGTCCTGTGGCAACGCCTGCATGACACCCATCCCCGGGGGCCTTAAGACAACCCCCCCCGGAAAGGCGTTCTTTTTGGGAGGATTGTCTTGTGACCTCGAGGGGGCAGGCCCAGCTGCTAGACAGTGATTAAATTAGAACAGAAAAGAAAAACCGGTCCCTCTAAAGGACCGGTTCAGCTCTTATTCTTCGCCTTCTTCTTCATCAAGGAAGGTATTGAGCATTTCCTCAATCATATCCCACTCTTCATCTGTTTCAACCGGCAGCAGGTCGCCTTCTTCACTTTCCCCAGGCACATATGCAGAAGCATGGATCTCGATGTCATCCTGATCATCTTCATCTGCTCCTACAGGATAGTATAATACGTAAGACTTGCCAAATTCCTCAGAGTCGAATGTGAAGAGCACCTCACATAATTGTTCGTTGCCGTCTTCATCTACGATTGTAATGTTCTTTTCTCCGTGTTCCATTATGCCACCTCATCATTTCCGGCTGTCCAGATATCCTTGAAGGATCATGCTGGCAGCCATTTTATCGATTACTTTTTTCCTTTTTTTCCTGCTTACATCAGCTTCAAGCAAAACGCGTTCTGCTGCCATTGTAGTCAGGCGTTCATCCCAAAGGACGACAGGAAGCCCGAAGAGCCTTTCTAGCTCGCCGGCAAAAAACTGGCTTGCTTCTCCCCGGGGACCAATCGTCCCGTTCATGTTCTTAGGGAGGCCTACCACAATGGTGCTGACATCGTACTCTTTAATTATTTTACCTAATTGATCAAAACCAAACTCTTTTTCTTCTTCACTAATGCGGATGGTCTCCAATCCCTGCGCAGTCCAGCCAAGCTCATCGCTCAGCGCTACGCCTACAGTCTTGGAACCCACATCCAGCCCCATGCTTCTCATAATAGTCTATCCCTCTCGCTGCTGCTTTAAATACGATTTGACCAATTCTTCAATTATCTCGTCCCGTTCAAGTTTCCGGATGATATTTCGTGCATCTTTATGGCGCGGGATGTATGCAGGATCTCCTGAAAGAAGGTACCCGACAATCTGGTTAATGGGGTTGTACCCTTTTTCTTGAAGTGCTTCATAGACTTGCAGAAGAACATCATTTACATCATGTTCAAATGGCTCCTCAGGAAAATTGAATCTCATTGTCTTATCAAATGAGCTCATCACATTACACCTCGCTTTTCTGCATTGCGGCCGGAACCGGCACAGCTCATGAAGCTTGTACCGGCTTTTCGGCCCCGCACAGCAAATGTTAATAGTTACCTACATTCTACACTACTTTCAAACGATATCAAACGGATTTTACCCATTCTTCCACAAATTGAAGCGCACTTTCCAGTTTTTCAGGATCTTTTCCGCCTGCCTGTGCCATATCCGGACGGCCGCCGCCTCCTCCGCCGCAGCGTGCTGCCACCTCTTTGATGACTTTTCCGGCATGATAGCCTTTTTCGATATAGTCCTTTGTCACAGCTGCGATGAGATTCACTTTCCCTTCATTCACACTGCCAAGCACGACAACTGCCGAACCGAGCTTCTGCTTCAGATCATCCGCCATATTGCGGAGGTTGTTCATATCTGCTGCCTGAACCTTTGCAGCCAGATAAGTGATCCCATTCTCTTCCTTGGCTTTTGAAACAAGGCTTCCAGCTTCAATATTGCCCAATTTGGCTGAAAGGGATTCATTTTCGCGCTGAAGCTGCCTCATTTCGCCGAGAAGTGCATCCACCCTGGAAGCCACATCCCGCGGGCTCGACTTCAGTGAAGCTGCGGCTTCGGTCAGGATATTGACCTGTTCCTTAAGAAGCTTGTAAGCTGCTTCGCCAGTCGCTGCTTCAATCCTTCTTGTTCCTGCGCCTATTCCGCTTTCAGAGATAATCTTGAACAAACCAATGGCCGACGTATTGCGGACATGGCAACCGCCGCAGAGCTCAAGGCTGTAATCGCCCACTTGGACCACTCTGACAACATCTCCGTATTTCTCTCCGAATAATGCCATTGCCCCCATTGCCTTCGCTTCATCGATTCCTTTGTTTTCTATGACGACATTCAGGCTGCTCCAGATCTTTTCATTGACGATTTCTTCGATTTTTTCCAGTTCATCTTCCTTCACTTGCCCGAAATGGGAGAAGTCAAAGCGAAGGCGGTCCGGACCAACAAGTGAGCCTGCCTGGTTTACATGCGTGCCAAGCACATCCTTGAGAGCCTGGTGCAATAGATGGGTAGCTGTATGGTTCTTAATCACTTTGTTCCGGGAATCCGGATCGACTTTCGCCGTGACGCCGGCTTCGGTTTCCAGAATGCCGCTTTCCACTACTGCACTATGCAGGTTCTGGCCGTTCGGCGCTTTTTGGACATCTTTAATGATGACCTTAACCCCTTCGCCCTCAAGAACGCCATTATCGGCAATCTGCCCGCCGCTTTCTGCATAGAATGGAGTCTGGTCAAGAATCAGCTGCACTTCTTCGCCTGCCCCGGCTGCTTCGGCCACTTGCCCGTCCTTGATGATGACAGCGACGACAGATTTTGCTTCAAGTCCCTCATAGCCGACGAACCGGCTTTCAGTCTTGATGTCGCCAAGCACACCTTCCTGGACCTTCATAGAGCCGACGTCCTGGCGTGCTGTACGCGCGCGTTCACGCTGGCCTTCCATTTCAGCTTCAAAGCCGTCCTGGTCGATCTTCATGCCTTCTTCTTCGGCATATTCCTCTGTCAATTCAACAGGGAAACCGTAAGTGTCATACAGGCGGAATACGTCCGAGCCCGGAATAATATTGCTGCCCTTTTCTTTTTCCTTCTTAATGACAGATGAAAGGATGGAAAGGCCGTCATTCAAAGTCTCGTGGAAACGCTCCTCTTCATTCTTGATGACCTTTTTGATGAATTCGGCCTTTTCCGTTACCTGCGGGTAGAAATCTGCCATGATTTCCCCGACAACATCTACCAGCTCAAACATGAATGGGCGGTTAATATTGATCTGCTTTGCATAGCGGACTGCCCTGCGAAGGAGTCTGCGCAGTACATACCCTCTGCCTTCATTGGAAGGAAGGGCACCGTCCCCGATTGCGAATGCAACTGTCCTTATATGGTCAGCTATAACCTTGAACGCTGTGTCCTGTTCATTGCTTTCCCCATATTTGCTTCCTGAAATCTTCTCCACTGCATGGATGATCGGCATGAACAGGTCTGTATCAAAGTTTGTTGCCACGTTCTGGACAACAGATGCCATGCGTTCAAGACCCATGCCTGTATCAATGTTCTTCTTTGGGAGCGGTGTATAAGTGCCATCCGGGTTATGGTTGAACTCGGAGAATACCAGGTTCCAAACCTCGAGGTAACGCTCATTTTCGCCGCCTGGATAAAGCTCAGGATCATTTTGGTCATCCCCATACTCTGGTCCCCTGTCATAGAAAATCTCGGTGTTCGGTCCGCTCGGGCCTTCCCCGATATCCCAGAAGTTGCCCTCAAGGCGGATAATCCTTTCTTCAGGCACTCCGATTTTATTCGTCCAGATGCTGAAGGCTTCTTCATCTTCCGGGTGGATGGTGACTGACAGCTTTTCTTTGTCAAATCCAATCCAGCGCTCATCCGTCAGAAACTCCCATGCCCAGTCGATTGCTTCTTCCTTAAAATAGTCGCCGATCGAGAAGTTCCCCAGCATTTCAAAGAAAGTGTGGTGGCGCGCCGTTTTGCCGACATTCTCGATATCATTTGTGCGGATTGATTTTTGGGCGTTGGTAATCCTTGGGTTTTCCGGTATCACCCTGCCATCAAAATACTTCTTCAATGTTGCCACACCGCTGTTGATCCATAGCAATGAAGGATCATCGTGGGGCACAAGTGGCGCACTCGGTTCTACAGAATGGCCTTTTTCCTTGAAAAATTCTAAAAACAGCCGGCGTATTTCTGAACCTGTAAGATTTCTCATTAGAATTTCCTCCTGATCTTATTTTGCCGCCATTGCTTCAAGTGCAGGGCAGCGAAGAATTCTTTAAAAACAACACAAAAAGCCCTCATCCCTGGACAGGGACGAGAGCTTGCTCGCGGTACCACCCTGATTACGAAAGTAAACTTTCGTCTCTCAAGCTCCTTAACGCGGAGAACGGCAGGGATTAGCTGCACTCAGGATTAGCGTTCTGTTATTCTTCATCCGGAATCCTTTCAGCCGCGGAATTCCTCTCTGGTGCACCACTTATAAAAGAGATGCCAGGATGGTCTATAACATACTCGATCCTTCTTCATGTTGTTCTTATCTTCAATTATCGTATAGTCGCATTATACTGATATGAAAATTGATTTGTCAATCTGTTCTTTTCAGGCGGTTTCATTTTTACTCCTGACATCCGCTATTCGG
This sequence comes from Bacillus infantis NRRL B-14911, assembly GCF_000473245.1. NCBI lineage: Bacteria > Bacillati > Bacillota > Bacilli > Caryophanales > Bacillaceae > Bacillus > Bacillus infantis. The sequence continues at coordinate 3,420,338 of NC_022524.1, forward strand.
CTGCCGGTTTTGCTGTAAAGTGCCTTCTCGCATGGATGGCGCCTACTTTAAGGACGGCCAGCACTGGAACTGCCAATATAAGGCCGGCAACACCGGCGATTTCCCCGCCTGCCAGCAGGGAAAACATAATAAGGAGCGGATGCATATGCAGGCTCTTGCCTACAATCAGCGGAGACAGGATGTTTCCTTCCAGGAATTGAAGAACCATGACGATGACTGCCGCAAAAATGATCATTTTTACTGACATGGTAGAAGCAATCAGTACAGCCGGCACCGCCCCGATGATCGGGCCAAAATAAGGTATAACATTCGTTGCCCCGATGATTGCCCCTAAAAGAAGCGGATACTTTATGCCAGCAATCCAGAAGAACAGGGAACTCAACGCACCGATGACTGCACATACAAGCAGCTGCCCCCGTATATAGCTTCCCAATGATTTATCAGCATCCCGAAGGAACAGGCTTCCGCTTTCCCTCCATTTTTTTGGCGTGAGATACCAGACTGCTTTTTTCATCAGCAGGAAGTCCTTCAGCATATAAAAGGATATAAACGGAATAATGATCAGAATCAAAGCAAAGTTCAGAATAGCCCCTGCAAATGCCATCGCCCTTGAGAGAAGCCTGTCAAGAGAGGCTTCTAGCGACTGGATTCCTTCATCGATCCTGAGCTGGACAGGCTCAGGCCATTGGGACGTCTTCGACTGGAGAAGAAGAAGCCACTCCCGGTACTGGTCGGCCAGCTGCGGAGCGTGCTCAGCCAGGTCCCTGATCTGGACTATAATGGCCGGAAGCCCCTTGTAAAGCGCATAGCCTGTTCCCCCAAAGAAAAGGGTATAGATGATGATGACGGCCAGGCCGCGATGGAGGCCTGCTTCATGGAGACGCTCAACTACCGGATGAAGAAGATATGTAATAAACGCTGCAGCTGCAAATGGAAAGATAATAATAAAAAGCGTCCTGATGACCGGGAGCCACAACGGCTGAAGCTTTAAAAATGTAAATAAGACAATGAAAAGCAGCAGAAGGAAACCAAGCCTGTAAAACCATTTCAACCGGATATCCATTTTTCCCACCTCATTTGTAGTGTGAAGCAGGAAGCTTAAAATATGCAAAAATCCCCCGGAATGGGGGATAGAATCATGAAAATGAACGAACAATCCTGTTTTGAAGTTTCTTCATCTGCCTTGAAGACATGATGTCATTTTTTTGTATATAATTTTGGGCTGCCATTCCGGCGCCGATGAGAAGAGCTGTTGTCATTAGTCTGTTCATGCTGTCACCTCTTCTATTCATAGTATATAGCGGCGGTCATCTTCATCAAACAGGTCATCCAGGGAGCTCAGGGTCCCGTCTTCCTCTACCTGATGGGTGCTGATGACTCCTTTTGACAAGGACAGCTCAATGAAGCAGCTCCAGCAATAATATTGGTTTATCCCGATTTTTCCAATATCTTTGCTTTGGCAGTTAGGGCATTTTAACATATGGTGGACACCTCGCATTGTTTGGCAAGCCAGCCTGTTCAGATAGAGCAAACGGCTAATTCTTAGCGTTAACAATGATGGCATCTTTTCCAAATGCAGGCGGTTCATCTGAATTGACTACCTTTTTTCCTTCGGTTATATCCGAAAAGAAGCCATCTGATAACTCATACCCTACAATCGTGCCCAATTCTTCCAGAAAATATACATCCTCCAGAAGGCCGAGCTGCTCCCCCTCACGGGAAATCAGCATCTTACCGCAGATCCGATGCTGATTTTCAAAGGTATAGCCGGAAAGACGTTTTACCGGAGAAAGCCCGGAAGCTGTTTTAATCATCACTCCGCCGCTGCCAAAGCTTGCAATGGATGCAAAGGGAATCAGAAAATTTTTCTTCAGAAATGCGCCTTTGCGGAGGAGAAGACCGGTGATGCTTCCTTCCTCTGAAATGCATATATCATGCACTTCACCGACTGAAGTCCCGTTCTCCATGTCAAAGACAGGCATCCCTTTCAGCAAGGAAAAAGTCCGCAAAGATCGTCCCACCTTCCCGAACATTATTATTGTCTGCCCCCGCCCTTGAATTATGAGGCTAAAAATTTACCTTAACTAACAGGAACAAAAGTGTAAGCGCCTTGATCACCTTAAGGAACGCAGACTAAGAACGCCACGTCCTGTGGCAACGTCTGCATGACCAGCTTCCTGGGGGCCACAAGGCAAACCTCCCGGAAAGGCGTTCTTTGCCTTTTTGGGAGGTTTGCCTTGTGACCTCGGCGCAGCTGCTGGACGTGGATCAAGAGTTGGAAATTTTCCACAAGTCTTTCAAATTGTAAAATCTTTAACAGAAAAAACCTGCCAGGCGACTGCGCCGGACAGGTTCATTCTCATTCTTTTTCAGCTCTTTCAATGATTTCATTTCTTTCTCCGCCATCTGAAAGCTCTTCAGAAAATTGGAGTTCTTCTCCGTTTCCGATCAGCTCTGATGATTTAATTTCTGCTGCGGGGAGATTATTGTTCGGAGCGCTTTCCTGATTCCATTTTCTCATTTGCCAGCACCTCTATAACTGAAATAGTGATATTCTTCAGTCTGTTCAGGAATCTGCCGGATTATGCTTTCTCTTCCAAAAAGTCATAAGGAGTGATGGATCCCATGCCTATCATGGGATCTGCATTCATGAGCTTTACTTCGTATGGAACCTCTTCGGCTTCTTCGCCTGCTTCTTCCTGGCCTGTCTGCTCTGGAGCTTCCCCAAGTGCATCCTGAAGCCGTTTTGTCAGGGAAGTCAGCCTTGCCTGCTCTTCCGCCCTCTGCACCCCGGATCTCAGCGCTGATTCTTCACCGCAAAGGATGAGAAACTGTCTGCTTCTCGTAATGGCTGTATAAATCAGGTTCCTTCTGAGCATGCGGTAATAGCTCCGGACGATCGGCATAATGACAATCGGAAACTCACTTCCCTGTGATTTATGGACAGAGCAGCAGTAGGCAAGCGTAATCTGGCTGAGGTCCTGCCTTGTATAGGTTGCTTCGTTACCATCAAAAGAAACAACGATCATATCCTGCTTTTCGGTATTTTCCTTTGCATAGAAGACAGATACAATTTCGCCCATATCGCCGTTAAATACGTTATTTTCCGGCTGGTTGACCAGCTGTAGGACCTTATCGCCCACCCTGTATTTCACATCACCGAAAGATAGCTCCTTCCTGGTGCCATCAGGATTGGGGTTTAAAATTTCCTGAAGGATCTTATTCAGATTATCAATTCCTGCCGGCCCCCTGTACATGGGAGCGAGAACCTGAATATCCCTGGACCTGTAGCCTTTTTTCCTGGCATTCAGGACTACCTTTTCAACCACATCGGCAATCTGGGCAGGGCTGCACTTAAGGAATGATCTGTCGGCCTGCTGGACCGCGATATCATCAGGAAGACCGCCTTTTTTGATTTCGTGCGCCAGCTCAATGATGGATGAGCCTTCTGCCTGCCGGTAAATATCTGTCAGCCTGACAGTGGGCACTTTTTCTGAAAGAAGCAGATCCTTCAGCACCTGGCCGGGTCCGACTGAAGGCAACTGGTCTTCATCTCCTACCAGGATGACCTGGATGTTTTCCGGCAAAGCCTTGAACAGCTTGTTCGCCAGCCAGATGTCTACCATGGAGGTTTCATCGACTATCAGGATTTTCCCTTCCAGCGGATTGTCTTCATGGTGGTCAAAGCCTTCCGTTCCATTCCAGCCGAGCAGCCTGTGGATCGTTACAGCAGGAAGGCCGGTCGATTCGGACATCCGCTTGGCGGCCCTTCCTGTCGGGGCGGCCAGGAGGAACGGGAAAGGCTCTTCCTTTTTATAATCCTTCGGTTCCAGTGAGCAGCCATGCAGCTCAGCGTACAGTTCGACTATACCTTTGATGACTGTTGTCTTTCCCGTTCCCGGTCCCCCCGTCAGGATAAGCATGGGACTCATCAGAGCGGTCTGGATTGCTTCTTTTTGCGAAGGGGCGTACTGCACACCTATCCTTTCCTCAAGGCTGCCAAGGGCAAGCAGGAACTCCGACTCAGGGAATTGTTCATCATACTCGGTCTGCTGCAGCAGCCGCTTGATGCTCGTTACAAGCCCCTTTTCAGCAAAATAAAGTGAGGGCAGATAAATCCGTTTATCTTCTGCCATGATCTTGCCTTCTTCTTCGAGCTTGATAACTTCCTGGGAGATGGAGCTGTATTCTATCTGATCTCTTTTATTTTCCTCAAGAAGCGACCTGGCTTTTTCCAGGAGGGTGCGGGCATGCACATAAACATTTCCGTTCTGCATGCTTTCTGTTTCCAGGATATACAGGCATGCCGCCTTGATGCGGTCAGGATGGCTTCCTGAAATGCCAAGCTGGTAGCCAAGCTCATCCGCCCTGCCGAAGCCGATGCCTTCAATATCCTCAACCAGCTTGTATGGATTGGTCTGCAGAAGCTGGACCGTCTCATCCTTGTACATCTGATAAATCTTCATGCTCAGCTGGGGGCCGAAGCCATATTGATTCAGTGCAATCATTGCCTGTTCCAGACCCTGATGCTCCATAAGTGTGTCGTAAAGGAGCTTTGCTTTTTCAGAAGGTAGTTTCGGGATCTCGTCCAGGAGGGAGGGCTGGTTGAGGATTCTGGAAATCGCATTCTCCCCAAGTTTATCTACGATAGATTCTGCCGTCTTTTTCCCGATGCCTTTAAAAAGCTCGCCGGAAAGATAGCCTACTACGCCCTGCTTGGTCTGGGGGATATCCTTTCGGAAATGATTCGCCAGGAATTGAAGGCCGAATTTCGGGTGCTCCTTGAATTCCCCATAGAAAATATACGATTCATGGTCATGCACCTTCGGGAAATAGCCTGTGATGACAGCTTCCTTGTCGTCATATTCATGATTCGTCTCTTCCACCCGGATCCGGAGCACTGTATATAGATTTGATTCATTATGAAAAATAGTCACAAGATGCTTCCCTTTGATGAATTTGCCCTGTTCGGCAAAAAGATCCAGAGAATCCTGCTTCTCCATCATTATTCCCCCTTCCTAAAAGCAGGCTGATTTTTTCGGTTTGTCAGCTTTTTTCAATCAATTTCTTGCCATATCCAGCAAGCATGTGATCCGGCTGGATTTCCAGTGCTTTATCGAACATTGCAAGCGCCTTTTCAGCTTCTTCCTTGAATCCATATGCTACACCAAGATTGTAGTAGCCATCGGCATGATCAGGGTCAATTTCCACACAGCGGCTGAACTGGACGATTGCTTCGTCAATCAATTCCTGCTGGGCAAGGCAGAGTCCGTACTGGAAATGGGCTTCAGCATCCTCCCCATTCAGTTCAGTGCTTCGCTGCAGGTAAGGCAGAGCCAGCCTGGCCTGATCCAGCTGCATCAGTGTGAGTCCGAGCATGAAATAATTATCGGCTGATTCGAGCCCCTTTCTCATTGCCTGTTCAAACATATTTTTGGCCAAATCCAGCTGGTCTGCTTCGAAATAAAGATTGCCTGCACTGTAATAGGCAGCAGCGGCATTTTCATCAATTTCAATGGCCTTTTGATAAAATTTAAGGGCTTGTTCGTTTTCCCCAGCCGCGGCAAGAACATTGCCCAAATTTATATATGAAACAGGGTCAGTGCTATTTTCACTGATGGCCTCCATGAAGACCTTGGCAGCTTCCTCCCATTTCCCTTCTCTCATAAGCTCAATTCCATGCTGGTTTTTATCCATATAAACCACTCTCCATCTATGTAATGCAAGGAAGCACGCGCAGATGCGTCCCACCCTGTTTCCTTAAAAAGCAATATTGCACCATAAGGGCGTCTGCAGAAATTATATCATAAAGACGCGGCCGATTTCTGCTTGGCATAAGCCGATACTTCATTCCAGAAAAAAGCCCCGATTCCTGCTGGACCGGGGCATTGCTCAGCCGACATATGTCAGCATTTGTTCATTGTTGAATACGCGGTCGATTGTTCCGCCTCCAAGGCAGACTTCGCCATCATAAAACACGACAGCCTGGCCAGGTGTAACAGCTCTGATAGGCGAATGGAAGGTTATCTTTGCCTGTCCATTCTCAAGCAGTGTGACTGTTACTGAATTATCCGGCTGGCGGTATCTGAATTTTGCTGTGCACTCGAAAGTTTCGCCTGGCGCTTTTGAAACCCAGCTGACCTTGTCAGCAATGATGGAATCAGAATAGAGCTTTTCATTGTCGAAGCCCTGGCCAACGTATAAAACATTGCGCTTCAGGTCCTTCCCGATGACAAACCAGGGATCGCCTGCACCGCCGATGCCAAGTCCATGGCGCTGGCCGATTGTATAGTACATCAAGCCGTCATGTCTCCCTACCGTTTCGCCTTCCATTGTTTCCATGCTGCCGGGCTGTGCAGGCAGATAGTTGCCGAGGAACTCTTTGAAATTGCGTTCGCCAATAAAGCAGATTCCTGTACTGTCCTTTTTCGCAGCTGTGGCAAGACCGGCCTTCTTGGCAATTTCCCTTACCTCGGATTTCTCTATGCTGCCGATCGGGAACATGACCTTGGAAAGCTGCTCTTCAGTGAGCTGGTTCAAGAAGTAAGTCTGGTCTTTATTTTCATCAAGTCCGCGCAGCATCTTCACGCCATTTTCCCCATGCTCCACTCTCGCATAATGCCCTGTCGCGAGGTAATCTGCACCAAGGCTCATCGCGTGCTCAAGAAACGCTTTGAATTTAATTTCCTTATTGCACATCACATCAGGATTTGGCGTGCGGCCTGCTTTATATTCATCAAGAAAATACGTAAATACTTTATCCCAATACTGTTTTTCAAAATTAACAGCATAATAAGGGATGCCAATCTGGTTGCAGACCCTGATGACATCTTCATAGTCTTCTGTTGCGGTACAGACGCCGTTCTCGTCTGTATCGTCCCAGTTTTTCATAAAAATGCCGATAACATCATAGCCCTGCTCTTTAAGAAGCAGTGCGGCCACAGATGAATCGACACCTCCTGACATTCCGACGACCACCCGGGTATCTTTAGGGGATTTTGCCATCTTCCTCACCTCTCTTGTGTTTCGGCTTTTATCGTAAAGGGCAGAAATGTTTCCTTCTCCCCTTTGGCTGCTGCCAATATGACAGAGAGCTTATTTCCTAAGCCTCTGGATGATTTTTGCCGTTTCTTCCCCGGCTTTTGCAATCTGCTCCACGGAATTTGTAAATCCGAAGCTGAAGCGGATCGAATTGGCCAGCCGTCCGGAATTCTTTCCAAACATGGCTACAAGGACATGCGACGGATCGATCGATCCTGCTGTGCAGGCAGAGCCGCTTGATGCGGCTATCCCTGCCAGATCGAGATTGACGAGCATGCTTTCGACGTTAGTTCCGGGAAAGCTTAAGTTTAAAACATGGGGGAGCGTGTTATCAAGTAATCCGTTCGGGCAGAATTCCACACCGGCTTCCTCAAGCTTTGACATGAAGACCCGCTTGAATTCACGGTATTTCCGGACGCTTTCCTCCCTGTTTTCGGAGGCAATGCTGACAGCTTCCTGAAAACCGGCTATAGAAGCAACATTTTCCGTGCCTGCACGGCGCTTCCTTTCCTGTTCCCCGCCATACATCCTCGGGGAAAACAGCTTTGCAGCCTTGTTTTTATACAGGAAGCCGATCCCTTTTGGCCCATTGATTTTGTGGGCCGATACTGAAAGGAAATCCACATTCAGTTCATTCACATCCAGTTTTTCCAGCCCGTATGCCTGGACAGCATCAGTATGGAAATAGGCAGGATGATCCTTCAGGAGTGCACCAATTTCCCTGATCGGCTGGATGGTCCCGACCTCGTTATTGCCGTACATGATTGTCACGAGAATCGTGTCATCCCTCAGCGCTTTCCGGACATCTTCCACTTTTATAATCCCGGTTTCATCTACAGGGAGATAAGTGACTTCAAAGCCCTGCTGTTCAAGCTGCCTGCAGGTATGGAGCACTGCATGGTGTTCAATCTCAGTTGTTATGATATGCCCTCCGTCCGGGCGGCCTGCAGCTGTTCCTAGGATCGCCAGGTTATCAGCTTCTGTGCCCCCGCTCGTGAAGATGATATCAGTTGCATGCGCACCGATGCTCCTGGCAAGGGATTCCCTTGCTTCATCGACAATATTCCGTGCACTTCTGCCATAAAAATGGATGCTCGACGGGTTCCCGAAATCTGACTGCATTACTTCAAGCATCCGCTCAATGACGCGCGGATGCATGGGAGAGGTTGCAGCATGATCAATATAAATTCTATCCAATCCATTCACCTTCTAATTGAATTCCTTTTATACAGCTATGCCCAGCTGTGTGTTTTTTAAAATCCAGCCCGCTCGAAAAAAGCCGGTGCCGGGACTAAATATAAAACATATAAGCATCAGATTCGCCGCTGTCTGTATGGTTTGCCAGATCCTCCAGCGTCGTGCTGTCCAGCACTTCCTTGACAGCATCCCGGATCCTCATCCAAAGCTCTCTTTTCGCAGGCTCTTCGTCTTCAATGCCTTCGACTGGGCTGATCGGCCCTTCAAGCACCCTGATGATATCGCCTGAAGTGATATCGGCAGGCTCATGGCCAAGCACATATCCGCCATAGGCACCGCGAATGCTTCTGACAAGTCCGGCGTTGCGGAGCGGAGCAATCAGCTGCTCGAGATAGTGCTCGGAAAGATCATTTGTCTGGGCGATAGATTTCAAGGAGATCGGCCCTTCTCCATGTTTTTTAGCCAATTCAATCATAATAGTCAAGCCATAGCGGCCTTTAGTGGAAATCTTCATGAACTTGCACCTCGATCTTGTTCTTTTAATGAAGGAGCACTTATGCCTCCCTTTTTGCTGCGCAGCTTTTCAAGCCATTTATCTGTCAATGTCTGGCATTGCGGCAGGGCAAGCCCCACCAGCGGCCCGATGACAAGCGTATAAAGAATTGTCGCCCAGAAAATCGGTCCGCCGAGCAGCCAGCCTGCAGCCAGGACCAGCAGCTCCATAGCACCGCGGACATCGCGGATCTTCCGGCCTGTCTTGGCTGCCAGGGCAATCATCAAACTGTCACGGGGCCCTGCCCCGAATTGGGCGGAGATATAAAGCCCCATTCCATAAGCATTAATAATGATGCCAGCGACAAGCATAATTATTTTTCCACCCAGACTGCCTGGAGTCTGCATGAAAGGCAGCATCATGTAAAAATCAATGAACACTCCGATTAAAAGCATATTCAGAAATGCCCCGACTTGGGGGATCTCCCCTGAAAGCAAGGCAGCGGCCGTCAGAATGACGAGCCCTACAATGATTGACCAGCTTCCGATCGTCAGGCCTGCCTGATAAAAAAGGCCGACATGGAGGACATCCCAGGGTGTTGCCCCAAGCTCGGCCTTTATAAGGAGCACGATGCCAAGGGCCATAATGAGAAGGCCTGAAAAAAACACTGCAAAACGGGGCCCTGTCTGCCCCTTTCTTTTTCTTATCATTAGTTTCTTCTGCTCCCTGTGCCAGAATGGCTTTTATATTAAATTTTACCAAAATGCTTAGTAATTATATAGACTTTTGACATTATAGCATATTTTCGTGTCTTTATGCAGAAGGCGCCCGCCCTTCTGCTGCCGGCAGGAGCCTTCCTTTTTCCTTTAGAAACCCATTTGCGGTACACTAATGATAAGAATCGGATCGGGAAACCGCTCATCCGCTATCAACTACATTGGCTGGAGAGATGCATAATGAATACCAAGCCGCTTGCCTTCCGCATGAGGCCTAAATCAATTGAAGATATCATCGGCCAGGAACATCTGGTCGGCGAAGGGAAAATCATATACAGAATGGTGAAGGCAAGGCAGCTTTCTTCCATGATCCTTTACGGGCCGCCGGGGATCGGAAAGACTTCGATAGCCAGCGCCATTGCCGGCAGCACACAATTTGCCTTCCGGACATTGAATGCTGTTACAAATAATAAGAAGGATATGGAAGTTGTGGCTGCTGAAGCCAAGATGTCCGGAAAAGTCATACTCCTCCTTGATGAGGTTCACCGCCTGGATAAGGCCAAGCAGGATTTTCTCCTTCCTTACCTGGAGAATGGGATGATCGTGCTGATCGGCGCCACAACAAGCAATCCCTACCATGCAATCAATCCCGCAATACGGAGCCGCTGCCAAATCTTTGAGCTTAAGCCGCTTTCTGAAGAGGATATAAAGAAAAGCCTGCTCAGAGCCCTGCAGGACAAAGAAAACGGCTTTGGGAATGAAAAAGTTGAAATAGATGAGGATGCACTGTCCCATTTGGCTTCTTCCTCCAACGGGGATGTGCGCAGCTCCCTTAATGCCCTTGAGCTGGCAGTCCTCTCAACAGAAAAAGATGAAAATGGAGTGATCAGCATTTCTCTCGGTACTGCCGAAGAATGCCTGCAGCGAAAAAGCTTTGTCCATGATAAGGACGGTGATGCCCACTATGATGTACTGTCTGGATTCCAGAAAAGCATCCGCGGCAGCGATGTAAACGCCGCCCTTCATTATCTGGGAAGACTGATAGAAGCCGGAGATCTTGTGAGCATCAGCAGGAGACTGCTTGTCATTGCTTACGAAGATATCGGGCTTGCAAGCCCGCAGGCTGGTGCCCGCACCCTCGCAGCCATTGAAACCGCTGAAAGAATCGGGTTTCCGGAGGCTCGCATCCCGCTGGCAAATGCAGTGATTGAATTATGCTTATCTCCCAAATCAAACTCAGCTTATTCTGCCCTTGATGCAGCAATCGCCGATATCCGGGCCGGCAAAAGCGGCGAAGTGCCCCAGCACCTGAAGGACGCCCATTACAAAGGCGCCAAGGAGCTTGGCAGAGGGATTGATTATAAATATCCCCATGATTTTCCCGGAGGCTGGGTGAAGCAGCAGTACCTGCCTGATAAAATAAAGAACAAAATCTATTATGAGCCTAAAACAACCGGTAAATTCGAACAGGCCCTCGCAGCTATATATGAAAAACTTAACAAAAGCAGATGAAGAATCTCAACTTACAAAGGGGCTGTCCACACACAGGGACAGCCCCTTTTGTTGAATAAGATCATTTGTGCAGGTGACGATAAGAAATAAAGGAAAAGGAGGGCGGAGCATGACAGCCAAAAATAAAAAATGGACTGCCGAAGAGGACCGGCTCCTCATGGAAGCAATCGAAGAAGGAACAAACCAGGGACGTACGAAACAGGCCTGCTATGAAGATGCCGCCCAAAAGCTTGCAAGAACGGCTACTGCCTGCAGGGCAAGGTATAACAGTCTGCTGAAATATCAGGACGCTCCTTCTGTGAAGCAGGATGATCGTGAAGATCCTGCTCCTGGAGATATCCTGGACCTCAGCAATGGATTAGCATTCCTTCAAAAGCTGCAGTCCTTAATTCCGCTCGTAAATGAACAACAAGCACTGCAGGAGGAGTCGGCCAAACTCGCAGAAAGAAACAAGCTCCTGGAAAAGGAATTAGAAGACAAACATTCAAAACTTCAGGAATACCTTCAGAAATATGAGGAAATGTTCGGGATACTGAAAGAAGCGGGGATCATGGCCGAGGAAGCTGGAATTGGGGTTAAAGTGGTTCATTAAAATATTGTCTAATTTATAGTAACCAATTGGAATAGATTGCAGATCTTTTCATTACCGAATAAAGTTATCAAACCCTGTTGATTGGAGTGCAAGGCACGAAGACTCCTGCGGGAGATAGCGGAAGAGTTGAGATCCCGCAGGAGCTTGCTCCGAGGAGGCTCAACTCCGCCCCACGGAAAGCGAAATGCCTGGAACGCAAATCAACAGCCCCCCTCTAAAAAGGAAAATTGATCCCAATGCAATCAAATTTAATTTCCGAAGGGTATATAAGTGTTAAGATCTCCAACCAAAGGAACAAATACAGAGATAATGCCTTGTAATGAGGACTTAATAAATTTAATAGTAAATCCTAGCACTCCCGAACAAAGTTATGAACCCTGTTGATTGGAGTGGAAGGCACGTAGACTCCTGCGGGATTGCAGCGGCAGAGCTGAGACCCCGCAGGAGGGACGACGAGGAGGCTCAGCGCCGCCGCGCGGAAAGCGAAATGCCTGGAACGCAAATCAACAGCCCCCCTCTAAAAAGGAGAATTTATTCTCAAATGCTCTCTCAACATTATACTTCATTTGCTAATGCCTCCAACCGAAGAACCAAAAGACTGAGATCATGCCTTATTTGTAAGCACTAAAAGATTTTAATTCAGGATCTTAGCACTGCCGAATAAAGTTAAAAACCCTGTTGATTGGAGTGCAAGGCACGTAGACTCCTGCGGGAAATAGCGGAAGAGTTGAGACCCCACAGGAGCTTGCTCCGAGGAGGCTCAACTCCGCCCCGCGGAAAGCGAAGTGCCTGGAACGCAAATCAACAGCCCCCTTCAAAGTGGAAAATTTCGTCTTGAACCCATATAAAAGAGCACCACATTAACTGCAGTACTCTTCAAAAATGCTTCCTTATTTATCATTAACCCTAACAATCTTAATATCCTTCAGCAGATCCCTCACCACATAACTTGCCATGACCAGTCCGGCTACAGAAGGAACAAATGCGTTCGAAGAAGGAGGCATTTTCGCTTTGCGGATTTTGGCATCGTCCTTGCCTACTTCCTTCCTTACCTCCTCACGGATCACAATCGGGCTTTCATCTGAAAACACAACCGGAATCCCCTTGCGGATTCCTTCTTTGCGCAGACGGGTGCGGATCACCTTGGCAATCGGATCGGTATGCGTCTTAAAAATATCAGCAATCTGGAACCTGGTCGGATCCATTTTATTGGCTGCGCCCATGCTCGAAATCATCGGGATGTCCCTCTTCAGGCACTCCTTGATCAGGTGAATTTTATAAGAAATCGTATCACTGGCATCTACTACATAATCCAGCCCGTAAGCAAAAATCTCCTCATATGTTTCTTCTGTATAAAACATTTTTAAAGCAATCACTTCACAGTCAGGATTGATGTCCTTGATGCGTTCCTTCATTAAATCTGCCTTCGGTTTCCCGACAGTCGAAACCAAAGCAATGATCTGGCGGTTGACATTGGTAATATCAACATCATCCTTATCAATTAAAATGAGCTTCCCGACTCCTGAACGCGCCAATGCTTCTGCAGCAAATGAGCCCACTCCTCCAATTCCAAGGACTGCCACTGTACTGTTTTTCATTGTTTCAAGGCCTTCCTGGCCAATCGCAAGTTCGTTTCGTGAAAATTGGTGCAGCATCTATCTCAACTCCATTATCATTTTTTGAATAAATATGCCTGTATCAGGGGCATTTTTGCTCATACGGCCCCTTTATCTCTTATGTATCTATTACCCGATAATGAATATATCATACTTCATTATAAAAACAAGTATTTCTATGGGAATTAAGGGCAGTGAACAATAAAAAAACCACGCCTGTAAGCATGGTTTAGCATTCGTATGTAAGAAGAGTCCCAATTGTGCCGTCGCCTTGGATGCCTTCGTTTTGAACCCGCACTCAGCAGGTGGGTGCCCTATTCCCGCTTTTGTAAGTCCCCTAGCCAGAGGCGTTTACGCCGCAAGGAAATCCGGGCTCCCGAAGGAATAATGTTAGGTCAAAATGTCAGGTGAAACAACGAACACATTAGGACTCTTCTGTTATTGATAGTATAGTATCATATCCCGCCTGCCAGTATCAAGGAATAAGGGATAGGTAATTACTCACTTTTTTTCAGGTTAAGCTGCAGGTGAAGGTCGTTCAGCTGTGCCTCGCTTACTTCGCCGGGTGCATTGGTCAGGAGACAGCTTGCACTTGCTGTTTTCGGGAAAGCGATCGTATCCCTCAGGTTCGAGCTTCCGGCCAGCAGCATCACAAGGCGATCAAGGCCAAGCGCAATGCCGCCGTGCGGAGGAGTACCGTATTCAAACGCTTCGAGCAGGAATCCGAATTGCTCCCTTGCCTCCTCCTTGCTGAAGCCAAGAACAGAGAACATTTTTTCCTGGATCTCGCGTTCAAAGATACGCAGTGAGCCTCCGCCGAGCTCATATCCATTCAGCACAAGGTCATAAGCCTGGGCCTTTACCTTTGAAGGATCAGTATCAAGGTATTCCAGGTCTTCGCGGTTTGGCATTGTAAATGGATGGTGGGCAGCATAGTAGCGGCCTTCTTCTTCATCAAATTCAAGCAGCGGCCATTCTGTCACCCAAAGGAAATTGAAGAGGGACTGGTCGATAAGTCCAAGCTCTTTGCCAAGCTTCAGGCGCAGGGCCCCAAGTGCGTCAGCGACGACGCTTTTCTTATCGGCCACAAATAGGAGCAGGTCTCCTGTCTCGACTCCCAGCAGTTCTTTAATAGCTGCCTGCTCTTCCTCTGCAACAAATTTTGCAATCGGCCCTTTTAAGCCTTCTTCTTCTGCTTTCAGCCAAGCCAGACCCTTAGCACCATATCTTGAAGCAAATTCTGTCAGCGCATCAATGTCCTTGCGGCTGTATTTGGAGGCAGCGTCTTTCACATTGATTGCTTTGACTTCCCCGCCGGAAGAAATCGCACCTGCAAATACTTTGAAGCCTGAATTGCTCAGTGTTTCAGAGAGGTTGACCAGCTCCATTGCAAAACGGGTGTCCGGCTTATCAGAGCCGTAGCGGTCCATCGCTTCCTGATAGGTCATGCGCTGGATGGGCAGTGTGATATCAATGCCCTTAACCTCTTTCATCACCTTCGTCATCATCTGCTCTGTCATAGAAATGATGTCTTCCTGGCTCATAAAGCTTGTTTCAATATCGATTTGCGTGAATTCCGGCTGTCGGTCTGCACGGAGATCCTCATCACGGAAACAGCGGGCAATCTGATAGTATCTTTCAATTCCGCCCACCATTAAAAGCTGCTTAAAGATTTGAGGAGACTGCGGCAAAGCATAAAACTCGCCAGGATGGACCCTGCTTGGAACGAGATAATCGCGGGCTCCTTCAGGTGTACTCTTCGTCAGGATAGGCGTTTCAATATCAAGGAAGCCCTCGCTGTCCAGGTAATCCCGGATTGACTTTGTCACCTGGTGGCGCATCTTGAAGGTTTCGAACATAACGGGGCGCCTGAAGTCAAGATAGCGGTATTTCAGTCGCACATCTTCCGATACATCTGTCTGGTCAGCGATCACGAACGGCGGTGTCTTCGCTTCATTGATGATTGTTACTGCTTCTGCACTGACTTCAATCTTGCCTGTAGGCAGGTTTTCGTTAATTGTGCCAGGTTCCCTTGCAACAACCTTTCCTTCCACACTCAGTACATATTCATTCCTGATTTTTTCAGCTGCAGCGAGAGCCTCAGGGGAAGTTTCAGGATTGAACACTACCTGTACCAGTCCCGTGCGGTCCCTTAAATCAATGAAAATCAATCCGCCCAAATCACGGCGTTTCTGAACCCAGCCTTTGAGTGTAACTTTTTCACCTATGCTTTTTTCTGTTACTTCTCCGCAGAAATATGTTCTCCCAAACATACATTAACCCCCTATAAGCTCTTTTAATTGGTCTATGAATGAATCCAGGCTGACTTCGGTCTGATCACCGGTTTCCATGGACTTCACATTGATCTTGCCTGCTTTCAATTCATCTTCCCCAAGGACGGCTACATATTTTGCGTTCATGCGGTCAGCTGCCTTGAATTGTGTTTTGATCTTTCTGTCCAGATAATCTCTTTCTGCGGAAATACCTGCCATGCGCAGCTTATGCAGGAGGCCGACAGAATAATCCTTCGCCTCTTCCCCAAGAGCCACGAGATAGCAGTCAATTCCTTCATTAACAGGAAGCTTGATACCTTCTGCCTCCAAAGCTGACAGAAAGCGTTCAATGCTGAATGCAAAGCCGATGCCCGGTGCTTCCGGTCCGCCGATTTCCTCAGTCAGGCCATTATAGCGCCCTCCGCCGCAAAGAGTCGTGATCGCTCCGAAGCCTTCAGCATCACTCATAATTTCGAAGGCAGTATGGTTATAATAATCCAGGCCGCGCACGAGATTTGGATCGACCGTAAAGTCGATGGATACATCCGCCAGGTACTGCTGCACTTTCTCAAAGTACTTCTTTGAATCTTCATTGAGAAAATCGAGAATGGAAGGGGCAGTCTGCATCAATTCGTGCTCTCTGTCCTTTTTGCAGTCCAGAATCCTCATCGGATTTTTTTCCAGCCTGTTTTGGCAGTCAGAACAGAACTCTCCGATCCTCGGCTTGAAATGGGCAATCAGCGCCTCGCGGTGGCTGTTCCTGCTTTCTTTATCGCCCAGGCTGTTGATGACCAGCTTGAGCTTCTTCAGTCCCAGTTCTGTGTAGATGCTCATAGCCAGGGCAATCACTTCTGCGTCAATGGCTGGATCCGAGCTCCCCAGCGCCTCTACCCCGAATTGTACAAATTGCCTGAAGCGGCCTGCCTGAGGGCGTTCATAACGGAACATCGGGCCTGTGTAATAAAGCTTTACAGGCTGATTGGCATTGCCATGCATCTTATTTTCGACAAATGACCGTACAGTCGGTGCAGTGCCTTCAGGCCTCAGTGTCAGGCTGCGCCCGCCGCGGTCCTCGAAGGTATACATTTCTTTTTGGACGATGTCCGTTGTATCTCCGACCCCTCTCAGGAAGAGTTCGGTATGCTCGAAAATTGGCGTCCGGATTTCCTGGTACTGAAACCTGCTGCACAGCTCTCTCGCTTTTCCTTCAATATACTGCCACTTTTCCGATTCTCCAGGAAGGATATCCTGGGTACCCCTCGGTATATTCATTGCCATTTCCTGTTTCCTCCTAGCATTCCTATGTATACTAACAGGGCACACCGGGGACATGCTGCGCTTTTTAAATGCAAAAAACTCCCGTCCCTTGTATTCCCATACAAGGGACGGGAGTTAGATCCCGTGGTGCCACCCTAATTGAAGGCATAACCATCATGCACTTCCACTTTTACAGTTAACGCCTGTCAACGTTCAGCCCCTACTAAAACGGTCCGCTTTTTCAGGGAGAATCCTACGGAGTGTTCATTCATCAAGCTGCCATGCAGAAATGCTTTCAGCCCAGGGCATTTCCTCTCTTTTCACACATTTCTCAACTACTGTTCTCCATCATCAGTGTTCAATATGAATAGTGATTTTATTTATCTAATCATAAAGACCATTTCAGCCATTGTCAAGGGGTAAAAGAGACGGTGACAGTATTTCCGGAAGGCTCTTTCCCCTGTGCGGCTGCACCTCTCTAGGAACGCTCAAGCTTCCTCTTCAGCTTCCTGACATCCCCGATGCTGAGGCCGAATTCCGAAGCAAGTTCGTACATGCCGAAACCCTGCTCCTTCTGGATGAAATCGTGGAAGTCCACTCCAAACAGCTGATTTCCGTTCTCATGGGCATGCATGCCCTTTTCTCCAAATCTCATCAGACCACCCTACCCGAAAAGTTTTTTATTCTTTCAGTATGTCTTGAAAGCCTCTTAAACATTCCCTTGGCAGCCAATTAAATTGCCTTTTCAGCTAATGGCTAAAATTGGACAGCAAAATTCCGATATTAACAGCAGGGGTTTTATGTTCTAAAATAGAACTTATATTTATACACTCCATGATTTTGCAAAAGGAGGGGACTTTTTGTTAAAAAGCAGCAACATATTACTATTTCTATGCTTCATCCTTTTAGCAGGGGGAGTATGGAGGCCATCCGAAAGCACTGCCGCATCCGGCGGAACAGCACTGATCGCAGACAGCGGAGTGAATATCCGCGGCGGCCCGGGGCTCAGCTATTCGATTGTCAAACAGGCAGCCAAAGGGGACCGGTATCCGATCCTGAAGGAAAGCGGGGACTGGCTGCAGCTCAACCTTGGCGGCGGATCGACAGGATGGGTTGCGGGCTGGCTGGCAGTGAAGGAAGCTGGAAAGAAAGAATCCGCCTCTGTATCTTCAGGCGGGACTGTCACAGCTGATGGATTGCGGGTCAGGTCAAATCCCGGTACAGATGCCTCGGTCATAGCTGTCCTGAATAAAGGGCAAAAGGCCGGCATTATTGAAAAAGAGGGAAATTGGGTCAGGATTACCGGCTCATTCGGAAATGGCTGGGTCTCCGCAGATTTTATCACAGAGGGAAGCAGCAAAGCCGAAGCAGCTTCGGCTGCTGAAGGAACAGTCACAGGTGATTCATTGAACGTCAGGAGCGCTCCCGGAACACAGGGCACGGTCCTCGGGAAGCTTCAAAGCGGTGACAGGGTCAGCATTGTATCCGATAACGGGAGCTGGACAGAAATTATCTTCCGCGGCAATCATGCATGGGTGAGCAGCGAGTTCATTTCTTCTTCCAAAAGCTTAAGCCAGAACCCAAGTGCCGGCAGCAGCGCGAAGCCATCAGGAAGACTGACGGGAACAGTTACTGCCCAGACCTTAAATCTCAGGGATACAAGCTCCTTGAATGGGAAAGTTCTCGGATCGGTTTCAAAAGGCGAAACCTATTCAATTATTGAAGAAAAGAACAATTGGGCAAAAATTGAGTACAAGCCCGGTTCATATGGCTGGATAGCAGCATGGTATCTCGATAAGTCAGAGGTTTCCCCTGCAAACGGCAGCAAACCGGCAAAAGGCAGCACCATCACCATACTACATAACGGAACAAATATCAGGAAAGATGCCAGCACAGGAAGCTCTGTGCTGCAATTGGCCAACTCAGGGGAATCGTTCGAGGTGCTGGGCCGTGAGAAAGACTGGTACAAAATCAGCTTGGACGGGAAGGCAGGCTATGTAGCCGGATGGATCGTTTCCTTGAGCGGAAGCTCGCCCCAGATCGAAAAGCCGGGCGCAGAGCTTCACCTGCAGGGGAAAACCATCGTCCTTGATCCCGGCCACGGCGGCCGCGACAATGGCACAACCGGAGCGCGGGGAACCCAGGAGAAAACTGTTACCATTCAAACAGCCCAGCTTCTGTACAGCAAGCTGAAAGCTGCGGGCGCCAATGTAATCTTAACAAGATCCACTGACACCTATATCCCGCTCAGCTCGAGGGTCGGCTCCGCATCATACCATAATGCCGATGCTTTCATCAGCCTGCATTATGACAGCATAAATGACAAAAGTGTCCGCGGCATGACGGTTTACTATTATCATGGATTCCAAAAGCCTCTCGCCGAGAGCGTCCACAGCTCCCTGGCCGCCCAGACGAAGCTGAAGGACCGCGGTGTGCGGGCCGGCGATTATTTTGTCATCAGAGAAAATAATAAAAATGCCATTCTCCTTGAATTAGGCTATCTGAGCAACCCGGCAGAAGAAATGCTCGTTACCTCCCCTCAGTATCAGGAGGCAGCTGCAGCCGGCATTTATCAGGGCCTTGCCCGGTATTTTAAAAGATATTAATGCGATAGAGAGATCCTTCAAATTGAAGGTCTCTCTATTTTTTCAAAAAAAAACAGCCTTCTCAGACTGTCATTTGCTTTCTATTATCAGTGTGACCGGTCCGTCATTCACCAGGCTGACGTCCATCATGCTGCCAAACTGCCCTGTTTCTGTTTTAATGCCCTTTTCCCGGAGAAGCCCATTGAACGCCTCATAGATTTGAAGGGCATGGTCAGGCCTGGCCGCTTCCATGAAGTTTGGCCTTCTTCCTTTACGGCAGTCGCCGTATAGAGTGAACTGGGACACAGAAAGAATTTCTCCCCCAACATCCAGCAAAGATCTGTTCATCTTGCCCTCTTCATCTTCAAATACGCGGAGATTGGCAATTTTATCAGCCAGATATTCAGCATCTTTCACCCCATCCTCATGGGTGACGCCCACTAGCAAAACAAATCCGCGGGAAATGCTGCCTACAGCCTTTCCTTCTACAGTCACACTCGCTTCTTTGCTTCGCTGAACAACTACTCGCATTTTGTATACCCCTTAGTTCATGATACGTCTGACAGAATAGATGTCAGGAATCTGCTTGATGCGGTCCACAACTTTCTGCAGATGGCTTACATTTGTGATGCTGATCGACATATTGATGGTAGCCATTTTATTGCGGTCCGATTTGCCAGACACTGCAGATATATTTGTTTTGGTTTCATTGACGGCCTGCAGCACTTCGTTCAGAAGGCCGCGGCGGTCATAGCCGTTGATTTCAATCTCGACATTATATTCTTTTTTATCATTGAGGCCTGTTTCCCATTCAACCGGGATGAGCCTTGCTTTGGCATCGGCAGTATCAATATTGGTACAGTCTGAACGGTGGACAGACACCCCCCTGCCTTTAGTGATAAAGCCGACAATTTCATCTCCCGGCACTGGATTGCAGCAGCGGGAAAGTCGGATCAGGAGATTATCAATCCCTGAAACCCTTACGCCAGATTCCCTTTTCTTGACAGAAGGGAAGGATTTCAATTCCGAAACGGCATTGGAGATATCGGTAACCTGCTCCATATCACGCTTTTTCCGCCATTTTTCGGTCAGACGGTTTGCGACCTGCAGAGCCGTGACGCCATTATAGCCGACGGCGGCATACATATCCTCTTCACTGGCAAAATTGAATTTTTCAGACACTCTCCGGACATTCTCGGCAGTCAGGATTTCTTTGATGTCAAAATCCATATTGCGGATTTCTTTTTCAACCATCTCTTTGCCTTTTTCGAAGTTTTCGTCCTTCTGCTGCTTTTTGAAAAATTGGCGGATTTTATTTTTCGCCTGAGTCGTCTGGGCAAGCTTCAGCCAATCCTTGCTCGGCCCATAGGAATGTTTGGACGTGAGAATCTCAAGGATATCACCGGTCTTCAATTTATAATCCAGAGTGACCATTTTTCCGTTAACCTTTGCACCAATTGTTTTATTGCCGATTTCGGAGTGAATCCGATAGGCAAAATCAATCGGGACAGACCCTGAAGGCAGCTCGATGACATCTCCCTTTGGCGTAAATACAAACACCATATCAGAAAAAAGGTCAATTTTCAGCGATTCCATGAATTCTTCTGCATTCACGCTATCATCCTGAAACTCGAGGATTTCCCTGAACCATGTCAGCTTTTCTTCGAAAGAAGAGCCTTCATTGACAGTTTTGCCTTCTTTATATGCCCAGTGGGCCGCAATCCCGAACTCTGCGATTTGATGCATTTCGGTTGTGCGGATCTGCACCTCAAGCGGGTCGCCCTTTGGGCCGATGACCGTTGTATGCAGAGACTGGTACATATTCGCCTTCGGCATGGCGATATAATCCTTGAACCGCCCGGGCATAGGCTTCCAGCATGTATGGATGATGCCCAGGACAGCATAGCAGTCTTTAATGCTGTTGACCACAATGCGGACCGCAAGCAGATCATAGATTTCATTGAACTGCTTATTCTGAAGCGCCATTTTCCTGTAGATGCTGTATATATGCTTCGGCCGGCCGGAAAGATCGGCTCTGATGGACACTTCATCCATCTTGCCTTTCATTTCGCCGATGACTTCCTCCAGATAGAGCTCGCGCTCGGCACGCTTTTTCTTCATCAAGTTGACAATCCGGTAATACTGCTGCGGATTGAGATAGCGGAGCGCCGTATCCTCAAGCTCCCACTTGATTTTCGAGATACCTAGGCGGTGGGCAAGCGGCGCAAAGATTTCAAGCGTCTCATTCGATATCCTGCGCTGCTTTTCAGCAGGAAGATGCTTAAGCGTCCTCATATTATGGAGCCTGTCTGCAAGCTTAATCAGGATGACCCTAATATCCTGGGCCATGGCAACAAACATTTTCCGATGGTTTTCGGCCTGCTGCTCTTCCTGTGATTTGTATTTGATTTTCCCCAGTTTTGTCACGCCATCGACTAGCATCGCAACTTCCGGATTGAATGCCTCTGAGATATCAGCCAATGTGACTTCCGTATCCTCTACAACATCATGAAGAAAACCTGCAGCAACTGTCGATGGATCCATTTCAAGATCGGCCAGGATCCCTGCCACCTGGATTGGATGGATGATGTATGGCTCCCCGGATTTCCTATATTGTTCACGATGGGCATGTTTCGCAAATTCATAGGCCTTCCGTACGACTCCGGCATGCTCCTCATTTAAATATTCTTTTGTCCTCTCGATGACTTGATCGGCGGTCAAAACCTGGTCGTTCGCCATAGAATCACCTTTATCTATATAAAGTTTAATAAGAATCCAAGCTTGCCCGGATTCTCCCTAAAATCTCCGTTTACAACCATTCAATTAATGATAGAACTGAAAAAAGAATGATTGTTACTATTATCGAAAAAAAACCGTGGATGTAAAGGGATTGGAAGTTATTTTTATATGGAATTGAAGATTTTTGTCGAAAAAGCTCTTTTTTTGCCGGATTCTTCTTATGTTTTATTGTAAACTTTGCAGAAAAGGAAAAGCGGGGCACTATGTTGATAGTGCCCCGCTTTTTTTAAACAATTTTTTCAAAGACTATGCCTCAGTAGTTCATTAATGTAAGGATGTCATATCCGTCAAGCTTGCTACGGCCGTCAAGGTAGGTTAATTCGATCAGGAAAGCAATCCCGGCGACAACGCCTCCAAGCTCTTCGACAAGCTTGATTGTTGCGTCAATAGTGCCTCCTGTTGCCAGCAGGTCATCTGTGATCAGGACGCGCTGTCCTGGTTTGATGGCATCTTTATGGATCGTCAGTACATCTTTTCCATATTCCAGGCCATAATTGACTTTGACCGTCTCGCGCGGAAGCTTCCCTTCTTTCCTGACAGGTGCAAAGCCTACGCCAAGTGAATAAGCAACAGGGCAGCCGATGATAAAGCCGCGTGCTTCAGGCCCGACTACAAGGTCAATTTGCTTTTCTTTCGCATATTCAACGATCTGGTCAGTCGCATATTTATAAGCATCGCCATTATCCATAAGCGTTGTGATATCTTTGAATCTAATCCCGGGCTTCGGCCAGTCTTCCACTATTGTTATATATTGTTTCAAATCCATTCTTCCATTGCCTCCTCAGTATGAACCGCCCCTTGAAGGACTGCATCGAACCAGCTTTTCAGCTCCTGGTATGAAGAATACAGCAAATCGTTTTCAAGGGTGTATTGTGCATGCTTCCTTTGATATGTCGGGGATTCTGTCAGGTCCCGCTTGTTTGCCTCTTTATTAAGGGCCAAGAGCCCATTTTCCATTTTAGCAAAGTCCAGCTCAAAAAACACCTTTGACATAAAATCAATTGTTTCCCTGCTCCATCCTTTATGCTTGGCAAGCTGGTCCCCGAATTTTCTTATGTCGAATTGGCCTCTTTTGGCCAGGAATGAATAAAACCACTTAAAATGGTCCCTGTTTGGGATCGTGCTGAAATACTCGCTTTCTTCCTTATAGAAGTGGGCATAGATCCTGGCAGGGGCTTTGCCCTGAAGGAGCTTTTCCAGCATCTGTTTTGAAGGAGGCAGATCTGCAAGAACTATATGCTCTTCTTCAATCACCAGAGCTTCCGCTTCCGTTTCAGAGCTTATGAAGAAAGCTGCATCTTCCGGCAATGAAGGAATCTTTTCCCGGCTTTGGCCGTCAAAGCATATCCACTTGGTACTTGATTCAGGAAGGAGTTCCTTTAGCTGTTCAAATCTCTTGATTCCTCTCAGATCAAAAAGCTGCCATTCGGCGACAGATAAATCGTGCAGAAAAATTTGCGGTTTTCTTATATTATTCCATTCATTTATAGATAATTCACCAATTACGGATATCCGGGAATCTGCCGAGATATGATGGAACAGCTCCCCAAGGCCGAATCCGATTCCGTCCAATGCGGATGAACCCTCGCCAAGTGCCATTTTAAGATGATTCTGGCCGGAGCCTATCTTGCGCATGCTGGCAATGGGGGCATCCTTAATCAGGACGCGCGGTTTAGGATTGTCCATTCCAAAGGGGGAAAGAAGCTGCATTTGTTCTATCGCAGGCAGGCTGACATCTTCAAGGCTTACCTCGGCATCGAGGCTTGCGACCGGTATGAAATCCTCGTCACTGAGCTGCTCTTTCGCGAGGCCGTTGAGCCTTTCCCGCAGCTCCCCCACGTCTCCAAGCCCAAGCGTCATCCCAGCAGCCATCGGATGGCCCCCAAAATGGGGCAGGATGTCCCTGCAGGCAGACAGATTTTTATACAAATCAAATCCGGCTATGCTTCTGGCAGATCCTTTTGCCGTCCCCTTTTCTTTATCAAAGCTGAGGACGATGGCCGGCCTGTAGAATTTATCGACAAGCCTTGACGCTACAATGCCGATCACACCGGCATTCCAGCCTTCCTTCCCGATAACGAGAACAGCATTTTCCCCTGCCGGGTACTTTTCCTCGACTTCTTTGATTGCCTCTTCGGCAATCTGGCTGACAATGGACTGCCTCTCTTTGTTCATGCTGTCAATTTCTTCAGCAATCATAGCTGCTTCTTCCCGGTCATCTGTCAGCAGCAGATGGACGGCCGGATCTGCGCTGTCCAGCCTGCCGGCAGCATTCAGCCTTGGAGCAAGCATGAACCCTATGGTTTCTTCATCTACTGCAGCCTGCTCCACATTTGCCAGCTTGAACAGCGCGAGCAGGCCGGCCCTTTTAGTCACCTTCAGCTTCTTGATCCCTCTCTGGACAAGGAGCCTGTTCTCTCCTTTCAGAGATACCAGGTCGGCCACGGTTCCTATAGCAGCAATTTCCAGAAGCTCCTCGGGGATATTTCCCAATAGGGCGTGAGCTACCTTAAAGGCCACGCCCACTCCGGCAAGCTCGCGGAAAGGATAAAGGCTTCCCTCAAGCTTGGGATGGATGATAGCCAGGGCCTCCGGGAGAACCGGACCGGGTTCATGGTGGTCCGTAATGATCAGGTCCATGCCCAGCTCTTTGGCAATGGACGCCTCATGGACTGCTGATATGCCGGTATCCACCGTAATGAGCAGCTTGGTGCCAATTTCGGCCGCATGCCTGAATGCTCCCTCATTCGGGCCGTATCCCTCCGTAAACCGGTTAGGTATGTAGAAATCTACATTGGCACCCAGGCTGCGGAGCGTTATCATCATAACAGAGGTGCTTGTGACTCCGTCTGCATCATAATCCCCATATATTAAAATCGGTTCATTTTCGTTTATCGCTTTATTTATTCGTGAGACTGCAGCATCCATCCCGGCCAGGAGAAAAGGGTCGTGGAACTCCCCATTATTTCCGTACAGGAAATCCTGTGCCGATTCAGGAGTATCGAGCCCCCGATTCACTAATAATGATGCCACAATTGGACTGATTTTCAATTCGCTGATCAGTGTGTCAGCTTTATCTTTATCCGATTGACGAACAATCCATCTTGTTTTTGACTTTAACATACGTTCACCCCTCAGCTTTTCTATTATACAAGAGGGCGTACCGGGATTCAATGAATTCCTGGGGTGTACAATCAGCAGAAAATAAAGGAAGCAGCAAGGCTGCTTCCTTCTAATGAATATCCCTTTTTAAATAATCTTCGTCACTGTCTGCTGCAGCTTCGGCGCTTTCCTTATCGGCGCCAGCTTTAAGAGCGGCGTTCTCTTTCTCAAGGGATCTGACCTTCCGCTGAAGGGCAAATACCCTGAATACACCTACTAGCCCGACGATGAGGCCGCCCATCAGCACTGAACCGAGGATGACCAGTATAAGCGGCCATTCACTTTCCCCAAAAACATAGTTGACTGTAACAGGATCCACATTAATAACAGCAAATACCGCGACAATAAGTGCAAATAGAATCCCGAATATCAAGGCCCACTGAACTTTCACTCCACATCTCTCCCATCTTTAATCTGGATTGCCGGGATTGTAAGGGTTGATATGCACAAAGACATTATGCACATTTTTCTCCTGCATCAGCTTCTCTTTTACTTCCTTTCCTACCCGGTGCCCCTCTTCGACTGTCATATGGGGGTCTACGGCAATCTTCAGGTCTATGATGACATAATGGCCATGCTCCCTTGCATGAAGCTGGTTGATCTCTTTCACTGCCGGAACAGACAGAACTGCTTTCCGCAGCTCTTCCGTATCCTCATCATGAAGCACATGGTCCAAAGTATTATGAATCGATTCTTTGCCGAGTGACCATGCCATTTTTATGACAAGCAGCGAGACCAGCAGCCCTGCAACAGGATCTCCGTATTCCAGCCATCCGATCCCGGCTTTTCCCCCGATGACAGCTGCCCCTATCCCCGCCAGGGCGGCAATGGAGGAATAAACATCAGAACGATGCTCATATGCATTGATGATTAATGCATCGCTATTAAGCTTTTTTCCCAATTTATACTTATAACGAAACATTGCCTCTTTTACAACAATGGAAATAAGGACTGCGGCAATAGCAATAGCCTTGGGCGGCTCGATTGGATGGAAAAAAGCCTCAAAGGAAGATTTGCCGATTTCAAACCCCACAAGCATCAGCAGGACAGCAACGATGATGGCTGCAATCGATTCAGCTTTTCCATGTCCATAAGGATGGTCTTCATCGGGCGGCTGCTTGGCAGCCCTGAGCCCAATATAAACGGCAAATGACCCCGCAATGTCTGAAGCAGAATGGACCGCATCCGCGATCAGTGCACGGCTGTTGGCATAAACCCCCACTCCATACTTGAGGATTGCCAGCACAATATTTCCCACAATCCCGATCATAGCCGCAAATTCAGCCTGTTTAAAACGATCTTTGTTAGTATCCAAGTCTCAACTTCCTTCCCCGCATTTTATACTTATAGTGTATCCGAAAATCGGCAATCAAAAAGCACTTAAGGGCTAAAACAGGAAAAAACACAGGAAAGGTTTTCCTGTGTTTTTTCTTAAGCGGATCAGACCTGCGGCTCGTCTGATGCTTTGCGTTTTACTTTTTCTGTTTTGATTACGCCTTTTTTCTTCAGCTCTTTATTTTTCCATACCAGCCATAGCTGGGATGCAATGAAGAGTGAGGAATATGTTCCGGCTACAAGGCCGATAAGCAGGGCGAATGAAAAGCTGCGGATCGATTCGCTGCCGAAGATGAGCAGACCGACAACCGCGATGACAACCGTAATGACGGTGCTAACTGATCGTCCGAGTGTTTGCCTTAAGCTCTGGTTGACAACATCAGCGATATCATCGAAGGTTTTAAGCCTCTTCTTCTTCTGCATGTTTTCGCGCATTCTATCGAACGTTACGATCGTATCATTGATTGAGTAACCCACAATTGTCAGGATTGCCGCAATGAATGTTATGTCCACTTCAAAGCGGATGATGCTGAACAGGGCGATGATGAAGAATGCATCATGGAGCAGAGCTATGACAGCTGCAAGCGCCATGTAAATCTCAAACCTGATTGTTACATAAATGATGATGCCGACAGACGCAATCAGCAAAGCTTTGAAAGCATTCTTCGCAAGCTCTTTACCAACGGTAGGAGAGACGGTGCTGACATTCGGCTCCTGGCCGTACACATCATTCATATGAGTCTTCAGCTCAGCAATCTTATCCTTGCCCAGCGGATCGGTGAATCGCGCTACGCCTATATTCTGGTCATCTCCTGAAATGATGATATCATCTGTTTCAAGTCCGACTTTACTGAGTTCTTCCTGAATTTCACTCTTATTCACTGATTGCCCCGCTGTGATTTCAACCCGCGTACCCGCTACGAAATCGATGCCGAGATTAAGCCTGAATACGGATAAGGCGATGATGCCGGCAACAGCCATGGCAATCGAGAAAATAAAGAACTTCCTGCGATGCTTTACAAAATCGAAACGGTCATATTTTGTAGGCAGGTCAAGCGTATCATAGTTTTCAGCAATATCTTTGATTTCACTCTTTTTGACTCCAAACCAAGTAGGCTTTTTCGTAAAGATCCTGCTGTTTACCCATAAGCCAAGCAGCAGACGTGAACCATAGACAGCTGTGATGAAACTGGCCAGAATGCTCAGGATGAGCATGGTCGCAAATCCTTTAACCGAGCTTGTCCCATAGAGGAAAAGCACGACAGCGGCAAGAATGGTTGTGATGTTGGCATCAAGGATTGTGGACAGGGAGTTTTTGTTTCCTGCCTGGAAGGCGGACTTGACTGACTTACCAACCTTCAGCTCTTCCTTGATCCTCTCATAGGTGATGATATTGGCATCAACGGCCATTCCGACCCCAAGAATCAGTGCTGCAATTCCCGGGAGAGTCAGTACACCATTCATCCAATCAAAGACAAGCAGAATCAGATAGATGTAAATTGACAATGTTATAGTTGCAATAAAACCTGGGAATCGGTAAAACGCAATCATGAACAGGAAGATGACCAAAATGCCGATGATACCGCCTGTAATGGTCTTCTGCATGGCATCTTCACCGAACTTGGCACCGACACTGGTGGAATATTCCTCCGTCAGCTCAACTGGAAGCGCCCCCGCCTTCAGCAGGGAAGAGAGTGTTTTTGCTTCTTCAAGAGAAAAATTTCCGACGATTGAAACTGTATCCTGGTTGAATACCTGGCTGACCTGTGGTGCAGAAAGGTATTTTGGATCTTCTTTCTGTGACTCTTCTTTGAAAGAATCGCCTTCTTCATAGTCGAGCCAGATGACCAGCAGGTTATTTGGCGCTCCCATATTGACAATTTCCTGTGTGACTTCCTTGAACTTCTCGGCACTCTTCAGCGTCAAGGAAACGCTTGGCTTGCCGTTTTCATCGAAAGTCTGTTTAGCTCCGCCTTCTACAAGGTCAGACCCATTCATCATTTCACGGTCATTGACATCCCTGAATGACAGATTGGCTTCAGTGGAAAGCATCTCACGTGCCTGGTTTTGGTCTTTTACACCGGCCAGCTGGACGCGGACCCTGTTGTCGCCCTCAATCTGGATGATAGGCTCATTTACACCAAGGGCATTGACCCGGCGGTCGAGGGCCTCAGCAGTGCTGTTTAGCACCTCTTTTGTGGCTTTCTTTCCATCCTTGGTCTTTACATCGTAAAGTACCTCGAAGCCGCCCTGCAGATCCAGGCCGAGCTTGATATTATTCAGTATGTTTTTGGTTGTGCCTCCCATCAGACTGCCGATCAGAATGACAATCAGGAAGAAGGCGACAATCCTGCTGCGCTTTACCATTGTGCTGTTATATCCCCCTTAAACTTCCGGCCCCTGCAGGCATGCCCTCTTTCAGAGCATGCTGCAGCGCCGGGTGCTGCTTGCAATCTTTAAGCCTGCTCCGCTTTACTGCGGGCAGTCTTTTTCTATAAATAGACCGAAAAAACCAACATATCCATTATGAAATAGAATGGAATGGCTGTCAATTTGTCCCTTCATAATAAACTGGCTCTTACATTAAAAAAATGAATTGTACATACCGCAACAGCCGCTTACAATCCTATCCTCACTCAAGCAGCTTCCTTCTGTCTTCCTCACTCAGCTCGCCAAGGCCTTTTCCTTTAAATGCCTCGACTGTCGCATAGCTGAAATAGTCAGCCGCTTTCACTTCCAGGATACCGCCCACTATTTCGAATAGTCTGGCATCTTCATGCGGTTTCCGCCATTTTTTTTCAGTCAGATACCTCCAAAGCTCATCTTCTGCAACAGCTCCATAATTCAGCAGCCGGAATTCCTCGAGCTTGCTTTGCAGTGCAGGCTGAACCTGCCGGCGAAACTTTTCATATACATGGCCTTTCATCACTAGGGCTCCTCTCCCGCTGTTCTATCAAAAATAGAAAAATCAAGAACTTGTCATGCTTTGTCCTAATCGCGGCATATAGTTAATTGTATATGATTATACCTATTTTGAGAAGGCAGGGAACAGGATGTCTAAGTTTTTAAAAGGAACGATTATTTTACTGGCTGCCGGCCTGGTGACAAGGGTTCTCGGATTCATAAACCGTATTGTGATTGCCCGCTTCATCGGTGAAGAGGGTGTCGGCTTATATATGATGGCATTTCCCACTCTGATCCTCGTCATTACAATTACACAGCTTGGCCTGCCAGTTGCCATCTCCAAAAATGTAGCGGAGGCAGAAGCCAGGGGCGATACGGCAAAAATCAAAAAAATACTGGCTGTATCTCTTGCTGTGACCATTTCTCTATCTGCCATTTTCACGCCGGCCTTGTTTCTGCTCGCTCCTATATTGTCTGAAACTCTTTTCACTGACCCAAGGACACATCTGCCCTTGCTGGCAATCGCCCCCATCGTGCCGATTGTAGCTGTTTCTTCTGTCATAAGGGGATATTTCCAGGGAAGGCAGCAGATGAAGCCCGCAGCATATTCACAGGTTCTTGAGCAGATCGTGCGAATCGGGCTTATCGCCTTGCTGACGAAGGCTTTCCTGCCTTATGGCATCGAGTATGCCGCTGCAGCGGCAATGTTTGCATCTGTAATCGGGGAACTGGTTTCACTGGTTTATCTTGTGGCAGCTTTCAAACTGAAGAAAAGGTTCAGGCTGAGAAAAAATTTCTTCGGCTATGTCCAGTCCGGTAAAAGCACCTTCAGCGATTTGATGAAGATTGCTCTGCCGACTACGGGCAGCAGGATGATCGGATCGATTGCCTGGTTTTTTGAGCCTATTGTTGTCTCGCACAGTCTTGCGCTTGCGGGAGTAGCCGCCATCGCCGCCACAAAGCAATACGGGGCCCTGACAGGCTTTGCCATGCCGCTGCTGCTGCTGCCGTCTTTCGTCACCCACTCCCTTTCTACCTCGCTTGTGCCTGCAATCAGCGAGGCCAACTCGAGAAAGGATATGAAGCTGATTGAACACAGGCTCCAGCAGGCACTCCGGTTCTCTTTTATTACAGGGGGAATGGCAGTCGTGCTTCTCTACGTTCTTGCCAGCCCTTTGATGGAGGTTATGTATGGAAGTTCAAGCGGAGACCAGTTCATCAAACTGATGGCTCCTTTCTTTCTGTTTTACTATTACCAGGGACCGCTTCAAGCCACCTTGCAGGCACTCAACCTCGCAAGGGCCGCCATGATCAACAGCCTGATCGGGTCAATCGTAAAAATCGCCGTCATTTTTCTCCTAGCCAGCCAGCCGGCATTCGGCATCAATGGGGTGGCTCTCGGCATCCTGGTCGGCTTTGTTCTTGTCACACTGCTTCATTTCGCAACCGTACTGAAGACCATTTCATTCACTTTTTATATCATGGATTATGTGAAAACCTTTGCTGTCATGGGCCTTGCTGGCTGGGGTGGCCATGCTTCATTCAGCATGATGCCGGAGGAGATGCTTCTGGCCTTCAAGGTTATGATATCCACGCTGATCATGGGCATACTGTATCTGATTTTCCTGCTCATCTTCAGGCTGATTACAAAAGAAGATCTGCGGCGGATCCCGGTCATCGGCCAGCCTCTTTCAAGGCTAGCCTTCAAATAAAAAAATAAAAATGGCGTCCTGAACGCCATTTTTTTGACCATCTTATTTTTCATCGATGGGATCAATATAAAGGTTTCCGTTAGAGTAGCTGCAAAAAGATATCTGCTGTATTTCATCATAGCCTTTTTTCTTCAGCTGTTCTGCCAGCCACTGGCGCGATTTATGGACTGAAGCAAGATTGGCTTCCTGAAGGTTTCCGTCTATGATCAGAGGATGGTCTATGTCGCTGCCTTTCATATTGTCCTTTTGAAACACAGAAAGCTTGCCTGAAGGCTCCAGGATCGCAAATTCGACGTCTGCTATATTTTTAATATCTTTGTCCCGCAGCTGGGTGAGAAGATCATCGAAATTATATCGCTGCTGCCTCATCGTATTTTCATCGATTTTCCCCTGATTGATGATAATAGAGGGCTTGCCGTCCACGATATCCCTGAATTTTTTGCTTTTGAGTGATAGGATGGCCAGAACGATTTGTATAACCATGAGGAGCATCATCGGAAGTATGTTCTTCACCAGGCTGCCGTCAGGATTTTCAATCGCCACCACTGCCATTTCGGCAATCATGATATATACCACTAAATCCAGCACGCTCAGTTCGCCTATTTCCCTTTTGCCCATCAGCCGAAAGATCAGGAGGATGACCCCATATAAAAAAAGTGTCCTCGCAATGATTATCATATATTCCGCCAAAACTGCCTCCTCCTCTTTCATCACATTCCAACATTAGTATGCTTCACGTCCAGGACTGTCATTAAGAAAGCTTTTTCCATTTGGCACTGATGCTTAGCCCCTCCATTCAGGAGGAAAAAGCCCGCTATTATGCTAAATATTTAATTCTAAAAAGCAGCTGCTGCGAATATGCTTGTACTAGGATTTATCGTTTGAAGGGAGAGGAAATCAATGGAAGAATCCAAACATATGGGGAGTGCGGTGCTATACGGGATAGGGAGCATCTTTATCATTGCGATTGCCAGCAGCCTGGTGTTCTCGCTGCTCTTGAAGTTCACTTCAATGGATGAGTCATCCATAAAGCTTCCCGCTGAAATCCTGGCTTTCATTTCACTGTTTGCCGGCGGCTTCATTTCCGGGGGAAAAGGAAAGCAGAAAGGATGGCTGCTGGGGGGGCTGACTGGCGCCATATATACACTGGTCATTTTCCTGTTCCAATATCTCGGGCATGACAGCCTGTTTTCCGCGGAGCAGACCATTTATCATACGTGTTTCCTGCTGGTCTGTATGATGGGCGGGATCCTGGGAGTCAACATGTCTTCAAAGTCAAGGGCAGCATAGATGCCTAAACTGAAACGCAACGGTTTTCTAAAGCCATAAAAAAAGAAGCAGAACAAGGTCTGCTTCTTTTTTTATTATGATTTTGCCAATGTTGTTTCGGCTGCTGCCCGCACTTCCCTGATCGCTGCGCGATCATATGTAAGTCTGCTGCCGTCACCGCATTTGATGACGATCTTATCTTCATCGATGGCATCGACAATGCCATGGAGGCCGCCGATCGTCACAATTTTATCTCCCTTTTTCAGATCCGACTGCATCTGCTGCACAGATTTCTGGCGCTTTTGCTGCGGACGGATAAGAAGGAAATAAAATAAGATGAACATCAGTAATAATGGTCCTAATGTACCTAAAATATCCATTCCTTTTTTTCACCCCTTTCGTGTATCAGAAATTTTTCGCATCCGGTTTATTGAAACCGTAACGTTCGAAAAATTCTTCTCTAAAATCACCCAGGCGATCTTCGCGGATTGCTTGTCTAACCTGTTCCATTAAGTTTACCAGAAAATAAAGGTTATGGTAAGTTGTAAGTCGTATGCCGAATGTTTCGTCAGATTTAATCAGGTGGCGTATATAGGCTCTGCTGTAATTACGGCATGTATAGCAGTCGCAATTTTCATCAATCGGGCCAAAGTCGCGGGCAAATTTGGCATTTTTAACGACAAGGCGCCCGTTGCTGGTCATCAGTGTTCCGTTGCGGGCAATCCGAGTCGGAAGGACACAGTCGAACATGTCGATGCCCCTGATGCTGCCATCAATCAGGGAATCCGGAGATCCAACCCCCATCAGATAGCGCGGCTTATCAGCAGGAAGAAGCGGCGTCGTGAATTCCAGCGCCCTGTTCATGACATCCTTCGGCTCGCCGACAGAGAGTCCGCCCACTGCATAGCCCGGGAAGTCCAGAGATACAAGGTCACGGGCACTCTGCTTCCTTAATTCTTCGTATTCTCCGCCCTGGACAATCCCAAAGAGGCCCTGGTCATTCGGGCGTTCATGGGCATTCAGGCAGCGCTCAGCCCAGCGCGATGTCCGCTCAACTGATTTCTTCATATACTCATATGTAGCCGGATAAGGAGGGCATTCATCAAAAGCCATCATAATGTCAGAGCCAAGTGCGTTCTGGATTTCCATCGCTTTTTCCGGTGAAAGGAACAGCTTATCTCCGTTCAGATGGTTCCTGAAGTGGACTCCTTCTTCTTCAATCTTCCTGAATTGGCTGAGGCTGAATACCTGGAAGCCCCCGCTGTCTGTAAGGATGCTGCCATTCCAATTCATGAATTTATGGAGGCCGCCTGCTTCCTTGATAATATCATGCCCCGGGCGAAGCCAAAGGTGATAAGTGTTGCTGAGGATGATCCCGGCACCCATGCCTGCCACTTCCTCCGGCGACATTGTCTTAACTGTGGCCAGTGTTCCCACTGGCATAAAGACAGGCGTTTCAAATGAACCATGCGGGGTGTGAACCCGGCCGAGCCGCGCCCCTGTCTGTTTGCATGTTTTAATCAATTCATACCGTATTGCTGTCAAGTTATTCGTTCTCCTTCCGTTTCCATGCTAAATGATCAGCATGGCATCTCCAAAGCTGAAAAAGCGGTAGCGTTCCTTTACTGCTTCATTATAGGCGTTAAGCACATTTTCCCGTCCTGCCAGTGCACTGATCAGCATGATCAGTGTCGATTTAGGCAGATGGAAATTGGTAATCATCCCGTCAATTGCCTTGAACTCATAGCCAGGGTAGATGAAAATGCTTGTCCATCCGCTTCCAGCCTCTAACCTGCCTTCATTGGCGTCTGCAATCGTCTCAAGTGTGCGTGTTGAGGTAGTGCCGACAGTAATGATCCTGCCTCCATTTTCCCTGACCTCATTCAAAAGCCTTGCAGTTCCTTCCGTGACCTGATAGTACTCGGCATGCATACTATGCTCATGGATATCCTCGACACTGACCGGCCTAAAGGTTCCAAGCCCTACATGCAGGGTAATAAAAGCGATATGCACACCCTTTTCCCTGATTTCATCCAGCAGTTCTTCAGTAAAATGAAGCCCGGCGGTCGGGGCAGCAGCCGATCCCCTTTCTTTGGCATACACAGTCTGGTACCGTTCGCGGTCATCAAGCTGCTCTTTGATATAAGGCGGCAGGGGCATCTCTCCAAGCTGTTCCAGCACTTCATAAAAAATGCCTTCATAGTTGAATTTCAGCAGCCTTCCGCCCTGCTCTTCTGTACCAGTGCAGACTGCTGACAGTAGGCCGTCCCCGAATTCGATCCTTGTTCCTTCCTTGACTCTTTTTGCCGGTTTAATGAGCGTTTCCCATACATCGCCTTCCTGCTGTTTCAGCAGCAGAACCTCAATTTTGGCGCCGGTCCCTTCCTTGGCGCCGAACAGCCTGGCAGGCAGAACTCTTGTATCATTGAGCACAAGGCAGTCGCCCGGATTCAAATATTCGGGCAGATTTTTAAATGTTTCATGCTGCAATGCCCCATCTTCCTTGTCGAGCACCATCAGCCGGCTGCTCGTTCTATCTTCTAGAGGAGTCTGGGCAATCAGCTCCTCTGGCAAATGAAAATCAAACATTTCTACTTTCATGGTGTTTCACCCTATCTGTTTTTTTAACTCTATTTTATTTTTCCAGTAACAGCTTCAAGCCTCTGGCAGCTCAAGGTTAAGGTGATGGTAGACAAGGTGCGTCACAATCCTTCCCCTTGGGGTCCTTTGTAAAAAGCCGATCTGAAGCAGGTACGGTTCATATACATCTTCGATTGTATGGGATTCTTCCCCGATTGTAGCGGCTATCGTCTCAAGCCCGACAGGACCGCCGCGGAATTTCTCTATAATTCCTCTTAATAATTTATGGTCAATATGATCCAGCCCTAAACGGTCGACCTGCAGAAGTTCGAGAGAATCATGGGCAAGGGCTGCATCAATACTTCCGTCGCCCTTGACCTGGGCAAAGTCCCTTACCCGCCTCAGGAGGCGGTTGGCGATCCGCGGGGTTCCCCGGGATCTCCTGGCAATTTCAGAAGCCGCCAGATCGTCAATGCCTGTTTCAAGGACATCGGCCGTCCTTGAAACAATATTTTTGAGCTGACTCTCATTATAATACTCAAGGCGGCAGAGAACACCAAATCTGTCTCTGAGCGGTGCTGATACTGAACCCGCCCTTGTCGTTGCCCCCACGAGAGTGAATGGAGGGAGATCGAGCCTCACAGACCGCGCACTCGGGCCTTTCCCGATGACGATATCAAGGCAGAAATCCTCCATCGCCGGATACAGCACCTCTTCTATCGAACGCGGCAGCCGGTGGATTTCATCGATGAAAAGAACATCACCCGGCTCAAGCGCAGTCAGTATGGCAGCAAGGTCCCCCGGCCTTTCAATGGCGGGACCGGCGGTTGTCCTGAGATTAACCCCCATCTCATTGGCTATGATGCTGGCCAGCGTCGTTTTTCCAAGACCCGGGGGGCCGTATAGCAGGACATGGTCCAAAGTCTCTCCGCGGATCCGGGCAGCCTGGATGAAGACCTCCAGGTTTTCCTTCACTTTATCCTGTCCGATATATTGCCTCAGAGTCTGCGGCCTCAAGCTCTGCTCAAAGGAGACATCCTGAAGGTCCGCTTCACCTGAAATGATCCGATCTTCCATAAGCTGTATTCACCCCTTGGCTGCCGGGCGCTGCAAAAGGAGACTTCCGTCCTACTTAAGCAGCAGCTGCAAGCCTTTTTTAATATATTCATCTGTTGTAAGCTTCTCTTTTTCCAATGCCGGTTTTATGCGCTTGACCTCTTTTTCCGAATAGCCAAGAGCCCTGAGTGCCAGGATGGCCTCCTCAAGAAGAGCAGCGCTTCCTGTAGCAGCAGGCCTGGCTGCATCAGGATTGAACAGATTGGGAAAGAAGTCCGGAATCGCCTCCTGAAGCTTGCCTTTCAAATCAAGTATCATCTGGCGCGCCGTTTTTTTGCCCACTCCCGGGAATTTGACCAGGAACGCTTCATCTTCGTCCTCAATCGCCTGGACGACCTGAGCCGGCTCTCCGGATGCAAGGATCGCAAGGGCTCCTTTTGGCCCGATGCCGGAAACGTTCAGCAGCTTTGTAAACAGCATTTTTTCCTCACGGGAATGGAAGCCGTATAAAGCGAAAATATCTTCCCTTACATAATGATAGGTGAAAATCTGGATTTCCCCTCCCTGCTTATTTGAATAGCTGAATGGGTTGGGTGTGCTAATCTGATAGCCTAATCCATTATTTTCGACCACTATATATTCAGGGCCGATAAATTCGACCGTGCCTTTTATATATTCAAACAAATGTCTCGCTCCCCAAATTTTCTGTACCTCATTCTATCATACTACAAAGATTTGCCGAAGAAAAAAGTTGCAATTTTCAGGGTTATTTCTATATAATGGGAGAGGTTTTAAAAAATGACTGGGGGTCACCGAATTGAAGAAACTATTATCTCTTTTAGCAATTTTCACACTATTATTTGCCGTTGCAGGCTGCTCTTCAAATGAAGATGAGGGCAAAGAAGAAAAAGCTGCTGAAGAAAAGACAGCTGAACTGAATGATGCTGCTAAATCAAAGATCTATAATAGCGTCCGCATTGCGGAGCTGAAGGTAAACGAAGTATTCAACAAAGAAACCGCTGCTGACGAAGAAACGATCGTCATCAACTCAAGCTTTGCAGATGAAAGCTCTGCATCCGCATTCCTTTCAAAATACTACAGTGAAGATCTGGCAAAAGAAATGTATGCGCACTATGCTACAGACCAGAAATCTGAAGATGGCAAGATGATAGTCAATACTGAGCCGTTCTTCAATCCTTCTTTCCTTGATACAACACAGGAAGACGTTAAGATTGAGGGCGATGCAGACAAAGCCACTGTGACAACTGCCGAAAATGCAGCTTATACAGTGGAAATGCAAGACGAAAATTATGTAATAACAGGCTATGAAAAGTAATGAAGCCGGCCCTGGCCAATTGGACCAGGGCTTTTCTATCTTCACTCTGCTTATGCTACTGGCCGCTTCCGCTTTTTGAATAAGACTGGAAGGCCTCCAGCACCTCCACATACCTGTTCTTCGTCATGATTGGGATGCCTTTTTCAAGCTGTTCCCTTTTCTTGCTTTCAAGCTTCCCTATATCAATCTGAAAAAATGACTGGATGATTCGGCTTTTGTCCGGCCTGCCGTTATAGATGGTCAAAATGCCTTCATCCGTCAATCCAAAATACCCGTTCGATTTTAATAAAGGTGAAATGTCGTCCACCTGCTGGCGGAAAACCATTTGGCCTTCATCCATTTCAACCAGCTGCCATTCGTCATACTTGGACCAGAAATCCTCCAGGGACCACACGGTTTCCTGAATTTCTTCTTCGCTCATTTCCCCGTCGAGATACACTCTCTCCAGTATGACTGAGAGCTCGAGCGGGCCGCTTTCAGATGCACGCACCAGGATTCCTGTTTCTGTACCTGCAATTACAGCAAACCATACAGCTATCAGGAGAAATGAGGCAAGCAGCCGGATTGGATTGGTTCTCATAACAGATCACCCCTGGTTTGGTTTCCAAAACTTTATTTTTATTGTTTCCAGCTTCACATTAAATATGCCAATTTTTTTTAGGGATAATAGGAGCTTCAATTTTAGAAAAACAGCCTCCTCAGCATGGATAACATTAAAAGGAAAGCGACGGTAAATAATATGACGACCAGAATTTTTTCCTGTTTATTTTCTTTTTTCAACTCCTTGTCCTCCCTTTATTTTTTTATGTAAAGAAAAAGCAAAGCCGCAGCTCTGCTTTTTCAAAAATCAGCGGCCATTGCCATTGAGCCTGTGCCTGAGCGAATGGAACATATCCTTGATGTCCAGGTCAATCTGCTCTCTTGGCCCGCCATCCCGCAGGTCATTGTCTATATTGCGGATGCGGCTGAAGGTGCCTTCGTCCGCCACCACTGTACAGGATCTGCCCCGCAGATAAGGGGACACAGCCTGCTGTATGTCCTGCTTTGTCTCCTCTTCCCTGCTGTAGTCGGCCAGATCGACTGCAATCAGGACATCGCTTCCGTAAACGACAGAACGGACGTCTTCCACATTGCTGACGGCTGCTGTTTCATCGCCTATCTTTTCCGCAAGCTGCCCTTCGTAAGCCGTATAATAGGATCTTTTTGCTTCCCTTGTATTATCATCAAGATGCCCGTGGTAGTTGGCATCACTGTGGCTGAAGCGATTATCATGCTGGTAGAAATTCTTATCATAGGCTGCAAGCGGACTGGACGGATTCTTATCCCGGTCCATGCCTGCCCCAAGCGACTCTGTGCGATGACCCGATTCAGAAGCTGTATCTCCGCCGTTTCCTCCCATAGCGCAGCCTGCAAGGCCAAGGCTTAATAATGCTGCAAATGGTACTGCCAGAAATTTCTGGTTCAAGCGGGTGACCCCCTTCGCCAATTTTGAGCTGTGCTCATTAATAGCTTTCCGGCGAAGGTTTGATTTCATCCTGAAAGTTTTGTCCAGCTAATCAGGCAGGTCATTCGCAAGGTCCATCAGCTCTTTGATGAAAGCCTTCCTTTCGGTAAACTGCCCTGCAGTCATATCGAGCAGCTGCCTTGTTTTATAAGGATCGTTGTATGTCCTTTCTCTGACTAATCTGTTCCATTCCCGGAAAATGTCGGAGGGAAACGCCAGAGCAAAAATAAACCCCTTTTTGCTGAGATACGGAGACAAAACATCATACTCTCTCAGCGCTTCGGCAGACCAGCCAATAAACGGCAGGATCCGGTTGGCATATTGAAGATAGTCCATGCATACTGCTCCGATGCTGATTAAATCAAAGTCGATCAAATGGACTTTACCGTTTTCATCCCTAAGAAAATTATGGTGGGCCACATCACCGTGAAGGACTGTTTCATTTTCAGCTTCAAAAAATGCTTTTTCCCGCTCCATGCCTTTCAGGGACCAATCCGCCCAGCCCATCAGCTCTTCAATCATTTCTTTCTGGACGAAAAATTTAACCACTGGCTGATTGTTCAGAAACAGCGCTGCCCTTTCACGCCATTTTTCAATCTGGCTGAAACGCGGCAGGACACGATCATAGCGACCGGCCACCTTCGCAGCTGTTTGGTGGTACCGGCATAACAGTTCAAGTCCGGCACTGCGGTCAGCTTCATCATGATAAGAAAAAGAGTCACCCGGGACAATGTATTTCATGACTCCATAGTAATACATCCCATCATAAAGCGGCTGGACGGATGACACTGTTTCAAAGCTGCAGGCAGAATCAAAACCTTCTTTTTTGAGGGAAGAGGTGAAAGCCTCCTGAATTTTAAGGCGCTGATAAGAGGAATACCCTTTCACCACATACATGTCCTGCCCGGTATCAATCAGCATGACATTGTTTCTGACCGGTGAGAGTTCTTTAACGGGAAAAGGGAGGATTTGGCGTAAATAGGAGAGGAGACGATTGCAATAAGAATCGTCTCCCCAGCTTTTAACCATTAAATTCATAGCTTTCATCGTCAAAGCGCGGCATTCCGAATGCCTGGCCGCCCATCGGGCCATATCCCTGCGGCTGGCCCATGTATGGCGATTGGCCGAAGCCCATCTGCTGTCCATACTGAGGCTGGTACGGGGCTCCATAGCCCATTTGCGGCATGCCCATCCCCATATGGTGCATTCCTGGCTGCATACCATGGTGCATGCCCGGCATCATCTGCGGCATGCCTGAGCCGCATCCGCAGTCATCAGACATTCCCTGGACGCCCTGCTGAGGCATGAGAGGCATCTGGGCTTCGGAAGGCATGAGCGGCATTTGGCTTTGCGAAGGCATTAATGGCATCTGGGCCATAGAAGGAGACTCATATCCCTCCATCGCTCCCTGTACCATAGGCTGCTGAGGATATCCGTATGGCATACCCGGTTCACAGGCACCATAGCCAGGGCCAGGCATTACTGGTGAAACCGGGTGAAGGCAGGCTGGGTATGGAGGAAATGGATATTGCTGCTGCATGGCAGGCATGGTCTGCGTCGGCTGGAGCGGAAGCTGCTGCTGGGACATAGGAGATAATGGCAGCTGCTGCTGCTGATCTGACATTCCCATTACACCTGTAGGCTGGGCATACATCGGATTCGTGTTTGCCATAGGCATAAAAGATGAAGATTCTTCATAATGGTGCTGCATCTGGCCGGCACCTTCCATTCCAGGCATCATGCCGTATGGCATCTGCTGCTGGTATGGCATGGAAGCCCCCTGAACCTGAGGATAATGGCCAGGCTGCTGATAACCATGCCCCGGGTTCACCGGAGATCCTTGATAATAGTTTGGCTGATAAGGGTACATAGGCTGTTTATAACCTCCTTGCAGCGGCATCTGCGCTGTTTCTGGACTTTCCATCTCAGGGCTTTCTTCACCAGCCGGTTTAATGCCGGGAAGAATATTCATTGGCTTCGGCGGCAGCTGCGGCTGCTGCTTTGGCATGGTGATCGGCATCTGGGCTGCCGGCTCTTCCAGAGGCTTCGGCTTGTATTCCTGTTTCGGCATGGCCTTTGGCTTTGGCTGCGGTTTTGGCTGCGGTTTAGGGGCAGGCATGTTCATCATATAGTAATTGTTGATATCAATATCCGGAATGATCGGCTGCGGCATTTTTGGAACAAAAGGTGCTTTCGGCTGTTCCATCTTTGGAGCCGTCACCTGCGGCTTTGGTGCTTCTTTCTTTGGCTGCGGCGCTTCCACAGCCTGCATTGGCTTTTCTTTTGCAAAAGGATGCTCTGTTGTTGGCATTTCCTTCTTCGCGCCCATATTGATTTTTGCTTCAGGAGACATTCCCATCGGGGCTTCTTTCTTTATACTTCCCCCTGCTGTAGGAACTTTTATCTTCATCCCGGGCATAATCATATCAGGGTTGCTGAGCTGCGAATTCATCTTCTTCAGCTCTTCAAAGTTCACGCCGTACTTCTTGGCGATCTTCCAAAGAGTATCCCCTTTCTGTACGATATGGATCTTCACTCTGATATCCCTCCTATGCATAAGTCCATACATTGTATGACGGAATGGGCAAATTGCTAATCATTATCAAAAAAACTTATGCGGTTCCGGATAAACTTTGCGCCTCAAGCCTTGCAGCGGTGCCATGCATCAATTGAAAAACTAAATAAAACAGTCCCTTCGTCTTCAATGATATGAATGGCAGGCTTGCCATATAACAAGGAAGAAGAGGGACTGCTGAAAACCTCCGATATTTATTTGTCAGGACCGTGCAAGCATCCTTTCAAGGGCAAGCCTTGCATTGGAAGCATCAGGCTCCGAAACTGTGATCCTGTTCACAGCATTTCCTTCCGCCGCCATCTCAAGCGACCAGGCCAAATGCGGAAGGTCGATTCTGTTCATGGTCAGGCAGGGGCACATATTCGGGTTGAGTGAGATGATCTTTTTGTCCGGATGGGATTGAATAATCCTGTTCACAAGATTCATTTCAGTCCCGATTGCCCAATGGGTCCCCGGAGCTGATTTTTCGATTGCCTGGATGATGAAATTGGTTGATCCGGCCAAGTCAGAACGTTCGACTACCTCTCTCCGGCATTCAGGATGCACGATGATTTTCATGCCAGGATAGTCTGCCCTGACCTGCTCGATGTTTGCCACTGTAAAGTTTTCGTGGACAGAGCAGTGACCTTTCCAAAGGATAACCTTTACTTCCTCCAGATTGCCTTCGTATTCAAGAATTTCAGAGATGGGATTCCAGACGGCCATTCTGTCAAGCGGGATAGCCAGATTGAAGGCTGTATTCCTCCCAAGATGCTGATCTGGCAGAAAAAGCAGCCTTTCTTTTTGTGTAAACGCCCACTCCACCATTTCTTCTGCATTCGACGAGGTAACGGTGGCCCCTCCATGTGCACCTACAAATGCTTTGATCGCGGCTGTTGAATTTACATAAGTCAGAGGCAGCATCGTATCGCCGAACATGGCAGACAGCCGGCTCCACGCTTTCTCAGTCTGGCGGATATCGGCCATATCAGCCATGGAACAGCCAGCCCTCATATCAGGCAGGTAGACCTTCTGACTTTCTGTAGTCAGGATATCCGCTGTCTCAGCCATAAAATGGACCCCGCAGAAGACAATATGCTCTGCGTCTTTATTCTCAGCAGAGAGCTGGGCAAGCTTCAGCGAATCTCCGGTAGCATCGGCAAATTGGATGACTTCATCTTTCTGATAATGATGTCCGGGGATGAAGAGCTTCTTTCCAAGCCTGCTTTTTACAGCCCGGACCCTTTCCTCAAGCTCTTCTGCTGGCATTGTTTTATATTTTTCCGGCAGCATCTTTGCCCCTTGCTCTGCTATCTCAAAAATATTCATCCTTTTACCTCCTGAAGCATTTTGACTTTCACACTGATATCCAGCGATTTGACAGAATGTGTGAGAAAACCGAGCGAGATATAATCAACATCTGTTTCCCCATAAGCGGCAAGTGTCTCCATCGTAATCCCGCCTGATGCCTCTGTTGTGATTCCTTCCGGGACGAGCGGCAGCCATTCCCGGATTTCTTTTGGTGACCGGTTGTCAAACATGATGACATCCGCCTTCACTTTAACCGCCTCAAGCACCTGTTCCTTCGTTTCTGTTTCAACCTCTATTTTCACCATGTGGCCAAGTCTCGACCTCACCGCTTCGACAGCATTAGAAATACTCCCTGCGAAGGAAATATGGTTATCCTTGATCATGACAGCATCATACAATCCATACCGGTGGTTAAAGCCTCCGCCTGTACGAACTGCATATTTCTCCAGCATCCTCAAACCCGGGGTCGTTTTTCTTGTATCCGTGATCCTCGTGCGGCTTCCGGCCATTAACTGTACGGCTTCATTTGTCCTTGTTGCAATCCCGCTCATCCGCTGCAGCAGATTCAGGATAACACGCTCCCCTTTCAGGAGGCTGTGAACCGGACCTCTCACCCTTGCAAGAGTCTGGCCGGCTCTTATCTGCCCGCCGTCCCTGGCGATTAAATCAATATCAATGCTGCTGTCCAGTAAAGGGAAGCCTGTCAAAAGGATATCAGCTCCGCAGAAAACGCCATCTTCCTTGGCCAAAAACACAATCTCCCCCTGCTCTTCTTCCCCAAATATTAATTCACTGCTCACGTCCCGGTCCCCGATGTCTTCAAGAAAAAATTGTTCAAGTAGCAGCCGCAGCTTTAATCTGTTCATTTTCCCCATCCTCTTCTTTTTGATCTTTCTGCTGGATTATTTGTACTCTCAGCCATTTCTGGTCATCCTCAAATGGAAAGTCGCTTCGGAAATGCCCTCCTCGGCTTTCGGTCCTTTTTAAGGCCGCTTCTGTGATGAGCCATGAGGCAATCAGCATGAAGATAACCTTCATATCCTCCCGGCGATACCCTTCAAGCGAAGCACTGACCCACTTTTCCGCTCCAAATCTCTGCAGCCATTCCCTTTGTGCAAGAAGGCCGGAGGCGGTCCGGACAATCCCGGCATTCATCATCATGCGCTCTTTTATTTCCCCGATATTGGGCAGGTATGGCAAAGGGCGGGAATCGTCTGTCTCTACGCTCCTGGATCCCGCCTCATTGGGCTGCACCCGACATGATAAGATATACCGGGCAAGCTGCCTTCCAAAATAAAGTCCTTCGAGCAAAGAATTGCTCGCCAGCCGGTTCGCCCCATGGACACCTGTACAGGCAGCCTCTCCTATGGCATAAAGGCCGCTGACTGACGTCCTGCCGTCCAGATCGGTCCTGATTCCGCCCATCAGGAAGTGGCTGCCGGGAATGACCGGCAAAAGCCCCCGTTCAAGGGATATCCCGTTTTGCCTGCACATCTCCGTTATTGTCGGGAACCGGGAAGCGAAATTCCCGATAGAGGTAATATCAAGAAAAATGTCAATTCCGCTATTTATATACTCGAAAATGGTTTGCGACACGATATGGCGCGGAGCCAGATCCTTCATAGGGTGGACGTTCTCCATGATCGCGCGGCCATCAGCTGTGACAAGCCTTGCGCCTTCCCCCCTCACAGCTTCAGAGATCAGGCCTGCGCCTTTTCCGCCGATTGACAATAATGTTGGATGAAATTGAATAAACTCCATATCTGCAACCTCTGCCCCAGCCCTGTATGCCAAGGCGATTCCGTCCCCCGTGACAGTTGCGGCGTTGGAGGTATAACTATACAGCTGGCCGCAGCCCCCTGTTGCCAGCACAATGTGATCTGCATAAAATTCAGCCTGTTTCCCATCCTGCCCTATGCCCCTCACCCCATAACAGCCGGAATCATTTGTCAGAAGATCATAGACAAAAAAGTCTTCAATGATCAAAGCTTTTTCATTTGTTTGTCCCAGTAAAAACCCTATCAGCTTTTTTCCTGTTGCATCGCCGCCTCCATGGACAATCCTTTTTTCCCGGTGTGCCCCTTCCATTCCCAGGAGAAGCTCGCCGGCTGTACTTCTG
This sequence comes from Bacillus infantis NRRL B-14911, assembly GCF_000473245.1. Classification (NCBI taxonomy): domain Bacteria; kingdom Bacillati; phylum Bacillota; class Bacilli; order Caryophanales; family Bacillaceae; genus Bacillus; species Bacillus infantis. The sequence goes on from NC_022524.1 coordinate 3,465,261, forward strand.
TCGAATGAACAGCCGGATGCAAGCAATTCATTGATCAATCCGGGGGCGGCTTCTGTCATACGCCTTGCTGCGTCCTCGTCATTATGCCAGCGGCCCGCTTCCAATGTATCTTTTAAGTGAAGAGAAGGGCTGTCCTTGCTGCCAAGAGCTGCCGCTATGCCGCCCTGGGCCATATAAGAATTGCTATCTGTCGCTTTAGATTTTGTGAAAATAATCACATTCATATCACGGCTGAGCTCCTTTGCCATTTGCAAAGCCGCCACACCGCTTCCAATGATAATCACATCGGTGCGATTTGCCATATTTTCTTCCTCCTGTTTTACAGGTGTCTTGACACCTATATTTACATAGAATTAAACTTATGACAAGTGATTTTTAATATTCATAGATTGGAAGCTGGTTTACGATGAAATATTTTGATTATGCTGCGACGTCTCCATTAGATCAGGATGCGGCAAATGTATATGTAAAAGCGGCCGGGGAATATTTCGGCAATACAGGCAGCCTGCATGACACCGGCAGCCGGGCAGCTTCCCTTCTCGAAAGCTGCCGTTCCCAGCTGTCCCTCATGCTCGGTGCCGAGAAGGAAGGGATTTTTTTTACAAGCGGGGGAAGCGAGGGAAATTTCCTTGCCATCCATGCACTGCTTTCTGCTGCGGAAAAGAAAGGAAAGCACATCATAGCAGGCAAGGCAGAGCATTCTTCTGTCCACAGTACACTCAGGCGGCTTGAGGAAGAAGGCTGTGATATAACACTCCTGCCTTTTGATGAAAAAGGAAGAATAAGAATTTCCGACTTTGAAGCTGCTATAAGGGAAGATACAGTGCTGGCTGTCATTCAGCACAGCAATTCCGAGATCGGGACCATCCAGCCAATGATAGAAATAAGCGCACTTTGCCGGAATAATGGAATTCTGCTGCACAGCGATATGGTCCATTCTTTTGGAAAAATGGAGCTGGCCGGCATTCTTGGGCATGTCGACAGCCTTTCAATTTCTGCCCACAAATTTTACGGACCGAAAGGGGCTGGAGCTGTATACATCAGACCCGATCTTTCCTGGAAGCCTTATTATCCAGGCAGTTCGCATGAGAATGGTTTCAGGCCCGGCACTGTAAATGTCCCAGGGATAGCGGCTATGACAGAAGCCGCAGGCAAGGCATACAGCACCATGGCTGACTTTTCGGCGCTTGCTTACAGGCAGAGGAAAGAATTTCTTGGCGTGCTGAAAGAGGCGGACCTGCCTATTTCGGTATATGGTTCCGGCTTTTCCGGGGAGCAGCTTGCCTCTACGGTCGGGCTTGGGATCAGCGGGATTGAAGGACAATGGGTGATGCTTGAATGCAATCGGAGAGGATTTGCGATATCAACAGGAAGCGCCTGCCAGACAGGCATGCAGAATCCTTCCAAGACCATGCAGGCGATGGGGATAGAAGATGCTGCAGCAAAGGAATTTATCCGTATTTCCTTTGGGCGGGATTCTTCCTTTGAGGAAATCAGAGAACTTGGCAGCACAATTGCCGGCATCATCAGGGATTACAGCCGGCACAAGCCTGCCGCTGAATGATCGCTTTCAGGAAAATGCTGTGTTAAAATGGTTCATTATAAAAGGTGTTAGGAGAGTTTTGTATGAACGGACAGAAAAAAGTTCTGGGGGATGAACGGCGCTCTATGCTGCTGGATCTCCTGAAATCCCGCCAGGAGCCAGTCACAGGGAGCGAGCTTGCCAGAAAAGCGAATGTTAGCAGGCAGGTCATCGTCGGCGATATCACGCTTCTTAAGGCAAAGAATGAGCCGATCATTGCCACCAGCCAGGGATACCTCTATCTTCAGCAGGTTCCTCCCGCCCAGCTGTTCGAACGGACGGTCGCCTGCTCCCACTCTCCAGACAAGACAGAAGAGGAGCTGAATCTGCTTGTAGACCACGGGGCAACTGTTAAGGATGTGAAGATTGAGCATCCTGTATATGGGGACCTCACAGCATCCATCATGGTTTCCAACCGGCGGGAAGTCAAACAGTTTTTGGAAAAAATCAGGAAAACCAATGCTTCCTTCCTCTCAGAGCTTACCGGAGGCTTTCACCTCCATACCATCACTGCTCCTTCTGAGGCAATTCTGGATGCTGCAGAACAGGCCCTTTCGGAAGCTGCTTTCCTCGTTGACCTTCCGTAGAGCGGATGTTCATCCTAATACGCAAAAAGGCCGGGCTTCAGCAGCCCGGCCTTTCTTTTAGTAATTAATGCGCATTGGACGCCTTATCCCTCGTTTTCCTGCCAATCTGGTAATACGGATAGCTTCCCAGTATTTTCACTCCGCATCCCAGCGCTTCCAGCTCTGCTACCGCTCCCGGTATCAGGATATCATCGGCTTCCATATCAATATCAATGATGAAAAAATAATTGCCAAGCCCCGTTTTCATCGGCCTTGATTCAATCTTGGTCAAATTCAGCTTTCTCCAGGCAAATGCAGATAAAACCTGATGAAGCGCACCTGCCCGGTCTGAGGGCAAGGTGGCCATAACGGTCGTTTTAAAGCCCAGCGCCTTTGTTCTATCAAGCTTGACAGGCTTTTTCGAAATAACAGCAAAGCGGGTGTGGTTATATTGAAAATCATGAATATTCCTTTTTACAATAACCAATCCATATTCCTCTGCCGCGAGTTCATTGGCAATGGCGGCTGCCTTCATTTCCGGATTCTCTTTCACAAATTGAGCGGCAGCAGCCGTCGAGGTCATATTTTCTGACGGGATGCCCCTCAAATCCTGGTGCAGGAATTTATGGCATTGGGCGATTGCATGTGAATGGCTGTAAATGATTTCAGTATCCTGCCACTCTTCTGCATGCTCCGGATGCACCATCAGATGCTGGCTGATTGGAGCCGTTATCTCCCCGCAGATCGGCAAATCCACTTCATGAACCAAATAATCCAGCGTAATATTGACAGATCCTTCAAGCGCATTCTCAATCGGAACAACCGCAAAGTCAATTTCTTCATTCAGGACCGCGTCCATGCAGCCTGGAATGGTGCGGTAAGGGATAGATTCCGTCTCCGGAAACATCGCCCTTACTGCCAAGTCAGTGAATGTAGCCTTTGGCCCAAGATAGCCTGCTTTCATAGTCAATACTCCTCCCAAACAAATCCACAGTCCCTTTTTATATACTTTAACACTTTACACTGTGTATGTCCTTAGTTTTCAAGATGGGAATGGATAAAACTCTACAAACCTGCAGGGGATGCCGCCCGGTTTTAAAAAAAGGCGCCGGGAATATGGCTATGCACCTGATCCCAGCACCTCTACTTTTTCAACAAATTCCAATTTTCTCAGCCTGGCCAAAAGCTCATCGATTTCAATTCCCATCCCGCTCGTATTGAGAGACATGGTGACATTCGCCCTGCTTTGCAGAGGGATGGTCTGATGAATCGTTAAAACATTGCAGCCTGAGGATGCAACAATCCCAAGCAGCTGAGATAATGTTCCTGACCTGTCCTCCAAATGGAAAAACAGGGTGATAAGCCGCTCTTTGATCACGGTATGAAAAGGGAAGACCGTATCCCGGTACTTATAGAAGGCACTTCTGCTCAAGTCGACCTTCTGGACAGCGTCCCACACCGATTCCGCTTTCCCTCTATCAATCATTTCCTTCGCTTCAAGCGTTTTTTTCATGGCTTCCGGAAGGACATCTTCACGGACCAAATAAAATTTCCTATCTGACTTATCCTGTCTCATTCCTTTCACCCCTTCGCGTAAAGCAGTGTCTATGTATGTATAATTTTTCCTTGAAAAAGCCATGAAGCCTGCACCGGCCCGTCACGGTTCCGGCGCAGCGGCTTTATATGCTATTCAACAAATTCAAATTCAAACTCAAGCAGCTTGATCGTGTCGCCATCCTTGGCTCCGCGTTCCCTCAGTGCCTCGTCCACGCCCATGCCCCTCAGCTGGCGCGCGAAACGGCGGACAGATTCTTCCCGTGAAAAATCGGTCATCTTGAACACTTTGATGACAGCATCGCCTGAAAGGACGAAACTTCCGTCCGGATCCCTTGTGATTACAAACTCAGTCTGAGGCTTTTCATGCTTATAGACAACCCGGTTAATGCCATTATCCTCTTCTTCATCTTCCATGAGAGGGAATTCAGGCGTTTCCTCGATCTTGTCTGCAACAGCAAACAGCAGATCCCTGAGGCCCTGCCTTGTAAAAGCGGAGATCGGGAAAATCGGGTGATCATCAGTCAGCCTGCTCTTGAATTCCTTCAGATTTTCTTCAGCTTCCGGCATGTCCATTTTATTGGCTACAATGATCTGCGGACGCTCTGTCAGGCGAAGATTGTACTCTTTCAGCTCTTTATTGATTGTCAGGTAATCCTCATACGGACCCCGGCCTTCCACTGCTGCCATATCAATAACATGGACAATGACACGGGTCCTTTCGATATGGCGGAGGAACTGATGCCCCAGTCCAACGCCTGAGTGCGCCCCTTCAATCAGCCCGGGCAGGTCTGCCATTACAAAGCTTCTTCCATCTTCTGTTTCAACCATCCCTAAATTCGGGGCGATTGTTGTAAAATGGTACTCGGCAATCTTTGGCCTTGCTGAAGATACAACCGAAAGCAGGGTAGATTTCCCGACACTTGGGAATCCGACAAGCCCGACATCAGCTAGAAGCTTCAGTTCGAGGACTACTTCCCGCTCCTGGCCAGGCTCGCCATGCTCTGACAGCTCCGGCGCAGGGTTGGCAGGAGTAGCGAATCTGGTATTGCCCCGCCCTCCGCGTCCGCCTTTTGCGATGATGGCCCTTTGCCCATGCTCAGTCAGATCTGCTATAACTTCTTTTGTATCCGCATCGGTCACAACCGTTCCCGGCGGAACCTTGATAATCATATCCTTTGAATTTCTGCCATGCTGATTTTTGGACATTCCATGTTCCCCGCGGGATGCTTTGAAATGGCGGTTATAGCGGAAATCCATCAGGGTCCGCAGGCCTTCTTCCACCTCAAACACAACATCTGCACCCTTGCCTCCGTCCCCGCCGGCAGGGCCGCCCTTAGGCACGTACTTTTCACGGCGGAAAGCAACCATCCCGTTGCCTCCGTCTCCGCCTTTCACATATATCTTCGTTTGATCGACAAACATATTAAAAACTCCTCCTGTCTGCTGTATGTACACAAAAATGCGAAGCTACAGCAGTAAAAATCTGCTTTGCCCTAAGCAAGGCTCAGCGTATCCCCTTCCGGGCGCACCCAGCTACTCCAATCCCCTGCTGAATGGCATAAACACTTCCAGGGCCAGCTCCTGCTCAGACAGCTCCTCCATCTTCATCCTGATGGCCTGGTGCTGCTCTCCCAGATAAGATCTGATCGATTCTCTCTCTGTTATTATTCCGCTAAAATCAAAAAACAAACGGATTCCATCCTCCTGAGGCTCTATCAATACCGATAAATGGTTATCATGAAAGGGTTTGACCGAATCGTCCAGCCTTGCAAAAAAGGACCTTGTCCAGCTCTCCAGGAACTGGTCATCCAGTTTTCTGCACTTGACATCATCCAGCACCTCATACTCAATCTGGAACGAATGGTTTTCCCAATTGTAGGTAAACAGCAGGGAGGCAAATTGAGGAATATTCAAGTTGGAAAGCTTTGCTTCATTCTGGGCTTCTACAACGATTTCATCGATGATTTCCTTGGCTCTGTCATATTTGCTTAGGGAAAGATTTCCTTTAATTAATTGTATTTTATTCATCCAGTCATGGCGTGCATGCCGCAAAACCTCAACTGTGCTCCAATCTTTTTCCATAAATGCACTCCTACACAATTATTAGTGTCATAAGATTGCCTGCTGATAGTATATCAAAAAAGAAGATGGGAGTAAGCAATTTCCTGTTAAAATTAAGAATTCAAGGCAGCCGGGCACAAGCCGGCGAACCGCGGAAAAGCCACGGCAGCCCGATGGGGGATCCATGCCCTTTCCGCGGTCCACGCTTGATCATCAGCCCTATCGCTGGAATCGCATCTAAAGGAAAAAAGAAAACTCTAACCTGTCGGTTAGAGTTTTCTGTGGTAAGCTTAAGCTTCTTGAGCAGCTGGATAAACGCTCACTTGCTTGCGGTCACGGCCTACACGCTCGAACTTGACAACTCCGTCCACTTTCGCGAAAAGAGTATCGTCGCCTCCGCGTCCAACATTCACTCCAGGGTAGATCTTTGTACCGCGCTGACGGTAAAGGATAGAACCGCCGGATACGAATTGACCGTCTGCACGCTTAGCGCCAAGGCGCTTAGAGATTGAGTCACGGCCGTTCTTTGTAGAACCTACTCCTTTTTTAGAAGCGAAAAACTGAAGATCTAATCTTAGCATTTGTTTCACCTCCTATTTTTTGAAGGTTATTTTTATGTGCTTGCCATACTCACGCTCAATCGTCTCCAATGAAACAATCATGCCTTCCAGCAGAAGCTGGACTTTCTCTTGCGTCTCTTCAGGAAGATCCTGCGGAATGTCGCATCGGAGAAAGCCGCTGTCTCCCTGTTCGATGTCAGGCTCGACTCCTGTCAGCGCCATGATGCTGTTGATGGCACCGATGGACACTGCAGAAACGCCTGCACATACGATATCTTTGCCATGGTTGGCAAAAAGGGCATGCCCGCTCAATGAAAAAGACCTGACGCGGCCGGCTTCAGTACGAATAATCGTCGTATGGATCATACAGCCAAACCTTATGCGTTGATCTTTTCGATCACAACTTTAGTGAACGGCTGACGATGACCTTGCTTTTTACGATAGTTTTTCTTCGCTTTGTATTTGAAGACAATGATCTTCTTTGCACGGCCTTGTTTTTCAACTTTAGCCGTTACAGTAGCGCCTTCAACTACAGGGCTTCCTACCTTTACATTGTCGCCGCCTACGAATAAAACTTTGTCAAAAGTAACTGTTTCGCCTTCTACAGTGTCCAGCTTTTCGATGAAGATAGCTTGGCCTTCTTCAACTTTGATCTGCTTTCCACCAGTTTCGATAATAGCGTACATGAACTGCACCTCCTTATAGACTAAGACTCGCCAATTGCAGGCGTTTTGCAAAAAGCAAAAACTTGAATACCTGCTCTGAGCGGTTGTAGCTTGGTGCGCTACAAACATAACATAAGAATACTATCATATATTCAGAGAGTGTGTCAATACATTATCCCGGTTTTAAATCAGGAAGCTTTATTGCTTTTTATGCTTTGCTTCAATTTCCTTCAGGCTTCCCAGCTGGCGGATTTCATAAAAAGGAATCCTGGAGTCTTCTGCAGCGAAAAAGAGCCTGAGGCCGCATGTTGCTTCCAGCCTTTTCCGGTGAATACCCTGCTCGCCCGAAAAAACATCCAAAACATCTGCAGAAAGCCTGATCAGGGCGGCTTCATAATCGCTTCCCCGCATTTCCCAAATTTCCCGCTCAAGCCGGAAGGCCGCTGTCTCTGCACTGACCATCCGCCCAGTCCCTTCACAGGCAGTACACTTGACCGTAAGCGATTCAGAAAGGGCAGCACGCGTCTTTTTCCTTGTAATCTGCAATATGCCCAGCGGAGTGAACCCGACGATCCTCGTCCTCCGCTCATCTTTGCGGAGCTCTTTTTCCATCACCCTTGAAATATGCTGCCGGTCTCTTTCCTCTTTCATATCAATGAAATCAATCAGAATCATGCCGCCGATGTCCCTGAGCCTGATCTGCCTTGCAGCCTCTGCCGCCGCCCATTCATTAGTCCTGAGAACCGTGTCGCGCAGATTTTCCCGGCCGGAGTATTTTCCTGTATTCACATCGATGACAGTCAGAGCCTCTGCTTCGTCAAAGATAAGATAGGCGCCGTTATCAAGCCAGACGATTTTTTTTAGCGCCCTATCGATTTCCTGGTCAAGATTATAGGCAGAGAAAATGCTTTCCTTATTATTATAGTAACGGACTACAGACTCTGCCGCTGCTTTTTCCAGTTTCTGCTTTACAGCAAGGTCGTCAACCACCACCTCGCCGGCTCCAAGCCTGGCCATCTCAGCTGCCGCTTCCTCCAGGAAGGTTTCTTTTTCAGCAAGCTTTGCAGGCTTCTTTACCGAAGCAGCCTTTTTAGCAAGCTCACGGTGTTCTGCACGAAGCTCCTCCAGTTCTTTTTGGAAGTCTTCTTCAGATGCTCCTGCAGCAGAAGTACGGAAGATGAGCCCTTCTTCTTCTTCCTTCAGTTTCATCCCGAGCGTTCTCAGCTCTTCCCTTGCAGAGTCTTTCTCTATTTTCCTTGAAACGGCCACATACCGGCCAAAGGGCATATAAATCAGCTTTTCGCCCTGGAATTCAATGACATTGGTAAGCCGGGGACCTTTCGTGCCCGCCGCATCTTTTTCAACCTGTACAAGCAGTTTTTCACCTTCACGAACAAAAGAGGAGATTGATTTTTTGTCTTTCTTCTCTTTGTCTTCGGCTGAACGCACATATGATGCGAGCCTGTCGCGGTGCAGAAACCCGCTCTTTTCTTCCCCAATCTCAACGAAAGCAGCATTCATCCCAGGCAGCACCTTTGCGACCGTCCCGAGATAAATGCTGCCTACTGCGGATAGATTTTTCGGCTGGTCAATGATCAGCTTTTCCGGCTTGCCCGATTCATTCAGAACTGCATAACGTTTTTCCCTTGTTGCGTAATTGATGACTAATTTTTTCAACTTTATTCCCCGCTTTGATATATCTAAAAATCTTTGTCTATTATTATCAAGCTTTAATAGGCATAAAGCAAATCAGCCATTCGTGCTGTGGTAAGCTTTTCGGAAAAATAGGCATGAAGGAGCTCATTCTCATCAAGTGCTGCATGCTCCTTTCCATCATTTTCCACAATAATCGGATGCTTGGTGCCGCGCTGGAAACGCTCAAGCACTTCGACAACCATCTCATCCTCTTTGACGATCAATGGCTTCAGTACTTTGAACTCATTCCGGTTTCCATAATACCGCTCAAGCAGGAATCTCATAAAAATAAACCGCCGCTGCTTCCATTCAAAATGCAGGGAAAAAAGCAGGAAGCCGAGCACAATCCAGACATTCGGATTAAGGGGCGCTGCCAGCAGCATAACCGCAGCAAAAATAAGGGCTGCCCCAAGTGAAATCCTTAAGGCCTGTTTGTGGGCATCTGGGAACGCCTTCTTTTGGGACAGGTATAAAAACAGCAGCTTCCCCCCATCAAGCGGCCAGATAGGCAGAAGATTGAAAATCAGAATCATGATATTATATTGAAAAAAAAGCTCAAACAGTGCCCCGTCCAGCACTGACATACTATAAAGAATGTAGGAAAGGGCAATCAGCCAGACATGCTGGAGAGGCCCGGCCAAAATAACGGCCGCTTCTTCCTTCAGCGGCCTGTTTCCATGCTCATCCATTTCGGCTACTCCGCCAAATGGAAGCAATGATATTCTTTTAATTCGCCATGAAAAGCGGGCTGCCGCCCAGGCATGACCCATTTCGTGCACAAAGACAATCAGGAGGAGCATCATCACCTCCTGAAAACGGGCCGTTGCCACTGCCAGCCCGATGACAGCCCACAGCAGGGGATGAATGTGGATATACCGGAATAGACTGAGCATTTTAGTCAAATTGCATCACCTGGATCGGATCGATAAAATCATCGCCTTGCTTTAGCGCAAAATAAAAAGATCCTTTGCCGCTCTCCGGCACTTCAGCTGCTGTTCCCACTGCGACACCTTTGCCGATATAATCATAAAGATTGACCTTGATCTCGCTCAAATTTCCATACCATGTCTCAGTTTTATCAGCATGCTGGACAATGACGGTTTTCCCGAATCCTTCTTTATTGCTGGCAAACTTAACAAGCCCCTCTTCTACTGATTCCACATTTGAATCGATTGCGACCTCAATCGTCACCCTCTGGCCTGTCTCATCGAACTCCTCAAGAATTTTGCCGGAGGCTGGGAGCGCATATTCCTGGGCGGGAGCTGACTCGTCCCTCTCCTTTTTTGAATCCGTAAAAGGCACCAGCGCCAAAGGCTCCCCGAACTGCTCTTCATACCATTCCGACACAGCGGCAAACTGAAAGTCAGTCTCCATCGTTTTGGCCACAAAGTTTTTGGCCGGCTCAAAGGCAGCTGACGGATTTTTGAAAAGGATGGCTGTGACTAGAACGAGGCATGCTGATGCCAGCAGCTTAAAGAAAAATACTTCTTTTTTAAAAAGGGGATGCTCTCCTTCAGGAGAGGAAGCTTTATAGGCAGGCATCTTTCCAAACCCGTGCTTTTCTTCCTCTTCTGCCCAGGGAAGCCTGTGCTGCAACTGTTTATTGATCCGTTCCTGGTCTTTTTTCCGTTTTTCGATTCTTTTGCGTATTTCATCTGCTCTTGAACGCATGATCTCCCCACCTGTCCCTAAACTGATTTGTACAAGTCTATGAGGGGTTTGGGGGGAGTATGACATTTTGGGGGAGAAAGAGGCGGAGAGATTGGGAGAATATCAACGATTGGGAACAGTTAAAAAAGGAAACAAAAAAAGCCGGAGATTACCGACTTTTTTACTGAAGACCAATCGTATTAAACAGATTTTTTGTTGCGCTTTAGTATGAGGCTGTTGATTTGCGTTCCAGGCACTTCGCTTTCCGCGGGGCGGAGTTGAGCCTCCTCGCGCTGTGCGCTGTGGGGTCTCAACTTTTCCGCTATTTCCCCCAGGAGTCTTCGTGCCTTGCACTCCAATCAACAGGATTTTTAAACTTTTACGGCACCAAAGTGCTAGGTCATAAGATCAATTTAAAGCCCTTAATAACTTTGATACTCCTATTTTACTCCAAAAAATCTTTTCAGTTTGGTGAGCATGCCTGTGTTTTCTTGTTCGAGCTGCTGGAGCGGAACGGCTTCGCCGAGGATGCGGCGGGCGATGTTGCGGTAGGCGACGGATGCTTTGCTGTTCGGGTTGAGTGCGATCGGTTCGCCGTGGTTGGATGCTTTGATGACTTCGTCGTCATCTGCCACGATCCCAATCAGGTCGATGGATAGATGGGCCGTGATTTCATCGACATCCAGCATATCGCCATTTTTCATCATATGGCTGCGGATCCTGTTGATGACAAGTTTGGGCGCTTCGACATTCTCTTCCTTTTCGAGCAGGCCGATGATCCTGTCGGCATCACGTACAGCTGAAACCTCGGGAGTCGTGACGACAATCGCCTTGTCTGCCCCGGCAACGGCATTCTTGTAGCCTTGTTCGATCCCTGCCGGACAATCGATAATGATATAATCATAGTCCTGCTTCAGCTCTTCTACCAGCTTTTTCATCTGTTCAGGATTTACAGCGGTTTTATCACTTGTCTGGGCAGCAGGCAGCAAATAAAGAAGGTCTTCAAAGCGCTTGTCCTTCACAAGAGCCTGATGGACCTTGCAGCGGCCTTCGATGACATCCACCAGATCATAGATGATGCGGTTTTCAAGCCCCATCACCACGTCCAGGTTGCGCAGGCCGATATCTGTATCAATTAGGCAGACCCGCTTCCCCTGCAAAGCCAAAGCTGTACCGATGTTGGCGGATGTAGTCGTTTTGCCGACACCGCCTTTGCCTGAGGTAATTACAATAGCTTCTCCCACACTAGTGTCCCCCTTCCAATCTCGTTAAGTTTGGTCTGAGATGCATTAAAACCTGCAATCTATCAACTATCATTTGTTCATTTTCGTCTATGTAGGCACATTCCATTTCCCTCATGTCCTCATCCTTGCTGTGATCAGGCGCCCGGTTGATGCAGTCGCTGATCCTTAGCTGGGAAGGCCTCATCATGCTTGCCGCTATGACTGCCTGCCTGTTTCCGTAGCAGCCGGCATGGGCGATTCCTTTTAAGCTGCCCATGATGAAAATGCTTCCTCCCGCCATGACAGTGCCGCCGGGATTCACATCCCCGATCAGGAGCAGGTCGCCAGGAACTTCAAGGACCTGCCCTGAGCGGATGATTTTTGCCACCGACATAATCTCATTTTCTTTCTTTTCCCTGTCCGCCTCTTCCTTAGTCAGAACATTTGAGCTGACAGAATCAACGACAAAGTTCTTCTTTGACCTGATCAAATCCTTCAGCTCTTCCTCCTGATCAGCGGTAAGATAGCGGTTTCCTGCCTGCACCCTTACAGACATAAGCGGACGGTCTACATTGGTTCTCGCGCTTTCGGAGAGCTTTCTATCAAGCTCCTTTTTCAGTTCCTCATAGGAACAGGAGTCGTCCAGATGAAGAGTCAGGCCGTCCTTTGTCCCTTTTATTGTCACATTCTGAGTTTTCTTCATTGCAAGATGTTCACCTCAATAAGAAAAGCGCAAGCGCTTTGGTCACCCCCTAAAAGCAGAAGGCGATCCTCCCGGAAAGGCGTTCTTTGCCTTTGTGGAAGGATTGGCTTCTGACCTCGAGGGGGCAGGCGCTGTGGCTAGACAGTGATCAAATTAAAAAAATATAAACTTTCTTATCCTGATAAGAAAAACCTGGCATCTGCCAAGTCCTTACAGCCGGCTGACCGGCTTTCCAACCCTTCAGAACAGCTGTGCTGCCTCTGCAAAGGATACGAGCCGTACACCATACATAGAATCAATGTATGCCTTTTTTGCAGCTCCACATAATACAATTCGACATAAGCTCACAAAATCCTTTTTTCGCCTGTGCAGTTTTACATGCTGCCACAATATTTTTATCGGCTGCCCTCAAGCTTTTTCAATATCACTGGCCGTATTCATCAAGCTCGCGTGCGAACTTTTCGAAAAACTTCTTAAAAGGAAAGGATACCACAACAATGAAAGCGAGATTCAGCACAAGCGTCGGCAGCAGCCTCTGCTGCAGGAACACTGAAAACTCCATGTTTGTGCGGTGAATCAGGAAATTCATCTCGTACACACCCAGTTCCAGAAGCGCCAGTTCAAACAGAGTGATAAGGGCGACCACTGCAAGATTGGTATGCAGGATCCGGATGATTTTGGACGCAATATAGGCCAGCAGCGGCAGCATGAATAAATAGATGCCGATGATATCTGTATACACAATATCAAACAGCAGGCCAAAAATCAGTCCATAGATAATTCCATGTTTTTTACTGCCGTAGATGGTCAGGAAAATGATAATGACCGCCAGGAAATGCGGGACCATGATCCGTTTGCTGTTATACAATTCTGCAGACAGCAGCTGGACAAAAACGCTGTCCAGGACGAAAAAAAATAAAACGAGAAGAGGAAGAAGAAACCGTTTCATTCTCTATTCCTCCTCTTCTTCCAACTTGTCCAGGTCTGGCTTCTCCATTGATAGCTTTGCGACCATAACATGCTCTATATCATAAAAGTCTGCTCCAGGCTTTACATATGCAGTCTGGTTCAAGCCGAACTCATCGGGAACGACCTCTTCCACGACCCCAACAGGCAATCCGGATGGAAATACGCCGCCAAGTCCTGAGGTTGTGACGATTTCCCCTTTTTTAATTTTTGCGTCATATGGAATCCGCTTTAGCAAAAGAAGCTTTTTCTTTGTATCATAGCCTTCAATAGTCCCATAAATCTTTTCATTGATAACGGCTGAAATCCGGTTGGCCGGATCGGTGCTGCTAAGGAGCTGAACACTGGCGGAAAGATTGCTCGTATTTTTCACTTTCCCGATTAAGCCGCCGGCTGTTATAACAGCCATATCTTTCTTCAAGCCATCTTTTTCACCTTTATTGATAATCAGCGTCTCTTCCCAGCGGTCAGGATTCCTCGCAATCACAGTTGCCTGGATGGGCTCATATTTGCTTAAATCACCTTTTTTATCAAGTATTGTCTGCAGCTTTTCATTTTCATCCTTCAGGCGCTGCACATCGGCCTCAAGCATGGCAAGCTGATCAAGCCGGCCCTTCAATTCCTTGTTTTCTTCATATGTATTCTGCAAGTCTTTCACATTTTCGAAGAATCCGGCAACATAGCTTGCCGGCCGGGAAACGATGGTCTGCGCCCAGCTCGCTGTATCTTTCACAAATTGCTCTGCCCATGAAAGCTTTTCCCTTTCTTTCAGGGAAAATCCGATTAATGCCACCAGAATAATGATACTGACAAGCAGGATGATCAGGCGTTTATTCAGGAAAAACTGTGGCATGGTTCACACCTCTATTTCTTTAAAAAGAAGAGACTCCAGGATAAAAGCGAATGACTGCTTCATGCCCGGAGCCGCCCTTTTTGTTATTAATAAGAATCTTTGGATTTGTTTTTGAATAAGTGAATATGGTCGAGCGCCTTCCCTGTTCCGATTGCCACACAGTCAAGCGGATTTTCGGCGATCAGCACAGGCATTTTTGTTTCCTCTGCAATTACCTTGTCCAAATTGCGGAGAAGCGCTCCTCCGCCAGTCAGCACAATCCCCCGGTCCATGATATCAGCAGCCAGTTCAGGCGGCGTTTTTTCCAGGGTGACCTTTACGGCATCCACAATGCTATAGACAGTATCACGAAGGGCAGCGGCAATTTCCTCAGCTGTAATTTCTATCGTTTTTGGCAGTCCTGTCAAAAGATCGCGGCCACGGATTTCCATATTTTCAATGCCTTCAGGCTCACCGGCGGAGCCGATCTCCATTTTAATGCTTTCAGCTGTCCGGTCGCCGATCATCAGGTTATAAGTTTTGCGGATATAATTAATGATTGCATCATCCATTTCATCTCCCGCAATGCGGATTGACTGGCTCGTAACAATGCCGCCAAGTGAAATGATGGCCACTTCAGTCGTCCCGCCGCCGATGTCGACAACCATGCTGCCTGTCGGCTCCCAAACAGGAAGATTTGCACCTATTGCAGCAGCAAACGGCTCTTCAATCGGGTAAGCATCGCGGGCACCAGCCTGGCGTGTTGCATCAATGACAGCACGCTGTTCTACAGCGGTGATGCCTGAAGGCACACATACCATTACATACGGCTTGCCGGCAAAGAAGCCCTTTTTGACAGCCTGTCTTATATAATATTTCATCATGGTAGCCGTTGTTTCATAATCAGCGATAACGCCGTCCTTCATAGGACGCATCGCCACTACATTGCCCGGCGTACGGCCGATCATATTCTTCGCATCGTTGCCGACAGCGACAATGCTTTTAGTATCCGTCTGCATGGCAACCACAGATGGCTCCCTTACAGCGATTCCTTTTCCTTTTACATAAACGAGTGTATTGGCAGTCCCCAAGTCGATTCCAAGATCCCGTGTTCCGATTCCAAACATAGCTGTATCTCCCTTTCTGATACGAAATGCAATTTTTTAAGGTGATTTTTATATTCGAAGAAGGCTGAAAAAGCAGCCTGGTTAGCAGTTGGCAGACTTATTCTAGTCTAAAAAATCATAAATTATATTATATCCTAACAATCGGTAAAATCATAGTGTTATAAATAACCTTTTTCCTTTAAGCTGACATATTTGTTTTCCCCGATGATCAAATGATCGAGCACATCAATGCCGATGATTTTCCCGCACTCCGCCAGCCTCTTCGTGACTTCGATATCCTCCCTGCTCGGAGCAGGGTCGCCAGAAGGATGGTTATGGATGCAGATGATAGACGCAGCCGACCTTCTGAAGGCCTCCTTGAAAACCTCCCTGGGATGAACGATTGAAGCATTCAGGCTGCCGATGAAAATCGTCTGCTTATGGAGCACCTGATTCTTTGTGTTCAAGTAAAGGCAGACAAAATGCTCCTGCGAAAGGAAGCGCATGTCATTCATGACATATTTGGCGCCGTCCTCAGGTGAACGGATCACAAAGCGGTCATCATAGGAAAGGCTGGAAATTCGCCTCCCTATCTCGACCGCGGCCAGTACCTGAATGGCCTTGGCCATGCCGATCCCTTTAATGCTGGTCATCTCATCAAGCGTCGCATCCTTCAGGAGGCGGAGGCCTTCAAAATGGGTAAGAAGCCTGTTTGACAGCTGGAGCACAGACTCCTCTTTAGTCCCGGTCCTGAGCATAAGAGCAAGAAGCTCATGATTGGACAGGCTTTCCGGGCCATTCTGGATAAAGCGTTCGCGCGGCCTCTCATCCTGCGGAAAATCACGTATCATCAATGATTCAGTTTTCAATATGGTTCCTCCCTTGCCGGCGGGAAAGGGAGGCAGATGATCGTACAGTATTTAAAAAGGCAGAGTGAATCCCGCCTTTTTCAATTCTCTTGCTGTTCTTGAAAGCGGAAGCCCGACGACTGCGAAATAATCACCATCAATCCGCTTCACAAGCGTTGCACCAAGACCCTGGATTCCATAAGATCCGGCCTTGTCGAAGGGCTCGCCGCTTTCGATATATGCCGACTTTTCGTCATCTGTCAGCTCCCAAAATTCCACATCCGTTTTTTCGTAAAATTTAACTTTGCTTTTTTGCGGAGTAATAATTGATACTCCGGTATAAACCGAATGGACTCTGCCGGACAAACGAGTCAGCATATCGTATGCATCGCCGCGCCCATCCGGCTTCCCTAGAATAAGACCGTCTGCAAAGACAATCGTGTCCGAACCAATGACAAACGCAGCTGGATTTTTCCGGGCGACAGACTCCGCTTTCCTGGCCGCAAGCTCCATGACCACATTTTCGGGAAGCATTCCCGGTTCGAATGTTTCGTCCACATCACTGCTGGAGACTTCAAATTTCAGCTGAAGATTTTCAAGAAGTTCTTTTCGCCGTGGAGAAGAAGAGGCTAATATGAGGTTCTGCAAAAAAATCACCCTATCCTTTACTTGTATCATTTTGGGAGATACAAACTAATCGTACCAAAATTTATAGGTTCTAACAATTTTTAAAAGAGTTTTGTCAAAAAAAATGGGAGCTTGTCGAATGAAGTCCGACAGCCCCCTATAATGTGCGATATTTCCTGGAAAATATTCACCCTTTTATTAAAGTGCAGTGTACGCTGCAATGAATGACAGCAGATGCTGCTGAATTGCGTAATAGCCTTTTTCATCCGGGTTTTTCTGATAGCTGGCGATCAGTTCCGCTGCTTCTGAAAGCTCCTTCTGCATGACCCCCACACGATCCGCAGAAAGCTTTGCTCCATCAAATCCTGCAAGCTGTACTGATACATCGGCCGCCTGCTTTAATGCTTCTTCCGGAATCGCAGCTCCAGGTGAAGCAGCCCCAATTCCTGCAGCCATTGCCGAATATATCCCCGGGGCCGCTTGCAGGAATTTTTCATCTTCCTCCTGCAGCTTCTCCACAGTTTTTCCACCAGCAGCCAGTTCCTTGGCAAATGTATCAATGCCCTTGCTCTTATAATCTGTTCCAAGCTGTTTCGCATCTTCCAGCGACCCTGCAGCTCCAAGGAACAGATAAGATTTTCCTTCCATCTCCATCAGCTGTGCCGGGGCTCCTTTTTCAAAAATCGTGGTTTGAATCTTTTCAGCCGCATCCTTCGTTGAAAAGACACCGCCCTGAACAACAAAAACTGTAAGAGGCTCAAGGGCCAATGTTCCGTTTCCCGCTGAGCTTTCCTGATTGGTGCCGCTGGCATTGCCTGCTGCTGTCTGCACAGCTCCTTCAGGCTCCTCAGCACTTCCATCATGTATTACCATCTTCAGCATTAAAAAACCAAGGCTTGTCCCGAACAGGACAGCAAAGAATACAGAAATGACAACTGAACGGACCAGCGCTTTCTGATTGGAAGGCTTCCCCGGTGAGCTGAATATACTGCTTTTCTTCCCGCTTCCTTTTTCTGTCTTTGCGGCAACCTTGTATTCCTTCGGTTCTGGATCCTCCTCCATGATTTCAGGGAGAATCCAGTCAAACTCATCATCTGCCGCTTCCCTGGCAGGAGCTGCCTCCAATTCAGCCAGGTCCTCGTTTGCTGATAGAACCTTCCCCTCTGCAGACTCTTCTTCCACATTCTCTAAGTGCTGGACTTCTTCTGCAGGATCTCTTTCCTTTTGGGCCGTTTTGTCTTTCATATGCACGGCTTCCCGATCCTTGCCATTCAGCTTGATCGTAATGGTCCGTCCATTCCCTTGGTTTTCCACAGCTTGTCCTCCCCGTGTCGATTGCTGGATTTGCCTTCATCCTAACACAGGGTTTAAAAAAAATAACAAGACTTTTGTCGTCTTGTTATAGGATGCTTTCGTCAAATTTTTTAGTTGTCTTTCACAATCATATCCACTGACAGTTCATGTACCGGAATCGGTTTGCCTGAAACCCCCTGGTAAGAGCAAAGATTGCGGTTTTCGCCGTACAGGCATACCGTCCTGATATGCTCCCCCTCTATTTCTACAAAGCTGGCGTCTGAGGGTTCAACATAATTGCCGGTATAGGGATCCTTAAAAGCTTCCATGAAGCCGGCTTCGGAAACCATATTGAAAGTAATCCGCTGAGCGAGTGTATTGCCACTGGTCACTTCGCGCTTCACAAAATAGCCCGCTGCTTCATTCAGCGCATAGGCATTGCCGACAAAGGCTTTATCTCTTGATTTCTGGATTACATTTAATATGGAGACAGTTGCGATTGCGGCAACAATGCCTAATATCACTATGACAGCCAGCAACTCTATTAATGTCAATCCATTTTCATTTAGTCTAGCAAAGCTCTTCTTCATACTAGACCCCGTTTCTGTATACTAGATTAAGGCTGAGTATCTTCTTCCCCTTCAATCTCCTCCTGGTCGGAAAATCCGCTCAGTGGATTTTGCTTATTGGATACAGCCGGAACATCAAGCGGCGGCAGTTCTTTTTGCAGTTCTTCAAGCGAAGGGTAATAATAGGCTGCAAGAGATAACTCAAATTCTACTTTTTCAGTTTCCTGTTCTACCGAGTAGATTTCATTAAGGCCGGTGAAGCTTAACGCCTCTACTTTAACAATCCTTTTTAAAGATTCCAGACTTTCAATAAACCGCTCCAGTTCAAAATATGTTTCTGCTTCTCCGCCGAGGGAGAGTGTGATTTGCCGGATACCATTAGGGAGCTGTCCCTCGCCATCAACAGCCTCTGGAGATTCTGCCTCTTCTCCTTCTCCTACCGGTTCTTCTGCCGCTGCTGTTTCCAGCAGGTCAACCTCTTCGTCTTCATCAGTACCGTCCAGTCTCAATTCCAGTATATTGGAATCTGAGATCACCTCAGCTTTTTCGATGTCCAGCAGCAGCTGATCAAGCAGCCTCTTTACAGGAACTTGCTTTTGCAGTTCCATAGTAGTTAAAATTGTTTTTTCATTTGTCTGTGTCAGATTACTCTCCACAATTGTTAATTGCTGATTTGCCATTTGGAGCTCATTTTGCTTCCTCGAAAGCTGATCATGCAGCGGCAATACAAATATATAATAACTACCAGCTGTAAGTCCTATAGCTAAAAGCAATCCAGCTGTCAATATAATTAGGTTTTTTTTTGATAATTGAAGGTTCAAGGTGCTGTCCCTCCTTCACTATCTTTTTCCTTTGCCTTCCATTCGGCCTTAAGCAGTTCCGGATTGATTTTGAATTCATAGACTGCATAATACCTGGGAAGGTAGCCAAGATCAACGGCCGACACTTCAGAATCCCCTTCCACTGCCTCATTGATGGCTTCAGCAGTCTTGGCTTCCTTGAGGACCGCTTCGTCGAGCCAGTTTAATGTCAGCAGAGAGTTAAGATAATAGGCTGCCTGGCTCTTTGTATCAAACTGGACAGCTAATTTGATTAAGTTGTCCTCATCCATCTCAAATTCAGCGATATAGCCTCTGTCAGGAAGTATTTTTGTAATTTCCTGAAGGACATAGACCATACTGAAGGGCTGTTTTTCTGCCCAAGTGATTGCCTCTGTCAGCTGTCCGGCAGCATTGGATGCTTCAAATTCAATCAGCTTTGCATTTTGGATTTCCAAAATGGCATTTGTCTGGGCAATCTGCTTTTCTACCTTACTGATTTCATCTTTTTTGCTTCCTGTATAGAGAAAAAGTACAGCAGCTGTTACTGCCAGTAAAAGCAGCAGAGCTCCAGAATAGATGTAGACCGCCCGGCTTCTCTTTTCTTTTTTGGGGAGCAGGTTAATATCGACAAGCATGTTCTACACCTCTTTTAAGCCTAGGCCGACGTTAAGGTTGAACTGAGGGAGATAAGATGGTTTCTCCCTAAATTCAGCCGTTTCGGATAATAATACAACCGGTGCATCCAGCCGGCTGTTCAGGGCGGATTGAATTTCCTCCAGCAAAGGATGATCACCATCTACCAATATTTTTGTAATCTGTCTGTTCCCCTGATAAAGAGAGTACCGGTAAAAGCTCATAACCCGATCAAGCTCTTTATAAATATCCTCCAAGGGACTGATAATTTCCTCTTTATCACCAAGGTATGCCAGTTGATTCCCAGGTTCCAGCTCCCACTTGCCGCTGTCAATATCCATCAGCAGATGCCGCATAAATACCGGCTTATGATTTTCAAAGATACTAACATTAATCTGCTGGATGTCTGCTTGAACCATCATCAGGTTTTCCTCTGAACCTATCAGATCCAATTCATAATAAAGTCGATACAGCGCAAGGCATGATATATCCGCAAGAACAGGCTTCAGCCTGGCTTCCTCGAAAACAGAAACATATTCATGAACGATTTCTTCAGGAGCAGCAAAAAGCAGGATTTCTTTCATTCCACTTTCGCCTGTTTCTAATATTGTGTAATCAAAAACCGGGTCTTCAAAGGGCAGATGTATGGATGTTCCAAGCTCCATATAAAGATAGCCCTTGATTTCTTCGGCAGATACATCTTGCGGGATGCTCAGTTTTCTGATAATGATCACAGGATCCGGCACCAAAAATGCAATCTCCTTACCCTTGATTTTCCACTCTGAAACACATTCCTCCAAAATGGCTGTCAAGGTTTCCGCATCCTGAATTTTGCCTTCTCTTATTATACCGTTCGGCAAATATCGCTCTTCTGACCGCAGGACATGAGGTTCTTTATTGTTTTTTAATTCAGCCATCCGGACAACATGGTCCTTGACCGTTATGTTGATCACTCGATTTTTGCCGAACGATATAAGAGGTGCCATAAATAACTTAACTCCTTACATGAATGAATAAAGATACCAGTTTAGCAGCTTATCTCCCATAAAATAAGCAGTCAGGCAGCCTAAAGCTATGTATGGACCAAATGGAATAGGCTTGCCCTTTTCAATTTTTCCAGCAAGCAAACCGGCAATCCCAAAGAAAGCACCGAAGAGAGTTGCAAGGAAAAATGTTAACAAGACTAACTTTGTGCCTAAAGCCAAACCTATTACTGCAAACAGCTTGATGTCTCCCCCTCCCATGCCACCCTTGCTGACCACGGCTATGAACAGAAGCAGGAAAAATCCTGCCGCAGCCCCGGCTGCAGAATCCCACCACGGAGATAAGGGGATAAATATCCGCTCCAATAAAAAAATCACTGCAAACACAAGCAGGACTTTGTCGGGAATAATCATATATTTAATATCCGACACAAACACGATGACCAAAAGAGAAATCAGCGTCCATGCGATGGCCAGTTCAAATGTCCAGCCCATCATTAACGGGGCGAGCACAAATAATAATCCGGTAGATAATTCAACAGCAGGGTATAGAGGAGAAACCGGCGCCTTGCAGCGCCGGCATTTCCCTCCCTGCAGCAGATAAGAAACAACCGGTATGAGCTCAAACGGCCTTAAAGTATGCTGGCAATAAGGACAATGAGATCTTGGCTTGACGATCGACTGCTTCAACGGAATCCTCAGGCCGACTACGTTGTAGAAGGAGCCTAGGAGGAGTCCGTAGAAAAGTATTAAAATATACATTAATTACCGCTAAAAGCTTGTAATTCTACTTCTGTAACTTCTGTAGCCTCATTATTCTTCTTAACTATTTTCGCGGCCTCATGGTTTTGTATTTTATATGTGAATTTTCCTGTTGTAGTATTCCTGTCAACTTTCACAGTAAATTCTTGGTCTTTTACATTATCCAAATAAGAATCCAAATCAGCAAACGCAAGGCTAGTGGCGGTAGGATTTGTAGCAATGTAAGTTTTTGATGCGTTAACAATTTGAATAGCTTCTGCGACTTTTGCATCGTTTTTAGTCTTATTAATAAGACCTCCAATACTCGGAATCGCAATCGCCGCAATAATCCCCAAAATAACAATAACTGCCAATAACTCGATCAGTGTCAAACCTTTTTCATTTTTAAGTTTTTGTGCCATTTTCTTAAACATTTTATTCTCCCTCTCATATGAGTTTTTGCCTATTACTTTAGTAGGTTAATCCTATTATACTAGATTCTGCAAATAACAAAAGTCGAAAATGTTAATTTCTTGCAAAATTTTGTTGTCAGCCGACATGGTTGAATATTTCAAACATCGGCACCATGATGGACGTTACAATTGTTCCGACAATACCGGCTAAAAAAACAATCATAAGCGGTTCTATCAATGATTTTAGGCGGTCGGTGGTGCTCTCTACTTCTTTTTCATAGAAATCTGCAACCTTTGAAAGCATTTCGTCAAGTGATCCGGATTCTTCACCGATAGCGATCATCTGTGAGACCAGCGGCGGGAAGACCCAATGTTTGCGCATCGGTTCTGTAAGGGATTTCCCTTGTTCCAGGGATGTCCGGGATTTTTGAAGGACCTTTGCCACCACTTCATTTTCGACTATGTTCTCAACAATACTTATAGCCTGGAGGATAGGGACCGAGCTTGCAAAAAGCGAACTGAGTGTTCTGGTCATCCTGGCCAATGCAGCCTTCTGGAGCATTTTGCCGAAGATAGGGAGCCTGAGCAGGAAATAATCAAAATAGTATTTCGTATTCTTGTTATTCCTGATAACCGAAACCCCAATAAAGACCGACACAAACATTAGTATGACTAGCCACCAGTATTTCTGCATAAATTCGCTGGAATTGAGAACGAATTGCGTGATGGCCGGCAGTTCTCCCCCAAAGTCCTGGAACATCTCCACAAACGTCGGGACAACACTTACTAGCAGAAATATGACAACTGCAACTGCTATAATGCCGACTGCAATAGGATAGGCAAGGGCGGATATGATCTTCTGCTTTGTAAAATGCTGCTTTTCATAATGAACTGCCAGCCTCTCCAGGGTATCATCCATGTTTCCGCCTGCTTCGCCTGCTTTAATCATATTGACAAACATACTGGTGAAAACCTTTTTGTGCTTTGCAGCGGCATCAGATAAAGAATTCCCCTCTCTTAAATCCTGCTCGACAGCAGCAAGCGCTTTTTTGAGTGCCTTGCTTTCTGTTTGCTGAGAGAGTATGCCGGTTGCATCCACGACCGTGACTCCTGCCCTGAGTAAAGTGGCGAATTGTCTTAAATAAATGACAAAGTCCTGGAGCTTAACCGGATTGCCGATTGATATCTCTTTAGTCAGCAATGTTTCAGGTATTTCATTAAGATCGAGAATCCTGATACCTGATTCTTTCAACTGAAGCATCGCTTCCCTCTTTGAAGCAGCTGTTACAATCCCTGACTTCTTCCCTTTTAAGTCGCGGCCGCTGTATTTATACCGAGCCATTTCAATTCACCTTTTCCAAAAGATAAGGCATTGCTGCCTCTTTCGAAACCTGGCCTGTCTGGACAAGTTCCTTGATGCTCGTGTCCAGTGTATGCATGCCATGAGCTTTTGAGGTCTGCATGATACTGGTAATCTGGTGTACTTTTTCATTGCGGATGAGGTTTGCTACGGCTGAATTATTAATTAATATTTCTGTCGCCGCTTTCCTGCCTCTGTTATCTGCCAGCGGAAATAACCGCTGCGAAACGATGGAGACGAGAACAGAGGCAAGCTGGATTCTGATCTGTGCCTGCTGGGAAGGCGGGAAAACATCGATAATCCGGTTGATCGTGGCAGGTGCACTCGAAGTATGAAGAGTACCGAGGACAAGATGTCCGGTTTCCGCCGCAGTGATTGCCGTTTGTATCGTTTCCAGATCCCTCATCTCCCCGACCATGATAACATCGGGATCCTGGCGCAATGCAGCCCGAAGTCCATTTGCAAAATTGCTGGTATCCAGGCCGACTTCACGCTGGTCGATGATGCAGTTGCCATGTTTATGGAGGTACTCGATTGGATCCTCTAACGTAATAACATGTTTTCTCATCGTCTTGTTCATAAAATCAACCATCGAAGCCAGAGTAGTTGATTTGCCGCTCCCGGTCGGCCCTGTCACAAGGACGAGGCCTTGTGGCTTGCCGGCCACTTTTTTCAGGACAGGCGGAAGATCGAGTTCATCGAGGGCTGGAATTTTCGTCGGCACAACCCTCACTGCAAGTGCAATGCAGGAACGCTGATGATAGGCATTAACGCGAAATCTGGAAACACCCTGCACACCATACGAGAAGTCCAGCTCTCCCTTTTCTTTGAATCTCTCCCACATATGGGGAGGAATCATCTCTTTTGCCATTGCCTCTGTATGTGCAGGGAGCATGGATTCTTTTCCATACCTCTTCATCTCGCCATTGATGCGAAAAATGGGGGGTACGCCGACTGTTATATGAATATCTGAAGCTTTCAGCTCAAAGCCTGCTTTCAGCAGAAGGTCCACTTTTTCTGTCATATCAGTTCTCCTAATCAGGAATCGCCACTCGAAGCACTTCTTCTGTTGTGGTGATTCCCTGTTTTACCTTAAGCAGCCCGTCATCTATCAGAAAAATAGTCTTACTTTTAAGGGCCAGCTCCCTAAGCCTGGAAAAGGACTCACCATTCATGATCACTCTCCGCATGCTATCGTCGATAACAAGCACCTCGTGGATCGCAATCCTGCCCTTGTAGCCGGTCATATTGCAGGAGGCGCAGCCCCGTCCCCTGACAATTGCTTCAATCTTCATGCCCCGCTTGGCAAAGATCTCTATCTCCCTTTTAGTCGGCTCCTGGGTTTCTGCACAATCACGGCACACTTTCCGGACAAGCCTCTGGGCAACAATCCCACTGAGCGAGGACGCCACCAGAAAGGGTTCAATCCCCATATCAAGGAGCCTTGTTATGCTTCCAAGGGAATCATTCGTGTGGAGGGTGCTAAGAACAAGGTGTCCGGTGAGCGAGGCCCTGATTGCCACCTCCGCAGTCTCTTTATCTCTTATTTCTCCGACCATTATGACATTCGGATCCTGACGCAGGATCGCACGCAGGCCCATGGCAAAGGTCATTCCTACGTTTGAGTTCACCTGGATCTGGTTGATTCCTTCCAGCTGATATTCAACAGGATCTTCAACTGTGATGATATTAACCTCTTCACTGTTGAGCCGGTTTAAAGCAGCATAAAGAGTGGAAGATTTCCCTGAACCGGTCGGACCGGTAATAAGGACGATTCCAGTCGGCTTCTCGATCATATCTGTAAAACGGTTTAGATTTACCTTATTGAATCCCAGTTTGTTAAGGTCATTCAGTGCACTTCCCAAATCCAGCAAACGCATAACGATTTTTTCACCATAAACGGTTGGAAGTGTCGAAATCCGCAGATCGATAGGATGAAAGTCTAAATTCATCTTTATTCTGCCATCCTGAGGGACGCGATGCTCGGTAATATCAAGGTTGGCCATTATTTTTATTCTGGCAGTCAGGACACTTTGCATATGCTTTGGCAGTACCCGTTCCGTTCTGAGTACCCCGTCAATCCTATACCTTATGGCCACCTTTGTTTCCTGTGGGTCAATATGTACATCGCTGGCCTTTACCGCAGCCGCATTTGCCATTATCTGATTGACCAGCCGGACTATGGGAGAATCTTCATCCACAATCTTCTCTTCCTGAATTTCCCGCGATCCCTGCCCTGCATCCAGGAGTTCTTCAAAGCCTTCATCCATATCATAGTATTTATTGATGGCACGGATAATATCATCCTTTGTAGCAATTGCTGCTTCTATATGAAAACCTGTTGATAGTCTAAGATCGTCAATGGTATAGAAATCCATGGGATCAGCCATGGCAACATACAGTTTTTCTCCATCCTTTTTTAATGGAAGGATCAGATTCCGCTTGGCCATATCTTTAGAAACAATACTGAACAGCTTTGTGTCAAAGGGATACCTAAAGAGGCTGACATGCGGTATACCCAGCTGGAACTCCAGTACTTCAATCAGCTGCTGTTCAGTAATATAACCTCTTTGAAGAAGGGCATCGCCAAGCCGCTGGTCCCTATGTTTTTCTGCCAGGGCAAGCTGAAGCTGTTCTTCAGTGATTAAACCGGATTCTACCAGCAAATCCCCTAAGCGCTTTCGGGTCTGTTTCATTGGCCATTCCCCTTTCCGCCATTATTTAGGCTCTTCATTCGGCTTGCCCCAAAGGCTCCCATCATTATCCTCATTATCTGAGGTGCTGCTGCCATCAGCTGTTTGAGTTCCTTTTTCCATATCCCCTGCTGCGTTTTCCTGTTTGTCGTCTTCCAGTGAACCGCTCTCATCTGTACCGTCAGTATTTTCTTCCTGCACTGGTGAAGTCCCTATGTCCCCAGGTACAGCATCAACTTGAGGTGCACTGGTTTCCGGACTGATTAAAGATTCCTTGATTGTAAGACTATGAACCTCAACTTTATGAACCGGAGGATAATAGTCTTCGGAAATGAGCTCAGATTTTAAAAGCGCTCCCTTTTCGTCGATCGTATCACGGTAGACCTTGACCAAAAGGCCTTCCTCTCCTTCAACAACTGTTTTTTTCTCCCCAAATTTCAATTTTGCATCAAACTGAACAACAGTTTTGGGCTTAAAGGTTTCTTTGTCTTTTAATTTGACATCATAGGAGTACATATACTCCTGGCCGGTCAATGCTACATAAAATAAATCATCGCTATAAGAAAATTTAAGCTTGTATGACTGGTCATTAGGGTTAAGGAATATCAGATCCATATTTTTGTTTTTATCAGTCCTGGCTTCAAAGCCGGCTTCCGTGAAAGAAGGGAGGGCGCGGCCGATATGCCGTTCTGCAATAGTAAAATTACTGGACAGGACAGCTCTATAGATGAGCGATGAAATGATACTCAAGGACCGTTCATTATAAACTATATTATTTTCTTTCAGGATCCCTAATATCGATATTCTGCTTTGAGGATCTATTTCAATGGAAGGAAATCTTTCAGCCCAGTCTGCAAGATCTTTTGAAGCTTCCTGATAGGTTATTGACGCTTCAGAAATAACCACTTCACTTTCGGAAACCGGCAGATATGTATCCAGCTTGATCATATGGCTGCCATCTTCGAGGACTGCAGCATACATTCTCAAGTCGGATATTAAACGTGATAAATCCAACTTCCCATCCACCAATTCAGCGGAAATCCCTTGCAGTAATTCCGTGAGAAGATTGTCGTCAACCGATGTAATGATCTGATTGTCACTTTTATCAACTGCAGCCCTTACCGACTCATCCATCTCAAACAAGAAGATATCAAGCGGAATACTTTTTTCTTTTTCTTTATATCGGAAGGTTAGCTGGGTATTTTCCCTCCAAACTTCCTGCCCGCTTGAAATCTTCAAAAGGGCGTCATCATGAGTTAACCCGCTTACATCCACATTTCCGATCCTTGTCCCAGACCCGAATATTTCATCTGAAGAAAATACATTTACATAGGCAGAGGCTCCAATCTTCGAAAACGAGAGAATGAAGGCTGTACTGATTCCCAGTACGAGAAAAAGCTTTAAAAATTGAGCTTTATTCATGCCAGGCGCCCTCCTTATTAAGCTTCAACATTCATTGACAACTCAACGACTACATTAGGCCCTTCTGTCTGGGCCTGTTCAATGATTGCTCTCGTAAGGAGAGTCCCGTTCGGAATTAATACGGTTCCATTTTGCCCCCATATGTCTGCAGTTACTTTTTTTCCGTTCAGAAGTTCAATCTGCCTTTCCTTAAGTGTCTCTATATCCGATTCTTCTTCCAATGCCATATCAGTAATGAATGCTTCATTTTCTTTCAATTGCTTATTCTGAGGGTCCAGCAATGAGATATCATTTAGGAAGCCATCTGCAGCATCCTCTTTAACAATAAGGATATCTTTCCCGTAAGTTAAAACATATTCAGAAGGCAAAGCCTCTTCATTGCTTCCCGATTTCATCTCCATGCCAAGGATATTGCCTGTTTCATCGTCAATATAGTATTCAATTGCTTCTCCAATCAGTTCTCCCTTTCGGGTCATTACTTTAGTGCTGATAATTTTGATTTTTTTGTTCACCAGCTGGTTGGCAATTGGAATTTCGTTTAGATCGATTACAGCATTGTCACTCTCCACAGTAACTGCATATTCACCAATCCCCACTACTTTTTTAAAAGGGATCGCCTTGACACTTACCTGCCAATCCTCATGTTCAATTGTCAAAAAGTCTACAGACCCTTTTTCCGGATTTATCACTAATGTTTTCACTTTACCGACCTGCTGACCGTCCGAAATGCTAATAATGGGAAGACCGGTAATCTGCGAACTGTTTTTCATAAAAGTCACCACACCTATATTAAAGTTTCGTTACACACATAACAGTAATATTACATTATATCCTTATTTTTTATCAGTCTAATTATAAAAATATTTATTTTGTAAAAATTGGATTTCCTGCCGGATAATTGGATGTTTTGAATACTTCCCTTCAAGTTCTCCCAGTAGCCTCTTTAATTTAGCAGTTTCCTTAAATGACAGATAATGCTGAATCAAGATGGTGGCAAAGGTATAGTATTCAGCCGGCTGAAGATTTGAAATCATGCATTTTTTAAGCATTGCCTCATAATCATTGGCTGACATAGTCATCTTCATGGCTTTCAACTGGTCGACCGCAGTCTGCAGTACCTGATGGCGGAGCATTCTATTAGAAGAATTTTGCCCTTCTGCAGATGCCTGAATATCCAGCTCTCCTGTATTGGTTAAAGTGTTTTTGGTTGCATCATCAAAATAGTAGCCATATCCATTTTCAGTGTCATCAGAAAGAGCAGAACGGTCTAATTCAATAGATGCCTGGATGCTGATATCATAGATTGAATCAATATTTTCTTGAGTTGCATTTCCTTTATCCCCATTTGTTTGAGAATCCCGGTTTTCAGAGTCATCCAAAAATTCCAGCTCGCCCCAGGCTACCTCTGAGCTTTCTTGTTCTTGTTCTTGTTCAGGCTTTAGAACTTGTTCTTCAATTTGATCTGGTTCAGATTCTTGATCTGGCAAATCCAGCATTTTTTCTATGTCTGCCAAGTAATAATATTCGTCACTTCTTTGTATTTCATCTAAATCCTGCAGATCCAATTCCTCTGATCCGGCCAGCTTCGGGATGTTTCCTGGCAAATCCCCTTCACTTCCAGCTTCTTCCTCATTTTCAGTGAATAAGGTTTCCCCGTCTTGCTGAACTGGCTCTATGTCATCAGACTCTTCCAAATAAGAAATTGTTTCGATATCGCTTAAGATTCCAACCTCGTCATCCTCTGCTGACTCTCTGATCAGGAAGTTTTCCAAGTCATCCACCATTTCCAGCGAAGCATCTGCCTTCTCTTGGGAATTTCCAGTTAACTCTGCATTGTACTCATCAGGAACTCCGGAAGACGGAAGACTTTCCGTATAAATGTTAACGGTATCGCTGCTGTATGCTTCATCCCCGCTGAAATCTGTTTCTTTATCTTTAAATTGACTATGCTGCATTGAATTCGTCCGCTCTTCGATGCCTGCTGACTCTGCCGCAAAAAATAATCCTGTCATTCTGGTTCCAAAGATATAAGCACAGACCATTATGAACAGCAAGATAAGAATAGCATTCTGCCAAAGAAGAAATGCATCCTGGGCAGCCAGTGCAAGGCCTGCTGCGCATAAGGAAGCAGCCACCGATATAATCTTCCCTTTTCTGCTTATGCCAAGCGGCAGGAAATACAAGATAGGAACAAGCAAAACAAGTGAACATAACGCAAATATATAATTGCTCATATCATCCACACCCCCCCTAAGTGGTAAAATAGGCTTATTTGCCATATCTAGAAAATGAAAGAGAAGTATCATTTTTCGACCTATAAAGACAAATATAACTACAAAATATTGTATAATAAGATAAGAAAGAAAGAAAGAAGGGTCTAAATGAAACTTAAAAAAATTTATAATAGTTCAAAAGGCCTTACTTTAATAGAGGTTTTATTATCTCTTGCGATCCTGAGCATTATCCTGTTAGGTTCTATGAAATTTTTTACACAAGCTTATACTTATACCAGCGGAAGCCAAAATAAAACAGCTGCTGTTAACGTTGCCAGAAATGCACTAATGTTCATCGAAAATGAGAGTTTTATAGAAGTAAGAAAAAAATTTCTGGAAGACAATCTGTCTGGCCTGTCCCTTTACATATGCAATAACAGCTATATAGCCGATTGGCATGGTGATAGGTCTGAATTTCCGGCCGGCTGCAGAAAAGACAAGATTACCGTCAACAATATTCCGTTTGACGTTACGATCAGAAAAGGAAAGGATTATAGCAAATTTTCCTCATCCTTTATCCCTCTGGAAGCTTCTGTTAAGTGGGAAAACCAGGGAAAAACCGAAGAAACAAAAATTGAAGGGGCTATAAAAAGTGAAGATCTTCGATAATAAAGGTGTTACCTTATATGAACTTCTTGCCGCAATGGCCATTACCATGATTATTTTGCCAGTCATTTATGGGGTCTTCACTTCCGGTGTTAAGCTTTATAACAAAATACAGGTGGAAGGCCAGCTAAGGGATGATGCTGATTATGCAGCGACCATGATCATGAACACCTTTTATTCTTTTCCATTTGACTATGTAAAAGACTGCGGCCCCAATTGCCTTGAACTGGTTGACTCCAGGCATACTTCCGTTGAAAAAGTTGAAGACAGCAGCTTTTATTCAGTTAATAAGAATGAAGAAAATGAACAGCTGACTTCTCTTCAAATAAAATTGACCGATAAAAGCAGTGATAGTCAGGCTAGTGCAATTGAAATTAATAATTCCAAGCTAGATGTTTCTGCCGATTTTTCAAATTCAGAAATCAGATTTGCCTGCAGCAGTTCAGTAAGCGGGGACTGCCAAAGTTTTATGATCAGCTTAAATTTGATCCTGGCTGATGAACGGCTCGACGATAAGTTGTACTTAGACAGCAAATTCGGCTTTACTGTAGGAGGCACTCCTAATGAATAATGAGCGGGGCAATACCCTGATTACCGTCATGCTTGTTTCTTTGATATTTACGGTCCTTGGCCTGAGTATTCTTGCCTCCTCCATCGGCAGTGTCAAAAGAACAGAAACAAGAGAATCAGACTTAGATGTGACTTACGATTCCATAAAAGTGCTGGAAACTATGACAGCTGATTTATCGGGAAAACTGTCTTCATTGCCGCTGGATTATTATATGGATTTTGAAAATAATAAGGTAAAAGGTTCCTATAATACTGATATAAGAAATCTGCTTTCGTCTCTGCTGTCAGATACAAAGAAAAATTCCAGCTCTTCCTTTGAATGCATTAATATTATTGATGTCAGCAGCGGACCTCCTGCTGCTGTTGATCCGTCTTCTTCCTGTGGAAGGCAGCTGGAACGAGACACGATTTTTACCCTTGATACAGATAAGGACTTTACCAGAGTTCTTGATTTTGTTTTAGTAACGAAGAATCCGGCAGAAACAGAAGGTAAGGTTGCACGAACAGTAAAAAAGAGGATCATTCTGTCTCCCCTGCCCAGCTTTTTAAAATATGCAGTCGGGTCAGAGGCTGATGAAGAGGACTCGGGACTTTTCTTGAACGGCTCTCCAAATATAGCTGGAAACACTTTTGCCAACAGACTTGCAATAGATGAGGATGCTCATTATATTTACCGGAATGGTGAGGAAAAAACAGTAAGCACACCGAAGCCTTCTCTAATGGGCGACTTATACAGCAGTACTTCTCATTTGCTGCCTGTTGTATCGGAAAGCAAAAATTTTTATAGGGGGCAAGCTCCCCCGTTAAAACACGACAGTCAATTTTTTAATATAAACTTTGACAAAACGATGAATCAAAGGATAGCTGCCCTGCAGAGAGAGGCTAAACTCGATGTCAGGATGCCTGATGATACGGAGAAATTAAAAGATATTATAAGTTTAGGCATCAAAAAGTTAGCAGGAACCTCCTATCAAATTAACCCGGAGGGCTATGTAAAAAGAATTGAAAATGCTGAAAGCCAGACATCTTTGACTAGCAAAGATGTCATCCCTCTGGCGGAAGGATATGTTATAGACAGCGGCGATGAGAAAATTGATATAAAGACAGATACAAAAGTGAATGGCGATCTTGTGATAATGAGCACCCAATTTCCAATAGATATGGATAGCACAATCATTGTAAATGGTGATTTATATATAATGAGCTATAAGGATATTATCCTATCCAAAAATATTTATGTAACCGGAAAAACTGTGATTTTAAATTATGGAGGAAAAATTGCTCTTAGCGGAGATCTACTCTCTGCTGATTCAATTTCTGCAGAGTCTTACAATGGCGCTTCTCTTATTATGAATGGGAATATAATGACCGGGACCAGCCTTACTCTTCGCCCTAATGAAACTTCAATTATTATTAACAGGGATATTATTACAGGTGAACATCTTACCATTAATGGCAATGAAACAGATGGTTCAATCGAAGATGACGCCGTTGCCTTTGATTCAGTCGTCTACGCTGGGGGTAAGGCTTCTATATCCAATGCCAATATTTTAGGATCGACGGATGATAAAGGGAATGAACAGCAGATTATTTTAATGGCAAAAGATGATCTGCTGATAACCCGGATAGATGAATTCAATAAATACAGCTCTTTGGATGAAGATGGAGAGCCTTATTTGCCAAAGAAGTTTGACAAGAATATCACTCCGCTGAAAGGATTCTTCTATACAGAAAGGGAAGCAACCCTATATGGAGTCGGGTCACTCTTCTATATACATGGCGGTGTTTTTGCGAAGCAAAAACTAACGATTAATGCAGTCCGTGGTGTGACTGAAAGTATAGATGATCTGCCTAAGTTACAGGAGGGAAAACTTTCCCGTTTTGTTGTTAAATATGATCAGGAAGTATTGCTGAAGCGGATTGAGACTCTTCCTATAATGGAGCAGCTGCAAATATTTTCGGATGAATTGCTTGTATATTAATTAGCATTCCTATAGCAAAATCAAATGACAAATCAAAAAGGTGCTGAATATCAGCACCTTTTTGATTACCATCTGCCTTCACCTGAAGCTCCATTATCTCCGCCTACTTGTTTATCACTCACTTCAAACAGTGCCGAAGCTTTTGGCTTGGATTTGTCCCGCTGCTCTTCTGCCTCAGCAGTAACAGTTGAATAGCCCACCTTCTCAGCCACCAGATAATACTTTCCATTTTCTTTTTTTACAGCAACACACCCTGGAACTGTAGAAGCCACTTGAACGATTTCTTTGTTGGTGGCGTTGTCCGGATTAAAAATAAGCACTGATTCAATCGCGATCTTTTCATTAAGATTCAATTTAAATACCGGCTTTTTAAACTTAATTTCCTCAAGACCGATATAAGGGTCCTTTACTATGATCCTGACTCTCGATTCCAATTTTGAACCATCGGTAGTCTTGACGATAAGCTCAGTTATACCAGGCGTTCTGCCATTAATTGAATTGCCATTTACTATTGCAGCTATATCAGTATTGGAAACTGTAATATTGAGATTTTTATTGGTTGCATCCGCCGGCAGTATTACTAATTGGAATGCGGCAGTCTGGCCTACCTCCACTTCAATCGGATCCGGTGAAACGCTGATTGATTCTATTCTTTTCTCAATTGTCAGTGATTTTGTAACTGGCTGATCAGTAGCAGAGAATCCGCCAATCGCTTTAATCATAATCGTGTTTTCCCCAGGCTCTGTCAGAGGGATTTCTTCATCTGGTGAGAACTCCTTCCATTCGGTTGTGCCTTTTTCGTTTATAATCTTGTAAAAATATTTAACTCCCTGTCCTGCCACCAGCTTTGTCAGTTTAACATTGACATGTTCATTTGCCTTTTCGCTGCTGTTATAAGACTTGCCTGTGTCCACACCTGTCATTTCATAATCAAGTACCAGATAAATTGTAGCCTTGCTCCCATCACTGTATATAACTTCAATTGATTTATTGTTATCAGTAAAACGCATATCCATGATCGGCTTATTGAGCAGCCCGTGATCATTTGGGAATCCAGTCTGCGCCAGCTTTTTCCCATTGTCGCTAAGATCGATTTTGCTGATGATGCCTGCTGCATCACCATCATACGCCTGCTGCTTTGTCGTGTCCTTCAGCCTGACTTTCATATTGATGACCTGGCTGGAGGCGGCGATTGTTGTATCGTACTCTTTTCCGAAACGACTGTCCTTATAATATAATTTAGCAGCAGGCATTTTAACATTGCTGAGTGCCCACTCACCCTTAACCTTGAAAGATGCTGTCACCTGTTCCGGATTGAAGCGTCCGTTACTGTAGCTAATCGTTTTGCCCAACGTTAAGATAACTTCATCTTTACCCTCTGATTTTTCCGCTCCTGGGGAACTTACCAGTGAGAGACCTTTAGGAAGCGGTTGAACGATCTTCAGGTCGGTTAAAGAACCCTTCACCGTATTATTCACTAGGCCAAACGGATTGATCGTGTACTGCACCTCAAACTCATTCGTTTCTTCCGCTGACCCGCTAATCTTAATAAGGTTATCAGGAGTGTTGATGGTTCCGTTTAAATTCATTGTGCCCCTGAAGCCAGGAGGCGCATCCTCTTTAACCTCAATTGTAACCGGACTGTGAGGCTTGGTTATTTTAAGCCCGTTCAAATTTGTATAAACCATGCTGATATTATCAAAAGTATAAATACCCAGATCTTTAAAACTTAGCGGAAGGTTTAAATCTATAGGCTGTGATGCATTCTGGTTTATTGGATAAGGGAGATTGAACTTGATGCTGGCGAAGCCGTTTTCATCAATTCTTGCTCCGGTGCCTTCAATCAAACTTACCTTACTGCTGTATTTCTTCAAATCTACCTTTATCTCCCCGCTTATTGATGGTGTATCCATATCAGCAGATATATCACGGAAAATAGATGAGATATTTTCCTGAGTGGCCTGCCGTGCAGTTACCCCGGTAGTAGAGGACAATTCTCGCAAGTAGCCCATATCAAGTTCTGTGTTGCTGCCGAATCCGATTGAAAAAAGTTTGATATCCTTCATGGCAAGTTTTTGAGCCATGCTTAATCCGTGCTTTTTTATAGCTGATTTTGTTTCAGCAAGATCAAAATCCTGTTTGTATGTGTGTCCGTTAGTCTTATGATAAACAGAAAACCCTTGATTATAAACCTCATAATTCATTACTACATTCCCAGTGATTTTTTTTCCTGTATCCCAGCAAACTATAAAGCAAGCTCTCTCATTATAGGTAGTTCTTTCAATGACTTTTGAAAACGTCGGCTCACCATCCGTCATAAATAATACATATTTATTATTAGTGCTATTACCAAACATGCCTAGAGCAGCGTCCAGAGATTGCGTATAGTTTGTTCCTCCAAGTGCCGATAGGCTATTTGAATTGGAGTTGATCAGGTTGAGGCTGGCCATATTATTTTCTGGAGCAAAGTTAACAACCTTCCCTGTTTCAACATCATCATCGAACGGCACAAAGCCAAACCGGTCATTCGGCCCTGCATTTTCCTTGAAAAAGTTCACAGCTGCCGTCATGGCATCTTTGGCACTCTGAAACTTTTGCGGATTCTTGCCAGAGTCATTCATCGACCCCGATTTATCAAAAACAAACACTACATCAATCGGGTCGCGGTTTGCGTTAGTGGCTTTGCCTTTTGGCGTCAGGTGGAAGTCGATGCTTCCCTCGGCATTGCTGTTCTGCGGTTTAACGATGACAGATTGCGATGCCTTTGCGCTAAAATCCACCCCCGCTTCTTCTGCTGCCAATATATCCTTTCCTGTATAGGAAAGCATAAGGATCAGCAGCTGCAGCATCAGGATGGCAGATATAGCTCTGCTATACTTCCTCATCATGTTCCCCCTTTCTCATTTTCCTCTATATAAAACTCTCAGATGTCAACTGTGTCATTTTTACTATTATTATACCAATTTACCTATAGATTCCAAAGCTTTATCTTGCGGAATTTATCATATTTTGCAGTTTGATTCTTCATAACAGGAACTGCCAGAAAACAACAAAATAAAAAAATCCCCAACAGGGGATTTTCCTATTTCACATACTCCGCCACCCGATTCCTCCCTGCTCTTTTCGCGCCTACATACAAAGCGCGGTCGGCATGGCGGATAAGGGCGAGCGGATCATCTGCATCCACTGGTGCAGATGCAACGCCAATAGAGGCAGTGATGCTGACTGAGAGCCTGGAGCCGTCGCCGTCCATATGCTGGGTGATGGTAAAAGGCTGGGTGGCGATGGCAAGGCGGATGACTTCGGCAAGCTCAAGAGCCTCCTGCTTTTCCGCGTCAGGAAGCAGGACAACAAACTCCTCTCCGCCATATCGCGCTACAGTTCCGTATGGCTCTGTGAGCAAGGATAGCCTTTCTGCCAGTTCGATCAGGATCTCATTCCCGCTCTGGTGCCCAAAAGTATCGTTTACGCTTTTAAAGTGATCGATATCCAGGATGATGAGCGAAAGGACGCTCCGTTTTCCAGATTCCATCCTTATGAACTCTTCTCCAAGAAGCACGTCAAAATAGCGGTAATTATACAGCTTCGTCAATGCACAGCGTTCGCTGTTTTCCTTTGTTCTTTCATAGTTCCTTGCGTTTTCAATGGCGACTGCGAAGTGGGAACAAAGGATGTCCACAATCATCAGCTGATATTTTTCATAGGCCCTTTTCTTTCGGGAGGCGAGAAGGAGGACACCGACAACTTTGCTTGAGCGGGCGATGGGAACGCAGAGGACGCTTTCGACCTCCTTCGGCATATAGCCTTTGGCTGCTGTCTTCCATTCTTTTTTCGTACTGAAAAGGGCAGCTTTCCCTGTAGCCCATACAAGCCCGCTGATGCCCTCATTTCTGCGCAGCGGGAGTGCTGACGGTGTGGTCCGCTCTCCATCCTCCACCTGATAAAGAAGCTTGAGCTCAGACTCATCGACCACATCAAGGATATAAGCATAGTCTACCGGCAGCATGCCGATCAGCTTTTCGATAAAAAGCTCCATCACTTCATTCCTGTTGAGGCGCTCAGCAAGCTGATGGCCGATTTCGGCTGCTTTGTGCAGATAATCGTTCACCTTTTCGCTGGAATTATAGAGTCCCAGGATAATAGACAGGCTGGCAAAAGGTACGCCTACAAACAGGATGGATAATAGCCCCACTTCACGATAGAGGATATAGAGCATGAATCCGACCGGCAGCGTCATGATCGATGTAAGCGACTCCCATATAAAATCCTTCCCGAAAAAATTCGTTTTCTGCTTATGCAGGAAAAAAAGGATCAGGGAAAGGACAAGCTGATTCACAACATAATAGACAATCGGATACAGGATGGACAGCCATAAGGAAGGGCCGTGCTCCATCAGGTCGGCTCCCTGCTTTCCGCCAAGGGAATAATAAAAAATCCCGCTTATGAAGGAAACCACAAAGAACATAAATGAATTGAGCGGAAACCTGTAAGACTGGCTTTTCGGAAGCCGGAGCTTCAGAAGGAGAAAGATGACTGAAGCCTGTACAAGAAGCATTTCGATAAAGATGCCGAAAGTCAAAAAAACGGCAAAAGCCACCCACTGCAGCATAAACACGGGCACGTTATTGATGATGATCGGCATGGATGATACAAAAAACATAAGCAGCATAAATGCCAGGACATCGACGTTCAAAGCTGCAGGCTGCGGAGGATAGAGGGTATAGGTTAGCCAGACTCCGGCAGGCACAGTCAGCGCCCAGATGATCCATATGTATTTTATCGCTCCCTGCTTAACCATAATCCCCATCCTTCCGCCTCAAAATACCCAAATATTTACAATATAGTAGAATAGTCACAAAATAAATATTATTGTATCAAATTTCCAAAAATTTGTCACTCTAATAATGCGCTGCTCTGCCAAAGCATCAACACCTTTTTCCAATCAGTGAATTCAGAAATGGTTTTGCGGCAGAGAGGAAATAGAGCGACCCTGTAATCACCAGAACATCAGCAGACTGCAGGTTCGACAATTCTGTCCTGATGGCCTCTTCCCAGCTGGCACAGGCCGTTTTATTTCTGGATATACTAAGGCCGGCAAGCATTTCAGCATCCGCCGCCCTTGGGAAATCAAATTGGGTAAATGTAATTCTATCGGCAGCTCCATCAAGGATTCTGATCATTTTGTCCAGCTTCTTGTCTGACAATGCTGCGAAGACAACTGCTATTTTTTTGCCATCATACCTTTTGCCCAGCTCATCTGCAAGAGCCATGATGCCTTCTTCATTATGGGCTCCGTCCATGAGAACGACAGGATTGTCAGAAAGGCGTTCAAGCCTGCCTGGCCAATAGGCTTCGGACAGACCTTTCCTAAGATCTTTTTCTTCTATCATAAAGGAGTAGTACTGGTTCAGGATTCCTGCGGCCGCAGCTGCAAGCGCGGCATTCCTTGTCTGATGAGATCCCAGCATGCTGATTTCAAGGTTCTTATATTCCCGGAAAATCGTGCTGACGGTAAACCTTTCACCATGGTCAGACGATTGATGATCACTGATTCCGATTTCGCTGCCAAGCCGGTACAGCTTCGCGTTCTTTTCTTTAGCTGTTTTTTTAATAACAGAAAGGGCTCCCTCTTGTGAAACAGCCGTCAAGGCAGGGACACCGCTTTTGATGATCCCCGCTTTTTCAAAGGCTATCTGTTCATAGGTGTCTCCAAGGATGGCTGTGTGGTCAAGGCCGATGCTGGTGATGATGGACAGAAGCGGATGGACGATATTGGTCGAATCAAACCTTCCTCCCAGGCCGACTTCAAACAGGGCGATATCAACCGGATTTACGTCGGCAAAATATCGGAAGGCCATTGCAGTAATAACTTCAAACTCAGTCGGTGCCCCAAGCTCCGTCTTTTCCAGCTCCTCGCTGAGCGGGTAAATATCATTAACAAGCCTGAGGATTTCTTCATCCTTCACAGGCTGGCCATTCAGGCTGATTCTTTCATTGAATTGTTCAAAATAAGGAGAGGTGAAGGTACCAGTCTTGAATCCGGCACTCACAAGGATGGAACGCAAATAGGCAACCGTTGATCCCTTCCCATTCGTTCCTCCGATATGTACACTCTTGAGCTTTCTCTCGGGATGGCCCAATTTTTCCATCATCCATTCCATCCGCTTTAGCCCTGGCTTGATTCCGAGGCGAAGGCGGGAGTGGATCCAGGATATTGCTTCTTCGTACGTTTGAAACATAAGTATCTGCCTCCATACATAGGAAACCATACGGAAAGACGAATCCTTCCTGGATCCGCCTTTTCCGTTATGGGTGGTTTACCCTTTTAGTTCATTTAAGCGAGCTTCTACAATCGCTCTCTTTTCAGTATAGTCCTTTTCTTTGGCGCGTTCTTCTTCAATGACCTTTTCAGGCGCTTTTTTAACAAAGCCTTCATTGGAGAGCTTCTTCTGTACACGCTCAACCTCTTTGTTCAGCTTATCCCACTCTTTTTTCAACCGGGCAATTTCTTCATCGATGTTGATGAGTCCCTCCAGCGGAAGGATGATCTCAGCTCCGGAAACGACTGCTGTCATTGCCTTATCAGGTGTTGCGGCAGCAGGGCTGATCTCAAGCTCTTCCGGATTGCAGAAGCGCTCAATATAAGCTTTATTGGCTGTGAGAGTAGCAAGAACATCGTCATCATTCGGCTTCAGAATCATCTTGATCTTCTTGCTCAATGGTGTATTCACTTCTGCACGGCTGTTCCGGACAGAACGGATGATTTCAACAAGCAGCTTCATATCGCCTGCTGCCTTTTTATCAGTGTATTCTTCTTTCACCTTCGGCCACTCAGCGATCGTGATTGATTCACCGCTGTGAGGAAGGTTCTGCCAGATTTCTTCTGTAATGAAAGGCATGAACGGGTGGAGAAGCCTCATGGTATTATCCAGTACATATGCAAGAATCGAACGGGTCGTTTTCTTTGCCGCTTCGTCTTCCCCATAAAGCGGAAGCTTCGCCATTTCAATATACCAGTCGCAGAAATCGTCCCAGATGAAGTTATAAAGCACACGGCCGACTTCACCGAATTCATAGCGGTCTGAAAGCCTTGTTACCGTTTCAATCGTTTCGTTCAGCCTTGTGAGGATCCATTTATCAGCTACTGATTTTTCTCCTGTTAAATCGATGTCTTCAAATTTCAGGCCAGCCATATTCATAAGGGCGAAGCGGGAGGCATTCCAAATTTTATTGGCGAAATTCCAAGTTGCTTCTACCTTTTCCATGCTGAAGCGCAAATCCTGTCCAGGCGAGCTTCCAGTCGACAGGAAGTAGCGGAGTGAATCGGCACCGTACTGGGCAATGACATCCATAGGATCTACTCCGTTGCCGAGTGATTTGCTCATTTTCCTGCCTTGCTCATCTCTTACCAGTCCGTGGATGAGTACATCCTTGAATGGGCGCTCTCCTGTAAACTCAAGGCCTTGGAAAATCATTCTGGATACCCAGAAGAAGATGATGTCATAGCCTGTTACAAGGCTTGCTGTCGGATAATAGCGCTTGAAATCAGGGTTTTCTTCATCCGGCCAGCCCATTGTAGAGAATGGCCATAGGGCGGAGCTGAACCAGGTATCAAGAACATCATTATCCTGGGTCCAATTCTCAGCATCAGCCGGAGGCTCGGAATCTACATACACCTCGCCTGTTTCCTTGTGATACCAGGCCGGGATGCGGTGGCCCCACCAGAGCTGCCTGGAGATGCACCAGTCGCGGATATTTTCCATCCAGCGGAGATATGTGTTTTCAAAGCGGTCCGGGATGAAGTTGACTTTATCTTCTTTCTGCTGCAGTGCTACCGCTTCGTCTGCCAGCGGCTGCATCTTGACGAACCATTGTGTGGACAAATATGGCTCAACCACAGCTCCGCTCCGCTCAGAATGGCCGACAGAATGCATATGCTCTTCAATTTTGAAAAGTACGCCGCTGTCCTGCAGGTCCTTCACGATCTGCTTGCGGCAGTCAAAGCGGTCGAGGCCGTTGTATTTGCCGGCATTTTCATTCATGGTTCCGTCCTCGTTCATGACAAGGATGCGCGGAAGATCGTGGCGGTTCCCGATTTCAAAATCGTTCGGGTCATGTGCAGGAGTGATTTTAACCGCACCAGATCCGAATTCCTTATCCACATAATCATCGGCAACAATCGGGATTTCACGGCCGGTAATCGGGAGGACAACATTTTTCCCTATCAGATGCTGATAGCGTTCGTCTTCAGGGTGAACCGCTACAGCTGTATCGCCAAGCATGGTCTCCGGACGGGTTGTGGCGACCTCAATGGATCCTGAACCGTCTGCAAGCGGGTAGTTCATATGATAAAAGGCGCCCTGGACATCCTGGTGAATTACTTCGATATCTGAGAGCGCAGTTTTTGTGGCTGGATCCCAGTTGATGATATATTCGCCGCGGTAAATCAGGCCTTTTTTATAAAGAGAGACAAAAACTTTATTAACCGCCTTGGAAAGCCCCTCATCCATTGTGAAGCGCTCGCGGCTGTAATCAAGTCCCAGGCCGAGCTTAGACCACTGCTGGCGGATATGGTCTGCATATTCTTCTTTCCATTTCCATGTTTCCTGGACAAATGCTTCGCGGCCGAGATCGTAGCGGGATTTTCCTTCGCTTTTCAGCTTCTGCTCGACTTTCGCCTGTGTTGCGATGCCGGCATGGTCCATGCCCGGAAGCCATAATACATCATAGCCCTGCATCCTCTTCATGCGGGTAAGGATATCCTGAAGCGTGGTATCCCAGGCATGGCCGAGGTGAAGCCTTCCTGTTACGTTCGGCGGCGGGATGACGATCGTATAAGGCTCTTTGCTTTGATCATCCTTCGCTTCAAAAAATTTGTTACCGATCCACCATTCATACCGTCCCTTTTCAATATTCTGGGGATCATACTTTGTTGGCATCGCCAATTCATTATTCTCCATTGTATTCCCTGCCTTCCTTGTATCTGTTAGTGTTGTGGGTACCTGAACAAATAAAAAACTCCATCCGTCAATAAAAGGACGAATGGAGCTGATTTCGCGGTACCACCTTTTTTCCGGGCAAGTAATGCAATCCTGCCAGGCGCTTAATCTGATAACGGTTTTCCCGTCTTTCGCTACTGTGAACACGTTCTGTTCGCGAAAGAAGCTCAAGGGCGACCTTCCAATGATTCTGCCTGGAAAACCTTTCAGCTTGGGGTTTTCCTCTCTTTAGGCAGCTTGCACTGTACTCTTCCCTGTCAATGCTTTTCTAATGATATTTATATATGATATAGTACCGAATTTCGCGGTTTATAGTCAATAAGTATCGGCAATATTTTTTAAAATCATACATCTGCCCGTACGATTCTAAAAAATAGGCACTTAACCTGGGGAAGGGACATAGAATGGTGTAAAAGAGATTAGGGGGAAAACAGATGAAAAGGAAATTCAATCCTTATACCCTGCCTCCATGGCTGAGGACCTTTAGAAGTGTTTGTGCCCAATTCATAATTCCCTTCTGTGTCTTTCAGGGAATACGGACCATTCTCATTCCTACGACCTTCGATGTTCTTTTGCTTTCAGTCTTTATCTTGCTGGCTCTGGCACTCCATCTTGAATTCATTTAGGAGCCCTCAGGACGAATTGTCCGGGGCTCCTTCCTGTTCGGCCTGGGCTTTTGCCGCTTCCTGTGCCTGCTGCTTCTGCCTTTCGATTTCGTCGATCCTCATGACGATGTACTCTGTATTCTTCAGAAGCCAGAATTGGCGCTGAAACTGCTGGACGAGCTTTCTTTCATCTGCAGAACCGCGGTTCTTATGGTAGTTTTCCGCCTCTCTCAGGACAGGGCCCGGGTGGGCAAGATAGCTCTGGAACAAGAGCATTTCATCCTGCTTGAACGGCATATATTTAAAGTAGGTATACAGCCACTCAACCGATTCATCGCT
The DNA here is from genome assembly GCF_000473245.1 of Bacillus infantis NRRL B-14911. Taxonomy (NCBI): domain Bacteria; kingdom Bacillati; phylum Bacillota; class Bacilli; order Caryophanales; family Bacillaceae; genus Bacillus; species Bacillus infantis. Next base: position 3,508,204 of record NC_022524.1, read on the forward strand.
CCGCTTCGGGTAACTTCTTAAAGAGCGCGACAGAAACGGCAGGAGATCGTGGAGCGGGGAAGCCTGGCGCGATTTTTCAAAGTTGCTGAAATATCCGTAGCCTCTTTCATCATACAGAAAATGCTCTGTTGAAACTTTTCCATGGATGATGACAGTCCGCGCTTTTTCATCATCCTTCGTTTTTTCATGCCAATCCTTCAGCTTGCCTTTCGAAAATTTCAGCGCCTGGGTAATATCATGGTAATACAGGCAGAAAAGGAGCTCGAATGGCGCCATATACTGCTTTCTTTCACATTCATCAATAAATCCCTCGCAGAATTCTGTCTCCTTCTCCCAGGCGAGCAGGGTCTTTTCATAATGCTCCTGCCGCTCCTCGCTGGTGACATTGACTTCCTTCAATGACAGTGTGTGCAGCCGTGCCAGTTCCCGGAACATCTGCTGATGGCGTTCAAAACGGTTTTCTTTTTCTTCATTGGCGAGCCATGGCATTAAATAATACAGTTCACTCTCATGAAAAACAGCGTAGCGGCCGTCAGCAGCCGGATAGATCGGCACTATCCGGTTGTAGCCCTTCTGATAAAGGGACTGAACCTGCCTGATAAAATCGGTCCCATGCTTTGCTTTCAGCTTTTTCAGTGCAAAAACGCCTTTATCGGAATAGATCTTCCTGGTCCTGCCGTAGTCTTCCACAAAGTGGGGCTGGACGGCATAGTGCTTTAAAATCGGGGAAACCGCTGCTAACCTGTTGCTTCCTTCCATACGCGTATCCCACTTTCTTATTGGCGTAGTGATCCTCCGGAAATAAAAGAAACAGTTGAACAGGTACCTCCATACCTGCCCAGCCTGTTTCATACATGTCTTATTGCCTGCAGAAGGCTATTTCTGATAGGCATGCACAGGGACATACAGCACCTGGCCTTCATAAACGTCCTGGTTCAGCTCCAGGTGATTGACTCTCAGCAGCGCCGGAACAGGAACCTCATATCTTTCTGCGATAATATCGAGTGTGTCGCCATGCTGGACGATGCACACTTTCATCCTGGCAGACTGCTCTTCTTCCTTTCGGGCCAGAAACTCAGCCAGTGACAAGCTCTTGCTTTTTTTCTTATTGGCTGCTTTCTTCTTTTTTGGAGCTTGGTCAGAAGAAGATTCACTTTCCTCCTGCTGGGCCTTGAAGCCGGTCAATATTTCTGCCGGCTGCATTTCCGGCTTTTGGTTACCGGCATAAGTATCTTCTGCTGCCTTTTCACTCCTGAACGTTGCAAAGCTATGGTCAGGCACTTGTTCTGCAGGTTCAGCATGGTAGGCTGCTTCCGGGACCGGAAGCTCATGATCTTTGATGGTGTCAAAAAACGCTGCCGGCTTTTCTTCTTTTTCAGCCTCCTCCGGCTGCTTTCTCGCTTCGGCAGTAAAAGGGGCAAACAGATCGGCAGCTTCTGCGTTCTCTGTTTCATCTTCCTCTTCCGCTCCTGCCCCGGCTTTATAAATAGAATCTTTGAAACCGGCATATTCCGGGAGCTGCACCTCTTCATTGTTCTCTATTATTAACTCTGCCGGCGCTGCCGAACGGAATAAAGGCTCCAGCTCCTTTTCAGTCTCCTCTTCTGCTGCAAGCAGTGGCTCAAAATGATCCTGCTGCTGCTCCTCTACCTGAGCTTCTGCCTCAGCTTCCTCTTCTTCCGGCCTTTCATCGTGTTCCTGTGCTGCATCTTCCTCATCATACTCCGCGGCAGGATGCTGCTGTTCCCCGTAGAGCCCGGTGATGGTCAGATCTGCTGTCAGCCTCATGCAGCTTCTTTCCTGGAATTGATAGTCAAAAGAATCAATATAGACATCCAAATCATAGACGCTTCCTATCCTATTATTCGGAATGGTTATATCAACAGGAAAATGGTGAGAAAATTCACAGATCCCCCCTTCCCTCTCTTCAACGGATTGAATGAATTTCGGGCTGGCAAAAGATTCTTCCAGTTCACCTTCTTCATTTTTCCGGTACTCCCCGGCCAGCTTCAGCGATCCTTGAATCGATACATATTGTTCATGTTCCTGGATGGTTATATTCGGATCAAGCGAAATAGAAACAAGCTCAGATACTTCCTGTCCTTTTTGGAACCAGACGGATTCTTCTAAAGAAAAGCGCAGGCATGATTGATCTTCCTGGGACAAAGCGACTCCTCCTTTCAGCTCTTTCACGTATAATCACTATGTCATTATCACTCTATGAACGGCTGATAGTAATTATGATTAGATTGTGAAAAGTTATGGAGCGCAGGAGAGTAGGGGGTGAATATTAATGAGGCAATGAGGGGGGATTCGTGTATAAGGACACACACAAAAACAGGCCGGAGTTAACCGGCCTGCTTCCATCAGCCTTTCAGCTTGGAAAATGCAAGCTCGGCTGCGTTCAATGTTTTTTCAATATCTTCATCCGTATGGGCGGTTGATAAAAATAATCCCTCGAATTGCGATGGAGGCAGGAAGACTCCTTCATTCGCCATTTCACGGTAATAAGAAGCAAAATAGTCCAGGTTGGAGGTTTTCGCTTTTTCATAATTGATGACTTCTTCGTTTGTAAAGAAGAAACCGATCATTGAACCTGCACGGTTGACCGTCAGCGGGATATCATGCTTTTTCGCTGCTGCATAAAGGCCTTCTTCCAGCCTGTCAGCCTTCCGTTCGAATTCTTTGTACGATTCAGGAGTGAGCTGGCTCAGCGTTTCGTATCCGGCAGTCATGGCCAGCGGATTGCCTGAAAGTGTTCCTGCCTGATAGATCGGGCCGCTCGGGGCGATTCTCTCCATGATTTCCGCTTTGCCGCCATAGGCGCCTACAGGCAGGCCGCCGCCGATTACTTTGCCGAGGCAGGTAATGTCAGGGGTAACGCCGTAATAGCCTTGAGCGCAATGATAGCCGACACGGAAGCCTGTCATGACTTCGTCAAAAATCAGGAGCGTCCCATATTCACTCGTTATGTCCCTTAATGCTTCAAGGAATCCTGGAAGAGGAGGGACAACCCCCATATTGCCGGCAACAGGTTCTACGATGACCCCGGCAATATCTTCGCCGAATTGCTCAAAAGCATATTTTACACTTTCCATATCATTGTAAGGCACAGTAATTGTGTTCTTCGCAACGCCTTCAGGCACCCCCGGGCTGTCGGGAAGGCCGAGTGTGGCAACACCTGAGCCTGCTTTGATCAGGAGGGAATCGCCATGGCCATGGTAACAGCCTTCAAATTTAAGGATTTTGTTGCGCCCTGTATATCCGCGGGCAAGGCGCAGGGCGCTCATTGTCGCCTCTGTACCTGAAGAAACCATCCTGACGATCTCGATGGACGGCACCCGCTCAATCACAAGCTTGGCCAGCTCATTTTCGGCAATGGTCGGAGCGCCGAAGCTTGTGCCAAGTTCCGCGATTTTCTTGATCCCTTCCACTACCCTGTCATTCGTGTGCCCAAGGATTAACGGCCCCCAGGAAAGCACATAATCGATATATTCATTGCCGTCAATATCATAGATCTTCGAGCCTTTTCCCCGCTCCATGAAGATAGGATCCATATTGACCGATTTAAAGGCACGGACCGGGCTGTTGACGCCGCCTGGCATCAGCGATTTCGCTTCATTATAGGCTTCGGCCGATTTAGTATAAGAACGCATGCTTTTCCCTCTTTTCTTCTTTTTAATCATTCAAGAATAGGATGGCTTTACTGGCATTACTGCTGTTCTTTAATCCATCTTGCAGCATCTTTGGCATGGTAGGTGATGATTAAATCTGAACCGGCACGCTTCATCCCGGTCAGCATCTCCATTACAATGTTTTTCTCGTCGATCCAGCCATTTTGCGCTGCCGCTTTCACCATTGAATATTCGCCGCTCACATTATAGATGACCATTGGCAGGTTCACTGCATTTTTCACGTCTCTTACAATATCCAGATAAGGCATTCCAGGCTTTACAATCAGGAAGTCTGCACCTTCTGCAAGATCAGCTTCTGCTTCCCTGAGTGCCTCCATGCGGTTGGCAGGGTCCATCTGATAAGCTTTCCGGTCGCCAAATTGAGGCGTGCTGCCGGCTGCATCACGGAATGGGCCGTAGAATGCTGAAGAATATTTGACTGCGTAAGACATGACCGGCACATCCTGGAAGCCTGCCTCATCCAGTCCGGCCCTGATGGCTGCAACAAATCCATCCATCATATTGGAAGGGGCGATGATATCAGCGCCTGCTTTCGCCTGGCTGACTGCAGTCTGGACAAGGAGCTCAAGGGACGCGTCGTTCAGGACTTTTCCATCCTCTATCAGCCCGCAATGCCCATGGCTTGTATATTCGCACAGGCAGGTATCGGCGATGATGACCACCTCAGGAAATTTGGACTTGATCAGTCTCGTTGCCTCCTGGACAATACCGTGATCGTGATAAGCCTGCTGGCCGCATTCGTCTTTTTCGAGCGGAATTCCGAATAAGAGGACTGATTTGATCCCTAATGATACAACCTCTTCCATTTCTTCCTCAATGCGGTCAAGGGAAAGGTTATACTGGCCAGGCATAGAAGGGATTTCCCTTTTAATATTTTCTCCTTCTGCGGCGAATATCGGATAAATCAAGTCTTCAATACGAAGATGATTTTCCCTTACAAGCGCTCTCATACTGGCTGTCTGCCGTAAACGGCGGTATCTTTTGAACTGCATATCCATTTCATTTCCTCCTCTGATTCAATTCAGCTGCTATGCTTTTTGCCAAATCTTCAATCGTATATCCGGCAGGGACCACATGGACACCAAGCCCCAGTTCTTCCGCTCTTTTCTGAGTAACAGGGCCGATGCAGGCCACAAGGCAGCCTTTGATAGCTGCTTCAGCACCCGTCTTGCGGACAATCTCCATAAAATGCTCTACAGTCGACGGGCTGGTGAAGGCCAGCACATCCAACGATCCATTTTTCAGCATGACTGCGAGCTTTTCTCCGCTATCTTCAGGAAATCCGGTTTCATATATAATGATTTCCTGCGGCTCTGCCCCTGCCCTTTTAAGCTCGTCTGCAATATAGCTTCTTGCTTTATTCCCTTTGGGGATCAGCACCTTCATGCCTTTTTCGACAAAGGGAAGGAACTCATCAATAAATCCTTCTGCAGCAAATTCCTCCGGAGTAAAGCTGACAGCAAGCCCTGACTCCTCTGCGGCCCTCTCTGTTTTTGTGCCAATGGCCGCAATCTTGGGAAAAACGGCATTTCTGCCGGCAAAGGATATAAAAGTTTCAAGGGCATTTTTGCTGGTAAAAATGACCCAATCGTATGTAGGAAGCTCCCTGACAGCATGAAGGATTTCTTCTGTTACCTCTGCCGGCCTGAAAGCAAGCAGCGGTATTTCCACTGGTATGCCGCCATAGCTGCGGATCAGCTCAGAAAAAGGTCCGGCCTGATCCTTCCCCCTGGGTACAAGCACTTTTTTGCCTGCAAGGGGAAGGCTCTCCCCGGTCATTCTCCGTCAAGCTCCTTTTTTACATCATCAATAAGCTTTTTGGCGCCTTTTTCAATCAGCTTTTCCGCAGTTCTCAGGCCCACTTCTACAGGATCAGCTCCAGTCACTTTTTCTTTATAAATCGTTTTTCCGTCCGGTGAAGCCACAAGACCTGTAAGCTCAATTTCATCCTTCTCATTCAGCACAGCATATCCTGCAATAGGAACCTGGCATCCGCCCTCCATTTTATGAAGGAATGCACGCTCGGCACGGACTGTCTGGTTTGTTGTCCCGCAAGTGAACTTGCTCAGCAGCTCAAGCAGCTCCTTATCGCTCTCGCGGCACTCAATGGACAATGCCCCCTGGCCAACGGCCGGCAGGCAGACTTCCGGCTCAAGGAATTCCGAAACAGTATCAGTTGTCCATCCCATTCTTGACAGACCTGCTGCAGCGAGAATGATGGCATCATACTCCTCTGTTTCAAGCTTTGCGAGCCTCGTATCAATATTGCCCCTGATCCATTTGATTTCAAGATCCGGGCGCTTTGCAAGCAGCTGTGCGCCTCTTCGCAGGCTGCTTGTGCCGACAACCGCTCCCGGCTTAAGCTGATCCAGTGTCTGATGCCCTTTTGAAATCAATGCATCACGGTGATCCTCCCTTTCAGGAATAGAGCCTATCACAAGGCCTTCCGGCAGGACAGCGGGCATATCCTTCATGCTGTGGACTGCCATGTCGATTTCTTCATCAAGCATAGCCTGCTCGATTTCTTTTACAAATAAGCCTTTTCCGCCAACCTTGGATAAGGTCACATCAAGGATCTGATCTCCTTTTGTCACGATTTCTTTCACTTCAAACTCGAAAGAATCGTCTATCTTCTTCAACTGGTCCATCACCCAGTTGGTCTGTGTTAATGCAAGCTTGCTGCGCCTAGAACCGACTATAATTTTTCTCATGACAGCCTCCTATGTATAGGGGGCAAGGCTTTTGCCAAGCCCCCTGATATAAATCATTATTATGAGCTCCAGAAGTGGAAGGATGAAAGCCTTCCAAACAGGAAAAAGTTGATAAGTACAATTAAAAAGGATGCGAGATTCCACAGGGCCAGCGATTTGCCTGAAAAGCCCCTTGCCACCCTCACATACAGGTATACGCTGTATACGCCAAGCACGATGAATGAGCCAATGACTTTCGCATCATACCAATGCATATCTGGTACCTTGATATAAGCCCATTGCGTCCCGAGGATCAGGCTTATAATCAGCATCGGTACACCGATTACATTTAATACATATGACATATGCTCAAGCTTTGACAAATCTGCAATTCTCAGGAGCCTGGATCCCCATTTTTTCCTCTTTAGCAGGTCATACTGAATAAGATACAGCAAAGAGAAGACAAATGACAGTGAAAAGGCGCCATATGAAAGGATTGCGACTGTTATGTGGATCAGGAGCAATTCCGAGACGAGCTGCTGGGCCATGACTTCAGATTCGTACTGAACGGGTGCAAAAGTGTGGATGGCCATGATGACAAAGCCGAGCACATTAGTGAAAAAGACGATAAAATCCACTCTCAGAAGGCGGTTGATTCCGAGCGAAAGAGTGATAAGCACCCAGGCATAAAAATATAGCCCTTCAAATATAGTCAGCACCGGAAAACGCCCTGTATTTTTCATGTACAAAAACAGAAAAACAGTCTGCAGAATCCACACAAATGCAAGTAACCAGAAGGCAACCCTGTTGGCCTTCCGGTTATTGTGAAGAAAGTCGATGAAGTATAAAAGCACGCATAAAGCATACAGAACGACTGTTAACTCATGCAGCCTTGTCATATAGATGTCAAACATTGCCCAGAACCCCGCTTATGACTGAAAAGAAGGCACGGCCGGCTTTACTGCTGCCCGCATTGGTTCTGCTGCCTTCACTTCATCATCATGTTCTGCAACAAGGTCTTCTATATTGAAGATTTTCACAAATAAATCCAGCGCTTTATCGGCATCAGCCTGTGCAGCCATTTCCTTGGCCTGCAGGATTGGGTCTTTCAGCATCTGGTTGATGATGCTCTTCGTGTGTTTGTTCAACACTTTTTTGTCGCGCTCACTGAGATGAGGCAGTTTTCTTTCAATGCTGTTCATGGTTTCGGACTGGATGGCCAAAGCTTTCTCACGCAGGGCGGAAATGACCGGAACAACCCCAAGGAGGTTGAGCCACTGCTTGAATTCCACAATCTCGCCTTCAATCAGCATCATGATAGCTGCTGCCGCTTTTTTGCGTTCCTGGAGATTGGCTTCTACAATGCCTTCCAGATCGTCAATATCATAAAGGAATACGCTGTCCAGCTCAGAAAGCTTAGGATCAAGATCGCGTGGCACGGCAATATCCACCATAAAGAGCGGTTTGCCTTTGCGCATCTTCTCTACATGGACCATCATCTCTTTCGTAATGACGAATTCCTTTGCACCTGTAGAGCTGATCAGGATATCAGCTTCCATTAAAGCGCACTGCAGCTCCTGGAGGGTCTTGGCTTCACCGTGGAAGCGGCTCGCCAGATCCTGGGCCTTTTCAAATGTGCGGTTGATGACAGTCACCTTGCTTGCCCCATTGGCATGCAGGTTCTGAATGGCCAGCTCTCCCATTTTCCCTGCTCCAAGGACAAGGACATGCTTCCGGTCAAGAGATCCGAATATCTTTTTAGCCAGCTCGACGGCAGCATAACTGACCGAAACCGCATTTGCGCCAATTTCAGTTTCAGAATGGGCCTTCTTGGCCAATGTAACAGCCTGCTTGAAAAGCTGATTAAATACAGTGCCTGTCGCCTGCTTTTCCTGTGAAGCCAGGAAGCTAGTACGCACTTGTCCAAGAATCTGTGTTTCGCCAAGAACCATGGAGTCCAAACCGCAGGCAACTTTAAACAGATGCTCTACAGCACCGTCCTGTTCGTAAACAAACAGATACGGAGAGAATTCTTCATGGGCCATATCAAACCACTCAGACAAAAATTCTTTTATATAATAGCGGCCGGTATGAAGCTGATCGACCACTGCGTATATTTCAGTGCGGTTGCAAGTAGAAAGGATAACATTTTCCAAGACGCTCTTTTTGCTGTTCAATGCCATCATGGCATCCCCCAGAGAGTCCGGATTGAATGTCAAACGCTCGCGGATTTCGACAGGGGCAGTTTTATAATTAAGACCTGCTACAATAATATGCATAAAGTGTTTGCACCCCCAGCTAAGTACGTCATTCAATACTATAATTATAACATTTTTTTCGTGTGAAATTGTGAACAGATAATGAACTCATATGGTAATATAAATGATTGAAAGGTGCTCTTGCTGCATGGCTCAAAAGAAGCCTGCAGGAGCAGAAAGCCTTAGCCCAAATTACATATATCGACAAAAAGGCTTACTTATGTACAGTACCAAAAATAAAGCCTGGATTCAAGTGAACCTTACTGGAAGTGGTGTAAAAATGAAAAACCAGCGGATTTTCCCAGGAATCATCCTTATAGGCTTCGGTGCCTATTTCCTGATGCAGCGCTCAAACGTACAATTATTCCAGGATTTCTATTCCTGGCCGACACTATTATTGATCGTCGGTATTGCTTTTCTATTCCAGGGATACGGAGCCAGAGATTATGAAGCGATCCTTCCCGGCGTCATCCTGGCAGGGTTTGGATTGCACTTCCATATTGTAAGCCGGCTCGAAGTGTGGCCTGACCATATCGGCACCTTCATCCTGATCATCGCCCTCGGGTTCCTGCTCAGAGCCCAAAAGACGGGGGCAGGCTTTGTCCAGGGGCTGCTTTTCCTGTCCATCAGCATCCTGCTTCTATTCAATGACAAAGCAGAAAACATTTTAGGACCATTGGGGCCGGGCCTATCATCCATCTTAAGATTCTGGCCGGCTGCACTTGTGCTGGTAGGCCTGTACCTGCTGTTATCAAAGAAAAAGTAGGCTTATACTGCCTATCATTCCACACTTGCACAAAGATAAAACACCCGTCCGGGTGTTTTATCTTTGTTTATTCAAAAATCTCCACTGCCTTACAGCACAGAATCCAGGAAGCTTTTTGTCCGCTCTTCCTTCGGGCTCAAAAACAGCTGCTCCGGATGGCCTACCTCGACAATCCTTCCTTCATGCATATATACCGCAAAATCGGCGACTTCTCTCGCAAAGCCCATTTCATGGGTCACGACAATCATGGTCATCCCTTCCTTCGCAAGGTCCTTCATGGTGGCAAGCACTTCACCGACCAGCTCGGGGTCAAGCGCAGAGGTCGGTTCGTCAAACAGCATGATATCAGGCTTCATGGCCAATGCCCTTGCAATGGCAACCCTTTGCTTCTGCCCCCCTGACAGCTTGGCGGGATATACATCCTCTTTATCTGATAACCCCACTTTTTTCAGGAGCTCTTTTGCCTCTTTCCTGGCCTGATCCTTTGGCACTTTTTTTACATACACCGGGGCCTCCATTACATTCTCAAGGACAGTCCGATGGGGGAACAGGTAGAAATGCTGAAACACCATCCCCACTTTTGACCGGATCCTGTTCAGGTCATGCGTTTCTTTCTCAACCTTCTCCCCTTCAATGACAATGTTTCCGCTGTCCTTCATTTCAAGGAAGTTGAGGCATCGCAGCAGCGTGCTTTTTCCTGACCCGCTTGCCCCGATCAAACAGACTACATCGCTTTCTTTCACTGTCATATCTATATCCTTCAATACATGAAGGTCCCCAAACGACTTGTTCAGCTTCTCCACTTTTATCATGACTGCTTCATTCATCTGCCATTGCCTCCTCTTTAATCACTAATTGCCATCCGCTTTTCAATAATGCTGACCAGGAATGAGAATACGAGCACCAGTATGAGGTAATAGACTGCCACGATTAAAAGATAGCTCATATAGTCATACTCATTTGATCCATATGTGGTCGCCACATTGAAAAGCTCGTACATGCCAATGAATGAGGCAAGGGATGAATCCTTCAGCGCTATAATGAATTGATTGCCAAGAGGCGGCAGGGCCCTTCGAACTGCCTGCGGAAGAATGATGCGCCTCATAGCAAGCCCGGCTGACATGCCGAGCGACCTGCCCGCTTCCATCTGCCCTTTTTCAATGGACTGAATCGAGCCCCTGAAAATCTCCGCTATATAAGCGCCGTTATGGAAGGCGAGCCCAAGGACAACGGCCAGAAACTGCGAGATATTCAGAGATGTCAGCCCAAAGTAGAAGATAAATATCTGGACAACCAAAGGCGTTCCCCTTACAAGGAATATATATATATCTGCAATCCATTCAAGAACTTTTATTCGCGAGATTTTTAAAAAGGCAAAAAACAGCCCGATGAAGATGGCTATAAAAACAGAAACAATCGTCAATTCAAAGGTAAGAAGCATGCCCCGTAAAAATACGGGATATGTTTCTATAAACTTTCCTGCAAGTTCCATAGGCTTTTCCTCTCTTTAATTGTAATATGAAGCATTTCTTTTATGTACATAAAGAGGCGAATGCAAGTTGCAGTACATTCGCCTTCTTCCCCTTATTCCTTTTCAGGGTCTTTTGTGATGTCCTCACCGATGTACTTCTTGCTGATTTCTGTCAAAGTTCCATCTTCATGAAGCTTTTCAAGCGCTTCATTGATTTGATCAAGCAGCTCTTCATTGTCCTTCGCTACGGCAATTGCCTGTTCACTGCGCCCAAGCAGCTCCTTGCCTTCGATTTCCATCCCGGAACCGATAGCCTCTTTGCCTGTGATGAAGTCAGTGATGACGGCATCATGCTTCCCCCTGCTCAATGCTTCGAGGGCGGTTACATCACTGTCGTAAAAAATGATGTTGTCTGTCACCTCTTCAGCAGAGTCTGCATAGGTTGAACCTTTGGATACAGCAATCTCCAGATCCTTCAGATCATCAAGGCTTTTCGCCGAACTGTCAGGACGGACAAAAATCTGCGGTCCTGAATAATAATAAGGAATGGAAAAATTCACTGCCTTCAGCCTGTCTTCATTGATGGTGTGGCTCGCTACCGCGGCATCAAAACGCCCTGATTTGACGCCTTCAACAATTCCGCCAAACTTAAATTTCTTCTGAACCGGTTCAAGGCCCAGCTCCTTGGCCACTGCTTCTCCGACTTCAATATCAAAGCCGGTCATGGTCCCATCCGCTTCTGTCACGCTGAAAGGCTTGAATTCACCTGAAGCAGCATATGTAAACTTACCTTCGTCTGCAAGCTCCATCCCCCCGGAGGATGCCTCTTTTTTCCCGCATGCTCCGAGAACAGCGGCACAGCATAAAATTACAACAGCTATGATCCATTTTTTCAATTGTTTTCCCCCTCAATGTTTTCTGAATTTCATTTCAAGCTTATTACCCTTATTACCATAACATTACACTTACTTTTGCCACAAAATTCAAATTTAGCTGTATTTTCAGTCATTAACCCCCATACTGGCCTGACAGCCGCTCAGCTGTACAATGCTATTAAATGGGGGCATATACTGCCCTCTTCTCCCATTTCCTCCCGAACGGCCGCCATACAGCAGCAAAAGAGCTGTTTTTGCAAAAAAAAAAAACGCCAAATCGGCGTTTTTTAGCTCTGCATATATTTCTTGAGAATCCCCCAGGCCTCATCCTTGCCTTCACCGGTCTCGGATGAGAACAAAACAATATCGTCCCCAGGTTCAAGCTCCAGAGTCTCTTTCGTGATTTTGAAATGCTTCTGCCTTTTTGTTTTAGGAATTTTATCAGCCTTTGTGGCTATGATGATGCATCGGATTCCATGGTGCTTCAGGAAATCGTACATCATGATATCATCCTTGGTAGGAGGATGGCGCAAGTCGACGATCAGGACAGCTGCCTTCAGCTGCTCCCTGGAGGTAAAATAGGTTTCAATCATCCTACCCCAAGCTTCGCGCTCCTTTTTGGAAACTTTGGCATAGCCATATCCCGGGACATCGACAAAATGCATCATTTCATTGATCAGATAGAAATTCAATGTCTGGGTTTTGCCTGGCTTCGAGGATGTCCTCGCCAGGTTCTTGCGGTTAAGCATTTTGTTAATAAATGAGGATTTGCCGACATTGGATCTCCCTGCCAGGGCAAACTCGGGCAGGGACTCCTCAGGATATTGTGCCGGTTTGACCGCACTTATAACGATTTCAGCACTATTTACTTTCATTGCTGTGCACTCCATTCAGGGCGTGCTTGAGAACTTCGTCAACATGTGATACGAGAACAAAATCCAATTCGTCGCGGACACTCTCTGGAATATCATCAATATCTTTTTCATTATCTTTAGGAAGGATAATTTTAGTCAATCCCGCTCTATGGGCACTTAAAGTTTTTTCTTTCACTCCGCCGATCGGCAAGACCCGGCCGCGGAGCGTTATTTCTCCTGTCATCCCCACTTCTTTGCGTATCGGATTCCCCGACAGCGCTGAAACAAGGGCTGTAGTGATGGTAATCCCTGCAGATGGGCCGTCTTTTGGAACGGCACCTTCAGGCACATGGATGTGGATATCGTACTTTTCATAAAAATCTGCCTCGATGCCCAGCTCTTTCGCTTTTGAACGGACATAGCTGAATGCTGTCTGTGCAGATTCTTTCATGACATCCCCAAGCTTGCCTGTCAGGACCAATTTGCCTTTGCCTGGAGATAAGGATACTTCGATCTGCAGCGTGTCTCCGCCAACTGTTGTATAAGCAAGGCCGGTCGCAACCCCGATCTGGTCCTCGACCTCTGCCTGGCCATATCTGAACTTTGGCTTGCCAAGGAAGTCTTCTATATTCTTTTCAGAAATGATGACCTTCTTTTTCTCGCCTGAAACAATAATCTTTGCAGTCTTACGGCAGATGGAAGCCAGCTGGCGCTCAAGCCCGCGGACGCCTGCTTCTCTTGTATAATAGCGGACGATTTTCTGGATTCCGTCCTCCCTGATCTGCAGCTGGGATTTAGAAAGCCCGTGCTCGCTGGTCTGCTTAGGCAGGAGATGGTCCTTTGCTATATGAATCTTTTCAAGCTCCGTATAGCCCGCAATCGTGATAATTTCCATCCGATCGCGGAGAGGGCCCGGTATGGTTGCCAGATTATTCGCTGTTGCAATGAACATAACCTTCGACAGGTCATATGTTTCTTCAATATAATGATCGCTGAAATTGTGGTTCTGCTCAGGATCCAGGACTTCCAGCATGGCTGATGAAGGGTCTCCCCTGAAATCATTGGACATTTTATCAATTTCATCAAGCAGGAACACCGGATTGATGGTCTCTGCCTTTTTCATGCCCTGGATAATCCGGCCCGGCATGGCGCCGACATAGGTCCTTCTATGTCCGCGGATTTCAGATTCGTCCCGCACCCCTCCAAGGGAAACGCGGACAAAGTTGCGGTTCAGCGACGCAGCAATAGACTTGGCAAGGCTCGTCTTACCGACTCCCGGAGGCCCGGCCAGGCAAAGGATGGGACCTTTCAGCGAATTGGTGAGCTTTTGCACAGCCAAATATTCCAGCACCCGCTCCTTGACCTTTTCAAGGCCGTAATGATCCCTATTCAGGATCCGCTCTGCATTATGAATGTTCAGGTCATCAACAGTTGCCTCAGTCCATGGCAGAGAAACAAGCCAGTCGATATAGTTGCGGATTACCGCGCTTTCAGCAGAGCTGGAAGGCACCTTTTCATAACGGTCAAGCTCTTTTAATGCAGCAAGCTTGACATGATCAGGCATCCCGGATTGTTCGATTCTATCATTGAGCTCGGCGATTTCGCCTGTTTTGCCTTCCTTATCGCCCAATTCCTTCTGAATCGCCTTCATCTGCTCACGGAGATAATACTCCTTCTGCGTTCTTTCCATGCTTTTTTTGACGCGCTGCCCAATCTTCTTCTCAAGATTCAGGACCTCTTTTTCATTGTGGATAATCTCTATGACCTGATTCAGCCTTTTTTTGACATCGATCATTTCTAGAATATCCTGCTTTTCCTTCAGCTTCAGCGGCAGATGGGAAGCGACGATATCTGCCATGCGCCCCGGTTCCTCAATATCGGATACTGAGGAATAGGTTTCTGCAGAAATCTTCTTGGATACTTTTATGTACTGTTCAAAGTACTCAAGCATCGTCCTCATCAGCGCCTGGTCTTCGGCATCCTTGTCTTCTCTGTCATCATAAGTCTCAACACTGACTGTATAATGATCTCCCTCATCGGTGAGCTCGGTAATTTCTGCCCTCTTCAATCCTTCCACCAGCACACGGATTGTGCCGTTTGGAAGCTTCAGCATTTGTTTTACACGGGTAAGAGTACCCATTTTGTATAAGTCATCTTCCGCCGGCTCATCTATTGAAATATCCTTTTGAGTCGTCAAAAAAATAAGATGGTCATCTACCATTGCTTTTTCAAGCGCCTGCACGGATCTTTCCCGTCCAACGTCCAGATGCAGGACCATTGTAGGGTAGACGAGCAAGCCCCGAAGCGGCAGGAGGGGGACGATGATGTCTTTCTTATTCGCCATAGTTTGCACCTCCAAATGCAAATCAAATATATTATCTGCCTCATCCTTATTCTTTGCACTAAGCCCGCAAAAAATGAGAAAGAGAAACCAAACAATCATTCCAAACCCGCATCATATCACAGGTCAAGCCTTTGTACAATTCTAACTTATTTATTTGTGGGTGTCTATTAAATGAAATGCGGAGGCGGCTTGTTCAGAGCCGACAAGCATAAGACGAGCAGGACGGAAGGTTGTTCTTTAACCTTCTGGCCTGATCGGCTTATGACTCGAGGGGCTAGCGCCCGCAGCTGGACAACACGAAATGCGGAAGCGGCTTGCCCAGGGACGACAAGCGTAAGACAGACTGGATGAAAGGTTTGCTCTTCAACCTTTTAGCCAGGCTGACTTATGTCTCGAGTCCCTAGCCGCTGCAGCTGGACAATCGAGATGCGGAGGGAGCTTGCCCCATCCCCCTTATCTTATTGCTTTATTGCTTCATTGATTATATGACGAATGAATTCCTGTTAGACAGCTTATTTCTCTTTTATCCTGTCAGAATAAAATAAAACTCCGGTTTGAAGCATATGCTGCAAACCGGAGCTCCTTTAGATACTTTCTTTCTTAGAAAGCTCGATTGACGCTGTGAGGGACTGGTCTCTTGCATAGTCCTTCAGCAGGGCTGCAGTGAACACCTGGCTGAGGTGGCTGACAGGAATGATGTCGATTCCCTCTATCTCTTTCAAAATACTTTGCATATTTTCTTCAGGGATGATAACAGTCCTGGCGCCGGCTTTCTGGGCAGCCTTTACTTTGGCATACACTCCGCCGATCGGCTTAACATGGCCGTGGATGCTGATTTCTCCTGTCATGGCCACTTCCCTGTTCACCGGCCTTTTATATATAGCCGAATAAATTCCGGTAGCCATAGCAATCCCAGCAGAAGGACCGTCAATTGGCACACCGCCTGGGAAATTCACATGGATATCATAATCTTCAGCAGGCACTCCCATTGTTTTTAAAACGGTCAAAACATTTTCAATTGAACCCTTTGCCATACTTTTCCTGCGTATTGATTTTCCGCGGTCCCCGATGCTTTCCTCTTCAACAATCCCGGTGATATTGATAGAACCTTTTTCCTTTGCAGGCATAACCGTCACTTCTATTTCCAGCAGGGCACCTGTGTTTGGCCCATATACAGCAAGTCCGTTTACAAGCCCGACTGCCGATTCTTCACTGATCTTTCTTTCCATCCTTGGAGAGAGCTGGCTTGAGTTAATGACCCATTCAATATCCTCATCCTTTATGTAATCCCTATCCTCGGTAATGGCAACCCCTGCAGATATCTGCACAAGATTTACCGCTTCACGACCGTTTCGTGCGTATGAGGCCAGTGTCTTTAAGCTTTTTCCGCTGATTGGCATTTTGACCTTATCCGCCGCCTTGCTGCTGATCGTTTCCACTTCATCTTCTGTGAGCTCTTTAAAAAATACTTCCATGCAGCGTGATCTGATTGCCGGCGGAATCTCACTCGGAGTCCTTGTCGTCGCTCCCACAAGCCTGAAATCTGCAGGAAGCCCGTTCTTAAAAATATCATGGATATGCTGAGGGATTTGTGTATTTTCTTCATTATAATAAGCACTTTCCAAAAAGACCTTGCGATCCTCTAAAACTTTAAGCAGCTTATTCATTTGAATCGGATGCAATTCGCCAATTTCATCTATGAACAGCACTCCCCCATGCGCATTGGTGACTGCTCCCTGCTTTGGCTGCGGAATGCCTGCCTGTCCCATAGCCCCTGCACCTTGATAGATGGGATCATGGACAGAACCGATCAGCGGATCTGCTATCCCCCTTTCATCAAAGCGGGCTGTTGTCGCATCAAGCTCAACGAAAACAGAAGATTTCCGAAATGGAGACTTGTCCTGCTTCTTTGCTTCTTCCAGCACCAGCCTTGCCGCAGCGGTTTTACCGACTCCAGGCGGCCCATAGATGATGACATGCTGAGGATTGGGTCCGCAGAGTGCCGCTTTTAATGACTTAATTCCATCTGCCTGACCGACGATATCTTCGAAGCTTGCCGGACGCACTCTTTCGGAAAGCGGTTCAGTCAGCCTGATGGAACGCATTTTTTTCAGCTGGTCCATTTCTTTTTTTGACTCCCGGTCGATCGACACCTTTTGAGTCCTCTGGCTCTTTAGCAGATTCCAGAAATAAAGCCCGATAATGATTCCGAAAAACAGCTGGATGAATAAAGCTATCCCGGTCCAACTCATAGTATCCCTCCTGCACTTTTGTTCAAGCTGATACTTGGTAGTATCTCCTTGTACAGGTTGGAATAAACAAGAATACACTGTAAAAAACTTCCTGAGCAAAGACTTGAACAGAATCTTAACGTGCAGCAGTGAATACAAAAAAGCCAGGCAGAGAAAACCCCGGCCTGGCTTTATTTATTCTGTTATCATGCAGAAGTTTTACGCTCTTCTTCCACAACCGTACCATCATTCAGCACAAGCTTTGGCACGCTGTTATCTGTAACTGTCTCTTTTGTGATGATGCATTTAGAAATATCATCACGGGACGGAAGATCGAACATAACATCCAGCATAATGCCTTCAATGATTGAACGGAGTCCGCGGGCGCCTGTTTTTCGCTCGATTGCTTTCTTCGCAATCTCATGCAGGGCACCTTCTTCGAATTCAAGCTCAACATCATCAAGCTCAAGCATTTTCTGATACTGCTTAACAAGAGCATTTTTCGGCTTTGTCAGAATTTCAATAAGAGCTTCCTCATCCAGCTGAGTAAGGCTGGCAATGACCGGAAGACGTCCGATGAATTCAGGGATCAGACCGAATTTCAGCAGGTCTTCAGGAAGAACTTTTGAAAGCAATTCCTTCTGGTCAAGCTCCTGCTGCTTCTGTTCAGAACCGAATCCGATCACTTTCTGGCCAAGACGGCGCTTAATGATCTGCTCGATGCCGTCAAATGCACCCCCGCAGATGAACAGGATATTAGTTGTATCAATTTGGATAAATTCCTGGTGCGGATGCTTTCTTCCGCCCTGTGGAGGAACACTTGCTACAGTTCCTTCCAAAATCTTAAGCAATGCCTGCTGCACACCCTCACCTGATACATCCCTTGTTATGGACGGGTTCTCAGATTTACGCGCCACCTTATCGATTTCATCGATATAGATAATGCCTTTTTCTGCCTTTTCCACATCATAGTCTGCAGCCTGGATCAATTTCAGGAGAATATTTTCCACATCTTCCCCAACATAGCCAGCTTCCGTAAGTGATGTAGCATCAGCAATTGCAAATGGAACGTTGAGAATACGGGCAAGCGTCTGGGCAAGGAGGGTTTTACCGCTTCCTGTCGGCCCGATCATGCTGATATTACTTTTTGAAAGCTCAACATCATCGATCTTGCTGTTTGAATTGATTCTCTTATAGTGGTTATAAACAGCCACTGACAGAGATTTCTTTGCCTGTTCCTGGCCGATTACATACTCGTCAAGAATATCGCGGATTTCTGCTGGCTTTGGCACATCCTTGAATTCCACTTCTTCCTCTGTGCCAAGCTCCTCTTCCACGATTTCCGTGCAGAGCTCGATGCATTCGTCACATATATATACACCTGGTCCGGCAACTAATTTACGTACTTGATCCTGTGTTTTCCCACAGAAGGAACACTTTAATTGCCCTTTTTCATCATTAAATTTAAACAATGCCTTCACCCCTTGAATTACTTCTGTGCCTTATATAAAGCTTGCGGATCACTGCAAACAATTTTTACTATTCAGCTTTTTCAGCTTATGGAATAACGGCTGGGAAAATCCCAAAACAGCCCCTGTGCCTTTATGTCCTTTTGATTGCTATTTGTCAATCGATTGGTTGGGAACAGTTCACACAGGAGAAAACTTTAACAGTTATGTATTGCATTGTAACACATTTAACAACTGGACAGGAAATGATAACTCTTAGAAAAGTATGTTTCATTTTTATCATGATCTGTCTGCTGATCCGCATTTAAAACTATGTACCCAATAAGCTTATCCATAAAACAGAGAGTTAAATCCCGATTAAGGGATATTTAATTACGGCGGTTATGTATAGAATTTTTCCTGTCCGTTTTAAGCCTTAATATACTATATGCTGCTTTTTATTGTATAAAACAAGGCACGATCAAATCGCGCCTTGTTTTATTAAAAAAGTTTATGCAGCCATTGCTGCTATTACAAACATTTATTTTTGGCTATTAAGCAGTTTTGCTGTTTTCGATAAGGAAGTCAACAGCTTTTTTCACTTTAAGGTCTGCTTTCACGCTGTCGAGGCTTCCAAGCGCCTGCTTGATTGCATCGGCAGTCATGTTGTACATTTCAGCCATTTTATCAAGCTCGGCAGTAACCTCTTCGTCTGTTACTTCAATGTTCTCTGCTTTTGCGATCTCTTCAAGAGTCAGGTTGATGCGTACACGCTTTTCGCCTTCTTCTTTCATCTGCTCGCGCAGGGCACTTTCGTCCTGGCCTGAGAACTGGAAGTAAAGCTCAAGGTTCATACCCTGCATTTGAAGGCGCTGTTCGAATTCCTGCATCATTCTGTCGACTTCATTGTCGATCATTACTGCAGGCAGGTCGATTTCAGCATTATCAGCAGCTTTTTCGACTACAGTGTCGCGAAGGTTGTTTTCAGATTCCTGCTTCTTGCTTTCTTCAAGGCGAGTCCTGATTTTTTCCTTAAGGGCATCAAGAGTTTCAACCTCTTCGTCAACATCTTTTGCAAACTCGTCATCAAGCTCAGGAAGCTCTTTGCCTTTGATTTCGTGAACAGTCACCTTGAATACTGCCTTCTTGCCGGCAAGCTCAGCAGCATGGTATTCCTCAGGGAAAGTCACTTCAACATCCTTGGATTCGCCAGCAGCTGTTCCTTCAAGCTGTTCTTCGAAACCAGGGATGAACTGGCCAGAACCAAGCTCTAGTGAATAGTTCTCAGCTTTTCCGCCTTCGAATGCTTCGCCGTCAACAAAACCTTCGAAGTCCATGACAACTGTATCGCCGTTTTCAGCTTTGCCTTCTTCTTTAACGACCAATTCAGCCTGGCGCTCCTGAAGGGAAGTGATTTCATTGTTTACATCTTCTTCAGTTACTTCTGTTTCAAGCTTTTCTACTTCAAGGCCTTTGTATTCGCCAAGCTTAACTTCAGGCTTAACTGTAACTGTTGCCTTGAAAATAAGGCTCTTGCCTTTTTCAATTTGCTCTACATCGATTTCAGGGCGGTCAACAGGCTCGATCCCTGTCTCATCAATTGCACTTGCATATGCTTCAGGAAGAAGGAAGTCAATTGCGTCCTGGTATAGAGATTCAACGCCAAAGCGTTTTTCGAACATCCCGCGCGGCATTTTCCCTTTACGGAATCCTGGCACGTTTACTTGTGCAACAACTTTTTTGAATGCAGCGTCCAGACCTTCTTTGACTTTCTCTGCATCTACTTCAATTGTGAGAACCCCTTGGTTCCCTTCTAGCTTTTCAAACTTAGCAGACATACTATAATTCCCTCCAACAATCTATTGTCATTACCATTTTTGCGGACTTTGTATGAATATTGCCTAAATATCATAGCATATTCATCTTTTTGATATGTAAAATAACTATTTTTACACATAACAGCCACTATATTATAACATACGTTATCTTTGTTTCAACAGAGATACTCAAATATTGGGATAAGAAATTTCTTCTATCTTCCCTATAAAAATCCTGGATGCCTCAAGAGTATCTTCTACCACCCCATATTGGCCGGCCATATCCCCCGGATCTCCATCCATGCCGTAAAATGAGCATCCGACAAGATGGTATGCAGCTGCCCAAAGGTCAGGCTGATCAGGCTGCAGCTTGAACGGGTACAACAGGAAGAACTGCCTCTGGAGCAAAGCGATGATATTTTCCAGCAGGACCGGATCTTCGTGTTCAAGTTTATCTTTAACCGCTGCTTCAATTGCCCTCAGCTGCTTATGATCATGGACGTCATGAAGTGCCGATGGGATGAACTCTTCATTCATCCCGAGCTTTTTTACAGTCACAGGCTTATCATATTCCTGCTCTTTCAGTATATTGATAATCATTGTTTTCAGGAAAGGATGCCCTTCCTCTGAAATCAGGTAAGACTTCAGCTCTTCAAGATATGGCCTGATGTTGATGTTTGCAAGCTTTGCCAGCAGCAGGACCTGCTCTTTGGGATCTTGATAGGACAGGAGGTTCAATTCCTTATCCCTGTATTCTTCGCGGAGCTGTTCTTCTGCAGCAGGATCAGGGCTTCCCTCCGCCATACGCCTGCTGAAGTGCAGCATTTTTGCGAAATGCTCCAGCTTATCCTTAGGGATCTCCCTTTCCTGGAGAAGGGCTTCGATAGTGGCGGCTATTTCCCCATATTCATGGAGCTGGACCATGATCATCAGATAAAGATCTACGATTTCAAAATAATCTCCGATCCCCTCCTGAAGCATGGATTTGGCTAGATTTTTGGCCTTTTTCAGCGCTCCGGCCTCAAAATACGCCAGGACAAGCCCTATATGTATATCACTGCTCTCCGGGTCAAGCTCTTTGGCGTCCTCAAACAGCTGGATTGCATCTGAAAACTTCTTTCCCTGGAGGCTCTCAAGCCCTTTCTCAAGCAAACGTTTTTCCAGACCGGGAAAGGGGATGATATTGCTGCTGTCGTTCTGGTTCCGCTTAGTCATGAAAAAACCGCCTTCCCTGTTAATATTGAAGATAGTATAGCACGCATGGAAAGAAAAAAGAAATTCAAAGAAGAGAGCCTTGAAAGGGGGAATAGATTAACTTCCGCAGTAAAAAAAGAAGATCCACATGAGAGTGGATCTAGCTTGTTTTTTCATACGCCTCTATTTCCTTCTCAAGCTGAAGCGTTATTTCAATTTCATCCCACCCATTAAGAAGCATCGTCTTCCAATAAGGCTGGATCGGAAAGCTTGCTGAGAACCCATCCTCACTATAGACAGTTTGTGTTTCAAGATCAACTGTCAAAATCAGCTCGGCTTCTGCTGCTTTCAGCAGGAGCTGTTCTGTCTCCCCCTGGCTCAGACGGATGGGCAGCAGACCATTTTTCAGGCAGTTCTGATGGAAGATGTCAGCGAAGGAAGGGGCAATTACGGCTTTAAATCCGAAGTCCTGCAGAGCCCAAGGGGCATGTTCTCTTGAAGAGCCGCAGCCGAAGTTTTCATTTGCAATCAGAATTTCCGCACCGCTGTTTTCAGGCTTATTCAATTCAAATGCAGGATCAAGCTGTCCATCTTTATAGCGCCAGTCATAGAATAGGTATTTCCCAAATCCGGTTTTCTCGATTCTTTTTAAAAATTGCTTCGGTATGATCTGATCAGTATCTACATTAACCCTGTCCAGCGCAGCTGCTTTGCCTGACAGCTTTTTGAAACCGCCCATTCTATCTCCTCCTACACTGTAATTGATTCTTCCATCAATGTTTTCCGGACATCAACAAATTTTCCATTCACAGCAGCAGCTGCTGCCATAAGCGGGCTGACAAGATGGGTCCTCGCACCTGATCCCTGCCGCCCCTCGAAATTGCGGTTTGAGGTTGATGCGCAATGCTCGCCCGGAGGCACGATATCATTATTCATGCTGAGGCACATACTGCAGCCTGATTCACGCCATTCAAAGCCGGATTCAATAAAAATATGGTGAAGCCCTTCCTTTTCCGCCTGCTCCTTCACGGCCTGTGATCCCGGTACTACAAGGGCCCTGACACCCGGATGGACTTTTTTGCCGGCCGCAAACTCTGCAGCCTGCCTAAGGTCCTCGATGCGCGAATTTGTGCACGATCCGATGAACACATGCTGAATGCTGATATCGCTGATCTCCTGCCCTTCAGAAAGACCCATATACCGAAGAGCCCGCTCAAGTGACGTCCGTTCTGTTTCGGTCTTGCAATCAGCCTCAGAAGGTATCCTTTCATCAACCCCCGCTGCCATGGAAGGATTGGTCCCCCAGCTGACCATCGGCGGGATCTCCCCGGCATCGAGCGTGATTTCTTTATCATAATTCGCATCAGGATCCGATGCGAGGGCCTGCCAATGAGCAAGGGAAGTATCCCATTCATTGTCTTTCGGTGCATATTTCCGCCCCTTTATATAAGAGAAGGTGGTCTCATCAGGACTGACCAGGCCAGCCCTTGCTCCTCCCTCTATCGACATATTGCATATGGTCATCCGCTCTTCCATGGACATAGACCTTACAGCCTCTCCGCAGTATTCAATGACATGTCCTGTTCCGAACCCGATGCCAAACCTGCTGATGATATACAGGATGACATCCTTGGCTGTAACCCCGCTTTCAAGCCGGCCATCAATCTGAAGCTTCAGTGTTTTCGGCCTGGACTGCCATAATGTCTGGGTTGCAAGGACATGCTCCACTTCACTTGTTCCGATGCCAAAAGCAAGCGAACCAAAAGCACCATGGGTGGAAGTATGGCTGTCCCCGCAGACAATGGTCATCCCCGGTCGGGTCAGGCCAAGTTCAGGGCCGATGACATGGACAATGCCCTGATCCGGGCTGTCCATTCCTGCAAGCGGCACACCAAATTCCCGACAATTTTTTTCAAGGGTGGTCATCTGTTTTTTGGCGACTGGATCATCTATCTGGCCGCGGTTGATTGTCGGCACATTATGATCCATAGTAGCGAAGGTTTTGTCCGGGCGCCTGACTTTCCTGTTTTTCATCCGCAGGCCGGAAAATGCCTGAGGGGATGTGACTTCATGCACTAAATGCAAATCGATATAAAGCAGATCAGGCTTGTCTGTTTCTGTATGGACGATATGCCGGTCCCAAATTTTCTCTACAATTGATTTGCCCATCTATTTTTCTCCCTCCATCTTTTCCGGGTCCTTCTCCCGGAATCTTTTATAAATAAGTACACGGCTGGAAAACCAGCCGTGATATCCTGAATCTGTCAGGCATATGCCCCCATTATCTGCAGAATGGCTTCATTATCCAGCAGAGCAGCTTTAATTTCCTCGGTCATCACCTTGGTAGAAGCTGCCTTCCCTCCTGAAGCCAGATCAGCTGTGCGAATGCCTGATTCGAGTACATCACTGACTGCCTTCTCGATTGCAGCAGCTTCTTCTTCCATCCCGAAGGAGAGGCGGAGCATCATGGCCGCGGAAAGAATCATTCCAACCGGGTTGGCGATGCCTTTGCCTTCGATGTCCGGGGCCGATCCGTGGATCGGCTCATAAAGATATGGCCCGCCTTCTGACAGGCTGGCAGATGGAAGCATGCCGAGCGATCCAGTCAGAACAGAAGCTTCATCACTTAAAATATCTCCAAACATATTCTCGGTAACAATCACATCAAACTGTTTTGGATTTTTAATGATCTGCATGGCTGCATTATCGACCAGCATATGCTCGAGCTGTATATCGGGATATTGGGCTGCAATTTCCTCTGCCGTTTCCCTCCACATCCTGCTTGATTCAAGGACATTCGCCTTATCCACGCTCGTTACCTTTCCGTCCCTTCCCCGGGCGAGTTCAAAGGCCAGCCTAACCACCCTCTGCACTTCTTCCTTTTTATAAAATAAAGTGTCCACGGCAGTTTCTTCACTGCCATTCCCGGCCCTTTCGCTCGGCTTTCCGAAGTAGAGTCCGCCCGTAAGCTCCCTTACCATTAAAAAGTCGGTACCTTCAATGACTTCCTTCCTTAAAGGAGAGGAATCTGCCACACTCGCAAAATAGCTGGTGGGCCGGAGGTTTGCATATAGATTCAGATCTTTACGGATTTTCAGGAGGCCGCGTTCCGGCCGGAGGCTTGGATGGAGCTTCTCCCAGCGCGGGCCGCCAACAGCTCCAAGCAAAATGGCATCACTGCTTTTACAGAGTTCGACTGTTTCATCCGGCAGCGGCACCCCGGTGGAATCAATTGCTGTTCCGCCAATTTTCCCATAGCTGAATTCAAATGTATGCCCAAATCGTTCTCCTGCAGCCTGCAGCACTTCAACTGCCCCTGCTGCCACTTCTTTTCCGATGCCGTCACCCGGCAGCACTGCGATCCGCTTCTTCATGCCTAATCCCTCCGTTGCAAGTTTTATAATGCCACTTTCGTCTTTTCCTCCAGGTAGATGACCCTGTTAACAGCGTTCAGATAGGCTTTCGCGGATGCTTCAAGTACATCCTGCGCAAGCCCCCTCCCGCTCGTTTCCCTGCCATTGTATTTCATTTTGACGAACACCTGCGCCAGGGCATCCCTTCCGGCCCCAACCGACTGGATCCGGTAATCCAGGAGGTTCACCGTACCATTCACTGATTTCTCCAGCGTATTGTACAAGGCTTCAATGCTCCCCGCCCCGGTTGCTGCCTCCTGGACGACTTCATTCTCCCTGCCTGAAAGTGTCACTGTCGCTGTTGGCACTTGATTGGTCCCGTACTGGACCTGGATCTGG
Source organism: Bacillus infantis NRRL B-14911 (assembly GCF_000473245.1). Classification (NCBI taxonomy): domain Bacteria; kingdom Bacillati; phylum Bacillota; class Bacilli; order Caryophanales; family Bacillaceae; genus Bacillus; species Bacillus infantis. The sequence continues at coordinate 3,533,599 of NC_022524.1, forward strand.
AGCAGTTCATAGAATTGCTGATCCTTTGACAGTCTTTCCTCCAGTACGATGGCGGCAAGGTCATCATCTGTCATCTCTTTCTTTCTGTCTGCCAAGTCTTTAAAAATAGCAAACAGCGGCTTGATTTCCTCTTCCGGAACAGCGAGCCCAAGTTCTTCAAGGCGGGATTTAAAAGCATGCCTGCCAGAATGCTTTCCGAGAACCATGGAATTGGAGTGGAAGCCGACAAGTTCAGGCGAAATAATCTCATAAGTGGTCTTCTCTTTCAGCACGCCATCCTGGTGGATGCCTGATTCATGTGCAAAAGCATTTCTGCCGACAATAGCCTTGTTCGCCGGTACAGCCATACCGGTCAGTTTGCTGACCAGGCTGCTTGTTCTGCTGATTTCCTCAAGCTTGAGGCGGGTCCCTGCCTGATAATGGTCCTGCCGTATGTGCAGAGCGACGGCAAGCTCTTCCAGCGCAGCGTTTCCGGCCCGTTCCCCGATGCCGTTGATCGTCCCTTCAATTTGTCCAGCCCCATTTTCGATGGCTGCAAGGGAGTTGGCAATCGCCATGCCAAGATCATCATGGCAATGAGCGGATAATATGACTTTATCAATGGAAGGAACATTCTCTCTTAAATATTGAAAGACTTTCCCATATTCACCTGGCGAAATATATCCGACCGTATCCGGAATATTGATGACACGGGCCCCGGCCTGGATGACCTCCTCAACGATGCGGGCCAGAAAAGGCAGCTCCGTCCGGCAGGCATCCTCTGCCGACCATTGAATGAGCGGGAATTTCCCGGCTGCATATTTCACAGCAGAAACCGCCGTCTCAATAACTTCTTCCTTTGACTGCTTCAACTTATACTGCCGGTGGATGGGAGAGGTTGCGAGGAAGACGTGAAGCCTCGGACCCTCCCCCTCTCTCAATGCTTCCCAGGCTGCATCAATATCTGACATCACTGATCTTGCAAGCCCTGTAACCGAGCAATTCCTGATGAGGGTGGCGATTTCACGGACTGAAATAAAATCACCTTTTGAAGCTGCCGGAAACCCGGCTTCTATAATATCGACATTAAGCCTTTCGAGCTGTTTGGCAATTTCCAGCTTTTCAGATAGATTTAAGTTGACTCCCGCAGACTGTTCCCCGTCACGCAAAGTCGTGTCAAAGATGTTAATGGTTCGCACTGACAGCCACTTCTTTCTTTTTCTCTTTATTCACAAATGGCATCATTTTTCTCAGCTCCCTGCCGACCTGTTCAATCGGATGCTCATTTTCCCTTGCAAGGATACTGTTGAAGACCGGACGGTTTGCCTGGTTTTCCAGGATCCAGCCTTTCGCGAACTTGCCTTCCTGGATATCCTTCAGGACAGCTTTCATCTCCTGCTTCACTCTCTCATCGACTACTCTCGGCCCGCTGACAAAATCACCCCATTGCGCTGTATCCGAAATGCTGTAGCGCATGCCTTCAAGGCCGCCTTCATACATCAGATCAACAATCAGCTTCAGCTCGTGGAGACACTCAAAGTATGCCAGCTCAGGCTGATAGCCTGCCTCAGTCAATGTTTCAAAACCTGCTTTCACCAGAGATGTCAGGCCGCCGCACAATACAGCCTGTTCGCCGAATAAATCAGTTTCTGTTTCTTCCTTAAAAGTGGTTTCCAGCGCCCCTGCCCTCAGTGCCCCAATCGCTCTGGCATAAGCGAGCGCAAGCTCCTGGGCTTCTCCCGTTACATCCTGATGGACTGCAAATAATGCCGGCACTCCTGCTCCTTCCTGATATGTCCTTCTTACCAGGTGGCCAGGGCCCTTAGGAGCCACAAGCAGGACATCACATGTCTTTGGCGCCACAATCTGATGGAAATGGATATTGAATCCATGCGCGAAAAGCAAGGCTTGATTTGTCAGATTCGGCTCAATTTCTTCCTTATAGACTTTAGGCTGAAGCTCATCCGGCAGGAGGATCATGACAATATCGCTTTGAGCAACAGACTCTCCAACAGAAAATACCGGGAACCCATCCTCTGACGCTTTATCCCATGAATTTCCTTTCCTCAGGCCGATTACTACATCAGCACCGCTGTCCCTCAGGTTCTGTGCATGGGCATGACCCTGTGATCCATAGCCGATTACCGCTACTTTCTTTCCATTCAGATATGCTGGATTTGCGTCTCCGTTATAATACATTTTCGCCATGATTTATTCTCCCTCTCGTTTTTGGAATATTTTTATTTAAATTATTTTTACACGATTGAATAATTCTTCGGCTGCCCCTGGCTCCTCTGGCTTCCTCTTGTAAAGGCTGTTGTCCCTGTCCGGGCAATCTCCTTGATTCCATACGGCTTTACAAGCTCAATGAAGGCTTCTATTTTTTCCGACTCGCCTGTAATTTGGATGACCAGGCTGTCTTTGCCGACATCTATCACCGATGCCCGGAAAGGCTCAATCAGCGAGTATAACTCACTCCTCGCCTGCGGAAGCGAGAGCACCTTTATGAGCGCAAGCTCCCTGGCGACAATCTGCTGGCCGCTTATATCATTTACTTTCAAAATATCAATCTGTTTATTGAGCTGTTTCGCAATCTGCTCTGCGGCCTCTTCATTGTCCACATGGACCGTGCAGGTGATCCGGGAAATCCCCTCCTGTTCAGAATGCCCGACCGAGATGCTTTCAATATTGAAGTTGCGCTTTGAGAACAGGTTGGTGATTCTATTGAGGACCCCCGGCCTGTTCATCACGGTTAAACAGATGATTCGTTTCATGGTTTTACACCTTCCATCTCATGGTGCCCTTTGCCCGGGGCGATCATCGGGAATACATTTTCATCAGGAGCTATCCTGAAATCGAATAACACCGGCTCATCGCTTTGGAGTGCTTCATCCAGCGCCTTAACAGCTTCTTCCTCAGTTCGGATCTCATAAGCTTTAATATCATAGGCTTCCGCCAGCTTGACAAAGGAAGGCTGATACTGGGCTTTGCTGTGCGAAAAGCGTGAGTCATAAAAGATTTCCTGCCACTGCCTTACCATCCCCAGCGCTCTGTTATTGAAAATAGCTATTTTTACCGGGAGATTAAGCTCACGGATCAGGCCGAGCTCCTGTGCGGACATCTGGAAGCCGCCATCGCCAACAATTGAAACGACCAGGGAATCCGGTGCAGCAAGCTGAGCTCCGATGGCCGCTGGCATTCCGAATCCCATCGTGCCGAGCCCTCCTGAAGTGACCCATCTACCAGCTTTCTTAAAGCGGTAATATTGGGCTGCCCACATTTGATGCTGTCCGACATCTGTTGTGACAATCGCATCTCCGCCCGTCTTTTCAAACAAGAGCTCCATGACCCGCTGCGGCTTCAAGTCAGCCGATTTGTGAAAATGATAAGGAAAATCTTCCTTCCAGCTTCTAAGCTTTGTCATCCATTCACCATGTTCAGGAGGCTTCCCCTTCTGGCTCACAAGCTGATTCAAAGCCTCTTTCGCATCAGCCACAACCGGAATCAGTGTTGGGACGTTTTTGCCGATCTCTGCAGGGTCGATATCAACATGGGCCACATCTGCCTTAGGTGCAAAATAGGCAAGATTGCCGGTGAGCCTGTCATCAAACCTCGCCCCTATATTGATGAGCAGATCGCATTCATGTAAGGCCATATTGGCTGCATAGCATCCATGCATACCGGCCATCCCGACAAACAGGCTGTGGTCTGCAGGAAAGCCCCCGAGTCCGAGAAGGGTATGCACGACCGGAAGCTGCTGCTGTTCGGCATATTCCTTAAGCAATCCGGAAGCCTTTGCATGGAGGACGCCCGCCCCTGCCAGGATGACCGGCCTTTTCGCACGGCTCACAGCTTCTGTCAGCTTGCGGATCTGAAGATAGTTTGGCTTTAGAGTCGGCTGGTAGCCCGGGAGGAAGATCTCTGTCTCCTCAGAGGGCTGTTCTGCGCCTGCAGCAATATCCTTCGGAATATCAATCAATACCGGACCAGGCCTCCCTGTAGAAGCAATATGAAAGGCCTCCTTCACAATCCTCGGAATGTCCGCTATGCTCCTTGCCTGATAGTTATACTTGGTTATCGGGGTGGTAATCCCGAGGATGTCAGCCTCCTGGAAGGCATCCGTTCCGATGACGCCTGTTGCCACCTGCCCGGTAATGACGACAAGAGGCAAAGAATCCATCATGGCATCGGCAAGGCCTGTTACAATATTGGTCGCCCCCGGTCCTGAAGTCGCGATGACAACTCCAGGCTTGCCGGAAATCCTCGCATATCCTTCCGCAGCATGGATGCCTCCCTGTTCATGCCTGGGAAGCACATGAAGTATGCCAGAATCATAGATTTTGTCATAAATCGGAAGAACAGCTCCTCCCGGGTAGCCAAAAATCACTTCCACCTGTTCCTTCTCCAGTGCCTGCAATAGCAGTTCTGCACCGGTTGCCGGCTTCGAGCCAGTCTTGTTTTCTGCAAAGGCAGCTTCCTGCAGCATTTTGAAATAACCTCCTTTTGATTCAAGAAAAAAACAATATAAAAAGCCTTCCCATCCCCAAGAACGCCTGCATCAGCAGACGAAGGGATGAAAAGGCTTTGTCAGCCTGTTCCACGGTACCACCCTGATTCACGCAATTTGCGTGCACTTATGGACGGCAGAGCCATCCTTTTTGATAACGGGTGCTCTCACACCCGGCCGGCCCTACTCGTCAAGCTTTCAGGCCGGCGCTCTGAGGGGAGTTCATGATGCGGCAGGAATGCCGGCTCTCAGCCTGCCCGGCTCTCTGTAAATCCTGATCCGCAAAACTACTTATCCTCATCCGCGCTTTTAACATATAGTGATTAGCTGTCAGCTTACATGGGGTTCAAAATGTTTCGATGCGACTTTAACACCTTCTGAAACTACTCTTTCCCTAAATTTCACCAGAAGCTCTTTTGTATGTGCCCCCGGATAGCCTTCACCGATTGTCCGTCCGTCCACCTTTACGACTGCAATGACTTCCGCTGCCGTCCCTGTAAGAAATACTTCATCTGCCGTATAAACATCGTGCCTTGTGAAAGGCTCCTCCTTCACTTCATAGCCAAGCTCCCTTGCAATTTCCATGACCGCATTGCGGGTGATCCCTTCAAGTGCCCCAACGTATCCTGGAGGTGTGTAAAAGCATTTATCCTTAATGATGAACACATTGTCAGCCGAACCCTCCGCCACATAGCCTTGATCATTCAGCATGAGCGCTTCACTGACATTTGCCAGGCGGGCCTCAATCCTTACCAGCACATTGTTCAAATAATTCAATGATTTGACTTTAGGGCTTAATACATCAGGTCTGTTCCTTCTTGTCGCTACTGTGACTATCTCAAGCCCTGTTTCATACAATTCTTTCGGGAAGATGCTCAGCGGCTCGACGATCACGACAACATTTGCTTTTTTGCAATTGTATGGGTCCAGCCCAAGGTCGCCTACTCCCCTGGAAACAACGACCCTGATGTAGGCATCTTCATACAAATTCTTTTCGACAGTGGCAACAATGATATCTGTCAGCTCTTCCTCCGTATATGGCATTGTCAGTAATATGGATTTGGCTGAACGATAAAGCCGGTCCATATGCTCTTTCATCCTGAAGATATTTCCGCTGTATACCCGGATCCCTTCAAAGATGCCATCGCCATACAGGAAGCCATGGTCATAAACGGATATTTTTGCATTCTCTTTCGTCACAAACTCCCCGTTTAAAAATATCAATTGCTCAGACACGAAAAACACCTCTTCAATTTAATGTATACACGCTTTAAACGGTTGAAATGACAGGTTAAAAAAATATGGGTTCCACACTTCCAATTCCCATGTGGAGCGGTTTGTTTTATTATTTGAGGACTATCTTACGCTCATTTTTTTTGGGAGTCAACACCATTTTCAAGAATTATTTGATAATTTAGATTAATCTGATTTATTGAATGCGCTTACATTGCTTGTATATATGAATTTATTCAGCCAAGAAATTTTTTATATTATTTTTCGATTCTTCGATCCGGTTATTCCGCTCTTTTATAGCAGCATGGAGTGATCCGTGCTGGGGATATTCTTAAGAATGCTTTTTCAATATAAAGATGCAGCATTTAAGATTTAATGGCGCATTTTCAATGAGCATATAATATAGAAGAAACCAGTTAATCATGTCAGGTTTAATGACATACAAAGAAGCGCTTTCATTTAACGGGAGGTATAATATTCAGCTGCAGCACTGAGTACTTTTATAAACCCTGTAACCTTAATCGGAGAAGATACAGATTTTTCGAGGAAGAACAAAGGCGTAAGTGCCTTGAACACTAAAAAAGCCCCGTCCTGGGGGCATCGAAACATCACCGGCATGAAAAGAGTGAGTCATGAATAGTAAGAGGCTTTATCTATGCATAATTGGCATGAAAAGTAGTGAGTCATGCATAGTAAAAAGTCTAATTGATGCATGACTGAAAAAAAAGAAGTTATTTTTAGGAAAGAGGCTTGTAACCCCCGAGAACCCCGGCACAGCGGCTGGACTCGGATCAAGGATTTCTAATTCCTTAACGACAAAAAAACCGCCATTTGATTAGAAATCAAACAGCGGTAATATAGGTGTATGTAGTAATGGCGTCCCAGGAGAGATTCGAACTCCCGACCGACGGCTTAGAAGGCCGTTGCTCTATCCTGCTGAGCTACTGGGACATTTTTTATTAGTTATCGCGAGGACATTTTTTATTATAGTAGACAAATAAATGAAAGTCAACAACTTCTCAGGAAAAATATAATAAACCTGGCATCTTTTTTTCCGGCCATATAAATCTGTTTATTGCAAGAGGGGTTCCCCCCTCATGCAATAAACGGATTCATGCCCTTTCCGGAATCTGAAAAGTCTGTGACAGCTTTTCAAGCTTTCCGGTTTCAAAGTCATATATATCCACACGGATTTCCCTCTCTGCCGTTTCCAGCAGAAGATAGGTCCTCTCATAGCGCCCTCTCGGCAGCCTCAAGCTTCCCGGGTTCAAAAACAGCCTGCCATCAATCATTTCTGCCCCAAGCTCGTGCGAATGTCCGAAGCAGATGATATCTGCTCCTTCCTCCTCGCCTTTATATTTCAGCTTCATAAGGCTGCTCTTCACTCCGTAGAGATGCCCATGGGTAACTAAAATCGTCAAACCTCCAAGGTTTTTGACAAGCTGGTCAGGATAAGCATCATCATAATCGCAATTTCCCCTTACTCCAGCAAAACCCGACATAGAAGGATGTCCGGCAGGCAGCTCGGAATCCCCGCAGTGGATCATGAAATCTGCTTCTTTCCCATGCCTCTCAGCGAGCTGCGCCAGCTCCTCCTCAAGCCCGTGGCTGTCACTTACAATTAATATTCTAGCCATTGGCACCGTCCCCTTTAAAAAGGGCTCCCAGACTGTTTTCCAGCTTTTCAAGGGCCTTGGCCCTGTGGCTGATCTGGCTTTTCTCTTCAGGGGGGAGTTCTGCCATGCTTTTATTTTTTTCAGTCACAAAGAAGATCGGATCATACCCAAATCCATGGCTGCCCCTTTTATCAGTCAGGATCCTGCCCTCACACGCTCCGGAGACTGTGTAAGCTTCCTTGCCTGGCACCGAAACAGCCAAGGCACAATAAAATCTGGCTGTCCTTTTTTCTTCCGGCACACCTTCTAGCTCTGCGAGCACCTTTTGCATATTTGCTTCATCACTTTTCGCTTCGCCGGCATACCTTGCGGAGTAGATGCCTGGACGGCCCTCAAGGGCATCGATCATAAGGCCGGAATCATCGGCAATGACGATTTTTCCAAAAGCTTTAGAGACAGCCTCTGCTTTTAGGACTGCATTTTCCTCAAACGTGCTTCCAGTCTCTTCAATATCCTCAAATTCAGGAAAGTCGAGAAGGGTTTTCACTTCATAGCCCAGCGGCTTGAACATCCTGCTGAATTCTTTCGCTTTCCCTGTATTTTTCGTTGCAATAATAACTTCCTGCACAGTTTTCATCTCCCTGGATTTACTTCCCGATCTGCGAGCTGATTTTTTCGCCGAGCACTTGCTTTTGAATATCAAACAGCCTGCCTACGCCTTCTTCCGCCGCTTTTAACAGCTCCGTCAGCTGGCTCGCTGAGAATGTTGCTTCTTCTCCTGTACCCTGAAGCTCCACAAATTCGCCATTGCCTGTCATGACCACATTCATGTCGACTTCCGCCTTGGAATCTTCAGCATAATTCAGGTCAAGGACTACCTGTTTGTTTTCAAGGATTCCCACACTTGTAGCTGCAAGAAATTGCGTAATCGGGAATTTTGACAATTTTTTATTGCTATACAGCTTTTCGACAGCAATTGCCATTGCGACAAATGCGCCTGTGATGGAAGCTGTCCTTGTCCCGCCATCGGCTTGGATAACATCGCAATCCAGCCAGATTGTTCTTTCACCAAGTGCCTCAAGGTCCACGACTGCCCTTAATGCCCGTCCGATCAAGCGCTGTATTTCCATTGTGCGCCCGGTGATTTTCCCCTTTGCGGCTTCACGGATATTCCTTTGCTCTGTTGCCCGGGGCAGCATACTGTATTCAGCCGTAATCCACCCTTTTCCTTCCCCTCTCATAAATGGGGGCACCCGCTCATCTATGCTGGCTGTGCAAATCACCTTTGTATTGCCCACACTGATCAGCACAGAACCTTCAGGATGCATTAAATAATTCGTTTCAATATGTATCGGTCTTAACTGCAGCTGTTCACGCCCGTCTTTCCGCATGTTCATTCCTCCTTCGAACCTGTTCCGGCATGTATCCGGAATCCAATAAAGAAGAGGCGGCAAATAATTGCCTACCTCTATCCTTGTCATTATATAGTATATCAAAAAAGTTTTTTTAAAAACTACCTGTATTCACATTTTCAGGCCGTGTAACCGGTTCTGTCAGCTTTTCGCCATTTTCATCTACCAGCTCTGCCTTTCCATTTACAGTGACTGCTACACTTTCAATGCCCTTTTGTTCAGTCAGGGACAGTACTAATGAATTAAGCAGGTGCTGGGAAATGATTTTTTCTTCAAAGCTGCCATAAACGGATTCATTGAAATCCAATGTTGCCAGACCGTTTTCGATCTTAGGGTCGCCGAGCAGCTCAACCTCCGGCATAAAGTCTGTAAACAAATTGGATGTGAAGCTAGGGCCTTTGACAAGCTCCTTCACTACCGCTTCAACCTGATTGTCTTCCTGTGCGCTGATGCGCTTTGTCACAGGAACATAATAGTAGGCGCCTTCTTCACCGCCCAGATAATAAACCGTCAGGGATTTTGTATTAGAAATATCCACTGCATCGGACGTGTCCATATTGATGCCCTTTGACCTGGACAGGGTTTCGCTGATCGGCGTCCCGTTTACAGGCATTTCTGTCAGAGCATGGCCATTCATCTGGAGCTTTACTTTCTCGATCGAATCGAATTGTGTGAGGGTCCAGGTAATAGATTCAAGAATTTTTTCTTCATCCTCGGCCTGATAGTCCCCGAACTCTTTCGAGAAATCAACGGTAGCCACCTTATCCTTCACGTTTACGCTTATTTTCGTATCTGCAGGAAGGACGGCCCTGAAGTCATTCGGCAGCATATCGGTAACTGGCCCGTTCTGCATGAGATACTCCAGCGCCTGTGTAGCAACAGACTCTGTTTTCGGCAGAGTTAGCGTCTGCGGAACTACATAGCCATTTTTATCAACCAGATATAATTCGGTCTGGACAGAACCCTCCACCTCTCCCTCTTCACCTGACTGCTCTGCCTCAGTTCCAGCTGTTTCCTCAACAGATGTTTCCTCAACAGCTGTTTCATCCTCTGTATAGCTGACCTCTTTCGGAGGATCGATCTTTTCTTTTTCCCCGATCCCGAACAGCCCGCATCCGGATAAAAGCACAGAAGAAGCCAGTACGGCTGAAACCATTGTTGTCTTTTTATTTATAGACATATTGAATCCCTCCCAGAACAGTTTGTACTACATATATACGAGCCTTCCGGAAAAATAGACCCGTGAGAGAAAAAAAAATAGGACAACTGAAATGTGGAGGGCGCTTGCTTAGCCCCGACAAGCATAAGCCACTTAGGAATAAAAGGCGTTCTTTGCCTTTAATTTCTAAGTGGCTTATGACTCGAGGGGCTAGCGCCCGGAACTGGACAAAACTGAAATGTGGAGGCGGCTGTTCAGATTAGAGGAACGCAGGGCTAAAACCGCCACGTCCTGTGGCAACGCCTGCATGAACCGCGTCCTGCGGGCCCAGCATAAGCCGCTCCAGGATAAAAGGCGTTCTTTGCCTTTAATCCTGGAGCGGCTTATGACTCGAGCACCTAGGAGCCGGAGCTGGACAACGAAATGTGGAGGGCGCTTGTTCTATTAAGGAACGCGACTAGGAACTCCAAATCCAGCGCCATGCACAGGCGCCGCTTTCTGCCCAATCCAAAAAAGCAGACCTGTAAAGGCCTGCTTGTTTTACCATATTCATGATGTGACGGCTGCTTCATTTTTAATCAGTACTGCTTTGATTGTAAAATAGTCGATTTCATCCCCGAGGAGCTCTTTAATGGGCTTAAGCTTTGTATCTCCGCTTTCCACGGCTGCCGACATGATCTTCTGCTCTGTTTCCTCATCAAACAGCTCAGACCAGTTGAAAGGATTCCCTTCAGTCACTGCCCGGAGGACATGGTTCTGGACGGTCACTAAAGAAAAGCCGCGCTGCTTGGCAATCTCTTTTATGCCCATCCCCTCCATATAGTGCTTGTAGGAAACCATATAGCTTGGCTCCTCATCAACCTTGAGCCTGTCCGCCTGTTTTTCCTCTTTCGGGGGGAGGGCAGACGGCGGTTCAATATTGTTTTCCTGCATATATAATTTGATTTCCTCAGCGAACATGCTGCCGTATTTATCATACTTCATCTGCCCGACGCCTTTGATCTGCAGCATAGACTCTCCATCAGCCGGGTAATACTTGCTCATTTCGCGCAATGTGCTATCAGGGAAAACAACATATGGCGGGATTTTCCCCTGTTCAGCCACCTGCTTCCGCAATGCACGCAGCCGTTCAAACAGGTCATGATCCCCTTCAGCTTCGGGCTTCTGTTCGATTGCCTTTGTTTTGCGCATCATGATCGTTTCCTGTCCCTTAAGAACCCCTTGGACCCTTGATGTCAGCATGATCACCGGATACTTCCCGTCTGTCAGGCTGAGGAAGCCTTCAGCAAGCAGATAGTTAATAACAGCAGCAATTTCTTTTTCTGCACGATTTCGCATCAATCCATAGGTAGACAACTCATTGAATTTCATATCACGGATTCTTTTATTATTGGAACCTTTCAGCACCTGCGCTGTCAGACTCACGCCAAAGCGCTCACCCATGCGCTTTATACATGAGAAAATCATCTGTGCTTCAAGCGTAATATCAATCTTCTCTCTGTCATCCATGCAATTGCTGCATTTTCCGCAGCGGCTTTCATCGCTTCCATGGTCGAAGTACTCAATGATGTAGGATTGAAGGCATTGCTCTGTATGGCAATAGTTCACCATCCGGTTCAGCTTGCTGAATTCAAGCTCCCTGTTCCGGCTGTCCAGGCCGGTTTCCTCGATCAGGAACTTCTGCAGCTGGATATCCTGCTGGGCAAAAAGAAGGATGCATTCACTCTCCTCCCCGTCACGCCCGGCCCTGCCGGCTTCCTGATAATAGGCCTCAATATTCTTCGGCAGGCTGTAATGGATAACAAACCGGACATTTGATTTATCAATCCCCATGCCAAACGCATTGGTGGCCACCATGATGTCTGTCTGGTCATGGACGAAATCATTCTGGGCTGTTTTCCTGTCTTCCTCATTCATGCCGGCATGGTAGCGTGAAGCCGGGATGTTTTTCCCCTGCAAAAATTGCTGCAGCTGATCGGTTTCCTTGCGGCTCGAGGTGTAAATAATACCCGGCTGTCCTTGATGCTTACGGATATAACTTGCAATGAATTCTCTCTTGTTGACGCCTTTGGCCACTTTAAAAGCAAGGTTTTCCCTCGCGAACCCGGTAATGAAAATATCTTCGTCCCTGATCTGCAGCAGCCCGCAGATATCATTGGCCACATCCTCTGTCGCAGTTGCGGTGAGCCCGACAAGGATCGGCCTGCCGTTCAACTGCCCGAGCGCAGGAATAATGGAGCGGTAGCTCGGCCTGAAATCGTGGCCCCATTGGGAGATACAATGTGCTTCATCGAATACAATCATCGAAATATCGATGGAATTCAGCAGATGGATGAATCCAGTGGAATCAAAACGCTCCGGCGCAGCATAAACCAGCTTATACTCTCCATTCCGGATCCCTGAGGTCCTTTCCATCAGCTCCTGCTGAGTGAGGCTGCTGTTTATGAAAGTGGCGGACACGCCTGCTGCAAGCAATGCGTCTACTTGGTCCTTCATTAAAGAAATGAGCGGGGAAATGACGATGGCGGTGCCAGGCATCGCGAGTGCGGGAATTTGAAATGAGAGGGATTTTCCTCCTCCTGTCGGGAGGATGCCAAGAGTATGGCGGCCATTCATGACATTCTGAATGATTTCTTTTTGGCCATTACGGAAGGTGGAATAGCCGAAATATTGCTTAAGCAGCTTTTCCGCTTGTTCTATCAATATCATCACCTTTTTCTTTTAGAGATACTAGAATTGTACCATTTTCGGAAGCCTTATGCCTTTATTTCTGCTATTAACTTTTGGCATTGTTAAACATTGCTGTTGATTTTGGGCTCATTTCAGCTGTTCTGAAATGAGCCCAAAATCAACAAGGTACAATAACACAGCCTGACTTTTTAAAAAATCGAACAGCAAAAGCCCCCAATAAGGAGGCTATCCTTCCAGCTTTATTTTTTCAATATGGTCAATCGGCCTTTGCAGCCATTGGCCCGCAATCTTCGTAAAAATGCTTATGGATCCTGTCGCAAAATATTTATGGACAGGCTCGTCCGCACTTTGATTGAGCAATCCCCGGTAGTCCAGTATGGTGCTGACTTCCCTTGCGGTCTCTTCACCTGAGCTGATCACTTTCACACCCGGCCCCATGATATTTTTAATCAAGGGTTCAAGCAGCGGGTAGTGCGTACACCCAAGGATCAGTGTATCAAGATCCTTGTTCCTTAAAGGCTTCAAGGTTTCAGCAACAATTTTCTTGGCTACAGCACTCCCATATTCCCCGCTTTCCACAAGCGGGACAAATTTCGGGCAGGCCAAAGGTTTCACACATACCTTCCGGTTGATTTGCTTAAGGGCCTTTTCATAGGCTTTGCTGTTGACCGTGCCGATCGTGCCGATGATTCCGATCTTATTGCTTTTGGATACCTTTAAAGCCGCCCTTGCCCCGGGATAGATGACCCCAAGGACAGGAATGGGGAGCTTTTCCTGTATTTCCTCAAGCACGACCGCAGTTGCCGTATTACAGGCAATCACAAGCATTTTGATATCCTGAGTCAATAAAAACTCAGTCATCTGCCATGTAAACCGCCTTACTTCTTCAGCCGTCCTCGGCCCGTAGGGGCACCGGGCAGTATCTCCCAAATAAACGATATTCTCATTCGGCAGCTGCCTCATGACTTCTTTTGCCACTGTCAAACCGCCGACCCCTGAATCAATGATCCCAATTGGTTGCTTCAAACATACCGCCTCATTTTTCGCGCATATCTTGGTGTAGTTGCGTTAAGTTGTTCTTCAGTACGGTTACTTCATCCTTGGAGAAATTCTTGAGAACCTCGCGCAAGTAGATCTGCCTCTTCACGATAACCTCTTCGATGATCCGCTCTCCCTCCGGCAGCAGATGGATGCGGACGACCCGCCTGTCATTCGGGTCCTTCACTCTCTGGACGAGCTCGTTTTTTTCCATTCTGTCCACAAGGTCTGTCGTTGTACTGAAGGCTAAATACATTTTATTAGAAAGCTCGCCGATTGTCATGTCCCCTTCCTCGTGCAGCCACTGCAGGGCAACAAACTGTGGGGGCGTAATTGTATAATTGCTTAATATTTCCCGGCCTTTTTGCTTAATGATGCCGGATATGTAGCGAAGGTCTTTCTCAATATCTGCAACAATATCAATCGTTTCTTTTATGTCTTTATTATTTCCATGCGTCATCCCATACAACTCCCATTTAAGCAATTCCAGTCTTTATGCAGGCGGAAAGATTGCAGTTCTTTGCTTTATTGTCTACTTTTTTCATCCAATTTTCAAGATGGAAATCCAGGCAATGCAAAAAATGCGTCAATTCTGCAGACTGCACGTCCTGCCGGCAGGCTCTCCCCTGCAAAAATGCCCTATAAAATATGATAACCGGCAACCTTATCCAAGATTGCCGGCCATAATCAAAGTTCTAGCTCTCCCATTCGAAGGAGCTCTACAACGGCTTGAGAACGCCCCTTAACGCCAAGCTTTTGCATAGCATTTGAAATATGGTTGCGAACCGTCTTTTCGCTAATAAATAGTTCACCAGCGATTTCTTTCGTTGTCTTGTCTTGAACTAATAGCTCGAATACTTCTCTTTCACGTTTGGTGAGTAACGGCTTGTGAGTATATTCGTTCTCCTTCAAGTATTGTAACCCTCCTTGCCTTCGCCAGCTATGAACCGCGGGATGGGTATATATTTAGTCACCATATCATATGTAATCTGTACTGGCGGAGTGACTGCATTTACTGGAAGGAGAGATTATTTTTTCTAAAAGGGCCATTGCCTGGTTTAGTTGGGGGTCCGCGCCATACAGCCACATGATTTATGATTCATGCTCCATACACCTGCTCCCCCAATTATATGCAGCTGCAGGAGCAGGTGTGAAAGAACTGCTCCTGCGGCTTAAGCGTGGATGGTTTTTCCGGCTGTAAGAAGATTCCTCATTCCCTCGGTCCAGGGTACGCCTTTTCCTGTTTTCCTGGAAATTTGCACGATTGTCCCCCTGCCCGCAAAGCAGACTGCTCCATCTTTCCGTTTTGCCATATAATGAAGATCTGCTGAAGACCGCCCAATGCTTTCTGCTTTTACATGGATGCTGAGGCTTTCATCGAAAAATACCTGCTTCAGGAAATCGCACTGCAGATCGGCTACAACAGGAATCGTTTCGTTCCCAGGCTTCACCCATTCCTGCATGAAGCCGATGCTCTTGAAAAACTCTATTCTTGCTTCCTCAAAATATGTGAAGGGAACTGTGTTATTCAAATGGCCAAACATATCTGTTTCTGAAAACCGGACCTTGACAGGATGGGAAAACACAAAGCTTTCCTCCCAAGCCGCAAAGTCATCAACATAATTCATTTTACTCATGACGCGCCTCCAATAATGAATGAACATTCAGTCGTTTTATATTATTATAATTTCTTTCACCGGATTTGGAAACATCAAATGCACAAAAACCCCCTTTCAGCCTGAAAGGGGGTCTGTTCTATTAAGCCTGATCGCTTCCGAAGAAGCTTCTGAATGACTGGATTGTTGTATCCCGGTTCAATGCTGCGATTGAGGTAGTCAAAGGGATGCCTTTCGGGCAGGACTGAACGCAGTTCTGGGAATTTCCGCAGTTCGCCAGTCCGCCATCGCCCATGATCTGCTCCAGGCGTTCGGATTTATTCATTTCACCAGTTGGATGGGCATTGAACAAGCGCACCTGTGATAACGGGGCAGGACCGATGAAATCGGCTTTGCTGTTCACATTCGGGCAGGCCTCAAGGCAAACGCCGCAAGTCATGCACTTGGACAGCTCATAAGCCCATTGGCGCTTCTTCTCAGGCATGCGCGGTCCAGGTCCAAGATCGTATGTTCCGTCAATCGGAATCCATGCTTTCACCTTTTTCAGGGAGTCGAACATGCGGCTTCTGTCTACCTGAAGGTCGCGGACGACAGGGAATGTACGCATCGGCTCAAGCCTGATCGGCTGCTCGAGCTTGTCGACAAGCGCAGTACAGGATTGGCGCGGCTTGCCGTTTATGATCATTGAGCAGGCGCCGCATACTTCTTCAAGACAGTTCATGTCCCATGCAATCGGCGTCGTGCTCTCCCCTTTGGAATTTACCGGATTACGGCGGATTTCCATCAGTGCTGAGATAACGTTCATATTCGGGCGGTAAGCCAGTTTGAACTCTTCTTGATAAGGGGCTGAATCAGGCGAGTCCTGCCGGGTGATTTGAAATGTAACTGTTTTGTTTTCAGACATCGTTTATTTTCCCCCTTTCTTCTTCGTGTAATCACGTTTACGAGGCGTGATCAGGCCTGTATCTACTTCCTCGTAATGGAATTGTGGCGCTGAATCAGGACCAGCGAACTTTGCCATGGTCGTTTTCAGGAACTCATCATCATTACGGTCAGGAAATTCAGGCTTATAGTGAGCCCCGCGGCTTTCATTCCGGTTATAGGCACCAATTGTGATGACCCTGGCAAGCTGCAGCATGTTTTGAAGCTGGCGTGTGAAGACAGCTCCCTGATTGCTCCATTTTGCTGTGTCATTGATATTGATATTTTTATAGCGTTCAAGCAATTCTACGATTTTTTCATCAGTTTTCAATAGCTTATCATTATGGCGGACAACCGTTACATTATCTGTCATCCATTCGCCCAGCTCTTTATGGAGAACATATGCATTCTCTGTTCCATTAAGGGACATGATGCTGCTCCATTTTTCTTCTTCCTGTCTGACATACCTGTCGAAAACGGAAGACGAAACATCTTCTGCACTCTTTTCAAGGCCGGCGATATATTCGAGTGCTTTCGGACCTGCAACCATTCCGCCGTAGATGGCAGACAGAAGTGAGTTGGCGCCCAGGCGGTTTGCACCATGCTGGGAATAATCGCACTCCCCTGCTGCAAATAAACCTGGGATATTCGTCATCTGATCATAATCTACCCACAGTCCGCCCATCGAATAGTGTACGGCAGGGAAAATTTTCATAGGTACCTTGCGAGGGTCATCCCCCATGAATTTTTCATAGATTTCAATGATTCCGCCTAGCTTGATGTCAAGCTCTTTAGGATCTTTATGGGACAGGTCAAGATAAACCATGTTCTCGCCATTGATGCCAAGCTTCTGATTGACGCAGACATCGAATATTTCACGTGTGGCGATATCACGCGGCACCAGGTTTCCGTAGGCAGGATATTTCTCCTCCAGGAAGTACCATGGCTTTCCATCTTTATAGGTCCATACACGGCCGCCTTCACCGCGTGCCGATTCACTCATCAGGCGCAGTTTGTCATCCCCCGGGATGGCTGTCGGGTGGATCTGGATGAATTCGCCGTTTGCATAATATGCTCCCTGCTGATATACGATCGATGCAGCAGACCCTGTGTTGATGACAGAGTTGGTTGATTTTCCGAAGATGATGCCCGGGCCTCCGGTTGCCATGATCACAGCATCCCCTGAGAACGATTTAATCTCCATGGATGTGAGATTTTGAGCAATTACCCCGCGGCAAATGCCTTCATCATCGACGACAGAGCCAAGGAACTCCCAGCCTTCATATTTTGTTACAAGGCCAGCCACCTCATGGCGGCGCACCTGCTCATCCAATGCGTACAAAAGCTGCTGGCCGGTCGTGGCGCCTGCAAATGCTGTACGGTGATGCTGGGTTCCGCCGAAGCGCCTGAAGTCCAGCAGTCCTTCCGGTGTACGGTTGAACATGACGCCCATGCGGTCCAATAAATGGATGATTCCCGGCGCTGCTTCAGTCATGGCCTTTACAGGCGGCTGATTGGCAAGGAAATCTCCCCCGTAAACCGTATCATCGAAATGCTCCCAAGGTGAATCCCCTTCACCCTTTGTGTTGACCGCTCCATTAATACCGCCCTGGGCACAAACAGAGTGAGAACGTTTAACCGGGACAAGAGAAAATAATTCAACCGGAGTCCCTGATTCTGCTACTTTAATTGTTGCCATCAAGCCGGCCAGTCCGCCGCCGACAACGATTACTTTTCCTTTACTCATCATGGCTCACTCCCTCAATACTAGTACAGCTCTATTTCAAACTAAGCCTAAGCGCATTTTCCCCTGCGCTATGCTGAAAATTACAAGATTTAAGCACTCTGAAACTCTTAAACAAATGCCGTGATTGCGCGGATCCCAACGATGGAAAGGGCAATGAAAATTGCGATTGTAACATAAGTGGAAATCAGCTGTGAACGAGGAGTAACGGTGATTCCCCAGCTTACTGCGAAAGACCACAAACCGTTTGCAAAGTGGAATATTGTAGAAATAACGCCGACAATGTAGAACCAGAACATAAACGGATTCGACAAAATATTCTCCATCATCTGGAAGTTGACATCTGCGCCAAAAGCGGCAGCAACCCTTGTCTCCCACACATGCCAGGTAATGAAAATAAGCGTCACTACACCGGAAACACGCTGGAGAAGGAACATCCAGTTGCGGAAAAATCCGAATCTGCCAGCATTATTCTTAGCAGTAAAAGCAATATAAAGGCCATAGATCGCGTGGAACAGCAAAGGCAGGAAGATGACTACAGTTTCTAAGACATATCTGAATGGAAGCTGCTCCATAAAGTGTGCTGCCTTGTTAAACGACTCTTCTCCTCCTGTTGCAAAATGGTTCACTACAAGGTGCTGAACAAGAAACAGCCCAACTGGAATGACCCCAAGTAATGAATGCAGTCTGCGATTGAAAAACTCCCGATTACCTGCCATTGATTTACCCCCCCTGAATTTTGAAGAAATGATGAAAGGCCTTTTCTATGAAAATATTATTTCTGGAAAACAGGTCCTTTCCATCATCGAGAAAATGTTAATTATTCATTTTCTTACAATTAAGTGACATGTCCATTTTACTCCCATCGGAATAGAGCGTCAAGAAAACGGATACATAAAATATATGATATAAATAAAATTTTTAAAATATATTGATATTATATAAAGAACGAAAATCCTCTATTTGGCTATGATTCCTTATGTATAGGAGAATATATTGAAATAGCATTTTTTTCTTATAGGACTGAAGCTGTTTTTTCTTGAATCAGTGCTTTATTTTTATCTGGATTGTATATAATAGAATCATAGAAAGAGGGGAGACGATTGAGCAATATGACATCTGCAGAAACAAAGGCTGAGCACGGGCCGGAAACCGTCCCTGCTTTCGGCTATGAATTGATCCGGGAAGAGATTCTTACCGATATGCTCGGCAAGGATGCAGCCGAAATACTTTATTGGGCCGGCAAAAGGCTGGCAAGGAAATACCCGCTTGAATCGATGGAAGCAGTCATTGAGTTTTTTGAAAACGCCGGATGGGGAAATCTTGCTGTAAAAGAAGAAAAAAGGAGCGAAATGGAGCTCCAGCTTTCAAGCCCATTGTTCGCCAGGCGCTTTAAGGAAAATCCAGATTGCACTTTTCAGCTCGAAGCCGGTTTTCTTGCACAGCAGCTGGAATCCCAGAAAGAACTGCTCTCTGAAGCCTTTGAGCATCCCAAAAAAAGGGGCGGCCTTGTCCTTTTCACAGTGAAGTGGGATAAAAAAGACCGCATCAGCCCGCTATAATGGATAAGCTGCTGTAAGCATAAAAGAAGGGATGGCACGAAGCGCGGCGCGCATCCGGGAGGAGATCCTTCCCCGATGCATCCAGCCCGGCGCCTCTGCCATCTTTTTTGATTTACACGTTCCTCGCCGGAGTGCCTGACAGTTCGAACGCTTCGTGGAGGGCTTCCACCGCTTTGACCATAGAGCTGTCACTGATGACCGTTGACACCTTGATCTCTGAAGTGCTGACCATCTTGACCTGGATCCCATTTGAAGAAAGCACTTCGAACATCTCCGCTGCCACCCCAGGATTCGACACCATTCCCGAACCGACAATAGACACTTTTGCAAGTCCTGATTCTGATTCAATCCGGTCATATTTCAGTGTATCCCGATTGTTCTCCAGAACCTTAAGCGTTTCTTCCAGATCATCATTTTTAATTGAAAAAGACAGGCTTCCTGTTTGTCCTTCAGCAACACTCTGAATAATGATGTCAACATTGATGTGATGCGCAGCAAGTGTCGTGAAGACAGTGGACAGGCCCTTCAGGCTGTCCTCCAGCCCGAGGATCGCTACCTTGGTGATCGCATTTTCAAAAGCTACTCCCCGTACAACTAAATTTTCTTCCATCGTTGGCTCCTCCTCAATGATCGTTCCTCTTTCCCTTTCAGTGCTTGATCTGACTTCAAGCGGCACTTCATAATTCTTGGCAAATTCCACTGCCCTCGGATGAAGCACACCTGCACCGAGATTCGCAAGCTCAAGCATTTCGTCATATGACAGGGACTGCAGCTTCCTTGCTCCTTTTACATAGCGCGGGTCAGTCGTATAGACGCCTGTCACATCTGTATAAATATCGCACTTATCCGCTTTCAGCACTGCTGCCAGCGCCACTGCCGTTGTATCTGAGCCGCCGCGTCCAAGGGTGGAAATGCTCCCATCTTCTGTTACTCCCTGGAATCCGGCAACCACGACGATCTTTCCTTGATTAAGCTGATTTTGGATTTTCTCCGGATCTATATGTACAATCCTTGCGTTCCCATGCACAGCCTCAGTTTCTATTCCTGCCTGCCATCCAGTGAAGGAGATGCTTTCATAGCCTTTTTCGTTCAAAGCCATGCTCAAAAGGCTGATTGTCACCTGTTCACCTGTTGTAAGGAGCATATCCATTTCACGCTTGCTGGGCGAAGCAGAAATTTCCCTGGCCAGGCCTACAAGCTGGTCAGTCGTTTTCCCCATTGCAGATACAACAACGACTACGTCATTGCCTCTCTCTTTTTCTTCAATTGCGCGCTCTGCTGCATTCATGATTCTTTCTGTGCTGCCAACAGAAGTCCCTCCGAATTTCTGGACAATTAATCCCATCGTTTCTCCTTCTTTCATCTGGATATCGTTTTTCCGGCCGCCTGACATGTAAAAGAGAGGTTATCCATTGCTGATTTGAACACAAAAAAGCAATGAGAATAACCATCCCATTGCTGTGTTTTAAATACATATAAAATATGCCCACACAGTGAGATAGCTCTCCAAGACGGCGCTGTCTTGACAATCCAGTATTTATTCAATACAGGACCAGAAAAGAAAGAAATGAGACTTCCTTTTCTTCGGCAAACATTCCCTTTCAAAGCTTTTCACGGAAACTCATCTTTCTCCAAGCTTTTACTGATGAAGTTTGCACCTCTACCTTCACTTTAATGCTATAAAGTGATATTGCTATAAAGTTGAAATCATTATATCATAGCGTTTTTTTTATATCAATGCTATTCAGATAATTTATTTTTTAATTCCTGTGCGACATTAGCCGGAATTCCGATAGCTGTAAATTCATCCAAACCGGCTTCTTTCATTTTCTTTACGGATCCGAAGGTTTTCAAAAGCAGCTTCTTTCTCTTCTCGCCAATTCCGGGAATGTCATCCAACAATGACTGGAAGGCGCTTTTTCCGCGGAGCTGCCGGTGGAAGGTGATGGCGAAGCGGTGGACTTCATCCTGGATGCGCTGAAGCAGATAAAACTCCTGGCTGTTCCGCTCAAGCGGTATGATTTCCAGCGGATTCCCATACAAGAGCTGGGAAGTCCTGTGCTTCTCATCCTTGGCAAGGCCGGATATCGGGATATCAAGCCCGAGCTCATTTTCAAGTACATCCCTGACCGATTCAATATGGCCTTTCCCGCCGTCGACAATAATAAGATCCGGAATGGGCAGACCTTCTTTAAGCACCCTGGTGTACCGCCTCCGGACAGCCTCGCGCATGGATTCATAATCATCCGGTCCCTTGACTGTCTTGATCTTATATTTCCTGTATTCGCGCTTTTCCGGTTTGCCGTCTATGAATACAATCATGGCAGAAACCGGGTCAGTGCCCTGGATATTCGAGTTATCAAAAGCTTCAATGCGGTGCGGTGTATAAATGCCCAGCTGCCTGCCAAGATTTTCAACCGCTTTGATCGTCCGTTCCTCATCCCGTTCTATAAGGGAGAACTTCTCCTGGAGGGCAATCCTGGCATTTTTCCCTGCCAGCTTGACCAGATCTTTCTTCTGGCCGCGCTGCGGTTTGAGCACCTTTACTTCCAGGAGCTTTTCTGCCATTTCTTCATTGACCGTATCCGGCACCAGAATTTCACGCGGTTTAAAATGGTTTGCCTTTGTATAGAACTGGCCCATGAAGGTAAGCATTTCTTCCTCAGGCTCCCCGTAAACCGGGAACAGCGAAACATCTCTTTCAATCAGCTTCCCCTGTCTGATAAAAAAGACCTGGACGCACATCCAGCCCTTATCGACGGCAAAGCCGAATACATCGCGGTCAGTAAAATCGGTCGATGTCATTTTCTGTTTTTCCATCGTCGCTTCAATATGGGCGATCTGGTCCCTCAGTTCCTTCGCCCTTTCAAAATCCAGTTCCTCTGCTGCTGCCGTCATTTTGACTGTAAGCTCTTTCTTGATGTCTTTGTAGCCGCCGTTCAAAAATCGTGCAATCTCATCGACAATATCTTTATACTGCTTTTCGCTGACCGGCTTGACGCAGGGCGCCAGGCACTGGCCCATATGATAGTACAGGCAGACCCTGTCAGGGAGGGTCGAGCACTTCCTGAGCGGATAGATCCGGTCAAGCAGCTTTTTTGTTTCATTCGCCGCCTGGACATTCGGATATGGCCCAAAGTACTTCCCTTTGTCTTTTTTGACATTCCGGGTTGTGATCAGCCTTGGATGGCGTTCAGCTGTCAGCTTGATGAACGGGTAGCTTTTGTCGTCCTTCAGCATGACATTGTATTTTGGATCATACTTTTTGATCAGGTTCATTTCAAGAATGAGGGCTTCCATATCTGATGATGTGACAATATATTCGAAATCCTCAATTTCATTTACAAGGCGGAGCGTTTTGCCGTCATGTGAACCGGTAAAGTAAGAGCGGACTCGGTTCTTCAGTACCTTTGCTTTCCCAACGTAAATCACGGTAGCCTGCCTGTCCTTCATAAGGTAGCAGCCTGGCTGGTCCGGCAGCAGCATCAGCTTATTCTTGATTCTTTCGTTCATATTTTCACCCCCGGTGCAAAATCAATCTATATACACGCATTGCGTTACAAGTTTTTTAGATGCCGCCCTTCCATTTTAATAAAAATTACAAAAGGAAAAAAGCAATAAAGGAAAGGAGGGCAAGATTACTATTATAAAAATTCCACAGGACTGCGTCAATATTTTCTTTTTTTACAAAAACTTCCAGCCTGGCATCAGGAGACATAAGGCAATATTATACATAACAAAACCCCGGCTCTTAGAACCGGGGCCATCTTCAATGTTTACGCGTGTTTTGAAAGAAGTTCTGAAAGAGCTTCTTTTGGCTGGAAGCCGACCACTTTGTCAACGACTTCGCCATCTTTAAGGACCAGCAGTGTAGGAATGCTCATGACACCGAACTTGCCTGCTGTTTCCTGATTTTCATCTACATCGATCTTGACGATTTTCACTTTGTCGCTCATTTCGCTGTCAAGCTCTTCAAGCACAGGTGCAATCATTTTGCATGGTCCGCACCATGGTGCCCAGAAGTCAGCAAGAACCAGGCCAGAGCCAGTTTCTGTTGCAAAAGTTTGATCAGTCGCATTTGTAATTGCCATAATATATGCCTCCTAAAAAGTATAGAGTTTGCCGGGAAGTCCCGTCTGGATTCAGATTGAACAATACAGTTTTCCCGGGCAGCATATCTATGCCTGGCTGCCCAATCAAACCGCCAGCTCGAATTCTAATGACAGTATATCACCGTTTCCCTGACGAAGCTAATAATCTGTTTCGTCCGTAATATACCCTTTTAACACTGTTATATTCATGGTTTGACCCAGAATTAAACCAGGGGCCAAAAGAGAAAGAGCGGCTCGTGCCGCTCCCCTCATTATGCGTTTACAACGACCTTTCTGAATTCCTCGGTCAGCAGCGGGAGCACTTCAAACAAGTCTCCGACGATCCCGTAGTCTGCCACTTTGAAGATATTTGCTTCAGGATCTTTATTGATGGCTACAATCACCTTTGAATTGGACATTCCGGCTAAATGCTGGATGGCGCCGGAGATGCCGCATGCGATATAAAGATCCGGTGTAACAACTTTTCCAGTCTGGCCGATCTGAAGTGAATAATCACAGTACTCTGCATCACAGGCACCGCGGGAAGCCCCGACCGCTCCTCCAAGGAGATCTGCAAGCTCCTTCAGCGGCCCGAAGCCGTCTTCACTCTTGACGCCGCGGCCTCCTGCTACGATTACTTTCGCTTCAGAGAGGTCCACCCCTTCAGAAGCTTTTCTTACCACTTCTTTAATGATGGTGCGCAGGTCTTTGATTTCAACAGAAAGTGAAGCTGTATCCCCAGTGCGTGACTCATCCTTTTCAAGCGGTGCGATATTATTTGGCCTGATCGTTGCAAAGATCAGCCCGTCTGTGATGATCTTCTTTTCAAAAGCTTTGCCTGAATAAATCGGGCGTGTGAATACGATATTTCCGCCGCTTTCTTCGACGCTGACTGCATCAGAGATGAGGCCGGATTCAAGCTTTGCTGCAATCCTCGGCGACAGGTCTTTCCCAAGCGCTGTATGTCCGAACACGATCCCTTCCGGACCTTCAGAATCCACCACAGCCAGGAGTGCCTGTGAAAAGCCGTCTGAACTATATTGCTTCAGCTTTTCGTCCTCCACAGTAACAACCCTGTCTGCACCGTACTGGATCAGCTCTGCTCCCAGTGCGCTGACTGAATCCCCAATCAGAACGCCGACAACCTCGCCTCCTTCAGATGCAATTTTGGCAGCTGCAATCGCTTCGAACGATACATTCCGCAATGATCCGTCCCTGACTTCGCCCAATACCAATACTTTTCTAGCCATTTTGTGTACCTCCTGAGTATTTATTCTGTATCAATGAATTAAATGACTTTCGCTTCAGTGTGAAGAAGGCTGACAAGCTCTTTGACCTGGTCTTCAAGGTCGCCTTCCAGCACTTTACCGGCTTCCTTCTTCGGAGGGAGATATATTTCGATCGTCTTTGTCTTCGCCTCTACATCATCTTCTTCAAGGTCAAGATCATCCAGCTCAAGCTCCTCAAGCGGCTTTTTCTTCGCCTTCATGATTCCCGGCAGAGAAGGATATCTCGGTTCATTCAAGCCCTGCTGAGCTGTAGCGAGAAGAGGAAGGCTTGTTTCAATCACTTCAGAATCACCTTCAACATCCCGGACAATCGTTGCTGTTGTACCGCTGATGTCCAGTTTCGTGATAGTAGTGATATAAGGGATATCCAGCAGCTCTGCGACACGGGGGCCAACCTGGCCTGAGCCGCCGTCAATGGCCACATTTCCTGCCAGGATCAAATCGGCTTCTTTGTCCTTTAAGTATTCGGACAGGATCTTGGCTGTTGTGAACTGGTCTCCGGCTTCCACATCATCTTCCGTGTTGATCAGTACCGCTTTGTCAGCTCCCATCGCAAGTGCGGTCCGGAGCTGCTTTTCAGCTTCCTCCGTGCCTACGGAAATGACCGTGACTTCGCCGCCATGCTCATCCCTCACCTGGATCGCTTCCTCGACGGCATATTCATCGTACGGGTTAATGATGAATTCTGCGCCATCTTCATTGATCTGTCCGCCCGAAATGGAAATTTTCTCCTCGGTATCAAAGGTTCTTTTTAATAAAACATAAATGTTCATTATGTTCCCTCCCAAATTGATAGGTTAGATGAATCGAATAATTGTTTGCGTTTACATTTTAGAAAAAAATATCAGTTTAAAAGATTGGGAAAATTCAAGGCGGAGTAAATCCCCAGCCAAGAAGCTGAGGGAAACACTCTCTTTGCAGCAGTTATTTTCCTTTAAAAGCAGGCTCTCTTTTTTCAATGAAAGCCGAGATCCCTTCCTGCCCATCTTCAGAGGCGAACACTTTTCCAAAGAGTTCCGCTTCTTTTTCTACCCCATTATAAAACTCAGCATGCTTGGAATGGCTGAGAAGCTCAATTGCCGCTTTCAGCGCAATCGGACTCTTCCTGGCAATTTTCTTTGCCATATTAAACGCATTTTCCAGCAGCTCTTCTTCAGGGAATGCATGGTTGGCCAAGCCATACTGGACTGCCTGGATGCCTGTGATCGGATCACTTGTGAACAGCATTTCCGCTGCCCGTGCAGATCCTACCAGCCTTGGCAGCCGCTGTGTGCCGGCAAAGCCCGGGACAAGACCCAGCTGAAGCTCTGGAAGGCCCAGCTTGGCTGTTTCGGAAACAAGCCTGAAATGGCAGCCCATGGCAAGCTCGAGGCCCCCTCCAAGCGCAGCTCCGTGAATGGCGGCAATAATCGGCTTCGGAAATGATTCCATCCTTTCGAACAGATCCTGGCCGAACTTGCCCAGTTTAGAAAAGTCGCCGCTGGACTCTACCTCTGTAAATTCTTTGATGTCAGCGCCCGCTGAGAAGAAACGGCCTTCCCCATGGATGAGGACCACCCTGACCTCGTCAGTTTCTTCAATTTCATCCAATACACCGGAAAGCTCTTTAAGCACGCCGGAAGAAAGTGCATTTGCAGGAGGCCGGCTGATTGCAATCTCGGCAACCATATCCTGATGCGACCAAGTTAAATACTCCATGTTTACCCTCCTATAATCGTCGGTTTACTCTTATTATCAGAGTCTGCCTGCCCTAACGGCTGGAACAGCCGTGCACAAGCAGTTTATGGACAGCAGGGGCCAGATCAGTCAGGCTGTACTTTTGGTCGTTCATGACCCAGGTCGTTACAGTTTCGTCTATTGTGCCAAAAATCATCTGTCTGGCCAGCCTGATATCAAGCGAGGGTGAAAATTCCCCGGTTTCAATTCCTGATGCAAGTATCTGATCGATCGCCTTCAAATAGCCTTTCAGCACGTCATTGATTTTTAAGCGCAAATCCTTATTGGACTGCCTTAATTCAAGCTGGGTGACAATGGCCAGATGGTGATCTTCAGATAAAAGCTTGAAATGATTTTCGACCATCATTAATAATTTCTCTGTGGCTGAGTCATTTCCTGCAATATTCTGTTCGATTTTTTCAACAAAAGATCCCATTTTCTCTTCAAAAAGTGAAATCAGGATATCTTCCTTATTCTTAAAATATAAGTATATCGTCCCGTCAGCCACCCCGGCCTGCCTCGCAATTTTCGAAACCTGGGCCTGGTGGTAGCCGTTTTCTGCTATAACCACTACAGCAGCTTCAATAATTTGCATATATTTTGGTTTATTCTTCTTCAACATTTTTCCCCCGTTCCATTTATCAAAAAGCGCAAAGAAAGGGATAATGCTGTCATGCAGATTGTTCCTTTGTGCTAAAATGAATGAATCATCATTCATATTTTTATAATAGTATTACAAGCAAAAGTTGTCAAGAATTTGTCATGATAAAATTTTCTTATCGGCGCTGAGGCGGACAAGCTCTATTTTTCAAAATAAAGAGTCCGAATGGAGATCCGGTCTCAGGAAGGATTTGAATCTGTTTGTTTATACTTTACTCTATTATCCGCTATTTTAAAAATGATCAGGCTTGCTTTTTCTGTTCTTCTTCCAATTTCTTTTTCTCTTCTTCTACAAGAGCCCGGCGCAGTATTTTTCCGACGGCTGTTTTCGGGAGCTCACTCCTGAATTCATAAATCCTTGGAACCTTGTAGGCAGCAAGATGTTTCCTCGCAAAGTCATTCAATTCTTCTTCGGATGCCTCATGCCCTTCTTTCATCACTATATAGGCTTTGACCGTTTCCCCCCTGTATGGGTCAGGAATCCCTGCAGCCACAACTTCCTGTACGCCCGGATGTTCATAGATGACTTCTTCTATTTCACGCGGGTAAATATTGAAGCCGCCGGCAATGATCATATCTTTTTTGCGGTCCACAACATAGAAATAGCCTGATTCGTCCATATACCCAAGATCACCTGTGAGGAGCCAGCCATCCCTTAGAGTCTGGGCCGTATCTTCCGGACGGTTCCAGTAGCCTTTCATGACTTGAGGGCCCTTTACTGCTATTTCCCCGACTTCCCCGGGAGGCAGCTTTTCGCCATTTTCCATTGAGAACACCGCAGCATCTGTATCAGGCCATGGCACACCAATGCTTCCTTTAACCCGCGGACGGTCCCATAGATAGTTTGAATGGGTGACCGGCGAAGATTCTGTCAGCCCGTAGCCTTCAACGAGCTTTCCTCCCGTCACTTCCTCAAAACGCTGCTGTACTTCAACCGGCAGGGGAGCTGAGCCGCTGATGCAGGAATCGATCGATGACAGGTCATATTTCTGAAGATCCGGATGGTTGAGAAGCCCGATATAGATGGTTGGCGCTCCAGGAAACAGGGTTGGCCTTTGCTTTTGGATGGTTTTCAAAGTTGTCTCGGCATCAAATTTCGGCAGCAGGACCATCTTATATGCCTGCATAATGGAAAGGATCATCACAGTGGTCATGCCGTACACATGAAAAAACGGCAGCAGGCCGAGAACGATTTCTTCCCCGCGGCGGCATTTGTAAAGCCATGCCTGGCACATGGAAGCGTTGCTGACAAGATTCCTGTGGGTAAGCATGACCCCTTTGGGGAATCCTGTGGTCCCGCCTGTATATTGCAGCAGGGCGATATCTTCTTCATAGTCGAAGCTATGCTCCTTCAGGCTGCCGATGGGACGCTTCAATATTTCCTTCAGCAAGTGGTTATTTCCTTCATGCTTCACATTAACTACAATGCCATATTGCTTTTTCTGGATATACGGGTAGACAAGATTCTTCGGGAAAGGGAGAGCATCTTTGACAGCGGTTACAATAATATGCTTAATCTCTGTTTTTGGGACAGCCTTTGAAACACGCGGAAACAGAATATCAAGTGTGATGATGGCTTTTGCCCCGGAGTCTTTCATCTGGTACTCAATTTCTCTTTCCATATAGAGCGGATTGGTCTGGACTACCACCCCGCCCGCTATCAGGATGCCATAGTAGCTGATGACTGACTGCGGGGTATTGGGAAGCATGATGGCCACTCTGTCCCCTTTTTCGATGCCCAGCCCCTGAAGATAGGAGGCAAGCTTGAGCGCCTGCTCATACACCTCCTTAAATGTAAATTCCCTGCCCATAAAGTGAATGGCGCTTTTGGTTGGAAACTCCTCTGCTGCTCTTTTTAAATACTGCTGTACCGGTTCGTCTGTGTATGTCAAAGTCGGGGGGATATCTTCCGGATAGCTTTGAAGCCAAGGCCTTTCTTCTGTCATTTTTTTCCCTCCTTCAAAAATGATTTGTTAGAACATTCTAACTGTTCCCATTCATTATAGTATAAGGAAATAATCATGACAATCTGTATGAGCCAAAGGACCTGCTGTTTGGTTCCTGAAAAATAAAAAAACTGCAGGCATGCCCCGCATTAAGGGTTTGCCTGCAGTTTTTGCCGCCATATGCCGGCGGCTCTAACTTTATGCGATGAAAAATATATACACGGCTCCGATGACTATAAATAGCCCGCAAAGCACCAGAAGAATTTTCGCCAATTTTTCCACAGTTCTCCCGCTCCCTGTTAGATGCCTGCCCCGATGACATATGACAATCCGATTGAAATGACCATGGATATGAATCCGACCGCCTTGTTATTATTTTCGATTTCCTCATCGATCCTGAACTTCGGGGTCAGGAATTCATAAATGAAATAGCCTGCCAGCAAAAGGAAAAACCCGAAGACCCCCCAGCCGATCATGGTGAAAAGTGAATCATGCTGAGAAATGGAATGCCTGAAGATGTTGGCGATCCCGAATATCTTCCCCCCTGTTGCCATGGCTACAGCAATATTGCCTTTTTTGATTTCTTCCCAGTTTTTATATTTAGTGACAAGTTCAAAAATGGCCAAAAACACAATCATGCACAAAATGACGACGCTGTAATATGCCGCTGTCTGGATATACTCATTTTCCCAAAAACCGTTCATTCAGACTCTCCCCATCATTTGAACTCCACCACGGTTACGCCTGATCCGCCTTCACCCGCTTCCCCGAAACGGATCCGCTTTACAGACCGGTGGTTCTTCAAGTATTCCTGCACTCCCTGGCGCAGAGCCCCTGTCCCTTTTCCATGAATGATCGAGACCCGGGGATAATTGGACAATAGCGCATCATCAATATATTTCTCGACTCTGATCAGCGCATCCTCATACCGCTCACCGCGCAGGTCCAGTTCAAGGCCTACATGGGAGTCCCTGCCTTTTACGATGGCCATCGCCTTTGTTTCCTTCGGCTTTGGACTTTTAATAAACTCCAGGTCCCGTTCTTTTACCTTCATTTTCAGGATGCCGATCTGAACCTGCCACTCGTCTTCTGAAGCTCTTTCCAGAAGATGCCCTTTTTGGCCAAAGGTCAGTACCTTTACTTCATCCCCGGCTGCAAAATCATGCTTGTCAGACTTTCTTGCCTCTTTTTTGCTTTTGCTGACTTTCGGTGCAGCATCCTCCAGCTTCTTCCGGGCGTCGATCAGCTCATGCTCCTTCACTTCAGCATGCTTTTCGATGCGCATCTTTCTGAGATCACGGATGATCTCTTCTGCTTCCGCCTTCGCCTTCTCGACAATGTCAGCGGCTTTGGCGGCAGCCTTTTCCTGCATCTCGTCCTTTTGCTCATAATACTCCATCATCTGCTTCTGCATATCCTTATGGAGCATATCAGCGCCCCGCAGCAGCTCGTGAGCCTCTTCCAGCTCTTTTTCCGCCTGGCGCCTGCTGTCTTCAAGAGACGCGATCATGTTCTCGATCTGGCTGCTGTCCTCGCTCACATGGGAGCGTGCAGATTCGATTACAGAATTATCGAGGCCAAGGCGCCTGGAGATTTCAAAGGCATTGCTCCGGCCCGGTACCCCGATCAGGAGTTTATAAGTGGGGCTGAGCGTCTCAATATCGAATTCGACACTGGCATTGATAACTCCTTCCCTGTTATACCCGTAAGCCTTCAGTTCAGGATAATGGGTCGTCGCAATAACGCGGCTGCCCCTTTTGTATACCTCATCAAGGATGGAAATAGCAAGGGCTGCCCCTTCCTGCGGATCTGTCCCGGCTCCAAGCTCATCGAAAAGGACAAGGCTTTCAAAATCAGCCTTGGCTAAAATATCAACAATATTGACCATATGTGAAGAAAATGTACTCAAGCTTTGTTCAATAGACTGCTCATCCCCGATATCCGCATAGACAGCCCCAAATACAGACACCTCTGATCCATCCAGAGCAGGAATCTGCAGGCCTGCCTGGGCCATCAGCGTACACAACCCCACAGTCTTAAGCGTTACAGTCTTTCCTCCGGTATTCGGTCCCGTAATCACAATGGTTGTGTAGTCCCTGCCTAAGGAAATATCGTTAGCCACCGCTTCATCTATCTGCAACAGCGGATGCCTTGCCTTGAATAGATTGATCCTTCGCTCATTATTCACTTCCGGCTTGGATGCTTTAAGCCTCCTGCTGTACCTTCCCTTTGCAAACATAAAGTCAACCTCGGCCAGGACCTCGACGATCATATCGAGCTCAGGCTGATAGGCCGCCGCCCGTCCGGAAAGTTCAACTAGTATGCGCTCAATTTCCTGCTGTTCCTTCACCCTGATGCTCTGCAGCTCGTTGTTCAGCTGCACGATTGCCTGCGGTTCAATGAACAGCGTCTGCCCTGATGAACTT
This sequence comes from Bacillus infantis NRRL B-14911, assembly GCF_000473245.1. NCBI lineage: Bacteria > Bacillati > Bacillota > Bacilli > Caryophanales > Bacillaceae > Bacillus > Bacillus infantis. The sequence goes on from NC_022524.1 coordinate 3,565,205, forward strand.
TGATCATGGATGATTCCCCCGTAATGGCCGCGGTATTCCTGTTTGACCGGGATGACAAAACGGTCATTCCGGATGGTGATAATGGCATCTGACAGCATTTTCGCCGCATTGGAAGAACGGATCATGCTCTCCAGCCGCTCACGCACACGTGACTCCCTTGTGCGAAGCTGTGTTCTGATGGACCGGAGGGCATCGCTCGCACTATCCAGCATTTCGCCGTTTTCATCGATTGCCATGCGGATGGCCTCTTCAAGCTCAGCCAGCACGATTACCCTATCCATATACTCAGTCAGTATCGGCAGTTCTGATTCTTCGTTTGAAAAATCATCAACAAAGCGCTTCAGCTGTCTGCTTGCATGGACTGTGCTTGCAATCTGCACCAGTTCCTGGGGGCTCAGCATGCCTCCAATCACTGATCTTTTTACATGGGGACGGATATCAAAAATGCCCCCAAGCGGAATATTGCCTTTTATCCGCAGCACTTTAACCGCTTCATCTGTTTCCTCCTGCAGCCGCACCACTTCTTCGTAATCGGCAGAAGGAAGGAGCACTTCTGCTTTGCTGCGTCCAAGCGAAGATGACACATGCTCAAGCAGCTGCTCCCTGACTTTATTAAATTCAAGCACCTTAAGCACCCGTGAATCCATGGAGTAATTCCTCCCTTTTTCTTTCTAGTCCTTCTCTATATAAGCCCTCAAGTCCGGCTGTAATTCTCCGCCTTTGACAAAGGGATCATCAATCATTCCGTTTAAGGAAGGAAAGAAGTTCTTCCATGCTGTAAGCATTTATCACATTTTCCTTCCTCAGCCATGCCTTTCTCCCTGCTGCAGCACCGATTTCCATATGGATGAGGGTGTCAAGCTTATGCGCATCTGTATTGATGACAAGCTTCACTCCCGCCTCCTGTGCCTTCCTTAAATGTTCTGCTGCCAAATCAAGCCGGTTCGGGTTGGCATTCAGCTCCAGGGCAGTATTTGTCTCCCTGGCAAGCTCGATCAGCATCTCCATATCCACCTGATAGCCTTCCCTCCGGCCGATCAGCCTGCCGGTCGGGTGGGCGATGATATCCACATGGCCGTTCATCAGGGCCGTCTTCAGACGTTCCATTATTTTATCCTTTGGCTGGCTGAAGGAGGAATGGATCGAGGCGATGACCACATCAACTTCTGCCAGCAAGTCATCTTCAAAATCGAGCGTCCCATCCGGAAGGATATCCATCTCGATCCCTGTCAGGATTTTGATGTCGTCATATTTTTCATTCAAACTCCTGATCTCTTCCATTTGCTTTCTCAGTCTTTCCGGCGTCAGTCCATTTGCTACCTTCAGGTACTGGGAATGATCAGTGATGGCCAAATATTGATAGCCTCTTTTGCGGCATGCCTCTGCCATTTCTTCAATAGTGTGGGCACCGTCGCTCCAGGTGGAGTGCATATGAAGATCTCCCTTTATATCTTCCAGGGAAATGAGCTCCATGCCTGCCTTAAAATCTTCTACCTCACGGCCGTCCTCGCGGATTTCCGGAGGGATGAAAGGGAGGCCGAAATGCGCATAAAAGGCTTCTTCATCCTTGAAAGTAAGGACTTCGCCCGTTTCAGCATTCTCAACACCATACTCACTTATTTTTTCCCCGCGTTCCTTTGCCAGCTGGCGCATCCGCACATTATGGTCCTTAGAGCCGGTAAAATGATGAAGCGCTGTCGCAAATTCATCCTGTGATACGATCCGGAAATCAGCAGACACATCATACTGATGATCAAATGTCAGCGAGACCTTTGTGTCGCCTGCAGCAATGACATCCTTAATGCCCGGAAGGCTGAGCAGGGCTTCTTTCACTGATGAAGGATCATCCGAAGCAATGATAAAATCCAGGTCCTTGACTGTTTCCCGCATCCTGCGCAGGCTGCCTGCCCTGGAGAACCTGATGATCGAATCCACCCCTGCAAGCCTTGCTTCAATATCCTCTGCAATCGGAAGCACAAAGGCAGCCGGGAGACGGTCCGGCCTTTTACCTGCATTGGCAAGCGCTTCAAGGATCTTTTCCTCTGTTTTCTTTCCGAAGCCTGCAAGCGCCTGAACCCCGCCGTCCCTGCATGCCTGCTCAAGGTCTTCAGCGTCCTCGACCCCAAGCTCCTTATAGAGCTTCGCTATCTTCTTGCCGCCAAGTCCCGGCAGCTGGAGCAGCGGGATAAGGCCTGCAGGCACTTCTTCCTGCAGCTCCTTCAGCACGGTTGATGTTCCTTCTTCGATATATTCCTCGATGACCGCAGCCGTCCCTTTACCGATACCGGAAAGCTTCGTGAAATCCTTTATTTCTGAAAACTTGTCATCATTTGCTTCCAGGGCTCCTGCAGCCTTCCGGAAGGCCGCGACCTTGAACGGATTTTCACCTTTCAATTCCATATATACTGCTATTGTCTCCAATAGTCTTACCACATCTTTTTTATTTGGGTTCATTTTCTGCACCTGCCTTTAGAACATTCTCTCTCCTTATCCTTACCCTGAAACAGCGATTATTCTCCCATTCCATCCAGGAGAGCATATAAGTATAATAGCAAACATAGCCTACTATCACGATTTTTTAAATAAACTGTGCTAAACACGCTGTTGATTTTGGGGAATCAGCACAGCTGAGTGGCGAGTGAAACAGAGTTTGACACGAATGAGCCCCAAAACAGCATCTACCACTAACAAAGCATTATAAAAAGAAAACTTCTCTGCTCAAAGAGAAGTTATGCAGCCTTATATTCAATCCACATTTCCTTTAGCTGCTGCGAAAGTGCAGGTGTATGGTTTATGATGAACTTTGCTGTGCCTGAATCATCGATCGGCTGCTGGACTGCTTCCACAGGGAGCAGTGCTCCTATGTATAACAGGATAAAAATGATAAGATAGACTTCAGCAAAACCGAGCAGTCCGCCTGCCCAAACATTGAGCTGCTTCAGCACAGGCAGTGAAGATACAAAATCCAGCATGCTGCCGATGATCTGCAGAATGATCCTTACAGCAAAAAAAATCACGACAAAAGCAATGGCGCGATAATAGGCATCCTCCATATTGGCATTGTCGAAAAACAGCTGAAGGGAAGAATCGCTTCCAAAATTCGGATAGGGCACCCAGAGGTTCAGCTTGGGAGCGAGGTCATCATAGTACATATTTGCTGCAATAAAAGCAACGATGAAGCCTGCTAAATGGATGAGCTGAAGGATAAAACCCCTTTTTAATCCCATAAAAAATCCAAAAACCAGTAATATTAAAATGGCGAGATCCAACATGACCCTGTTCAGTCCTTTACTCTTTTTAATTCATCTTCAAGCCGTTCAAGGCGGTCTAATATCTTAATATAATCATTAACGGCATTGACTGCCGTCAGGACGGCAAGCTTGCTGCTGTCAAGTGAAGGATTCATGGAGCTTATTTCGCGCATCTTTTCATCAACCATAGAAGCGACAAGCCGGATATGGCCTGAGCTTTCCTGGCCGACGATGACATACTGCTGTCCATAAATATCAACACTTGTGCGGTTTTTCTGCGTATCTGACAACGCTAATGCCCCCATTCCTTCCAAATCCTAATCTATATGATAACATGAACGTAAAAGAGTGGGAAGTCAAAGCCTGTCAAATTAAGCCGTATCAAGGGGAATGCTGCTGTTTTTATGGATCGTTTACATGAAGACTGATGCTGGAGTTGATCGGCGGATTCAATTTTGGCCTGTAAAGTTTTGTTTATACATATATATTTCTTTTCTAGGAGTGGTAGATATGAGCCATGTTGTACTTCAGAAACATCCCTCGGAAATCGAGGAAATGAAAGCTTACTATAAGCCGAACCTGTCCGGGAAAACACCACAGGGAGGCATTTTTGCCGCCAAAACGGCAAATTGCAGCATAACTGCATATAAATCCGGGAAGGTGCTTTTCCAAGGGGCCGGCTCTGCATCAGAAGCGGCAAAATGGGGAAGCCCTGCCGAAAAAAAGGCGGCATCACCCAAAAGCCCCCAAGGCTCCCACCTTCCGCCTTCTTTTGAAAGCCTTTCTGTCATCGGATCAGATGAGGTCGGGACAGGCGATTATTTCGGTCCAATCACTGTTGTTGCGGCATATGCAAAAAAAGAAAGCCTCCCGCTGCTGAAGGAACTTGGCGTAAAGGATTCAAAACATCTGAAGGATGACCAGATTATCAGGATTGCCAAGGAAATAAAAGAGGTTGTTCCGTACAGCCTGCTGACGCTTAAAAACAGCAAATATAACCAGCTTCAGCAGTCAGGCATGTCCCAGGGGAAGATCAAAGCGCTGCTTCACAACCAGGCAATCGGCAATGTGCTGAAAAAGATGGCACCAGAAAAGCCTGAAGCCATCCTGATTGACCAGTTTGCAAAAGAAGATGTCTATTATAGACATCTTCAAGGACAGTCTGTGATCCAAAGGGAAAATGTCTTTTTCAGCACAAAGGCTGAAGGCATCCACCTCTCGGTCGCCGCCGCCTCCATTCTGGCCCGCTACGCCTTCCTGCGGTATTTCGACAAGCTCAGTGAAGAAGCCGGATTTACCCTGCCAAAAGGTGCCGGGGCTCAGGTTGATAAAGCTGCGGCACGGCTGATCAAGGCTAAAGGAAGGCAGGTTCTGCCTGATTTTGTGAAATTGCATTTCGCTAATACAGAGAAAGCTTCGCGGATTGCAGGCATTTAGCCTGAGACTTACAAAGGAAGCTGCAGCTAATTGATTCTGCAGAAAAAAGGGGTACGGAATCTTCCGTACCCCTTTTTACGCTTATGCGACCTTTATTCAACAACGTGTCTCCTGTATTAATTAAATTATCCGGGGTGCAGAGCTGAAATCATAACTTTCGTAACCCTGTTAATCGGATTGGGAGGCACGTAGGCTCCGGCGGGACTGCACGGGCAATTTTCACACAATCCGGGCGCAGCGGGAGAAAGCCCAACTTATCCTAAGGAGCAACGGACTTTAATCAGACATCTGCAGCCTCTTTAATTGGCCCTGCAAACTTACCCAACTAATTTTAAGAACCCTGTTGATTGGAGTGCAAGGCACGCAGACTCCTGCGGGATTGCAGCGGCAATGCTGAGACCCCGCAGCGCGCAGCGGGAGGAGGCTCAGCATCGCCCCGCGGAAAGCGAAGTGCCTGGAACGGAAATCAACAGCCCCATTAGCTGAGCCTGCAAACTTGCCCAACTAATTTTAAGAACCCTGTTGATTGGAGTGCAAGGCACGCAGACTCCTGCGGGATTGCAGCGGCAATGCTGAGACCCCGCAGCGCGCAGCGTGAGGAGGCTCAGCGTCGCCCCGCGGAAAGCGAAGTGCCTGGAACGGAAATCAACAGCCCCATTTACACTAGCAACTTCCTTCAAACTCAATTTTTTTATTTACAAAAGGCAGCCTGTCGGCTGCCTTTTATATTAATATTAACCTCGCAATACTGCTCCGGCTTTTTCTTTTACTGCTTCAAGCACTTTATCATGAGCTTTGGCGATATCTTCATCTGTCAGTGTTTTCTCCGGATCAAAATATTTCAGGGAGAATGCAAGCGATTTTTTGCCAGCCTCCATCCTGTCTCCTTCATATAGATCGAACACTGCGACTTCCTTCAGAAGGCTTCCGCCAGCTTCCTTGATGATGCGCTCCAGCTCTCCTGCTTCTTTTCCAGAATCAATCACAAGGGCGATATCCCTTGTGATTGACGGATAGCGCGGAATGGCTTGATATTGAAGCGGAGCGGTTTCCTCTCCAAGCACATCCTTGAGGGAAAGCTCAAATACATAGGTTTCCTTCAGGTCAAGATCCTTCTCGACTGTTGGATGGACTCCCCCGATAAAACCGATTTTTTTGCCGGAAAGAATAATTTCAGCTGTTCTTCCCGGGTGCATGCCGTCAACTGAGGCACGCTGGTATTCAACTTTCCCTTCAAGGCCAAGGCGGGCAAATAAGCCTTCCACAATTCCTTTTAACACAAAGAAATCGACCGGCTTTTTCTCTCCCTGCCATGGGTGGGAGTGCCAAAGACCTGTGACTGCCGCTGCAAGATGCTCACGCTCCTCCGGGAGGCTCTCACTGCCATTGGACAGGAATACGGAACCTGTCTCATATACGGCAAGGCTGTCATTCTGGCGGGCTGTGTTGTATTTCAATACCTCGAGCAGCTGCGGAACAATGCTTTGGCGAAGGATGCTGCGGTCTTCGCTCATCGGCATCGCCAGCTTGATCGGTTCGCGGCTTTCAAGGGCATATTGACCTGCTTTCTTTTCGCTGGTCAAAGCATAGGTCACTGCCTGGTATAACCCGGCACCTTCAAGATAGCGGCGGACGATGCGGCGTTTCTTTTGATACTCCGTCAGGCTTCCTGGAGTCGATTCCCCGGAAGGCAATGTGACAGGCAGGTTATCATACCCATACAATCTTGCCACTTCTTCAATCAGGTCTTCCTCGATTGTGATATCACCGCGGCGGCTTGGGACTGTTACGGTAATGGAACCATTGTCTGCAGATGCCTCAAACTGAAGGCGGGCGAAGATATCTTCCACCTCTGCCATCGCCAGTTCAGTTCCGAGGACCCTGTTGATCTTTTCCAGGGAAATGGAGATGACTGCAGGCTCGATTGTGAGCGAATCAGCTTCAACTGATCCTTCAAGAACTTCACCTGAAGCATACTTTTCCATCAGTTCAGCTGCTCTTTCTGCAGCAGCACGGACACGGTTAGGGTCTACACCCTTCTCGTAGCGGGTGCTGGCTTCGCTTCTCAGGCCGTGGTCTTTCGACGCTTTGCGGATCGTTCCCGCTGTGAAATACGCAGATTCAAGAAGGACTGTCGTTGTATCTGACTGCACCTCGGAGTTTGCGCCGCCCATTACACCTGCAAGCGCTACAGGCTCACTTCCATTCGTAATGACAAGATGCTCTGCTGAAAGCTTCCTTTCTGCATCATCCAGCGTGACAATGGTTTCACCTTCATTCGCACGGCGTACAAGGATTTCTTTGGAGCCAAGGCGCCCATAGTCAAAAGCATGGAGCGGCTGACCGTATTCAAGCAGGACATAGTTCGTGATATCAACCACATTATTATGCGGCCTGATGCCCTCAGCCATCAGCCTCGTCTGCATCCATAGAGGCGAAGGGCCGACTTTCACGTTTTTGATTATCTTTGCCACATAAAGCGGGTTGTCTTCCTTGGCTTCTACATTTACAGTGATATAGTCAGAAGCTTTTTCAGCTGATTCGGCTGCCTGCGGGGATGGAAGCTTCACTTCTCTTCCCAGAATGGCTGCAACCTCATAAGCTACGCCGAGCATGCTCAGGCAATCTGCACGGTTCGGGGTGAGTCCAAGTTCCAGGATATGATCATCCCTGTTGAGCATTTCAAGCGCATCCTCGCCCACTTCCACGTCATTCGGGAAAACAAAGATGCCTTCAGAGAATTCCTTGGCCACAAGCTTGCTCTCGATTCCAAGCTCCTGAAGAGAGCAGATCATGCCGTTGGATTCTTCGCCGCGCAGCTTTGCACGCTTGATCTTGAAGTTGCCCGGCAGGACAGCGCCGACTGTTGCAACGGCAACCTTCTGCCCTTTATCCACATTAGGCGCGCCGCAGATAATCTGCACCGGCGCTTCTCCTCCTGTATCAACCAGGCATTTATTCAGCTTGTCGGCATTCGGGTGCTGCTCGCGTTCCAGCACATGGCCGACAACTACACCTTTGATGCCTTCGTTCAATATTTCGATTCCTTCTACTTCTATTCCGCTCTTAGTAATCTTTTCTGCCAATTGTGCTGCGGAGATGCCGGATAAATCTACATACTCCTGCAGCCATTTATATGAAACCAACATAAAGCAGTCCTCCTATTCCTGTACTGAAAATTGTTTCAAGAAACGAATGTCGTTTGTATAAAAATGGCGGATATCATCTATGCCATATTTCAGCATCGCAATCCGCTCTACGCCCATTCCGAATGCAAACCCGGTATATTTCTTAGGATCATAGCCTGCCATCTCAAGCACATGCGGATGGACCATGCCTGCACCAAGGACCTCGATCCAGCCGGTGCCCTTGCAGACACTGCAGCCTTTCCCGCCGCAGATCTTGCAGGAAATATCCACTTCAACAGAAGGTTCTGTGAACGGGAAGAAGCTCGGGCGGAGGCGGATTTCCCGTTCCTCGCCAAACATCTTTTTAGCAAAGACCTCAAGCGTGCCTTTTAGATCTGCCATGCTGATCCCTTCGGCCACAACCAATCCTTCTATCTGCATGAACTGATGGGAGTGAGTCGCATCATCGTTATCGCGGCGGTATACCTTGCCTGGACAGATGATTTTGACAGGCCCTTTCCCTTCATTTGCCTCCATTGTGCGCGCCTGCACAGGAGAGGTATGGGTACGGAGAAGCGTTTCTTCCGTAATATAGAATGAATCCTGCATATCCCTGGCAGGATGCCCTTTCGGCAGGTTCAGCGCTTCAAAGTTATAATAGTCGCTTTCGACTTCATAGCCTTCCGCTACTGAATAGCCCATCCCAATGAACAGGTCTTCAATCTCTTCCACGATTTTCGTCAGCGCATGATGAGTCCCGGTTCTGACTGGGCTTCCCGGAAGGGTCACATCAATGGTCTCTTCGGCCAGCTTTTGTTCAACTGCTGCCCTCTCAAGCTTTTCCTGCTTTTCTTCAATGGCTGAAGAAATGCTGTCGCGCACTTCATTTGCCAGCGCCCCCATTTTCGGACGCTCTTCCGCCGATAATTTGCCCATCCCTTTCAGGACTTCAGTAATCGGGCCTTTTTTGCCAAGATAAGATACACGGATATCATTGAGCTCTTTCAGGTTCTCAGCTTTTTCAACTGAAGTTAAAGCTTCCTGCTGCAATTCTTTTAAACGATCTTGCATCTTTTTTCCTCCTTTTTACGTAACAGCGATATTTTTAGGCAAAATAAAAAACCCCTCCCTGTTAAGGGACGAGGTTTTGGATTCGCGGTACCACCCTTATTAACAGCCGCCTTTCAAAGAAGGTGCTGTTCGCTTCATTCAGATAACGGCTGTGCCGGGGGCATCTTTCGATTTGCAGTGTCTGCAAATGTTCCCGATGCCAGCTCAGGAGGTGAACTTCACTTAAAAAATACTCTAAAATGCTTCCAGTCACGGCATTTTATCCCTGGTGAGCTTTTATAAGCTACTTTTCTCCATCATCGCTTTTTTATGTAATGCAGTTTTGCTGTTTATTATAGTATATTCTTCCCTTTGTTTCAAACTCTTTTCAAGTTTTTGCTGGCCCAATTCAATTCTTCAGATAATACAGAAGGATGCCTGCTGCGACCGCAACATTGAGCGATTCACTTTTTCCGTATATCGGGATATAAAGATTCTTATCTGTCCGCGCAAGCAGTTCAGGGCTGACCCCGCTGCCTTCATTTCCGACCAGAAGCGCAAAACGGCCGGCCGGATGGGTCTCCTTGTATGGTGATCCATTTTCAAGCGCAGTCCCGTAGACCGGTATTTCCTCTTCCTCAAGCCTGTCCATCCACTCATTGAGACTGCCTCTTATAATCGGAAGATGGAAGTGGCTGCCCTGGGCGGACCGGAGAACCTTAGGATTATAAATATCTGCACTGCCTTTCCCGACTATCACTGCATCAATTCCAGCAGCATCAGCTGTCCTGATCATGGTTCCCAGATTGCCTGGATCCTGGACAGCATCAATCAGCAGGAAGGTGCTTCCCTTTACAGAAGCCGGCGTTTTTTCTTCTTTGCATACCGCGATGACCCCCTGGGGAGTTTCGGTGTCTGAGAGTGATTTGATGATTTCATCGGTTACCATTGTTACCGGCAGCTCGCCGTAATCCCAGCGGACAGGCAGCTCTGCATTTTCACTGATGATCAGCTCGATGGCTTTTTCTCCCTTTAGGGCTTCTTCCGCCAGGTGATATCCTTCAGCAAGAAACATCCCCGTTTTATCGCGCTCTTTCTTGGCCAGCAGCTTCCTCCATTGTTTGATCTGCGGATTATTGGCAGATTGAATATGCTTCAACACGGTCTCTCCTTTATCTTTCAGCTTTCAATTTTCTTATTATAGCTTACCCTCTGTACATAATAAATCCAAAAATAGAAAACATATTAAAGAATTGAATATGAAAGGGGTGCGTGCAGATGAATCTGAACTTGCGCAATGCCATAATCCACAATGTTTCCGGCAACTCTCAGGACGAGCTGAAGGAGACCATAGTCGACGCAATCCAGAACGGCGAAGAAAAAATGCTGCCTGGCCTTGGCGTCCTCTTCGAAGTCATCTGGCAGAACTCATCAGAAGAAGACAAAAAAGAAATGCTCCAGACCTTGGAGAGCAGTTTGAAATAGGAGCTGCATGGATGGTGACAGGCACCTATACCAATTTCGAAAGTGGTATAGGTGCCTGTCACCCGCTGAAAACCAAAAAACGAACAGCCCCGCAAAGAGGGGCTGTTCTTTTTTTCAATCGAAAGTAATCCTGTCAACAGTTTCCTTATCCAAACGTTTAATCACTTCAACGATGAGCTTAACTGCATTTTCATAGTCGTCGCGATGAAGCATGGCTGCGTGTGAATGGATATACCGTGTGGCAATCGTAATGGCCAGGGACGGCACCCCATTATGTGACAGATGGATGGCGCCTGAGTCTGCACCTCCGCCGGCAATGCTGTCGAACTGATATGGGATATTCATTTCGTCCGCTGTATCTGTGACAAGGTCGCGCAAGCCTTTGTGGGAAACAAGGGATGCATCATAAAGGATGATCTGCGGTCCTTTGCCCATCTTGCTCAATGCTTCCTTCTCAGAAATCCCCGGTGTATCCCCTGCGATTCCTACATCCACGCCAAAGCCGATATCCGGTTCAATGAGGTTGGCAGCTGTCTTTGCTCCTCTCAGCCCGACTTCTTCCTGCACAGTACCGACACCGTATACCACGTTTGGATGCTCGGCATCTTTAAGCTGCTTCAGCACATCGATGGCGATGGCGCAGCCAATGCGGTTGTCCCATGCTTTGGCAAGCAGCATTTTTTCGTTATTCATCACAGTAAATTCAAAATAAGGGACTGCCATATCACCTGGCTTGACTCCCCATTCCATCGCTTCTTCGCGGCTGGAAGCACCGATATCAATGAACATATCCTTGATGTCGACCGGCTTTTTGCGGGCTTCAGGAGGAAGGATATGCGGCGGCTTGGATCCGATGATGCCTGTAACGTCCCCTTTGCTAGTTACAATGGTGACACGCTGGGCAAGCATAACCTGTGACCACCAGCCACCGACCGTCTGGAAGCGGAGGAAGCCTTTGTCATCAATGCTTGTGATCATGAATCCTACTTCGTCCAGGTGTCCGGCAACCATGATTTTCGGTCCGCCCTCTTTTCCTGTTTTCTTGGCCACAAGGCTGCCAAGGCCGTCTGTTGTCACTTCGTCTGCAAATTCTGTTATGTATTTCTTCATGACTTCGCGAACTTCGCGCTCATTGCCCGGAATGCCTTTTGCATCAGTCAATTCTTTCAGCATCGTCAGCGTTTCATCTAATTTTGCCATTTGTTTCGACTCCCTTAATATTTATTTTCTTTTCCATTATACCTTACTGTCCCATGGTGTAAAAAGAAAAATCCGAATCTTGCGGATTCCTCCCGAACGGACAAAATTAATCTGTTAGTATCCTTGCCGCTGCCTTTCATAATTCACTTCATTTTTCTCCACATAAGCCCTTTCAATTTGTTCTTCAGAAAAGCCAAGCATTTCTGCCAGACTTATATAAGCGCCCAAAAGCACATTAAAATCCTCAAGGGTCCTGGAAGCTTTGAATGTATCTATTAAATGATAGAGATTCAGAAACTGATGGGACAATGATTCGCCTTTTTCCTGCGGCTCAATGGCGGCACTTTCCCCAAATCCGCATTCAATTCCGAGTGACAGGATGAAATGGACGCCGTCGACGAATTCCTCAAGAATGACTGCAGGCTCAGAAGCCGGCTTCTGGCTCCAGAATTTAAAGCACCTCGTTTCATTGGCCAGCTCACCCAGTTCTACCAAAAGGGCAAGGATTTTTCTGTCAAAAAGATTTTCTTCTGTTAATTGGTGCTCTGTCTCAATATGAAGGTCAAGCGCTCTCTGCATATCAAAAAGCCTGTTAATATTCATAGCAATCAAACTTCTCCTTTCAAACCGGCCCCCTGGATTGGCAGCTGACGGTGATGGGCCATGGCAAAAAAATCATCCGTCAGAAAAAATTATAACAAATTAAAAAAAGAACGAAACTTTTTTGAGATATATCCGTAAGTAAAGATAAAACTGTGACCAGTGGAGGTATTTTATGATGTGGGCGATACGCTTGCTTTTGTTTGCACTCATTTTATTTCTCATCTACACATGCGTTAAATATATAATCAATCCAAAGCGGAAGCTCGAGCTTGCCCATGAACAAAAGCGCTATTATTTCCTGGATGACCAGAATAATGTCCGCAAAAATTTCCTGATTACGTACAAGGGCGTCCTGCTTGAGGGGGAGAAATATTTAGGGACCACTGACAATGCTTTTGAGGTTGTTTCCATTTTTATTTGGCCTCATAATCCGTCCTCTCTCAAAGGGATGGTAAGGGAAGACTTTCAATTCATTGAAAGAAAAATTTCGGAGCAATATCCCAATGCAAAGCTTGACTGGAAGAGCCCCATCAAGGAATTCATGAGCAAAGGCACAGACTCTATTTAAGGGAGTTTGAAAGCTGAACTTTAGAAAAAGGAAAAGGCGCCAATCATCCGGCTGGCGCCTTTTTATCATGCAAAAAATCGACTTATACCCAGCGGCCGGAGCGATGTTCTTCTTATGCTGTTTCCTTGAAAAAATCCCGCCATTGAATAACGCTCATCTTCTCTCTTAGTATATACACTAAAACTCCAAGTACCAGCAGAATTGCCAATGCGGCCGGAAGCGAAAACCGGCTGATGAACCCGCCAAACATGGTATAGCATACCGCCATAGGCAGATTGGTCAGCCAGCTTCCCTTCACAAACTCCCCAAACCGTTTATACCGCTCAAGCAGACAAAAGGTGAGCAGATGATAATGAACGAAAGGGATCAGCCGGAGAACAGCCACCTGGCCTGCAGTAAGATTCCTGTATTCGCCGAACCAGCGTTTCTTCAAAGAAGTCAGCTTACTGCGGGCAGCGGGCATTTTTTCCAGCAGCCAATAAAAGAGCATATTGCCAAGGAGAAGCCCTGCAGCAGAATAGGCGGTGCCCGGAACCATTCCGAATGCCGCCCCTCCCGCTATGCAAACAGCAGCCGCAGGCACGAAAAGAAACAGCCTTATTGTATGAAGCAGAATGAATAAGACCGGAGACAGCCAGCCGCCCGTATGGACGGCGGCCAATACGAGAGACAGCATTTCATTCATGGTTGCCACCTTCTTTGCTGTTAAATCTTGATGTTACTTTAACATATAGCAAATGAAGGCAGCTTATGACCAAACGGCAAGCAAATATATACAGACTGCCGCTTCAATTATGCTCAGCGCCGGCAGCCCGTATTTAAAAGCATCATGCTTTGTTTTATGCCTGAATTTATTCATGCCGGCGTACATTCCCGGAGCCCCAAAAACAAAAGCTATGGTCCAAAGTGTTCTTTCGCTTATCCGATATTGATTTTTCTGTGCTTTTTGTTTATCTGCCCTCATAATAAAATAGCCTGCTGCATTGATCAGCAGCAAATACAAAGCAGCCCATTGCATTAACAGCCAGCCCCTTTATGTATAGTAATATTATTGAAAAAAGCCATCCTCATAGCGAGAATGGCTTTCTAAAGGCCTCAGCCTTATTACTTGCTCAGGTTCTGCTTTGCAACAGAAGCTAATTCTGCAAATGCTTTTTCGTCAGCAACTGCAAGTTCAGCAAGCATTTTGCGGTTCACTTCGATGCCTGCAACCTTAAGGCCATGCATCAAACGGCTGTAAGAAAGACCGTTCATGCGGGCAGCCGCATTGATACGAGTGATCCATAGTTTACGGAAGTCGCGCTTTTTCTGGCGACGGTCACGGTATGCATACATTAATGATTTCATAACCTGCTGGTTAGCAACTTTATATAATGTATGTTTTGAACCAAAATAACCTTTGGCTAATTTAAGAACTTTTTTACGACGTTTGCGAGTAACTGTACCGCCTTTTACACGTGGCATATCTTTTCCCTCCTATATTCGGAAATTACTTAATGTTGTCTAGCATATGGCGAATGCGTCTGAAATCGCCTTTGGAAACAATCGCAGCTTTACGAAGCTTACGCTTTTGTTTAGTTGATTTGTTAGCAAATAAGTGGCTAGTGTAAGCGTGAGAACGTTTCAGTTTGCCTGAACCAGTCTTCTTGAAGCGCTTAGCTGTACCGCGGTGAGTTTTCATTTTTGGCATGTGGAATTCCCCCTCTTTACTTGTCGATTTTAGGTGCTAAGACCATGAACATGCTGCGTCCGTCCATTTTCGGATGTGATTCCACAGCTGCAACTTCCTTGCAGGCTTCCGCAAAACGGACTAAAACACGCTGACCAATTTCCTTATGTGTAATCGCACGACCTTTGAATCGGATCGAAGCTTTTACTTTATCGCCCTTTTCCAGGAACTTAATTGCATTTCGCAGCTTTGTATTAAAGTCATGCTCATCAATAGTCGGACTTAAGCGAACTTCTTTGATATTGATAATCTTTTGGTTTTTGCGAGCTTCTTTTTCCTTCTTCTGCTGCTCAAACTTAAACTTTCCATAGTCCATGATACGGGCTACAGGAGGTTTAGCATTTGGCGCAACAAGAACAACGTCAAGATTTACGCGTGTAGCAATTTCCAGCGCTTCATTCTTGGACTTGATTCCCAATTGCTCGCCATTTTGGTCAATTAGACGAACTTCACGGGCGCGGATGCCCTCGTTTAACAACATATCTTGTTTGCTAATAGTTAGCCACCTCCAAGGTTTTGTGCGAATACAACGTCTGAGTCAAGAGCAGCCGCAAGCTGCAGAACCTGCACCGAATCCCACGCTGCATCCAGCATGACACTGACAATATTACATCATAAAGCTTTATAGACATATAAAAAAGTGCGGATGAAATCACCCACACTTACGAAACGACAAGTTAAAAGCTGTTTCAGTAAAACCTGCCAACTGCTCTTTGCGTCAGCCAGGTGAGAAGCGGGTGCTTCTTCTTTTCCTCAAAGCCGTATTCAATTTACCTAAGTAACTATATCACAAATGATAATTTCGTGTCAAACGAATAGATGTTTTTATCACAACGATTTGAATTCTATCAAAGAAATTGATTTCTTGCAATAGTTTTCGCGGATTTTTTTTCTTAATCATTATAATGATTGGCTGTGTTATACAGAGTTTTACGCAAATGAGTCCAAATTCAACCATTAATAACAAAGTTTAACTAATAAAAAGAGAGGCCGCAGCCTCCCTGTAAAAATTGTTATCTCACTGTATCTTCCTTCAGTGCATCCTTGAATACATCAAATGACATGGTCTCAGACTTCTGCTCGCCGTATTTGCGGACATTTACCGCATTATCTGAAACTTCTTTGTCCCCAAGAACAAGCATATACGGGATTTTCTGCATCTGTGCTTCGCGGATTTTGTAGCCGATTTTCTCATTGCGGGCATCCAATTCCACCCTGTAGCCTTGAGCCTGGAGCTCTTCCTGAACCTTTTTCGCGTAGTCGAAATGGGCGTCAGGGGAAACCGGGATCACTTGTACCTGTACTGGTGCCAGCCATGTCGGGAACGCCCCCTTATATTCTTCGATAAGGAAAGCTACAAAGCGTTCCATCGTGGAGACGACACCCCGGTGGATGACGACAGGGCGATGCTGCTTCCCGTCTTCGCCGACATAAGAGAGATCAAAGCGCTCAGGCAGAAGGAAATCAAGCTGGGCAGTGGAAAGGGTCTCTTCTTTGCCAAGCGCTGTTTTTACCATCACGTCCAGCTTAGGGCCGTAGAATGCTGCCTCGCCTTCTGCTTCATAGTAGTCAAGGCCAAGCTCGTCCATCGCTTCCTTCAGCATGGATTGTGCTTTTTCCCACATCTCATCGTCATTGAAGTACTTCTCAGTATCCTGAGGATCGCGGTAAGAGAGGCGGAATGAATAATCTTCAATATTGAAGTCTTTATATACCTCGAGAATCAGGTGAACAACGCGCTTGAACTCTTCCTTGATCTGATCCGGGCGCACAAAAATATGAGCATCATTCAAAGTCATTCCGCGCACACGCTGCAGTCCGGACAGCGCACCAGACATTTCATAGCGGTGCATGGTGCCAAGCTCGGCAATCCTGATCGGCAGCTCACGGTAGCTGTGAATGCTGTTTTTATAAATCATCATATGGTGCGGGCAGTTCATCGGGCGGAGGACAAGCTCCTCATTATCCATTTCCATGACAGGGAACATATCTTCCTGGTAGTGGTCCCAGTGGCCGGATGTTTTATATAGCTCAACATTTGCCATAACTGGCGTATATACATGCTCATAGCCGAGCCGCTGTTCCTTATCAACGATATAGCGCTCAACGATGCGGCGGATGGTTGCACCCTTCGGCAGCCACATTGGCAGCCCCTGGCCGACCTTCTGGGAAGTCATGAACAGATCAAGCTCTTTGCCGATCTTCCTGTGGTCGCGCTCTTTCGCTTCCTCGAGCAGGCGCAGATGCTCAGCCAGATCTTCTTTCTTAAAGAATGCTGTACCGTAAATGCGCTGCAGCATCTTATTGTCGCTGTCTCCGCGCCAGTATGCGCCGGCAATGCTGAGAAGCTTGAATTCCTTGATCTTGCCTGTGGAAGGCACATGGACACCGCGGCAAAGGTCTGTGAAATCACCCTGCTCATAAAGAGTGACAGTTTCCCCCTCCGGAATCGCTTCAATCAGTTCAAGCTTGTACTCATCGCCGATTTCCTTGAAGAACTCGACCGCTTCTTCACGGCTAACTGCTTTGCGGTGCACATCAATGTTTTCATTGACGATTTTGGCCATTTCTTTTTCAATCAGCGGCAGGTCTTCCGGAGTCAGTGATTCTTCAAGATCCACATCATAATAGAATCCGCCTTCAATGACAGGGCCAACACCGAATTTGGCGCCCTTGTGCAGGCGTTTGATGGCCTGTGCCATTAAGTGGGCTGTACTGTGGCGAAGAACCTCGAGCGCTTCATCACTGCCCTGTGTGACAATTTCAATGGAACCATCTTCTTCAATCGGCCTGCGAAGATCGTACATTATGCCGTTCAGCTTTCCGGCCAGTGCTTTTTTCTTCAATCCCGGGCTGATGGATGCAGCCACATCCTCTGTAGATGTTCCTTTCGGAAATTCCTTTACAGCTCCATCCGGAAAAGTCAATTTAATTAATTCTGACATGAAAATTCCTCCTTATGTGCTTAAAAAACAAAAAACCCATCCCTAAAGAAGGGACGAGTTGTATTTAACACGTGGTTCCACCCAAATTCCCAGACGCAAAAAAACACGCAGTCCGGCTTAGTGAGGGATATAACGGTCCCATGCCCGCCAGCCGATACTTTGGCCAATGATAACAGCAAATCTTTTCGCCGTCTGCTGCACCCGGCTATTGTTACGGGCGCAAAATCATCGTCCTTTTCCTGGCTGTTGTTCGGAGGCGGTAAGCATTTCATCCGTGCTGGGAAGTTTTCAGCCTTGGCTTCCCTCTCTTTGAACCGTAATGAATACCCTTGTCCTCGTCGCTACATTTGTGGTGTTTGAATTATTATGTACGTTATTATAGTAGTTTATCTTGGAAAAATCAAGGGATTTCAGATTTTCTCCCTTCCTGCTGCAGAGAGGATTTTCTTCAGTTCTATAAAGGCCTCAAGAGGCTGGATGATCACTCTTTCCTCAAAAATATTGCGGACGGTCCTGGCGAGCGGACAGTCTGGTTCATTAGAATAAAGATAAATGGCTGACGGTGCCATTGAAAGGAGCGGGGCGATCGTAACGGAGTCGACGTATACTGGATGGTTAAAAAGCAGCCGGCGGTCAACCATCTTCAAGAGCTCAGCCCGCTTGATTTCAATAAGTCCTCCATCATAAAAAGCAGTCTCCTCCCCCATCACCAGATGGACAGCACTGCGCTTAGGGGCCCTGCCCTTCAGGAAGTCCCTCAGCATGTGGATGAACATTTGGTATTCCTGCTCCATTTTATATTCATCTATGGAAAGTGCTGCATATCGTTCAAGCTGGTCCATCATCGGGCGGAGACGGAATTTTACAAAAGAGTCGAACGAAAACGAAGAGATGTCCCCTGTCATTAATTCTTCAATTGCGAGGCTAAGGCTTTCCTCCGGTCCAGGACCGTCCAGAAAAGCAGACAAATCATCCCTGTTTCCCTCCAGGATAGAATGGATGATATCCAATATCTGCTGCTGCTCTTCCTCGTCTTCATAAAAATACTGCTCCGAAAGAATCCTGCGGAACCAGTCATCCTGCTTCGTTTCTATAATAAAATGTGTCATCGCCCTTTTTACCAGGTCTGCCGTCTCCTGCAATCCGCCCGTTTTAATCTGAACAGCATACCCGTCTTTAAGCTGAAGTGATGATATATTAGAGGATGACAGTCCAAGCTCCAGGAGACCCTGCAGTTTCCTCGCATCCTGCTGATTCTGGAAAATGATTTCAATCAATCATATCCCCCCTTGTTTTTTAAACAATATTCGAAGCTGCAGCAAGCGCCGGGAGATATCCTCTCCTTACCTATACGGCTTCCTTCGTTAATATCCCTGATTCCATGTATATGGGAAACTTGTACAATTTAGAAGCAGATGCGGAGCATAACAGGGATAAAAAAGGGGACATATTGGAGGAATGGAATTTGGAGAAAAAATAAAAACTGCCTTTCCCAAGGCAGTTTTCAGATTCATTCCTTATACACGGCGGTTCGGACCGTCAACCAGGACAGGCTCAGACAGGTAGCGGATGCGCTCCATGATCCGGCGCGCTTTCATTTTTTCTTCTTCACCGCGCTGACTGTAGGTCAGATGATGCTCCAGCCCCTGCATATCAAAATTGGACGTAAAGAAGGTTGGCAGGTTCTCCAGCATCCTGAACTGCAGGATCGGTCCTAATACCTCATCCCTTGTCCAGCTGGACATCGTTTCGGCGCCAATATCATCGAGCATCAGGATCGGCTCGCGCTTGATGGCCTCAAGCTTTTCATTTAAGGTCGAATCTCCGATGCTGCTTTTCATTTCCCTTAAAAGCTCCGGGACATAGACGATCATGGACGAAATCTTCTTCTTGGCAAGCTCATTGGCAATTGCACCAAGCAGAAATGATTTGCCGACTCCGAACTTCCCATAGAAATACAGCCCCTTCTGCCTTGTCCCGGGCTGATAATTTTCGACGAAGCTTTCCGCTTTATCCACCGCATCCAGTCTTGTATCCAGGTAAACATCAGCGAAGGAGGCGTTGACAATCTCTTTTGGAATATACAGGCTCCGGATCAGCTTCTCATTTTTCTTCCGTTCATCATGAATCACCTTGCGCGGGCAGCGGTTGTATTGGACATCAATGATCCCCCGCCTGATGACCAGTTCAGGATGATATCCCTGCATCATATTCTTGCATTCCCCAAGGCTTGGGCACTCTCTGCATTCCTTGCTCTGCTGGGCATACTCCGAAAGCTTGATCATGCTCCTTTCTGCCATTTCAGCTGTAATTTCTGCGCGGTGCTCCTGCAAAAAAGCTTTTACATCAGGATGGGAGAAAACTTCCTTCTTTTGCTGCTCGTACCTCTTTTGAAAGCTTTCATTACCTGCAAGTTTTTTCAATGTCTCATTGATTCTTTCCATGCTGCCACCTCCTTATTTCCGATACTTTTTAAGCCTTTCCTCTAAGGCCCGCCTTTTTGCCTCATATTCTGAGTCATTGGCGGCAGCTGCTTTTTGCGGCTGCTCTTCCTGCTGCTCATCAAACCAGTCAGGCAATGCTTCTTTTCTGATCGGCTTTTTCGCTGAAGCAGGCTTCGCCTTTTTGCCTTCTGCCCACTCCAGATACTGGCGGTGTTCATTCTTGGCCAGCATCATAGCTTCTTTAACCGTTTTAATCTGTTTTCTTGCCCAATGCCCGGCAATCTTCTCTACATATGCTTTCGTCAGCTTCATATCTGTTTTTAGCATAACATACTGAATGAGAACATTAGCAACGCCTGGATGCAGTTTCTGCTGAAACATAACGTCCTCAATGATTTGCAGATCACCTTTAGAGGGATCTGCCCCGCCGGAAATATCCTTTAACAGCTGGCGCGGGGAAGTGATCTCCATATATCTGATCAATTCTTCTTCCTGTGTTTTCGGCTCAGCGGCTTGAACCTGATGGATGCCTGGCTGGATCCGGTCTATCAGGGAAGGCAGCTGGTCCTGATGCTCAAATTGATACCAGTCACGTGCCGATTTCCGCAGTTCTTCAATATTGATATCATTATCTTCCGTCATTGCACTGATCAGGATGTTTTTCATCTGCAGGGCATCAATCCCATAAAGGAAGGACAGGTTGCTGATGGCTTCCCGGACCTTCGGGGTCAGCGCCGACTTGGGGAGAAGAGATTCATTCAACCCCGCTGCCAGCAGCTCAAAATCAAAGGATGAACCTCCGATTTTTATCTCTTCAGGGCTTGTTCTCCCTATGAAGGTAAATCCCTCTTCAAGAGACAGATCCCTTCCTGTATCCTGGTCAGGGGAGAAAGCTGCAGGATGGCCTGACTCATATACATCCTGAAAGGCTTTAGTCACTTCATCATAACCCTGCATCACGCCGGAATCATGGTCACAGAAAAAGCGCTTGAGCCTCAGAAACTGATTTTTGCCGATTTTGCGGTATAGATAAATGTTAAGCATCCCATCCAGGAAAAACTGCTCCGGACTCAGCGGCGGCTGCAGTTCGTATATAAAAGAGCGGCTGCCCTCCTCATTTTTCACAAAAGCCTTCAAAAGACCAATTCCTTCAAGCTTCAGTCTTGCTTCATAAATTTCCTTTAAGTTCATCCCCATGAAATTCATCAAGCTGTGATGGCTGTTTGATTGAGACCAAAGCCTGTTTTCCTCCAGTTCAGCCCATAGCGTCATATATAGACTGAGACAGGCCGCCCCGATTAAGGGCTGATACAACAAAGTCAGAACTTTTCTGTCATAATCATGCAAAAGACCGCTCGCGGCCACTGCATAGCGGTCAATCGGAAGCATTTCTTGCCAATGCTGGGCCATAGCTGCCAACCTTTCTACGATCTTCAGGAAACCAGCCAAAAAAGAGCCAAAGACAGTCTTTAGCTCGGCTCTGGCTGGAGGCACCTCAATGCATCACTTCCAAAAGATCATTGTTCTTTTTTGATTAATTCTTTCAACTCATCGATAAATACATTGATATCCTTGAATTGCCGGTAAACAGAGGCAAATCTGACATAAGCAACCTCATCGATTTTGGCCAGTCTGTCCATGACCATTTCACCGATAAATTCGCTTTTTATTTCAGAAACCCCCTGGCTGCGAAGCTCCTTCTCCACTTCAGATGTCACTTCTTCAAGCTCCTTAAGGGCTACAGGACGTTTTTCGCAGGCCTTGATCAGGCCCCTCAGCATCTTATCGCGGCTGAACTCCTCGCGTGTGCCTTCCTTCTTTACGACAATGAGCGGAATTTCCTCCACCTTCTCGAATGTGGTGAAGCGATAGCCGCATTTCTCGCACTCCCGCCTTCTGCGAATGGAACGGCCGTCATCGACCGGACGGGAATCAAGGACGCGTGTATTGTTATTCTGGCATGAAGGGCATTTCATACAATCAGCTCCGTATCCTCATTCATGTACTTGCTGGCCGTTTCTCTGCACGAAGGCCATTCTGTTTCTATCATATAAAAAACACATCAGCTGTACAAGCTTCCGCTATTCAGCATTCCTGCCGGAACCAAGATATGTAAGTTCTTTATCCAGTCTGCTGTAGAAACCTGTGATTTCCTTTTTCAGGGAAGGTAATGCTCCCGCAGGAGAAAATTGCTCAGTCGATATATTTACATCAATGGCAGACTCCATTCCTCTTACAGACACAATGGTGATAATGGCAAAGTACTTTTTGCCGCGGGTAATTTCCGCAGCCATTTCTCCATGCTCTTTGGCAGAGCTGATCATTTTCACACTGGGGTCCTTCCGCAGAACGTTTTCCGCGGTTTCAAAAGCCTTATTAAAGCTGGCCTTATAGTATCTTGTGCGCAGATTCTCATCCCGATGGCTTTCGCTTGTTTCACACTGTTTTTGAAAGCGGCCGAAAACTGTCCGAAAAATTGACATTCATTCATCCTCCGAGTTATCACTTTTCTCTATTTTAACACAAGAAAAGCGCCAGCGCCTTGTCAAAAACGGGACGCTGCGTCCTGCGGCAGCGTCTTGTGATCTTGAGGGGCAGGAGCTGGGGCTGTACAGCTGCCATAGCTGAAAAAAGTATCTAATCTTTATAGAAGATCATGCTGCCTGCCCTTTCTTCCGGCCAATATAAAAAGAGGTGTACGGATACACCCCTTTGATTTGTCAGTTTATCAGTTTGTCATTTTTATAGTGCGTTTGCTTGAGCTTGCTTAACTTGAACAGGACCCATGCCGCGAGGAATTTCGATATTCTCACGCGTTTGAGCGCCTAACTCTTCCGCAATATAGTCTGCAGCAATGTTAGGATCAAGATCTCCGCATGTGTATACATCAATGCTTGCATAGCCATGCTCCGGGAAGCTGTGGATAGTTAAATGAGACTCGGAAATGATTACCACTCCGCTTACACCCTGCGGCGCAAACTTGTGGAATGCGACTTCGCGGATTTCTGCACCAGACTTTAATGCAGCCCCTACAAATGTCTGCTCAATAAATTCCATATCATTCAACTTTTCAAAATCGCAGCCCCATAGCTCTGAAATAACATGACGGCCCATTGTTTCCATATTCAAATTTCCCCCTTTTTAAAAATACAAACGAATTAATGAGCTTCTTCATTTTCACTGGCCAACAACTACCACGGGGGAAAGTTAGTCCAGAGAGGTCCTAACCCTTTAAGTAGCCATCACTGCCAAAATTCAAGAAGTTCACGAGGAATAGTATACTTTGTTTATATTTTTTTTGCAACAGGAGTTTTTGATTTTTTTAGATGGCTATTTTCCTCATCATTAGATGGTCAACCATTGAAATAAATCAGGACAAAACTGGTTTACTTAAAGGACTATCCTCTAATAATGGAGTGTTGATTTCCGTTCCAGGCACTTCGCTTTCCGCGGGGCGGCGCTGAGCCTCCTCAGAGCAAGCTCTTGCGGGGTCTCAGCTTTGCCGCTGCAATCCCGCAGGAGTCTTCGTGCCTTCCACTGCAATCAACTGGTTTTAGAAATTTTAAAAGGCAAAATCATAATACAAAAAAATAAAAAATAAAAAATAAAAACAGGGTACGGAAGAATTCTTCCGTACCCCTTATGTCTAAATTCAGCGTGCTTTAATAAACAAGCATTGGCTTACAATTTTCCGGTGTGTCAGCCTGCTTTTACTTCTGTGAGTTTAGCCATTTTTCCTGCGACAAAGTTGACGAGGTCGACGACTCGGCAGGAGTAGCCCCATTCGTTGTCATACCAGGCGAGCACTTTTACTTTGTTGGGGCCGATGACCATGGTTGAGAGGCCGTCTATGATGGCAGAGTGTTCATTGGTATTAAAGTCGACAGATACGAGCGGCTCTTCTGTAATATCCAGGACGCCCCTCATGCTTCCTCTGGCTGCAGCTTCAAAGGCATCGTTGATTTCCTCGGCAGTCACTTCTTTATTCAGGTCCACCACAAGGTCAACCAGCGATACATTTGGCGTCGGGACACGGAGGGCCATTCCGTGAAGCTTGCCCTTCAGCTGGGGCAGCACTAGGGAAAGGGCTTTGGCGGCGCCTGTCGATGTCGGAATGATCGATTGTCCGCATGCCCGTGCACGGCGCAGGTCCTTATGCGGATTGTCGATATTTTTCTGATCGTTTGTGTAAGCATGGACAGTCGTCATCAGTCCATTTTCGATCCCGAATTTTTCATCAAGCACCTTTGCGACGGGCGCAAGGCAATTTGTTGTGCATGATGCGTTAGAAATGATGTCATGCTCATAAATATTTAATGCGCTTTCATTTACTCCCATCACAATGGTGACATCCTCATTTTTACCCGGAGCAGTCAGTATAACCTTTTTAGCTCCTGCCTCTAAATGGAGCGCTGCTTTTTCGCGGGAATTGAATTTGCCTGTTGCTTCTATAACAATATCAATCTCCAGGTCCCTCCATGGGAGTTCAAGGGGATCTCTGCTTGCCAGCAGCCTGATGCGCTTCCCATTTACGACAATTGCATTATTTTCAGGAATCACTTCGCCTTCAAACATCCCGTGATTCGTATCATATTTAATTAAATGAGCCAGAGTTTCAGCAGGATAGCTGGCGTTGATTGCTGCAATTTCAAGGTTTTCCTCCATAATTGCCTTTCTGAACACCATTCTTCCGATCCTTCCAAAACCATTAATCGCTATTCTCGCCATCATTATACGGCCCCTTCCGAATAAGTGTTATACTTATGTTGTTTACCTTTGCTATTAGTATAACATATATAAAACCTTTTGTGCTCCTGATTGTGCACATTTTCAAAAAGTCTAATTATTCAGAATAACATTTTTAGACTTCAGTTCAATATAGTCAGCTTTAAGCCTTTTATGAACGGAAATAACAAAGCACATACTATAAATGTTTTGTTTTTTAAACATAAAAAAGAGGAAGGCATCAGCTCTTCCCCTTTTCCTCCGGCAGCCATAGATCAAGCAGCCCGGATAACTGCTCCTTCGTCTCCTCAATGGTGCCATTATTATTAATAACCGCATCTGCCAGCCTGACTTTTTCAGTAAGAGGCATTTGAGAATTGATGCGGGCCTCCGCTTCTTTTTCACTTAATGAATTACGGTTCATCAGGCGCCTCAGCTGAGTTTCCCCATCTGTATAAACAAGCAATGTCTTATCTGCCAAATGTTCCAGCTTGCTTTCGAACAGCAGCGGTATATCCAGCACTACTAGCTGCTCCCCTTTTTGGATGGCCTGCTCTTTTTTTTCCAGCATTCTCTTGCGGACTGCAGGATGGACAATCGCATTAAGAGCCAGCCGTTCCTCTTCATTATGAAAAATGATGGCCCCGAGCTTTGCCCGGTCAATTTCTCCATCAGGCTGCAGAATCCCGGTTCCAAAGCGGCTGACAATACCGTTATATGCTTCTTCTCCCTTTTCCACTGCAAGCCGTGCTTCCAAATCTGCATCAATGACCGTAACCCCTTTTTCCATCAGCATGGAGGATACGGTGCTTTTCCCGCTGGCGATGCCTCCAGTCAATCCTATTACTAACGGCATATTCTGTCCTTTCCGGACTCGTTATATTTTCCAGATTCCGATGACAATCAGCAAAAGCCCAGGAATAAAAGAAAAGCGCTGCACCCAGCTGCTGTGGCTGAAAATGGTGCCGATTTTCATTCCGGCAAAAACAAATAGCGAGCTCATCGCAGCCACCGCAGCGGCCAGATAGCCGGGAGAATATCCCAGCATGGCGGCTCCTATCCCTGCTCCAAACGCATCCAAAGATAAAGCAAGGCCCAGCATAAATGCTTCAATCCCTGTAATCGTGCCTGATTTATCAAAATCGGCAGCCATGGGCTTTTGCAGGATGTTTATAACAAGGCCTAATGATTTAATTTCAAAATTGACAATCGTTTTCTCATGGGGAAGAACATCTTTTGATTTTTCCGGACGGAAAAACTGGTACAAGACCCAGGCTCCAAGGAGAATCAAAAGAATTCCGCCAAGACTCTCGGCAGCTTGAGGTGACAGAAAACTCTCGATCACATGGCCGATGGTCATTGCTGTTATAAGCGTTATAGCCGAACAGCAGGCAATAATTAAAATCGACTTTAAGGGTATGCTCATTTTCCTTAACCCATATGTCAAGCCAACACTGAAACTGTCAAGACTGACAGCAAATGCAAGCATAAGAAGTGAGAGTGTGTGTACCATGGATCATGCTCCTTCCTCCTGTAAATCGCTAGGATAGTATATGGAAGAAGCCAATCCAATGTTATTAGAAAAGCGGAAGCGGCTTGCCCAGAGCCGACAAGCATAGGACGCGCAAGAATAAAAGGCGTTCTTCGCCTTTAATTCTTGCGCGGCTTATGACTCGAGGCTCTAGCCGCTGTAGCTAGACAAATCGAAATGCGGAGGGCGCTTGCTCAGCCCCGACAAGCATAAGACGCTTTGGAATTGAAGGCGTTCTTTGCCTTCGGTTCCAAAGTGGTGGCTTATGACTCGAGCACCTAGGAGCCGCAGCTGAATCGAAATGCGGAAGCGGCTTGCCCAGGGACGACAAGCATAAGGCGTCCAGGAATAAAAGGCGTTCTTTGCCTTTAATTCCTGGGTGACTTATGACTCGAGTCCCTAGCCGCTGCAGCTGGACAATCGAAATGCGGAGGGCGAAAGTCCCTCTACTTCACCTGGCACACAGGGCAGAAGACTGTGCCCCGCCCGCCGACGATGATTCTTTCGAGTGTGCTGCCGCATGTTTTGCATGCCTCTCCTTTTCGCCCGTAGACGAAAAGCTCGAGCTGGAACATGCCGATCTGGCCCTGTGAATTCACATAAGACCTGATGGTGCTGCCCCCCTTCTCAACTGCTTCAGAAAGTGTGGCGACAATCTCCTTATGCAGCCTGCCGATTTCATCATCAGAAAGAGAACTGGCCAGCCTTTCAGGGTGGATGCCCGCTCTGAACAGCGCCTCATCCACGTAGATATTCCCAAGTCCGACGACTGCTTTCTGATCTAAAAGGGCAGTTTTGACCGCTCGATTGGTGCCGGCCAGCCGCTGCTGCAGAAACTGGGGAGTAAATTCTTCCGAAAACGGCTCAGGCCCCAGCTGGGAAAGGGGCAGACTCGCAAACTCCTCTCCCTTGGCAAACAGGTGCATTGTCCCGAACTTCCTTACATCCCTGTAGCGGAGTTCAGAACCGTCTGTGAAATGGAAGATAACATGGGTATGCTTATCCTTGTCCTCTTCTTTTGAATAGAGAGCATACTTGCCTTCCATGCGGAGATGGGAAACCAAAGCATAATCGTCTGTATAAATGATCAAGAACTTTCCGCGCCTTCCGACATCCAGGATAGTCTGTCCGGCAAGCGCATCGGCAAACTGCTCAGCTTCACCAGGCTGCTTGATCATCTTCGGCCAATGGATGGACACTTGCCCGATTTCTTTGCCGGTGACAAGCTCTTTCAATGTTTTCCTGACTGTTTCTACTTCAGGCAATTCAGGCATGATTCATTCTCCTTTCTTCTTTCTTCAGCCCGGGCTGTTGGGAAGGAAGAAAGCGCCCGGCTGTACCCAAGCGCTTGCTTCTTCCTTCTATTTTGCATCAAACCATGTCGGGCCGTATGAGAAGTCGACCTTTAGCGGGACATCCAGATCTACTGTATTTTCCATCACGTCGGGCACAATTCTCTTTAGTATCTCAATTTCTTCCTCAGGCGCCTCAAAGATCAATTCATCGTGCACCGATAAAAGAAGGCGGGACTGCAGTCCTTCTTCCCGAAGCCGATCGGCCATGTCAATCATGGCTTTCTTAATAACATCGGCAGCACTGCCCTGAATGGGCGTATTCATGGCTGTCCGCTCTGCAAAGCTCCTTAGATTGA
Source organism: Bacillus infantis NRRL B-14911 (assembly GCF_000473245.1). Taxonomy (NCBI): domain Bacteria; kingdom Bacillati; phylum Bacillota; class Bacilli; order Caryophanales; family Bacillaceae; genus Bacillus; species Bacillus infantis. The sequence continues at coordinate 3,592,952 of NC_022524.1, forward strand.
AATTCCTGCTCGTAATCTCGGGAAGATATCTTCTTCTGTGAAGAAGTGTCGAAACATATCCCTTCTGTTTCGCCTCCTGGATGATATCGTCCATATACTCGCGGACTCCGGGATAGCTTTCCAGATAGCGGTCGATGAACTGCCCGGCTTCCTTCCTCGTAATCCCCAGGCTTTGCGACAATCCATAATCGCTTATTCCATATACAATTCCAAAGTTGACTGCTTTCGCGTGGCGCCTCATGTTCGAAGTCACTTCGCCTTCTGAAACATGGAATACCTCCATAGCTGTCTTTGTATGGACATCCTGATCTTCACGGAAAGCCTCGATCAGCTTTTCATCGCCAGCAATATGCGCAAGCACCCTTAGCTCGATCTGGGAATAGTCGGCTGCAAAAATGACCCAGCCTTTTTCAGAAGGTACAAATGCCTGCCTGATCTTTCTGCCCTCTTCCAGCCGGATCGGGATATTCTGCAGGTTCGGATCCGTAGAGCTGAGGCGCCCCGTTTGTGTGAGTGCCTGATTAAAGCGGGTATGAACCTTCCCTGTTTTCTTGTCCGTCACCTTCAGCAGCCCTTCAATATAAGTCGACTGCAGTTTGCCGAGCTGCCTGTACTGCAGGATTTCCCTGATGATCTCATGCTTATCTTCCAGCTTTTCCAGAACATCAGCAGAAGTAGAATATCCTGTCTTTGTCTTTTTGACAGGAGGCAGGCCGAGCTTTTCAAAGAGGATGACCCCAAGCTGTTTAGGAGAATTAATGTTGAAAGCCTCACCCGCGAGCTCGTGGATGCGCTCTTCAATATCGCCCAGCTTCTGATTGATCTGTTCTCCCATCGCCTGAAGCCTTTCAAGGTCGACTTTGACGCCCTGCGACTCCATATCAGCCAAAATAAGCGAAAGCGGCATTTCCAGATCATAAAAAAGCTCATACTGCCTGTTTTCCTTTAACTCATCTTCAAGCTTGTCCCTAAGGGCTTCCAGGGCTGCAGCTTTTCTGGCAAGATGCCCTGCCAGCTCTTCCTGTGCCGGAATCTTTCTTTTCGCACCTTTCCCGTAGACAGCATCATCCGTCTGTACACCATTATACCCATGGCGTTTGGCAACAGAAGCAAAGTCTTCGATTGATTCTGACGGATTGATGATATAGGAAGCGATAAGAAGGTCAAACTCCACTCCTTTTAAGTGGATGCCGTGATGGCGCAGGGAAACCTCCGTTCGCTTGGCATCATAGACAATCTTCTTTTTAGATTCGTCCTCGGCCCATTTCTTAAAGGTCTCAGAGCTTAGTGCAAGCTCAGCGGGAATAAAATAGACCCCATTTCCGCTTGCAGCCGAGAAGCCGGCTATTTCGGCGGTATGATAATTCTCTTCAAGCATCTCGACATAAAAAGCAGTTTCGTCTGCAAATAAATCGTCCAGGATGTTTTCTGCTGTTTCAAACTGGATATCTTCAAGGGGCGCAGCAGTTTCTTCTGGTAATTCCCCGCCAATCTTTTCAAGAAGCGAGTTGAATCCGAGATCTTTGAAAAGGGAAACGACTTTGGCCTGGTCGTAGCCTGAATAGCCCACATCTTCTACCTTCACTTCAACAGGCGCTTCCCTTGTGATGGTGGCAAGCTCCTTGCTCATCACTGCCAGATCTTTGTGCTCCTCAAGCTTTTCCTTCAGCTTCTGGCCGCTCACACGATCGATGGATCCAAGCAGGTTTTCAAGCGTTTCAAATTCCTTCAGCAGCTTGATGGCTGTTTTCTCTCCTACACCGGGCACCCCTGGGATATTGTCTGAGCTGTCCCCCATCAGGCCTTTCATATCAATGATCTGGCCAGGCGACAGGCCATATTTTTCCCGGATATGTTCCGGAGTATATTCTTCTATATCCGTTATTCCCTTGCGGGTGATTCCGACGGTAGTATGTTCAGAGCTTAACTGGGTCAAATCCTTATCCCCGGAAATGACTTTTACCTCGAAGCCCTCCTGCTCTGCCTGGAGGGAAAGTGTGCCGATGATATCATCCGCCTCATAATTTTCAAGCTCATAGCGCGGAATCTGATAAGCATCAAGCAGATCACGGATGAAGGGGAATTGTTCAGACAGCTCCGGCGGAGTTTTTTGCCTGCCTCCCTTATATTCAGTGAATGTTTTATGGCGGAATGTTGTTTTTCCTGCATCAAAAGCAACCAGAATATGAGAAGGATCCTCATCCTCCAGGATGCGCATGAGCATCATCGTAAAACCGTAAACCGCATTTGTATGTATGCCTTTGTCATTATTCAGCAGCGGAAGCGCGAAAAAGGCCCTGTATGCAATACTGTTTCCATCAATCAATACAAGCTTTTTAGCCATTGGTCCATCCTCCTTGCAGCGTAGTTCTTGAAAGCCCGGGAAGCGCACTCTTGTTCAGCACTGCCGCATCTTCAGCCAGTCAAAATAACCCTCACCCTGGCAGAAAAGTAGCTTAACAAAAAAAACCGTTATTCTTCTTTCATTTTATCACGACTGGATAAAGAAAGAAAAATAACGGCGCGCAGCTATTTGCCTGCTAGTTTGTATACCCCATCAACAGGCGGGCATACGGCGAATCGGAAGGAAGCACAATAACAGACTCCCCATTGATCGTCTTTTTATAAGATTGAAGTGTTCTGTATAGAGAGTAGAAATCAGGATCTTTTGAAAACGACTGATTGTAGATGCGGGCAGCTTCTGCCTCACCCTCCGCCCGGATCGTTTCTGCTTCAGCCTGTGCCTTTGAAAGCATCTCTTTAACGTTCATGTCTGTTTCTGCTACAATCCTGTTATTTTGCGCATCACCCTGTGAAAGATATTCCTGTGCCTTTGTATCCCGCTCGGAAATCATCCTTGTGTATACAGACTGCTCATTTTCGCTTGGCAGATCGGTCCTTTTCATCCTGACATCCGTCACAACGACCCCATACTGGTCCCTGGACAGCATCTCATTCACCTGTTCAGTGATCCTGTCATTGATTGAACCGCGGGAAGAGGCTTCTTCATCAGTGATGATGTCCTCATATTCCAAATTTCCTAGCTCTGCCCTTACCACCGAGTAGATGAATTCTTCCATTCTTGACTCTGCTTTTTCCATCGTCTGGGCATTTGCAATCAGCTTCTTGGGATCCTCGATTCTCCAAACGGCATAATTATCAATAATGATCCTTTTCTTATCTTTCGTATTAATTTCCGCTTCATTGACATCATAGGTCATCTGATACTTAGGCAGGGAAGTGACACTCTGGATGAAAGGAAGTTTATAGCTGAGTCCGGGATCCTTCTCAATCCTGACTACTTCTCCAAACTGGCGGATAACCCTGTACTCGCCTTCCTTCACGATAAAGAGGTTGGCAAAGACCAGAATCAGTGCTGCGATGACAACTACAAGAAAAATGCCTGCTTTAATATAGTTTCGCCATTGAAACCCGTTTCCGCGCTCATTTATATTCACTACATTCTGATCATCCATTGCTTTCACTTCCTTCCTCTGCCGGTGCCTTAGGCTGCTCCTTCTCAAGAGGCCTGATCGGGAAATATTTCATGGTATTCCCGTCATCATTCATGATATAGATTTCAGCACCGGGAAGAACCTGCTCAAGCGTTTCGAGCACCAGCCTCTCCCTTGTGATATCAGGGCTGTTCTTATATTCCGCGTACAGCTTATTGAATACGGCTACATCACCAGTCGCTCCCTGGATCCTTGCAGTTTTATCTCCTTTTGCCTTGGAAATCATGGCATCCTCTTCACCGGCTGCCTCATTCATTCTCTTATTCTTATATTTCTTGGCTTCATTTATTTTAGTATTCATCGTCTCACGGGCATCTGTTACATTGGTGAATGCCTTGCGGACTTCATCATTGGGAAGTTCGACATCCTGAAGTTTGACTGCCAGTATCGATATGCCAATATCATATTTTTCAATCAAAGAAGTCAGCATCTCTCTGACATCCCCTTCGATTTGCGCCTTGCCTGAGGTTAAGGCGTCATCGATCTTGGAATTGCCTATGATGCTTCTTAATGAGGCAGAAGTTGCATCATACATGACTTCCTCAGGATTATCAGCATTAAAAAGGAATTTTTCAGGATTTGTAATTTTCCATTGCACCACAAGGTCTGCATGGACTATGTTCTCATCCCCTGTAATCATCTTTGTATCTTGAGGATGTTCCTTTACCTTCCCATCTTTTTCTTCATAACCGAATTGAAGGCTGAAGGTTTCTTTCGATAGCTTTTCTACTGATTGAATTGGCCATGGCATTTTAAAATGCAGTCCAGGCTCATTGATGCCCTGTTCCACTTCACCGAATGTCAATATGACAGCCTGTTCAGATTCGTCGACTGTATACCAGGTCGTGAATGCTGCAATGCTCAGTATGATAATCAGGACCGCGAGGCCTAATATCGTATAAATCCTTTTTAAACTGACCATTCCCTTGCTCCCCTTTCTGTTTTTATCTCTGCCTCTTAATACGGCTGTATAACAGAAAGGTTTCAATATGATTACAAAAAAGCTGAATAAATGGCGAAAGACGAAAGCGGGGTCTGCTTTCGTCTTTCTGGTTTGGCTCCTTGGATGAAGGGGTTTTTCATAAATGATTGTATCAATGGAATATTAAGGCACAATAAACACCATGTAAAGAATGTGTAAACTTAAATCCATATGTACGCATTTTATGAAATTTCCCTGTGCAGCTGCACTTTAAAAGTTGTCCCCTTCCCCACTTCACTTTCAACCGTAATGCTGCCTTTGTGGGCCTCAACGAGATGCTTAACGATTGCAAGGCCAAGGCCAGTGCCTCCGGAATTCCTGCTCCTTGCTTTGTCGATCCTGTAGAACCGTTCAAAGATCCGGGGAATTTCATCCTGGTCAATTCCCATGCCTGTATCCTTAACCTCAACCTGGACCTTATCTTCCTTTTCCTCCAGCGATACGGATATTTTTCCGCCCTGCGGAGTATAAGTAATGGCATTGGTCAGCAGGTTGATGAACACCTGCTTCAGACGGTGAGGATCTCCCTTGATCCACCCATTTCCCGATTGATCTGAATACTCTATATCAATAGCCTTATCCTTTGCTTTTCCATTCAGTATCGCCAGGCATTCGCCAAGCAGGCTGGAAAGATCCATCTCCTGGACAGAAAGCCTGAACCCCTGCTGTTCTGTTTTGGAGAGATCCAGCAGATCCTGGATGAGCGACTGGAGGCGGTCGCTTTCTTTCAATATAATGTCCAGGAAAGCCGATAACGCTGCTTGATCATGCATAGCACCGTCAAGCAGTGTTTCTGAAAAACCTTTAATAGAGGTGATCGGTGTCTTCAGCTCATGAGAAACATTAGCGACAAAGTCCTTTCTCATCTGTTCGAGCTTTTTTAATTCCGTTATATCATGGAAAACAAGCAGGATACCTTTCCATACATCATTCGTTCCGATGATCGGGACTCCATACACCTCAAAATGCTTGCGCTCAATTGCAACCGGGATCACCATTTGCTTTCTTGTTTTCTGTTCTGTCATGAAGATATCTTCAACCAGGTCGGTTATTTCTTTTTGTTCAATCACTTCATAATAAAGATTGCCGACATAGCCGTGAGGCTCCAGGCCGAAGATTTCATAGTATGGCTTATTCACAAGGCTGATATAGCCCCTGCTGTCAATTAAAATAAGGCCGCTCCCCATGTTTTCAATCAGGGTTCCCAGCCGGTCCTGCTGCATTTCCTGGGCCTTAACCATATCCTGCAGATTTCTGGCAAGGACATTGATCGAGGAGCTGAGCATACCGGTTTCATCTATATTATCCTCATACGTCCTTGCACGATAATTTCCTTTTGCAAGTTCAATGGCGACGTTAGTAGCTGATTCAATTGGCTTCGTATATCTCGCAGCAATCTTTGAGCCCAGGAGGATGATGACTGCAAGTGCAAGCCCAAGGCTGACAGTCAATATCCACCAAATCTGCCTGTAGGCTTTTTTCAGCTCTGTCATCTGTGAGCTGAGAAATATATAGCCTTCATTTGCTCCATCCTGGATAATCGGCTTCCAATAATAATGCAGATCAAAGCCGCCTTCAACCTCGAAGACCTCCTCATCTCTGCCTGTTTTGCTTAGGATTCCCTGTATAATCCCTTCATGCCTGCTATCAATGCTTTCTCTTTCACCTTTGCTGTCATAACGGATGGTGCCGTCATCATTGACAATGGTGACACGGACACCCAGCATTTCCCCAAAATCGAGGATGGTTTTTTGGCTCAGCGCATCAATCCCCCCGCTGTCTTCAATATATGTAGAAAGCATCTCACTTTCCTTGATGAGCCTTTCATCGAATGACTTAAGATAATAGCTTTTAAACAGCTGGCCCAGCAGGAGGCCCAAACCTACCAAAACAGCAATGATAAGCGTGATCAGGGCAAAAAGAAGCCTTGTGCGGAATTTGGTCATCAGCCCTTCGGCTCCTCCAGTTTATAGCCCAGCCCCCTGATTGTTTTTATATAAGCCGGCTTTTTCGTATTCTCCTCAATCTTTTCCCGCAGATGGCTGACATGTACATCCACGATTCTTGTATCGCCTGCGAAATCATAATTCCATACAGCACTCAGCAGCTGGTCCCTCGTCAGCACCCTGCCTTTATTTTGGGCAAGGTAAAGCAGGAGTTCAAATTCCTTCGGTGTCAGTTCCAGCAGTTCTTCCGAGAAAAATGCCTCATAATGCTCCGGGAAGATCTTCAGCCCGCCTATCCGGATAGAATCAGAATCCTCTTCAGCCTGCTCCTGCTGCCCGGCCGTCAGCTGAGTCCTGCGCAGGATTGCTTTTACCCGGGCAACAACCTCTCTCGGGCTAAAAGGTTTTGTCATATAATCATCAGCGCCAAGCTCCAGGCCAAGCACCTTATCAAATTCATCATCCTTTGCAGTCAGCATGAGGATGGGTGTATGTATTTTTTCCTGGCGAAGCTGCTTGCAGACCTCTATGCCATTGAGCTTTGGCAGCATTAGATCCAGCACGATCAGATCCGGCCTTTCCTGCAGGGCAAAATCCTTGCCGGACTCTCCATCCATTGCAGTGATTACCTCATATCCTGCCTGTTTCAGGTTATACTCCAAAAGGGTGACAATGGATTGTTCATCATCAACTACTAGCACTTTTTTATCCATAAAGGCCTCCAATAATCTATATTACCCCTGTAAAAACCCCAAGTACCACAGCTCTATTATAATATATGGGGCCGGAGGAAAAGCAATAAGGAATATTCCGGGATAAGAAATATGATTTACAGGATGTCTCACAACCGGTGGACAGTCCGAGCATGAGATTTAAGCTAAAAAAGATTAAAAAGATCCGGAATGCTTCCATTCCGGGTCTAAATATTGTCTATTTAAAAGTTATCCAATGCGCTGCCTTCCATTCCTTCCAGGCGGTATGGAGGGCATACAAGGAGAGAACCGCTTAATGCGAGTTCGCCTTCTTCCGTGATGGCCTCCACTTTGATTGTTACTGTATGGCTGCTTTGATTTACGTCATCCACCAAAAATAAAAATTCGATGACAGAATAATGGAACACAGGTTTATGATACTCAATCTCCTGTTTAAGAATATGAGAACCCGGACCAGGCAAATACTTGGAAACCGCCGAAGATATGATGCCATTCAGCATGATATTGGGTACTATCGGTTTTTTATAAGGCGTCTGGGAAGCATAGTCATGCTGGATATAAAGAGGATTTGCATCATTGGTCAAGCCAAGATAAAGCAGCAGATCCTTATCCTCTATTTTTTCTGTTAATGTCAGCTTTTCCCCTGCTGTTATTTCTTCAATTCTCCTGCCCAGTTTGCGCTTTTTTCCTAGAAGCAAGGAAGAGCACCTCCAATTTTTGTAATCGTTTTCATTTATAAGTTTGATAATTCAGTTATTTATTTTAAAAAAAATCGGGGGTATTCCCCCCCCCGATCTGATTGTTTATCAAGCAAGCACATCCATCACATTTCGGACAGCCTCCGCCGATTTATCCAGCGCAGCTTTTTCTTCGTCTGTCAGTTCCAGTTCAATGATTTTTTCGATCCCGTTCGCCCCAAGAATGGTTGGAACGCCAAGATAAATGCCTTCATAACCATATTCCCCTTCAAGATAAGCAATGGAAGGCAGCACCCGCCGCTGGTCTTTAAGGATTGCTTCGCACATCTCCACCAAAGAAGCAGCCGGAGCATAATAAGCGCTTCCGTTTCCAAGAAGGTTAACGATTTCTCCTCCGCCTTTGCGTGTCCGCTCAACGATTGCATCCAGGCGGTCCTTCGGAATCAATGTTTCCAGCGGAATGCCCCCTGCATAAGAATAGCGGACAAGCGGCACCATGTCATCTCCATGTCCGCCAAGGACGAAGCCTGTAATATCCTTAACAGAAAGGTTAAGCTCCTGGGCGACAAAGGTGCGGAAACGCGCCGTATCAAGGATGCCTGACTGGCCTATTACCCGGTTTTTCGGGAAGCCTGACTCTGTGAAGACCGTATAGGTCATGGCATCAACCGGGTTTGTCAGGACAATGATATAGCTTTCAGGAGAATATTTTACAATTTCCTGCGCGACGCTTTTCATGATTTTTTGGTTGGTCTGAACAAGGTCGTCGCGGCTCATGCCAGGCTTGCGTGCAATTCCGGCTGTAATCACCACGATATCGGAATCCTTCGTATCTTCATAGCTGGATGTGCCTGTTATATTGGCATCAAACCCCTGTACAGGACTTGCTTCAAGCATATCAAGCGCTTTTCCTTTTGTAGGGTTTTCCATTTGAGGAATATCCACAAGGACTACATCCCCAAGCTCCTTTTGGGCAAGCAGGAAAGCTGTCGTTGCTCCGGTAAATCCTCCGCCGATTACAGAAATCTTTTTGCGTTTCAATGTCATGACATGTTCCCCCTTAAGGAATGGTTTGGTACGCAGCCTGCAGCTGGCAGGGCAGCGGCCGGATATCTCCGATTATGTAAGAGGCCGTCCTCTGATGAGAACCGGCCTCCTGAAAAAGTTCCTGCTGGTTTTACTTCATGTTCTTGATCAGCTCATCGCCGAACTCAGAACATTTCACTTCTGTCGCACCGTCCATCAGACGCGCAAAGTCATAAGTCACAACTTTTGATGCAATTGTATTTTCCATGGATTTGACGATTAAGTTCGCAGCTTCAGTCCAGCCAAGATGCTCAAGCAGCAATACGCCTGACAGGATAACTGAAGATGGATTAACTTTATCAAGACCGGCATACTTAGGTGCAGTGCCGTGGGTTGCTTCAAAGATTGCATGTCCTGTTACATAGTTGATGTTTGCTCCAGGAGCGATTCCGATGCCGCCTACCTGTGCAGCCAGTGCATCAGAGATATAATCTCCGTTCAGGTTCATTGTAGCCACTACATCAAACTCGCGCGGACGTGTAAGGATCTGCTGAAGGAAGATATCGGCAATGGCATCCTTGACGATGATTTTGCCTGCAGCTTCTGCATCAGCCTGTGCATTATTGGCAGCTTCTGTCCCCTGCTCTTCTTTGATGCGGTCATACTGGGCCCAAGTGAATACTTTGTCGCCGTATTCCTTCTCAGCCAACTCATAGCCCCAGTTTTTGAATGCGCCTTCTGTGAACTTCATGATATTGCCTTTATGTACAAGCGTTACTGATTTGCGGCCTTCCTTGATGGCATAATCAATAGCTGCACGGACTAAACGGCTTGTGCCTTCTTCAGACACTGGCTTGATGCCGATTCCTGATGTCTCAGGGAAACGGATCTTATTGACGCCCATTTCGTTTTGAAGGAAAGTGATCAGCTTCTTCACTTCATCAGAGCCTTTTGCATATTCAATCCCTGCATAGATATCTTCCGTATTTTCGCGGAAAATAACCATATCAGTATCCTGAGGACGCTTGACTGGAGATGGGACACCTTCGAACCAGCGTACAGGGCGCAGGCAGACATACAGGTCAAGCTCCTGGCGAAGGGCAACGTTCAATGAACGGATCCCGCCTCCGATTGGAGTTGTCAGCGGACCTTTAATCGCAATCAGGTATTCGTTGATAAGTTCAAGCGTTTCAGATGGAAGCCATTCGCCCGTCTGGTTGAATGCCTTTTCACCTGCAAGAACCTCTTTCCAGACGATTTTGCGCTCGCCATTATAAGCTTTCTCAACTGCAGCATCCAATACTCTTGATGCTGAAGCCCAAATATCCGGTCCAGTTCCATCTCCCTCGATAAATGGGACGATAGGATTGTTAGGCACGTTTAAAGCGCCGTTCGTTACAGTAATTTTTTCACCTTGCATGGTTTCTCCCTCCAAATTCTTAAGCATAGGCCGGCACACATCACCCCAGCAGCAGAGACCAGCGGGAAAAAGCTGGCCGGAAATGCCGATCGGTGCGCGGTTTTCTCCAGGAAACGGAAGTTTAAAAGTGCAGCCTATCATTCTATCATGCTGCCATCCTATCCTCTTTAAAAAGAGGCATCCGAATTCCCTTCTTCTATTACATCAATTTTTTACTGAAAAGTAAAATTGTTTACTATATTATCCGCGTTCAGCAACCGGAACATATGTCTGCATACCCGGTCCTGTATAGTCGGCGCGCGGACGGATGAGGCGGTTGTTTTCGTATTGCTCCAGAATATGGGCAAGCCATCCGGATACGCGGCTTACGGCAAAGATCGGCGTAAACAGGTCATGGTCGATTCCCAGGCTGTGATAAACAGATGCAGAATAAAAATCAACATTTGGCGGAAGGTCTTTCTCTCCTGTCACAATGTCCTCAATCTGTGTTGACATCTGATACCAGTGCGGCTCACCAGTCAGATGAGTCAGCTTTTCAGACATTTCCCTCAGGTGTTTGGCGCGCGGATCGCCTTTACGGTATACGCGGTGGCCAAAGCCCATGATTTTTTCTTTATTGTCCAGCTTCTCGCGAATATATGAATCTACATTATTCAATTCGCCGATTTCTGTAAGCATCTTCATGACGGCTTCGTTTGCTCCTCCATGAAGAGGCCCTTTAAGAGCGCCGATGGCTGCAGTGACACCGGAATAAACGTCAGATAATGTCGCTACACAGACACGGGCAGTGAAAGTGGATGCATTCAGCTCATGGTCGGCATGCAGGACAAGCGCCTTGTTGAAAGCTTCAACTGCGATATCTTCCGGCTCGTTGCCAGTAAGCATATAAAGGAAGTTGGCAGCAAAAGTGAGATCCTTTCTAGGGGCGATCGGATCAAGCCCTTTGCGCACACGTGCAAATGCCGTAACGATCGCAGGCATTTTGGCCTGCAGGCGGACTGCTTTGCGGTAATTGGCCTCTTCATTCATTTCATCTGCTTCCTCATCATATAAGCCAAGCAGGGACACAGCTGACCTCAGCGCAGCCATAGGATGCACCTTATCAATCGGATACATTTTGAAATGTTCAAGCACTTCCTGAGGAAGTTCCATATCTTCTGCCAGCTGGTTCTTAAGCTCTTCCAATTGTTTGGCAGTCGGAAGCTTCCTGTGCCACAATAAATAGATTACCTCTTCAAAACTTGCATTTTCCGCCAGATCATCGATATTATATCCCACATAAGTGAGCGTATCATCGATGATCGAGCTGATAGAGGAAGTAGTCGCCACTACCCCTTCAAGTCCTCGTGTTGCTGTCATATGAACCTCTCCTTTACAAATTGATTTTCCCCTTGCCGGTATGCCTGTAAACATGCCGGCATGTCCAAAAATAGCACCGGTAAAAGATCATTCTGTTCAGCCCGACCGAGCCTGTTGTGTAATAGACTGCAGAGCTGATGCTGCAGGTTTTTGAACAAAGCTCCGCAAGCCTGATATATCGAGCGCTTGCTCGGAACCAGTATTAAAAAAAAGAAAATGCTTTCATTTTTTCGTTGCCGCCTTTTACTGATTCTGGCGGCAGGAAATTGTAAAAAGGTTACGCTTACAAGTCCTATTATAAACAATTATCTGATATTTGTGAATGAAAAGGCACTCGAAATGTGAAAAAATTATTATTTTTGGAGAAAACTATTTTAGAAATTCAAATAGTCTCATTGCCATGTAAGCGATTCCAGCTCCGATCAATGGCCCGACTGCAACCCCCTTAAACAGGGATACGGCCAGAATGGTCCCAAGAACAAGCGCTGCCGTAATATGCGGATCCTCGGTCAGCAGTGTCAATCCGCCTTTTGCAATCAGCGCGACTGCCATTCCCGAAATCAGGGCAATCCAGGCGTACGGCGATTTAAAAGCTGCTGTCAGTTCCTTGAAACCGATATCTCCGCTTGCAATCGGGGCCAGTACTGCGATGGTAATGACCGTGACTCCCCAATTGACTCCTTTTGACTGCAGCACGGAAAATATCTTTGAATCAGCACCAATGGCTTTTATAGCCACCAGCACCATGACAGCGAGGACAAGAGAGTTATTTTTCGCAGCCAGCCCGATGGCCAGCAGCAGGATCAAAAAAATAAGCGACTGGGACATATTATTCTTCCTTCCTTCATACTTTCATTATTTTAACATAATATAATTAAGGTTTTTTATTGATTTGCCTGACAATGCGCACATGCTGCCACATTGCTTTTCAGTCTGGTCTTCCTCCTGATTCTGATGCTATTGAAGCTGCTTAATCGCTTTTTCTTTTGAAACATATGCAGCAGGACAATGGACCGTCTTCAACGAATATGTCACTATATGCTGGTCCTGGCTGCTTTAGCGCCTGCCCCAAAAAATCATCTTTTTTCCGGCAGTGCCGAATCTTATTCCAGCGGGGAACGTAAATATGAAGTGATGCCTGCTGAGCAGTGCAGTACGGCAGAGGGCAGCACCCGGCGCAAATTTGAATATCCCAAGGAGGAAAAACGGTTTTGAATACTGTTTATCTGAATCGATCCCTGAGATTTATTGTAGTTATTGGAGCAGTCCTCCTGCTCCTGGCTGGTTTATTTTATGTTTCAAAGGTAACCTATCCGTTTATAATCGGATTCGCCATTGCGTTTCTGATGAATCCGCTTGTCAATTTCCTCGTCAGGAAAGGGAGGATGCCAAGGGCTCTCGCCGTTCTTATCAGCCTGATTCTTATTTTTGCCTTTTTTGCCGGTCTTATTACTCTGCTGATTGCCGAGATCGTCTCTGGTGCAGACTACCTGGCACAGGTGGTCCCGAATCATCTTGAAACGCTGATTACATATGCCGAAGACTTTTTTGCAGGACAGCTGATCCCGCTTTACAATCAGCTCACCAGTATGTTCAACAGCCTGGATACGGGACAAAAGGATACCATCCTCGCCAATATCCAAAATGTAGGCTCCAGATTCGGAGCGACCGCAGGATCTTTTATACAATCGTTTTTTGAAAAAATCCCAAATATCCTTTCCTGGTTCCCTAATGCTGCAACCGTCGTGATTTTTTCCCTTCTGGCCACTTTTTTCATCAGCAAAGACTGGTACAGGCTTTCCATCCTGGGGAACAGGCTGCTCCCTGAAAAAGCAAAAGCCAGCAGCGCAACAGTTTTCACCGATCTGAAAAAGGCCTTATTCGGGTTTGTCAAAGCACAGGCTACCCTGGTCTCTATCACTGCTATCATCATATTAATCGGGCTGCTCATCCTTCGTGTAGATTATGCCATCACGATTGCCCTCGTTACAGGGATCGTTGACATCATCCCTTACCTGGGCACAGGCCTGATTTTTGTCCCTTGGATTATTTACGAGGCCATTGCAGGAGAAATGAGCACCGCAGTCGGACTGGGAGTCCTATATGTCATCGTCCTTGTACAAAGGCAGATCATGGAGCCGAAGGTGCTTTCCTCCAGCATAGGCATGGATCCGCTCGCTACCCTGGTTGCTTTGTTTGTCGGCTTTAAGACAATCGGTTTTCTTGGCCTCATTGCCGGCCCTGTAGTCCTTGTCATTATCACGACCCTCCATAAGGCAGGCGTGTTCAGGGATTTATGGCTTTACATTAAAGGTAATGACAGAAGAAAGCCTGTATGAACAGGCAATGAAAAGAAGAAAGTCTGCCATGCAGGAAGCGGGGGAATAAGGAACCCGCTGCTCCAGGGCAGACTTTCTTTCTATCTGATAATCTTAATGTTTCCTCTTTGAATCCTGCTCCTGAAAATTTTCATCAGGATATTTTTGAAGAATATCCTTGAAGGGGGCAGCAGCAGAAGGAAACCAGTTATATCTGTAATAAACCCGGGCGTCAAGAGCAGCGTGCCGCCGACTAGGATGCAGATGCCATCCAGGACCGCATCTCCCGGAAGCTGGCCGCGGCCGAGCTGTTCCTGTACCCTGCGGATTGTCTCAAGCCCCTGCTTCTTTGCCAGGTAAGCACCCAGCAGGCCTGTACAAATGATGAGCAGGATGGTCAGCCATACACCGATGACCTTTCCTGACAGCAGAAGAACTCCTATTTCAGCTGCCGGGATGACGATCAACAGCAGAAGAATATAGCGCATTTCTTTTCCTCCAGTCTTGAACAGGTGGTGGATTACATGCCAGAAGACATTTTTTCTAAAATACCTGCCTGTCCCTATTATAAAACTGTATGGCTTAAAAGACCAATTATGCAGGAACAGCACATCATAAAATTAATTTTTGACAAAAAAGAAGAAGGGCGGCAAAACCCTTCTTCTTTTCTTAATTACAGGACGCTGGCATGTCCATTATAGATGATGCCTCTGCGCGAATCGACTGTGATTTCCTGGCCATCCTTGAAAATGGAAGTAGCGTTTTCCGCACCCACGATAACAGGAATTCCAAGATTAAGGCCGACAACAGCTGCATGGCTTGTCAATCCGCCCTCTTCCGTAATCAAGGCACTGCATTTTTCAATGGCAGGAACCATATCACGGTCAGAGCCGACTGTGACAAGAATGGAACCTTGCGTGACCTTTTCAATCGCTTCCTTTGCATCCTTTGCGACAACCACTTTCCCGAACGCTGATTTGCGGCCGATGCCCTGTGCTCTCAGTGCTGCATCGCCAATCACGTGAATCTTCATCAGATTCGTTGTTCCTGCCTCGCCAACAGGGACGCCTGCAGTGATGACAACCAGGTCGCCTGAACCGACTAGTCCGCTGTTCATGCTTTCCTGTACAGCTGAATCGAGCATATCATCCGTCGTTGAAGCTTCCTGTCCGACCTGAGGATATACACCCCAAACCAATGAAAGGCGGCGTGTAACAGATTCTTGGGAAGTTACCGCAACAATCGGTGCCTTTGGACGATATTTTGAAATCATCCTTGCTGTATGGCCGCTTTCCGTTGGAGTGATGATTGCATTAACATCGAGATTCAAAGCAGTATGTGCCACAGACTGGCCGATCGCATCTGTGATATTATGTTCGTTATCCTTGCTGCGGTTAGAAAGGATTTCTTTATGATCAAGCGCTGATTCTGCACGGGAAGCGATGTTATGCATCGTCTGCACTGCTTCTACCGGGTATGTGCCTGCTGCTGTTTCGCCGGATAGCATGATGGCATCTGTGCCGTCAAAGATCGCATTGGCCACATCGCTTGCTTCTGCACGCGTCGGGCGCGGATTGCGCTGCATAGAATCAAGCATCTGTGTAGCGGTAATAACAGGCTTGCCTTGAATATTGCACTTTTTGATCAGGCTTTTTTGCACAAGAGGAACCTCTTCTGCAGGGATTTCAACACCAAGGTCGCCGCGGGCTACCATCAGACCGTCAGATACTTCAAGGATTTCATCGATGTTGTCGACGCCTTCCTGGTTTTCGATCTTAGGGATGATTTGGATATGTGAAGCATTATTATCTTCAAGCAGCTGCCTGATTTCAAGAACATCCGAAGCACGGCGCACGAATGATGCAGCAATGAAGTCTACTCCCTGCTCAATTCCAAAAAGGATATCATTTGCATCCTTCTCTGTAATTCCTGGAAGTTTTACAGAAACGCCTGGAACGTTAACGCCTTTTTTATTTTTCAAAGTTCCGCTGTTGAGGATCTTTGTATGAATTTCACTGTTGGCCTTATCAATCTTTGTTACTTCTAATCCGATCAGGCCGTCATCCAGCAGGATTTTTGAACCAGTATGGACATCGTCAATCAGTCCGGCGTATGTAACTGAAAATTTATCGGCATTCCCCAGAACTTCATTCATTGAAACAATGATATTGTTTCCGGCTTCCAGCTCGACTGCCCCGTTTTCCATATTGTTTGTACGGATTTCAGGTCCTTTTGTATCAAGCAGGATTGCGACCGTCTTGCCAGTGCTTTTAGAAGCCTCGCGGATGTTTTTGATCCTTGCTCCATGTTCTTCAAAATCTCCGTGGGAAAAATTCAGACGGGAAACGTTCATTCCAGCTTCAATCAGCTGTGTCAATTTCTCAATACTTTCACTGGCAGGGCCAATCGTACAAACGATTTTCGTTTTGCGCATATTTCACAAACCTCCTGATATATTTGCACAGTCAGATTCCTCCTACTGTACCTGTGCTTGCTTCTGCAAGCCATTGCGTTCATAATCCAGGGCGTTCCGGCTCCTTAATCCGATCATGAGCCGGCCCTGATGAAAAGGCGGGGAGGCTTCCTCGCAAGCCTCCGCCATTTTCTTTAAATGGAAAGCTCCTGTGACAGTTTGTACAAGTCAAGGTCAACAGTGTGCTTTCTGCCCAATGCTTCAATAATATCATAATCAACCAATTTATTCTGCTCCATGCCTACTGCACGGCCGCCTTTGCCATCCAGCAGCAATTCCACAGCACGGGCGCCGAGCCTGCTTGCCAGCACACGGTCAAAAGCAGTCGGAGATCCGCCGCGCTGGATATGGCCCAGTGTTGAAATCCGGTTATCAGTGCCGGTGGCTTCTTTCAGCTGCTTTCCGAACTCATGGCCGCTGCATACACCTTCAGCAACCACGATGATACTGTGCTTCTTGCCGCGTTCATTCCCTTTTTGAAGACGATCTGCGATATCATTCATATCGTAATTTTCTTCTGGGATCAGAATGGTTTCTGCTCCGCCTGCAAGGCCAGCCCAAAGGGCGATATCTCCTGCATTCCGGCCCATAACCTCAATGATGAAGGTTCTTTCATGAGATGTAGCTGTATCGCGGATTTTGTCGATCGCATCAATAACTGTATTCAAAGCCGTGTCAAAGCCGATTGTAAATTCTGTACCAGGGATATCATTGTCGATTGTGCCCGGCACCCCTACACAAGGATATCCTTGCTCAGTCAGGGCTTTGGCGCCCATGTAGGAGCCATCCCCGCCGATTACGACAAGGCCGTCAATGCCATGCTTTTTGAGCTGATCGATCCCCTTTTGCTGTCCTTCTTTTGTCTTGAACTCTTCGCATCTTGCTGAATAAAGCATTGTGCCGCCGCGGTGAATAATATCGCCGACTGAACCAAGCTCCAGTTTCTTGATATTTCCGCTGATCAAGCCTGCATATCCGCCGAAAACGCCATATACTTCAATTTCATGGAAGATCGCCTTTCGGACTACGGCACGCACAGCTGCATTCATTCCGGGAGCGTCCCCTCCGCTTGTTAATACGCCAATTCGTTTCAACATAATCACCTCATTAATTGTCAATAGCAATAAACTATGTAAATGGATAAAATAGGAAAGATCTATATTTGAGAGGATAGTTCATACCCTCTTATTATAAACATAATAGCAGGGAATATTTCTAAAATACCATGAAGAATGGTCTATCTCAACTTAATCCTGCACGAAACAGCAAAAGACGGAATTATCGCTAAAATGAAAGCGTTTAACCTTTAGCCTGACGACTTTTCCCATGTGGAGTAAAAGAAAAACGTGCTGGAAGCACGTTTTTTAATTTACCCCAATATAGTCATTCAAAAACGAGTATTCACCGATCGACTTATATTTTTCATATCTTTGGCTGACAAGCTGCTCCACCGGCAAGCCTTTCAACTCCTTCAGTGCCGAGTACAAGATGCTCTCGATTTCGAAGGCCTGTCCTCTCGCATCTTTATGAGCTCCCCCTTTGATTTCCGGGATCACTTCGTCTACAACTCCCAGCTCTTTCAGATCCGGAGCGGTGATTTTCATTGACTCTGCCGCCCTTTTCGCCTGGGCTGCATCTTTCCAGAGAATTGCTGCTGCCCCTTCTGGTGAGATGACGGAGTAGGTGGAGTTTTCAAGCATCATAATGCGGTCCCCGACTCCCAATGCCAGGGCGCCTCCGCTGCCGCCTTCACCGATGACGACACAAAGGACGGGCACCGTGAGGCCAGCCATTTCAAATAGATTTCGGGCAATGGCTTCGCTCTGTCCCCGCTCTTCTGCTGCCTTCCCGGGATAAGCGCCTTTCGTGTCAATGAAGCAAATGATCGGACGGCCAAACTTCTCCGCCTGCTTCATCAAACGGAGTGCCTTGCGGTATCCTTCAGGATGAGGCATCCCGAAATTCCTGCGTATATTTTCCTTGGTATCCTTGCCGCGCTGCTGGCCGATTACCGTGACAGGAAGTCCCCTGAACTTTGCAATACCTCCAACAATGGCTTCATCATCCCCAAAGGCCCTGTCTCCATGGCACTCAAAAAAGTCAGTAAAGATGTGGGATATATAATCAAGCGTCGTTGGCCGGGAAGGATGGCGTGCAATCTGCACCCTGTCCCAAGGCTTCAGATTCTCATAAATATCCTTCTCCAGCTTCTCAAGGCGGTTCTCAAGCTTGGTTATTTCGGCAGAAAGGTCGACTTCTGCATCTTTTGTAAAATCCTTCAGCTCGGCAATTTTCTTTTTCAGTTCGACGACCGGCTTTTCAAATTCAAGTTCTCCTACCATTCGAAGTCACCTCCTTGATGAATGCTGAGTATGTTGGCTACTTTCTCCTTCAGCTCCGTCCTTGAAACCACTGCATCAAGCTGGCCATGCTTAAGCAGGAATTCAGACGTCTGAAAATCTTCAGGCAGTTCTTCTCTTATCGTCTGTTCAATGATCCTCCTGCCCGCAAAGCCGATCAGTGCTCCAGGCTCTGCCAAATTGTAATCCCCCAGTGAGGCAAAGCTTGCTGAAACGCCTCCTGTAGTAGGATGGGTCATGATCGAGATAATCAGGCCGCCATTATCGCTGAAGCGTTTCAGCGCAACGCTGGTCTTGGCCATCTGCATAAGGCTGAGTACCCCTTCCTGCATCCTTGCCCCGCCGGAAGCAGTGAAAATGATGAACGGAACAGCCAGTTCATCCGCTTTTTCAATTGCCCGGGTGATCTTCTCCCCGACTACAGATCCCATGCTTCCCATCCGGAAAGTCGAATCCATTACAGCCACAGAAACTTTCATGCCTTCTACTTCACCAGTCCCCGTTACGACAGCCTCATTGATGCCTGTCTTTTTGCGGTCTTTCTCCAGCTTCTCTACATAATCCGGAAAGCCAAGCGGATTTTCAGAAATCATATTAGCATTAAGCTCTTCAAAAGTATGCGGATCGAGGAAGCTGTTAAGCCGCTCACGGGAATTCATGGAATGATGGTGCTGGCAATGGAAGCACACTTTTAAATTTTTGGACAGCTCTTTCGTATACATGATCTTTTTGCAATTAGGACATTTCGTCATAATTCCCTCTGGAACATCATGCTTTGCGGTTTCCGAAGGTATGGTTGCATATTTCTTCTTTTTTGGTTTACTGAATATATCTTTAAGCAAGGTGAACCTCCCCCATTCGTTACATAAGCAATTAATATCAGGCAAATGCCTCAGGAACTATCAGCCCCAATATACTTAAATACTGCTTAAGATCCAGTGGTCAGACCACCGATCTAAAAAACGAAGCCTTTTCAGGCGCTTCGTATGTTTGTCCCTATCAATATAGAACAATCGCTTTGCAGAATCTGCAAAAAACTGTCACCGCTGAATCGACAATTTCCTCAAATCCCGGTACACTCTTCTGACTTCTGATTCTTTCCGGGTTGAAAGAGCGTCGATAAGATTTGTATACTCTTCGAGTGTGGCATCGGCTCCTTGCAGATGCAGTGAATTGTAATAATCCTTCAGGATCAGCCACATTCTGATGAACAGATGGTTATCCGCCAGGCTGACAATTTTGTAAAAAAAATCATCATCTGCAAAAGCAGATGAATCCACCCACTTCCGCAGCTCCAGAAGCTGGGCATCTTCTGCCTTGCGCATGACCAGCCACAGGCAGTCCATCTCAATCAGGTACTTGGTTTCCCTGACATCATGCTTTGATCTTTCATCCTGCAGGATGAATGTACTCAATAATTGTACAAGCTGGTGCCCCCTGAAGTCACGGATGAATGTCCCTTCCCCGCGCCTTGTCTCAATAAGGCCAAGCAGTTCAAGCGCCCGCAGCGCTTCCCGGACGGAAGAGCGCCCGACATTCAGGCGCTCTGTCAGTTCCCGTTCAGAAGGCAATTTGTCCCCAGGCTTCAAGCCATCCTCCTGGATCATCGATCTTAATTCTTTCACGATTTCAACATATACTTTGGAGCCTTCCGACAAATTCACGCTCTCTGATCACTCACTTTTTCCAATGACTGCAAGTCTGCTTGTTTTTGCCTTTACTTCTTCAGGATCCACTTTGATCCTGGCTACGCCCGTCTCCATGGCTGCCCTCGCTACCGCTGCAGCCACCGCCGGCGCAACCCTCGGATCAAACGGTCCCGGAATGACGTAGTCTGCAGTCAGCTCTTCTGTGCTGACCAGGCTTGCAATTGCTTCGACCGCAGCCACTTTCATTTTCTCATTTATATGTGTTGCCCTCACATCCAGGGCTCCGCGGAAGATTCCGGGAAAAGCAAGGACATTATTCACCTGGTTAGGGAAATCCGACCTTCCGGTGCCCACAACCATTGCGCCTGCCTCTTTTGCTTCTTCAGGCATGATCTCCGGATTAGGATTGGCCATCGCAAAAATAATAGGATCCTGCTTCATCGACCTGACCATGTCTGCTGTCAGAGCTCCTTCTGCAGAAACTCCAATAAATACGTCTGCATCGACAATGACATCTGCCAGGCTTCCTTGCTTATTGTCGCGGTTCGTATATTTCGCCACTTCATTTTTAATATCATTCATGCCCTGCGGACGGCCTTCAAAAATGGCGCCTTTTGTATCGCACATGATAATGTCCCTGACGCCATAGCTGTACAGCAGCTTAATGATGGCAATTCCGGCAGCGCCTGCACCATTAGCTACAACTTTGACCTCATTCATCTTCTTACCTGCAAGCTTAAGGGCATTGACCATCCCTGCAACTGTCACAATAGCTGTGCCATGCTGATCATCGTGGAAGATTGGTATATTGGTTTCTTTTTTCAGCCTTTCTTCAATCACGAAGCAATTAGGAGCCGCAATATCCTCCAAATTGACGCCCCCGAAGGTTGGCTCAAGAAGCTTAACAGTTTCAACGATTTTATCAATATCGGTTGTATTCAGGCAGATGGGAAAAGCATCAACGCCTGCAAAGCTTTTAAAAAGGACCGCTTTCCCTTCCATTACAGGAAGCGCAGCCTCCGGGCCGATGTTGCCGAGTCCAAGCACGGCTGTACCGTCTGATACTACAGCAACCATATTGCCCTTCATTGTATACTCGTATACTGTTTCCGGTTTATCATATATCGCCTTGCACGGCTCAGCCACTCCCGGCGAATAAGCAAGGCTCAGATCCTTGGCATTACGTACCTGGACCTTGGATTTTGACTCCAGCTTTCCCTGGTTTTCGCGGTGCATATGCAAAGCTTCTTCTCTTAGTGTCAAAACGGCTCACTCCTTCGTTTATGCAGAAAGGTTTCAATTGCTATATTATTAAATGACTTATTTTAGTGGTCAGACCAGTCAATCTATTTACCAATATAACATATCCTGATTTGATGTAAAGACAAAACAACCGGTCCAAATGACGTATTTTCGTCCGTTTCTGCCTAATTTCAGGACGACTTGCTGCTGTAACCTTTCTGCCGGAAGAAGCAAAATTCCTGCCTGAAACAGGCAAGAATCCCACTATTTTATAATTACATTTTCAGTGCCTAGCACGCTGCCCAGATCTTTGAGCAGCTTTTCTGTGGCATCTGCTCCGTTTCCTTCTGCCAGGCGGATCGTCTTTTGAGATCCTGCATAATGAAGGACGACCGGAACTGATCCAGGATTCCTCCCCAGGATAGCTTTGAGCTCCTTCAGGCCTTCAGGTGTTTCTATATCTTCAGGGACCTTCAAATATAAGGTCCTCTCATGCTTGCCTGCTTCTGCAGCTGCCTGTCCCATATCTGCGGCACGGTTCACAATAAACTGCCTCTTTCCATCCCGCTCCTCGGCTTTGCCTTCCAAGAGAAGGATAGCTCCCTGCTTCAGAAGTGCAGAATCCCTTTTATATACCGCAGGGAATACAACTGCCTCCATTTCTCCGCTCTGGTCATTCAGGGACAGGAAAGCCATGGCCTCTCCCTTCTTCGTCCTGATTTTTTTTACTTCTGAAAGATAAGCGGCAGTTCTTATATTCCGGCTGCCAGGTTCCATATCTGCCAGCTGTGTGACACCGAGGGAGGCAAAACTGGCAGCATAAACGGAAACAGGATGGTCTGACAGATAAAGTCCGAGATACTCTTTTTCATACTGAAGCTTATCTTCAATGCGGATGGGGTCATTTTCCGCGTACTTCGGCTTGATGGAAAATTCATCTTCAGAGAAGAAATCCTCCTGGCCGGACTCATCCGGCTTAACCAGTTCTGCATGCTCAATCGCTATATCCAGAGTGGCAAGCAAAACAGCGCGGTCCTCCCCGAATTCGTCGAAGCTGCCGGAATGCACAAATGCCTCCAGAATTTTTCGTGTGGCTGATTTTGCAGGTACCCTGATGCAAAAATCAAACAAATCCTCAAAACGCTTCTGCCTTCGGGCGTGAAAGACATCCTTCAGGACAGAGGCGCCTATCCCTTTCACTGCTGCAAGGCTGTAGCGGATGCCGCCGCTTTCTGCCTGGAAGGAATAGCCGCTCGAATTGATTGATGGCGGAAGAAGCGTGAGCCCCAGATGCTTCAGCTCACGGATATACTGGGCAAGCTTATCTTCATTGCCTGAAGCCTGTGAAAGGAGTGCAGCCATAAAGTTCAAAGGATAATTAGCTTTTAAATAGGCAAGCTGGTAAGCGATAAAGCTGTAGGCGACAGCGTGGCTTCTGTTAAAGCCGTAATTTGCAAAGCGCACAATCAGGTCGTAAACTTCCTGAGCTGTTTTCTCGTCATAGCCGCTGCTCACAGCACCTGATGCAAAATGGGCCCTCTCCCGGTCCAGCACATCCTTCTGCTTTTTACTCACAGCCCTTCTCAGCAAATCTGCTTCTCCCAAAGAGAAGCCGGCCATCTTGGAAGCAATCTGCATGATTTGCTCCTGGTAGACAATGACTCCGTAAGTTTTTTCTAAATACGGCTTCAAATCCGGATGCGGGTAAGAAATCGGCTCTTTCCCATGCTTCCTGTTAATGAAGGATGGGATATTCTCCATCGGTCCCGGCCTGTATAGTGCATTGACCGCCACAATATCTTCAAAGCGGGTCGGCTTCAGCTTCTTGAGTACATTCCGCATCCCATCAGATTCAAGCTGGAAGACACCTGTCGTCTCCCCGGAGCTAAGAAGCCGGTATGTCTTTTCATCATCCAGGGGGATCTTTTTTATATCAGGTTTCTTTCCTGTTTTCCGCTGAATGGAGGATAAAATCGTTTCAATAAGGGAAAGATTGCGCAGCCCCAGGAAGTCCATTTTTAAAAGGCCGGCAGCCTCCAGATGCTCCATTGAGTATTGCGTCAAATAGACTCCTTCATGGCCCTGCTGGATTGGAACCACATTAACAAGGGGAAATTCGCTGATAACCACACCTGCAGCGTGTGTGGATGTATGCCTTGGAAGCCCTTCGATTTTCAGCGCTGTTTCAAATAACCTCTTATTCAGGCTGGATTCAGCCGTAAACGCCCGCAGCTGTTCTGATTCTTTGTAGGCTGTTTTCAGGTTTGTGCCTGGTCGGGACGGGATCAGGCGAGAAACCTGCTCAAGCTCTTTTGCATTCAGGCCGAATACCCTTCCGGTATCCCGCATTGCCGCTTTGGCTGCCAGCGTGCCGAAAGTGATAATCTGGGCCACATGGAGCTCTCCGTATTTTTTTGCGACGTATCTGATGACCTCATCCCTTCTATGGTCCGGAAAGTCTATATCAATATCTGGCATGGATATCCGCTCCGGATTAAGAAAGCGCTCAAACAGGAGCTCATGCTCAATTGGGTCAGCATCGGTTATATAAAGGACGTAAGACACCATGGATCCGGCCGCAGATCCCCGGCCGGGGCCAGTTAGGATGCCGTTTTCTCTGGAGAATTTGATGAAATCCCAGACAATCAGAAAATAATCGCTGAACTTCATTTTTTTAATGATGCCTAACTCATATAGAAGGCGTTGGCGATGGACTTCCGAAGCCTCGGGATAGCGCTCCGCAAATCCCTTCCAGCACAGCTCTTCCAGCAGTGTATCCGCATCCCCCTCCGGGACAGGGTATTTTGGCAGATGCTTCTTATCAAGCTCCAGCATGACATTGCACTGCTCCATAATTTTAATGGTGTTCTCCAGTGCTTCAGTGCTTTCTGTAAAAACCTCTGACATTTCTTCTGCTGTCTTAAGATAATATTCATCGCTTTGAAGACGGAAGCGGTTTTCGTCCTGGAGTTTATCGCCATTTTTAATGGCCAGAAGGCATTCCTGGGCAAAAGCATCTTCTTTTTCGGCATAAAACACCTGGTTTGCCGCAGCGGTCTGAAAGCCATGGTTTACAGACAATTCCTTCAGCTTTCTGTTTATCTTCTTTTCTTCCGGAAGGCCATGATCCTGATAGGCCAGATAAAACCGGTCTTTTCCGAAAATCTCTGTATAGAGGCGAATGGCTTCAAGCGCCTTCTCTTCTTCACCGCCGGCAATATACTGTTCGATTTCTCCTTCCAGGCCCGGTGTAAGGGCAATAAGCCCTGAGGAATAATGCTTCAGCCATTTTACCGGGATCCCCCCGTCCGCTTTCGTTTGAAGAGTGCTCGATATTTTCAGGAGGTTCTGGAAGCCGTCCTGGTTTTGGGCCAGGAGCACTAAAGGGCTCGGCCCCTTTTCCCCTCCCGCGGATTCAATATCTGCACAAAGGCCGATGATCGGTTTAATAGAATGCTTGAGACATTCCTTGTAAAACTGAACCGTACCATACATTACATTCCGGTCTGTCAAGGCAATGGCGCTGAAGCCTTTCTGCTTTGCCCGCGCAACAAGCTGTTCAACCGAAACCGTACTTGTCAGCAGGCTGTATGCACTATATACATGAAGGTGAATAAATGACATTAACTCACACCCTTAATCCGTCGTTCCGGGCACAAAGCCTGGCAGGGGTCTTCAACCTCTCCCGCCGGCCCCGCACTAGAAAGAAACTTTTATAATATCAATTATAGAACGTCCGTTTCCAAAAAGAAAATAAGAAATGCGGAAGCGGCTTGCCCAGAGACGACAAGCATAAGACGAGCAGGACGGAAGGTTGTTCTTTAACCTTCTGGCCTGATTGGCTTATGACTCGAGTCTCTAGCCGCTGGAGCTGGACAATACGAAATGCGGAAAAGCCTTGCTCATCTGCCTTAAAAATCCCTCCAAACTTTCCTGATCCTGAACATAATAGCTGAAGTTTGTCCATAAGATGGAATAGGGGAAATTTATGAATCTTTTAAACGAGCGACTATCTCGATAAGGAAGGATTACACTATGAAACACCAGCCATTTTTTGCTTCAATGATGGAAAGCTATTTTATTGCACTGGGTGTTTTGATTGGCGGATCGATTATCGGGGGGCTTGCAGCTTTCCTGACCGGCAAGCCGCCTCTGACTGAGGTGTTCCGCCTCTCCAATATGATCAGGATCTGGGCGATCGTCGCCGCGATCGGGGGCACTTTCGATGCTGTATACAGCTTTGAAAGAGGGCTGTTCCAGGGAGAGACAAAAGATATTTTCAAACAGTTCATGCTCATTCTTTCCGCGCTGGGCGGAGCACAAACGGGGGCACTGATCATCAGCTGGCTCACACAGGAGCATATATCATGAGGATCCCTCCTTATTACAGGAAGCCGGCATGGCAGCAGCTGTTTGCCGGCATGGCCATTGGCGGCGCCGTCAGCTGGTTCATCTTTTTGTTCATTTTTGGCGTATGGCAGGAGGACTACAGTTTTAAGATAGAAAAACAGGAAGAAACAATTGCAGGGCTAAGAAATGATATCAAGCTCTGGCAGGAGAGCTTCAAGGAACAGAATAAGAAAAGCCTTAAACAGATGACTGTACAGGACATAAAAGTAAAAATAACCAACGCCGATAAATATAAGCTTGATACATTGAGTGTGCTTCAGGTCGAGGACAGCGTCAAGGAGGATATAAGAATTCTGGTGGCAAAGGATATGGAAAGCGTATCGAAAAGCACAGGACTGATCAGGAAGGTCATTGAAAACCGGACATTCCGCATCAATGATAAAAGATACCGCCTGGAAGTAAGTGAAATGGTCATTTTTACAACATTGACGATTTCCTTGAAGATATCTTTTGAAGACTAAGGAAAGGGCGCCCATTATACCGGCGCCCTTTCAGCCTGTTACAGGCAGATTTCCTCCAAATCTTTGATAACATCCTTCTTTTCTTCCCATGAATGGATGGAAGCTCCTGCTGCCAGGGGATGTCCCCCGCCTTTATACTTCTTGGCCAGGCCATTGATGACCGGCCCCTTTGAACGGAGGCAGACCCTGATCTGATCTTCTTCCTCGATAAAGAATACCCATGCTTTGATTCCCTGGACATTGCCAAGTACCCCTACAAGAAGGGATGCATCTGAAGCCTTAAGTCCATATTGCTCCTGAAGCTCCCTGCTGATTGTCACAGATGCTGCGCCGTTGGCAAGAACCTCGAAATTCTGCAGAACATATCCGTTCAGTTTGACGACATTCGGCTTCAGCTCATACATTTTGTCGTAAAGATCTGTCCGTGAAAAATTATAGCGGATCAATTCACCAGCAATTTCAAAGGTTTTTTCCGTTGTGCTCGGAAACAGGAATCGTCCCGTATCCCCGACAATTCCCCCGTATATCAGCCTGGCTGCCTCATCAGACATCTTTAATCCTGCATCCTTCCCCTCCAGGTAGAACTCATAGATCATTTCACTGACAGAGCTGGCATCGGTTTCAACCCACATAATGTCGCCATAAGGATCTTCGTTCGGGTGATGGTCGATTTTAATGAGCTTATCGCCCATCGTATATCGCTGGTCACAGACCCGCTCCTGATTGGCTGTGTCGCACACAATGACCAAAGCCCCTTTATAGGCTTCATCCGGGATGCTGTCAAGCCGCCTCATAAAGTTCAGCGACTCTTCCTCCTTCCCGACCGTATATACCGTTTTTTCCGGGAAAGATGTTTTAATGATTTCCGCCAGCCCGCCCTGGGAGCCGTATGCATCAGGATCAGGCCTTACATGGCGGTGGATGATGATGGTATCATATTTTTTTATTTCATCAAGAATTTTTGATTTCATTGTGGTCTCCTTTTAGAAAGAATATCTAATTATTAGCATAAAAGAATCAAAAGAAAAAGAAACGGCCTGCTCTTTTTATGGCTTTTCCTCCTGATTATCGTTAAAATAATATAGGTGCCGGCTCATAATCAGGCTGACACTTATATTAATCCCAAGAGAATGATGCCCGGAGGAATTCAAATGCCTGTTTTAGTCATACTGATTGTTATTTCCATTGCATTCTATGTATTCTATAAAATAAAGACTGTGAGAAGCCGGAGGCCTGCGGAAAAAAAGTGGCTGTCTGCCAAGTCAAGCATCGCGCTGGGACTGTTTGTCGCCTTATTCGGCATCAACCAGCTTTTCCTTTACAGCACAACTGTCACCTATATTGTCGCTGCCGTCTTTATTATTCTCGGCGGAATCAATGTCTGGGCAGGTTTTAAAGCCTACCAGCATTATCTTCCTTATGCCGCTAAGGAAGCAGAAGATCTCCGCAAACAGCAAAATTAAAGCCTTTTTCAAAAAGCCGTTCCTTATGGAAGCGGCTTTTATTTATGGCTTGGTTCAAGATGCGGAAGCTGCCTAATGGGCAAGCCGCCTCCGCTTTTATCATTTATAGTTATTCCTCTTCGGTCTTGGAAAACAGTCCAGTTCCGGGCGCTAGCCCCTCGAGTCATAAGCTAATCAGGCCAGAAGGTTAAAGAACAACCTTCCACCCTTCTTGTCTTATGCTGGGCCCACAGGATGTGGGTCATGCAGGCGTTGCCACAGGACGTGGCGTTCTTAGCCTGCGTTCTTTAATATAGCAAAGCTTTTCTGCATTTCTTAATGCCGGTCAATGAGCTGGCACATCATCATGGCTTTTCCTACGAGAATGCCTTCACTGAAAACTTCGACGTCTACTTTGCCGAATTTGCGACCGGCTTCAAGTATTTTTGGAACGATTTCGAGTACGCTGTCGATCTGGACAGGCTTCAGGAAGTAGATAGTCATATTCTCAACAACAAGATCCCCTTTTTTATAGCTTCTCAGGACTCTGTTGGCTGCTTCGGTGACAATGGTTGTGAACACGCCGTAAGAGATTGTGCCGAGGGGATTGGTCATCTGGGGGCTGACCTCGCAGCGGTATACATCTTCTCCCCTCGCCTTTCCGCGCGACAGGACCAGCTGGCTTGTTACAGTATCATCAATTGTCTCTCCCACCTGCGGCTGCCTCTGGATCATCTGCAGCGCCTTGAGTACATCCTGCCTGCTGATGATCCCCTGGAGCCGATTGGCTTCATCGGCAACTGGAAGAACCTCGATGCCTTCCCAGACCATCATATGGGCGGCTGATGCTACACTTGTCTTCCCGTTTACAGTCATCGGGCTTTTGGTCATCAGCTTATCGATAGCTGATTCCGGAGCATGTCCCATTATATCCTTTGAAGTGATCATGCCCTGTATTTTCATATTCTGATCCACGACAGGGAAGCGGCTGTGAAGGGTTTCCCTGTTGCGGCCATGCCATTCTGAAACAGTTTCAGAGGAATAAAGGAACACCGTTTCCTGCAGTGGGGTCAAAATATCCTCTACCATGACAATCTCTTTTTTGATCAGCTGATCATAGATGGCCCTGTTGATCATCGTGGCAACAGTAAACGTATCATAGCTAGTCGAGATGATCGGCAGCTGAAGGTCATCTGCCAGCTTTTTGACCTCATCATCCGTATCGAATCCGCCTGTAATCAGGACCGCCGCCTCTGCTTTAAGTGCAAGCTCATGGGCGCGTGTCCTGTTTCCTATGATCAGCAGGTTCCCGGCGCCTGTATAGCGCATCATGGCTTCCAGCTTCATGGCGCCGATCACGAATTTATTAAGGGTTTTATGGAGGCCGTCGCGGCCTCCAAGGACAGTCCCATCTACAATGTTGACCACTTCAGCGAATGTCAGCTTTTCAATATTCTCTTTTTTCTTCCTTTCGATCCTGATGGTGCCGACTCTTTCAATCGTGCTAACATATCCTTTATTTTCAGCATCCTTGATTGCACGGTAAGCCGTTCCCTCACTGACCGACAAGGCCTTTGCTATCTGCCTGACAGATATTTTCTCGCCGATCGGAAGCTCATCTATATATTGCAGAATTTGTTCATGCTTAGTAGCCAAAACCTTCACCCTTTATTTAAAATTGCTGTTCGTCTTGTAAATTTTTCTTATTTTATTATAAGGTGAATTCCCGGCCGATTCAATTTACGATTGATGTTATAACACATATCCGCAGGACAGGAGCCCTCAGGTTATTTGCTGAAGCTCCTGGCCGGCCTCTTTTTCCTTCTGGCTGCTGCTCCCGCAGAAAGCCTTGCCTTCGCTTTGGCCTGCGAAAACAGCAGGCCGGATAGATTGCCGGCCACCACAAACAGGGCCAGCAGCAGCCAGGCCCCGGCAAAGATGCCTTCCGCCCCCGGGCTTTCAATCGACAGCTTGGGGACCGCATAGTACAGCATCATCCCGCACAGCAGGATACACAGTAAATACCGATTGTTTTTCATTGCAACTCCTCCTTTTTCTATTTTATATCTATGCGGACATGCCTGAAAAAGACCTTTAGATAAGGAGGGGGCGGCTGCAGAAAAAAAGAAGTGCAGCCGCAGCTGCACTTATAGTTCGATGGACTCCCCTGCTTCAAGCACCTTGCCTTTGCCTGAAGGAAGCATTTCAATAAATTTCTGCGGATCCTGTTTGATCGGGGGGAAAGTATTAAAATGGATCGGTACTGTCACCCCTGCCTTCAGCAGCTCAGCTGCATATGCGGCATCTTCAGGCCCCATTGTGAAGTTATCGCCAATCGGCAGGAATGCAACATCAATCGGATGGCGCTCGCCGATCAGCTTCATATCTGAAAATAATGCCGTATCTCCTGCATGATAAACCGTTTTTCCCTCAGCCGTGAAAAGGACGCCGGCCGGCATGCCAAGATAGATAATCTCTTTATTTTCTGTCATCAGCCCGGTGCCATGAATGGCAGGTGTGAGCTTTACCTTTCCAAAGTCGAACTCATAAGCGCCTCCGATGCTCATCGCATGCGTCCTGATGCCCTGCCAGCCAAGATAAGCAGCAAGCTCGGCATTTGCAATAACAAGAGAATCATTCTTCCTTGCCAATTCCACTGTATCCCCAAGATGGTCGCTGTGGCCGTGTGTCAGGATGATGACATCCGGTTTGACGTCCTCTGCCTTCAGGTCTGTCAGTTCATTCCCTGTGATGAATGGATCGAATAAAATCACTTTGCCTTTTGTTTCAATTTTTACGACAGCATGCCCATGGTATGAAACCTTCATCGCTATCTTCTCCCTTCAAACTCTTATGTAATTCAATGTTCAACAAAAATACAGGATTTCCTCCCTGATATAGTCCTATACCCTTTCTAATTCACAATTAAAAGTTTACAATTAACATGAAGCAAATTGCACTTACATACGATTTAGGAGGTTTTTGCATGGACAGCAGAATCAGCAAGTTATCACAATGGATGAAGGAAGAGGATATTGACTTCAGCTTTATCACTTCTCCCGATAATGTCTTTTACTTAAGCGGGTTCCTAAGCGATCCGCATGAACGCCTCCTTGGCCTTGGCGTTTTCCAGGATGAAGAGCCTTTCCTTGTCTGCCCCGGGATGGAAAAAAATGATGCTAAGAATGCCGGATGGAATTATGAAATCATCGGCTACAGCGATACGGATAATCCATGGGAATTCATCTCTTCGGCCATCCAGAAAAGAAATCAAAAAGTCAGCAGGGCTGCAGTTGAAAAAGAACATATGAATGTAGAGCGTTATGAAGCAATTTCTGCTTTATTCTCCAGCGCGGCATTCGTTCCTGCAGAAGAAAAGCTGAGAAAGCTCAGGATGGTGAAGGATGACAAGGAGCTGAAAATCATCCGTGAAGCATGCGCCCTGGCCGACTTTGCCATCCAGACTGGCTGTGAAGAAATTAAGGAAGGAAAGACCGAGATGGATGTCCTCGCTGCGGTCGAGTATGCCTTGAAGAAAAAGGGCATCAATGAAATGTCCTTCTCCACGATGGTCCTGACCGGCGCAAACGGCGCTTCCCCCCACGGGACACCGGGAATGACCAAAATCAAGAAAGGCGATCTTGTCCTTTTTGATTTAGGTGTCGTAGTCGACGGCTACTGCTCAGACATCACCCGCACTGTCGCATACGGTGAGATCAGCGAGAAGCAGAGAGAAATATATGATACAGTCCTTAAAGCGCAGCTGGCCGCCGTGGACGCATCAAAGCCGGGGGCTGCCTGCTCTGAAATAGATATGACGGCAAGGAATATCATTGCAGAGGCCGGCTACGGGGAATACTTCCCTCACCGCCTCGGCCATGGTCTCGGAGTAAGTGTACATGAGTATCCTTCGTTGACTTCAGCCAACTCCCTTCAGCTTGAGAAAGGCATGGTATTTACCATTGAGCCTGGCATTTATGTTCCTGGTGTGGCAGGCGTCCGGATAGAGGATGATCTGGCCGTAACAGAAAACGGTGTTGAGATTTTAACGAAATTCCCGAAGGAACTTCAATTTGTCTGATTGAAGGAAAAAGATCCGGAGCAGCGGCTCCGGATCTTTTCTATTTACTGCTGCTCAAGCAGCGTCGCTGTATCAGAATAGTCAAGGCCATGTGCCTCGGCTACAGCTTTATACGTAACATAGCCGTTAAGAGTATTGATTCCCTTCAGCAGAGCTTCATTATCAGCGCAAGCCTGCTTATACCCTTTATTGGCGATCTGGACTGCATACGGCACAGTCACGTTCGTCAGGGCAATCGTTGAAGTGCGCGGCACGGCGCCAGGCATATTGGCAACCGCGTAATGGACTACACCGTGTTTTTCGTAAGTCGGGTTGTCATGGGTAGTGATTCTGTCAGTTGTCTCAAAAATCCCTCCCTGGTCGATCGCAATATCAACCACGACTGAGCCTGGGTTCATGCTCATGATCATTTCTTCTGTCACAAGCTTTGGCGCTTTTGCTCCCGGAATGAGAACGGCACCGATCACTAGATCAGAATCTTTGACCGCTTCTGCAATATTATAAGGATTGGACATCAATGTTGTCACATCATTGCCGAAGATATCATCAAGCTGGCGCAGGCGTTCCGGGCTCAGGTCGATGATTGTCACCTTTGCACCAAGTCCTACTGCCATTTTAGCTGCATTCGTACCGGCTACACCGCCGCCGATGATTGTTACTTTTCCGCGCTGCACGCCAGGCACACCGGATAACAGGATCCCTTTGCCGCCATGGACCTTCTCCAGGAACTGCGCCCCGATCTGGGAAGCCATCCTTCCGGCAACCTCGCTCATTGGGGTCAAGAGAGGCAATGCATGATTGGCAAGCTGGACCGTTTCATAAGCGATCCCAACCACTTTATGATCAATCAGAGCCTTCGTCAGCTCCGGCTCTGGAGCTAAATGCAAGTATGTAAATAAAATCAGGCCTTCACGGAAATAAGCATATTCACTAGGCAGGGGCTCTTTTACCTTCATGACCATTTCCATGGACCATGCTTCCTCTGCACTGTTTAAAATTTTCGCGCCAGCAGCTGTATAATCTTCATCAGTGAAACCGGATCCCATGCCAGCCTGGGTTTCAATAAATACTTCATGACCAAAGTTCAGCAAATTGACAACGCCAGCCGGTGTCATTGCGACACGATTTTCATTGTTTTTTATCTCTCTGGGTATTCCGATACGCATGCTGCATACCTCCTGCAAAATATAGTAAATAGGATAGAACCGATACTACTATAACACCTTTATAGGAAAAGAAGAAAGTAAAATTTTTTTATCGCCTGCAAACCCTTACATTGCCGTGATGATACGCTCTTTGTTAAAATGCTGAGTTATTCGGTTAAGATGACTGCTTTCCATGCCCGGGACAAAAAAATATCCTTCAGTTCCACCGATTATTGTAAAATGTATTTAGAAAGAGAGCTGATGCAAGTATGGCGTCAACTGCCAACATACAAAAAGACAGCCGGGGTAAAATTGAGCAGCTTGGGCTGGAGGCCGTTCCCTCCCATCTTAAACAGACACCCTGGTATGATTTCATGATTCTGCAGATGGCCTTTTCGGTAAATTCGGGGAATTTCCTTGTCCCTGCACTTGCCGTGATTTCAGGGGGCCTTTCTTTTTATGCTGCCGCAGCATCCACCATGATCGGGGCGGCTTTCGCCTTTCTGTTTGTGTCCTTCTTGACGCTGCCCGGATCCCGCTACGGGCTGCCTGCCCAATATGCGATCAGAAGCATGCTTGGCACAGGGGCGGCAAGATATATTTCGTCTCCGATCCGTACTTTGACCTCATTATACTGGTTTGCTGTCCAGACGATCGGCGGAACTGCTGTACTGACCGAGCTGGGCAGCAGGCTTTTTTCTGTCAGGCTGCCTTTTCTGGCAGTGTCGGTCTGCCTGGCCCTGATCATGGCCATATTAGCGCTTGTCGGCTTTGATGCGGTGAAAAAAGCAACCCGCTATTTTATGCCATTTCTGCTGATCGGCCAGGCTGCACTGTTTGTCCTGCTGATCCAAAAAGCGAATCAGACTGATCACAGCACAATCTTAACCCATGGCAGCTGGGAGTTTTCTTCATTCCTGTTCTATTCAAGCCTGGCTTTTGTCCAATACGTTTCAGGATTAAGTGCTTCTTCTGATATGGCAAGGTACGCGAAGTCTGAACGCGGCGCTTTCTGGGGGCTTTTTTCCGGGAACACAGCCGGCTTTGCCATCACAGCCGTTTTAGGGGCATTGTCTGCAAGCCTCCTGGGAGAGCTGAATCCATTTGTGTCGGCAAGCACCCTCACATCTTCTGTTTCCGTACTGGTGCTGATTTTCGCCTGTGCCATGATGTCGATGATTTCCATCAACCTGAACAACGCCTATACAGGCGGATTCAGTCTGCTGAATACATTCCAGGGGCTCGGCAGGATAAAGAGTGCATGCCTGTTCGGGCTCGCTGCGGTCATTCTGAGCTGCTTTCCTGATATCGTTGAATCAGCGCAGAAATACATCTCTCTGCTCGGCACCTTTGTCATTCCCATTTCTGCGGTTATTGCAGCAGATTTTCTTTTCATAAAAAGGCGGAAGCTGACTGAGGCAGATCTGCTGGTCCTGCGGGAGCCTGGTTTTGTCAATAAGCAGGCAATCATCAGCATGGCTTTCGGGATCATCTCTTACAGCCTCCTGCCTGAAAATGCTTCTCCAGGTTTTGTTTCATTTATAGCCACCGCTTCCCTTTACATTTGTCTTCAGCTGCGAAAAGGAAGGCAATAACGAGAAAGTGCAGGACAGCGCCCTGCACTTTTTTCAATGTTTTATTTTGTTTCCTCTTCGCTGCTGTAAGTGTCGACTCTTCCATTTTCCTGATCGATGACACCGCTGTTGTACGAATCCATGATTTGTGCACTTACCTGGCTGTGTCCCTGGTCGTCATAGATATAATGAGACTGCCCTTTCGGCTCTTTTGGCATCTTCATTTCCCCCTTATCGATTTTTTTCATCTATACTATCTTTCGAATTTCTGTAACAGTTATGCATTTTGGGGTAATGTATAATAAAGGTAAAGGAGGAGATGCAAATGACGCTCACGTACAAAAATATTTTAGTAGCAGTAGACGGTTCCAAGGAAGCGGAATGGGCCTTCAAGAAGGCGGTCGGGATCGCAGTCAGGAACAAAGCCAGGCTGACCCTTGCCCACATTATCGATACGCGCACCTTCGCAACTGTCGAAGCCTATGACAGGACGATTGCTGAAAGGGCTGACATGTTTGCAGCCGAGCTGCTTAAAAAATATCAGCAGGAAGCAGTGGAGGCTGGAGTAGAAAATGTGGAATATGTGACAGATTATGGTTCTCCGAAAGTAAAGATACCCAAGGAAATTGCCAAGGTCCAGCATGCAGATCTCATTGTCTGCGGGGCAACTGGTTTGAATGCAGTTGAACGCTTCCTGATCGGCAGCGTTTCCGAACATATCACCCGCTATGCCCCATGTGATGTGCTTGTGGTCAGGACCGAAAAGGACCCGGAATAATAGTTAAAAGGCCGCTGCTTCCCTGCAGCGGCCTTTATTGTTATGAGTAGGCTTTATCCTTCAGGCGCCCTTTTGCTTTTTCCAGCGCCTTCTTTATTTGGGCAAACCCTGTTCCGCCCTGGCTGTTCCTTCTTGCAACAGCCGCCCGCGGGTCAAGGACCTCGTAAATATCCTCCTCAAAAAGGGTGCTTGCCTCCTTATACACTTCCATCGGCAGGCCGGAAAGGAAGCAGCCTCTGTTCACACAATCAAGGACAAGCTTCCCGACAATTTCGTGGGCTTCCCTGAATGGCAAGCCTTTACCGGAAAGATAGTCAGCCAGTTCTGTCGCATTGGAAAAATCGCTTTTCGTGGCCTTTTCCATTACTTCACTGTTAACCGTCATGGACCCAACCATGCCGGAAAAAATTTTAAGTGAGCCAATAACCGTTTTAACTGTATCAAACATTCCCTCTTTATCTTCCTGCATATCTTTGTTATAAGCAAGAGGCAGCCCCTTCAGCACTGTGAGCAGGCCGACAAGGTTGCCGTAGACGCGGCCGGTTTTTCCGCGTATCAGTTCTGCCATGTCTGGGTTTTTCTTTTGCGGCATAATGCTGCTTCCTGTAGCAAAACTGTCATCGAGCTCGATGAACCGGAATTCCTGGCTCGACCAGAGAATGATTTCCTCGCTGAAACGGGACAGATGCATCATCAGAATGCTGCTTGCTGAAAGGAATTCAAGGATAAAGTCCCTGTCGCTTACAGCATCCATGCTGTTTTCATAGATGTCATCAAACCCAAGCAGACTGGCTGTCAGCTCGCGGTCGATTGGAAAGGTTGTACCGGCAAGGGCGCCTGCACCAAGAGGAGAAACATTGATCCTTTTCAGATTCTCGCTGTATCTCTCCTTATCCCTTTCCAGCATCCAGAAATAAGCCATCAAGTGATGCGCAAATGAAATGGGCTGTGCTCTCTGAAGATGAGTATAGCCCGGCATGAGGGTTTCCACATTCTCCTCTGCCTGGGAAAGCAGAGCTGCCTGGAGCTCTTCAATCAGCTTGATAACATGTGCTGCCTGTTTCTTTAAATACAAGTGCATATCTGTTGCTACCTGATCATTCCTGCTTCTGCCTGTATGAAGCTTGCCGCCGACAGGCCCGATTTCGTCCGTAAGCAAGCTTTCCAGGTTCAGATGTATATCCTCCAGCTTTACAGAGAAAGGAAGCCCTTCCTCCTGGGACTTTTCCTTTAACAGCTTGAGTCCCTTCTGGATCTGAGCTGCTTCCTCCTGTTCAATAATCCCGCAGCGGGACAGCATTTCCACGTGTGCAAGGCTTCCCTCTATATCTTCCTCAACAAGCTCCTGGTCAAAGGAGATGGAGGCTCCGAATTCATCGACCCATTCTTCTGCCGATTTCGTGAATCTTCCTCCCCAAAGCTTTTTCACACTGTCACCTTCTTATTCTGGACAATGCTTTGAACCTTGGTCGGCAGGCCCCATAACTGGATAAAACCAACCGCGGCATTATGGTCGAATTCATCTTCAGATGTATATGTGGCCAATTTTTCATCATAAAGGGAAAAAGGAGATTTTCTGCCTTCGACGATGCTGTGCCCCTTGAACAATTTCACCCTTACAGTTCCTGTCACATGCTTTTGCGTTTCCTCAAGGAAAGCCGTTAAAGCCTTTTTCAATGGCGAGAACCAAAGCCCTTCATAGATCAGCTCAGTCAGTTTTTTCTCGATGACAGGCTTGAAATGGGCAAGCTCTTTAACAAGCGTGAGGTCTTCAAGCTCTTTATGCGCTTTGATCAGCGTCATGGCTCCCGGACACTCATAGACTTCCCTTGATTTAATGCCGACAAGTCTGTTCTCAACATGGTCAATGCGCCCGACTCCATGCTTGCCTGCCATCAGATTCAGCTCCAGAATCAACTCGGATAACGGATAAGCTTTGCCGTTCAGGCTTACCGGCACCCCTTTGCTGAATTCGATTTCTACGATATCAGGTGTGTCAGGCGTATACTCAAGGCTTGTTGTCAGGTCGTAGGCCTCTTCAGGCGGAGCCGCCCACGGATCTTCCAGAATCCCGCACTCATTGCTGCGGCCCCAAAGGTTCTGGTCTATTGAGAACGGAGAATCCAGATTGATCGGAATCGGGATATTATTATCCTTTGCATATTGGATTTCTTCTTCTCTGGACCATTTCCATTCCCTTACAGGCGCGAGCACCTTGAGGTCTGGATTAAGTGCCTGGATCGATACCTCGAATCTTACCTGGTCATTTCCTTTTCCTGTACAGCCATGCGCAACAGCAGCGGCGCCTTCCTTTTCAGCCACTTCAACAAGCTTTTTAGCAATAAGAGGCCTGGAAAGAGCAGATACAAGCGGGTATTTGCCTTCATAAAGAGCATGCGCCTGAAGGGCAGCAAGTGCATATTCATTCGCAAACTCTTCTTTCACATCCAGTACATATGACTGGACTGCTCCCACTTTAAGCGCCTTTTCCTGGATGAACTTCAAATCCTTGCCTTCCCCAACGTCAAGGCAGCACGCAACCACTGAGTATCCCTGGTCGCCAAGCCATTTGATCGCCACAGAAGTATCCAGTCCGCCTGAGTATGCTAAAACAACTTTTTGATTTGACATGAAAATTTCCTCCTCTATAGATGAACGAATAAATATTCATTTAAATTATGTTTTTATACAATTAACTAGTTAATACTCTAACAATATTCCAGGATTAATTCAATAGTTATTCGTTAAAATGTATAAAAATTTATTGGTGACAGGCACCTATACCAGTCGGCCGACTGGTATAGGTGCCTGTCACCATGTACAATAAAAGCAGCCTATTTTTGGGGGACGGATGAGATGGAGGATGTTTTCATTTTGGATAAGCGCCTGGGGATTGCTGTTCCTGTGCTGGATGGCGAGTGGGAAGAGTACCCGCAGGAAGAGCGCCAGGAAATTCTGTTTACTTGGGAGAAGATACGCGGGGGGATCCCGGACAGGATATCAGAGCTTGAGACGCAGATAAACCGCAGACAGGACCAGCTCGCAGATGAAGAGAATTTTGAGCTTTCATGCAAATTGAACAGTGAGATCGCTGATCTTGCTTCCATCATCAACGATCTTTGGCTGTGGTACAGGGCTAATCAGGAAATCGGGGGAAAGCTGCATCGCTGATTTAAGCTCTATAGAGAATATTATTCAGGCAAAGCAAAAAGGCGGGGCGCCATGATGGCGCCCCGCCCCCTTTTTATACAAGATCTTTCTTTACTTCCCTTATAACATGCCCCAGCTCCGGGATGATCAATTTATTCATGGCCAGCCTTACTGCACCTGAAGATCCCGGTGTGGAAAAGACAGCTGTATTCTCGATGATGCCCGCAGAAGCGCGGGAGAGAATTGCAGCAGAGCCGATGTCCTCCTTGTAGCTCAGCATACGGAATAATTCCCCGAAGCCGCTAATTTCCTTTTGATAAAGTGCACTCACCGTTTCAATGGTTACATCCCTTAAAGCGATTCCTGTCCCGCCATTGGTAAGGACTGCATCGATATCCGGATCTGAACATCCCTCCAGGACCGCCTGACGGATCTTTTCTTTTTCATCGGCGACAATCTGGTAGGAACTTACCCTGTGGCCCTCTGCTTCAAGAAGTTCCTTCATCAGCCTCCCGCTTTTATCGGTCTCCGAATTTCTTGTATCACTGATGGTAATAATTTTGCATCTGACTGTTTTGGGGGCTTCTTTTTTGTGTTCCTCGCTGCTCATCAAACTTCACCCTGTTTCTTCAGCAGATACCTGTACTGATAATATTTATGGGCAAAATCAGTGACCTTCCTTGTAAACTGATAGTTTGCCCCTGCTCCTATGGCCATGCTGACAAGCGGGATGCCCTGGATGGATTTCTTTTTGAAAGCCGTTATAGCCAGGCCTTTAAACAGCTGTTTGATTGGCTGGCCCATCCAGGCAATGTCCGTCAGTTCCTCCTGGCCCTCATAAAAATAAGCTTCTTCCGCATTCTCCAGTTCGGCCAGAAGCTGGTCCCAGGCCTGCCCCTGAAGCCGCGGCGGCAG
The DNA here is from genome assembly GCF_000473245.1 of Bacillus infantis NRRL B-14911. Classification (NCBI taxonomy): domain Bacteria; kingdom Bacillati; phylum Bacillota; class Bacilli; order Caryophanales; family Bacillaceae; genus Bacillus; species Bacillus infantis. The sequence continues at coordinate 3,632,609 of NC_022524.1, forward strand.
GATCGATGCACAAAACACCTTTAAAGAAGCCATCATCTCATAAGGTGTGTTCACTTCAATCCCATATGTCATCGCGATGAGCTGGACTGCACGCAAATTGATGACAGCCATGGCAGGAAGATCGGATCCAAGCAGCAGCACACCGCCGGTCCCCGATGCCCCTCCCTGTGCAAATGAGTAAAGGCGGTGGCGGGCAATCTGCTGATTGGCTATGTATTGCAGCTGATTGATGTCCAATGAAGCCAGATCTTCCACTGTTTCAATGCCGGCATCAAAGATGCGGCCTGCAGATAGGATTCGTTCCTTTGCATCCAGCTGGAGCTGTGAGCTTTGGATCAAGGCATGGAGATGGAACAGCCAGTTATCCAGGGAAGCAAAAAATTGCTGCTGAGTTTTCTCGGGAAGCAGCAGGAACGCCTTTTCTAAATATTTGTCATAGGTCAGCTCCAAATCATTGGATTCATACTGTGCCAGCTTGTCTTCCCATTGTGCGATCTCAGATAAAGCCTGTTCTTCCCGTCCGTTTAGTGCCATATCTTCATCCTCCTTGCCGGTGTTTTTGTTCAGTATAGCATATTGATTCAGGCAAATCCTGTTTCATTGGATGGAGAAGGCAGAAAAACAAAAGGACAAAAAAGCCTTGGCTTCTTTGTCCTTTCAATCATTCAAATATTATTTCGCAAGCCTTACAACATCCCTGGCAATCATAACTTCTTCATTTGTCGGAATAATGATAACCTTGACCGGTGAGTGAGGATAGTTGACAAACGTTTCCTCACCGCGGACCTTGTTCAATGCAGGGTCCCAATATACGCCCATGAATTCCAGTCCCTGAAGGACACGCTCGCGGATTTCAGCACTGTTTTCGCCGATGCCTGCTGTAAAGATAATGGCATCAACTCCGTACATGCGTGAAGCATAAGAGCCGATATATTTGTGGATCCGGTTTGCAAACACTTCGAGAGCAAGCTCTGCTCTTTCGTTTCCTTCAGACGCTTGTACCTCGATGTCGCGAAGGTCGCTTGAGAAGCCAGAAACTCCAAGCATTCCGCTCTCTTTATTCAGTACATTAAGCACTTCGTCAGCTGACTTGCCTGTTTTCTCCATGATGAATGGAATCAAAGCAGGGTCAATATTCCCTGAACGGGTACCCATTGTCACACCGGCAAGAGGTGTGAAGCCCATGGATGTATCAATTGATTTTCCGCCTTCAATGGCCGCGATGCTTGCACCGTTCCCCAGGTGGCAGGAAAGCAGGCGAAGCTGCTCAAGCGGACGGCCAAGAAGCTCTGCTGCACGCTCTGATACATATTTATGTGAAGTTCCGTGGAAGCCGTATTTACGGATGCCGAACTTCTCATAATACTCATAAGGAAGGCTGTACAGGAATGAGCTTTCAGGCATAGTCTGATGGAACGCAGTATCAAAGACAGCTACTGCCGGTACATTTGGAAGCACCTGCTGGAATGCCTTGATTCCTGTAATATTTGCAGGGTTGTGAAGAGGTGCCAGCTCGGAAAGTGCATCGATTTTGCTCAGTACCTCTTCCGTGATAACCGCAGAATCTGCAAACTCTTCTCCACCGTGTACTACACGGTGGCCGATTCCTTCAATTTCATCCAGTGATTCGATGATCTTCAGATCAGTCAGCTTATTGAGCAGAAGCTTGACTGCAACCTCATGATCAGGGATTTCCGTTACTTCCGTCTGCTTCTCTCCGTTAACAGAAATACTGAAAACTGCATCGTTCAGACCGATTCGTTCAATAAGACCTTTTGTGATTACTTCTTCGCTTGGCATTTCAAATAATTGAAATTTCAATGAAGAACTTCCAGCATTAATTGCAATAATTTTTGCCACGATATGTCGCTCCTTTTAAATGCGGACTCGCATACGTCCTGTATGTTTAACCAGTGCAATGGGGACCATGGGGAAATATGTATCTCTTTTCCCTCCAGGATGCCAGCCTTTATATAACACCGATGCTAATCTAATGCCTGATGTGGTACACATTTATTGTGTGCAACTGGCATCATTTTATCTCTCAATTCCCCATTTAATCACTGTGCTTGCATGATTTCAAGGAACATTCAAAATTGGTATCGTTTACAGTTAAAATTAAATGTATTCCGACATTTCGGTGATTTCCGTTTCATATTTTCCATTACCCCTGCGGCTCTTCAGCTAAAACAGAACTTCCAATTAAAGACTCCAGACTAAATGCGGCAGCATCCTCTTAACACTCTCCGGAAGACTTATGCCAGCAGGTTTTAAGTCTGGACAGCTCCATTAATATTTTCTTCTCATTCAAATAGAAAAAGCATGATCCAGTTTGGGACCATGCTTTTTGCACTCTATATCTTATTTTCCCTGAACCAGGCATCCACCTGCTTAAGGATTCTCTCGACCTGTTCCGTTTTTGAAAGGCTCGGCATGTTTACAAGCAGGGCTTGCTTTGGAGCTGTGACCCCTTCACCCTTTTTCTGGAGGATAAAGACGCTTTTTGCGGCATTTTTATTTTTAAACAATGTTTCCGGGAGCTGGAGCAGGCCCTGGATGATGCTTGTCTTGCTTATATACGCCTTCAGTTTGTCCGCCTGTTCGCTTTCAAACAGGCCATTTGGCACAATCAGGAACAGATAGCCGCCTTCCTTAACATGGCGCATGCTCTGTTCCAGGAAAAGGTGATGGGCATAAGAATGGCCCTCGTCTGCCTTCAGCTCATAGTCCTGCGCCCTTATGTCGTTTGGATAATACCCCACTGGAAGGTCGCTGATGACTGCATCCACGCTTTCAATGAACAGCGGCTCAAGGCTGTCCTGGTTATAGAATTGGATGGGGTGCTTCTGGAGGTTGGCATTGATGTAGGCAAGCTTAATGAGGAGGTCGTCCACATCTGACCCGACTGCTTCAATGCTTTTTCCTTCCTGCTGATTGATGACAGTCGTAAGGAGATTGCCTGTCCCGACCGCTGGATCCAGAAGGCGGAAAGATTTCGCCCCGACAAATTTATTCACCAGATAACCTGTCAGCATTCCGACAGCATCCGGTGTCATCTGGTGGTTTGGCTGCACATTTTCCTTCATGCCCTTTAAAATGGCCAGCTGAAACGACTTTCTGATATTCTCGCTTGTATATAGGTCAAGATTCAGCGACTCATAGCTTTTTTTCAGCCTTTTTACATTAAGCTCACTGAGTCCGTCCTGGAGAATGGACTCTTGAAAAATATTATCGCCTGTTTCTGCAAGCGCCTCTAAATATGTACATTGCAGCTCTTCCTGCAAGATCATAGCTGTTTCATTAAAGACTGAGAACAGTTCTTCTACGGGAGTGATACTCACTAATTCATTCCTCCTGCTAAAATATTATTGTCTTATTGTAACGGGGTTCCGGCAGGATCACAAGCCCGCCGCCTGCCATTCAGGAGATTAAGGAATACAGCCTGGGCATTCTTAAGGCATACAAAAACCCCGATTGCCCGGGGTTCTTCGAAGTTTATTCAGCTTGCCTTGCAGCTTCCACTGCAGCTTCGTAGTCAGGATGGTCAGTTGCTTCGCTCACATATTGGGCATAAACCACTTTGTCATTGGAATCAACAACAAATACTGCCCGTGCAAGAAGGCGGAGCTCCTTTATTGCTACTCCGTAAGCTTCACCGAAAGAAAGGTCGCGGTGGTCTGAAACTGTCTGCACATTTTCAATGCCGGCAGCTGCGCACCAGCGCTTCTGTGCGAAAGGAAGATCTACGCTGACTGTAAGAACTTTTACATTATCAAGCTTTGATGCTTCTTCATTGAATCGGCGCGTCTGAGCGTCGCAAACGCCTGTATCAATAGAGGGAACAACACTAATCAGTCTTACCTGGCCCTTGGAATCCGCAAGCGTTACCTCAGATAAGTCATTGGCAAGCACTTTGAATTCCGGAGCCTGGTCTCCTGCTTTCACTTCATTCCCCAGCAAAGTAACCGGATTTCCTTTAAAAGTAATTGATGCCATTGGTTTCTTCCTCCTTATTTTTCATATATGTACAGTGCAATCATACTTCCTGGAAAATCATTTTGCAATGAAAAGCCATTTATTCCGGCAATAGAAAAGGCTGTCTCCGGGGAAGAAGACCAGCCTTTTCAAACATCCATTTTAGAAGTCCAGGTCATGCTTTGGTCCATTGTATTCGTTCGAGCGGTTCTGGCTGCTTTGGCCTTCGCTCTTTCCATCCTGGCTGCTGTTCCCTGATCCGTTATTTTTTGACATCATCTGCTGGATCTTATCAACAGCCTGAGGGGCCAAATCAAGGATTTTTTCATATAGATGTGTGCTCTCGTCCAGATGGACCATTTTAACTCCGTGGGAACTTACGATTAAAAAAGCAATCGGCGTTATGGAAACTCCGCCGCCGCTTCCTCCGCCAAACGGATGCTTCGGTTTGCCTTCTCCCTCGCGGCCTGAACCTTCAAGCATGAACTCACTGCCGCCTGCTGCAAAGCCGAAACCGACCTTTGATACGGTAAGGATCACACTTCCATCAGGAGTTTCAACCGGGTCCCCGATGATTGTATTCACATCAATCATTTCTTTCAAATTTTCCATTGCGGTCGTCATCAAGCCTTGTATCGGATGATCAGACATAATAAACTTCCTCCTCATCTAAACGGATTTTGTTTTATTATCAGATAGCACGGATAACGGCTTTGTCCTAAAGTCCGGCATTCCGCCTTTCCAATATTTAATCAGTTTAATTCCTGCCAACATAGCTTGCCCGATGCGGAATTGAAACATACATGAAAAACGGGTTTGGGAAACTGCAGCCTGAAAATGGGGGGTCACCGACAAAACGGGCATGTCCCTCATCCTCATATAGTGGCTGAGAATGCCGACCAGGCTTCCTTTTGCAGACCAGATTATCCCTGCAAGGACAGCAGTGTGCGCCGCATCACCGATTCCGGCCAATGTATGCCATTCGATATCCCTGATTGCCACCTTTTTCAGAAATCGCCGGATGATCGTGTGGAGGCCAAATACATGGCGTATCAGCTCCTCAGCATCCTTGATACTGTTCAGGAAGTCCTCCGGCGTGAACTTTTTCCGGTCTTCCTGCTTCTTCTCCTCCTCCCGGCCGGCTTCCACTTTCTCTTCAACCACAATGGAAGGGGAGTCATCATCGATTTTTATCAGCGGAACCTGTATGTTATAGCGGATAAGCCCCAACCAGGCCCGGAACTTTATTGATATATGGTCATTGTCCTGGCCATGATAAAAGTTAAAGTAAACTGTTAGCTTTGAGAAAAGAAGAATAATGAGCAAAAGCAGAATGACTGCCGCTGCTGCTCCAAGGATCAGCCACCACATCCGATCACCCCCTATTAACAGGCTGGTGTATTTTTTCGCATTAGTCTCCTGCTAAAGATATCCAGACGCTAAATCTAGGCTTTCCTTTTGGGAAAAAAAATAAACCTGCCGGCAGCAGGCCGGCAGGCGATTCTTTCAATTATTCCTTATTTTCTTTCGTGAATAACGCTTGTATCGGCAAACAGGTCATGAAGCCCCTGTTTTTTCGGCAGAAAAGCGACAATGACATAGCCAATATAAATAGTGGCTGAAATGAAACGACCGATCCACTCCCTGAACAATATGGTGCTCCAGGACATTTCTTCATCTTTAAGACTGACTACTTTCAGCCCAAATATCATTTTCCCGAGCGTCTGCCTGAAATACTTTGTCATCAGGACAAAATAGGCATAAAAAATGATGCTTGTTACGATATTTGCGGGAGTGAAAATCCCGGAATCGGCAAGGGGAAGATCCGCCGCCCGAAAAATCGGATGCACGATAATGCGGTTAATGCTGCCTATGACAATGAGATCGGCCAGATACGCCCAGAACCTCATCCAGAAACCGGCAAAACGGACTGATGCCGCATGATCTTCATATGACGGGCTGGCTGGTGAATGATTGTCAGCAGGCAAATCCTTGTCCAAATGGCTGTCTAATGTGGTCATTTGCCATCCCTCCTCATTCTGAATACATGTACATCAGCCGCGGGGCATTCGGCTGTGACAACAGCTTCATCATGCCGGCCATTTCAATATCATCGCCCATCACTTTCCGCGCACCCATGCTGAACAAGGAGCCAAAGCCCATATTTTCCGAATAGCTGACTACCTGTGCACCCTTAAGCTTATGGTCTTTCTCCAGTTCATCTACAACATCTTCAAAGAAGCCGAAACCATCAATCAGATTGAGCTCTTTTGCCTGGCGGCCGTCATAGATCCGTCCGTCGGCGATTTTCCTCACCTGATCTGCCGGGATGCCCCTTCCTTCTGAAATGACTTTAACAAAGCCCTCATAAGAATTGTCGATCATAGACTGGAGGATCTCCCGTTCTTCTTCCGTCATCTCCCTTGAAGGGCTCATAATATCTTTGTAAGGTCCACTCTTGATCGTGACAAATTCTACGCCATACTTTTCGGCAAGCCCTGCATAATTATATCCCTGCATGATGACACCCAGGGAGCCTGTCAGGGTTTCAGGACTGGCATAGATTTTTTCAGCAGGTGCTGA